>JBEIEP010000022.1:0-55885 GCA_040382935.1 Burkholderiaceae bacterium
CATCTACGGTAATATCTATTCCAGCCATCGCACTCACTCCTTCCTTGGTTAACAAAATCGTTCTCGAAAACTCGATTCTGTCAAACTCGGAGAGCTGCGATGGCTACCCCTTTAATTTGCAGCAGTTTAGGGACTTAATCAGAATGAACACGTCAAACAAAGACATGACTAAGATGGTTGACGCCGGTACGAGCTCAAATACGCCCGTGACTGCCCCGTCATTTAGTCCTTTGTACCAACAAATAAAGCAGTTGCTATTGAAGAGCCTGCACACGGGCGAGTTCAAACCGGGGGAGTTGATTCCTAGCGAGTTGGAACTATGTAGCCGATTTGGTGTAAGCCAAGGCACCGTGCGCAAGGCGATTGATGAGCTCGCGGCCGAGAACCTTTTGGTTAGGAAGCAAGGCAAGGGCACCTTCGTTGCTACCCATGCTGAAACCCAGGTACAGTACCGGTTTTTGCAGTTGGTTCCCGATAAGGGTGACCGCA
Source organism: Burkholderiaceae bacterium (assembly GCA_040382935.1). GTDB lineage: Bacteria > Pseudomonadota > Gammaproteobacteria > Burkholderiales > Burkholderiaceae_C > JALQUL01. The sequence continues at coordinate 490 of JBEIEP010000022.1, forward strand.
ACCAAGAAGGTCCAGCCGACCGAAAAATCATCGACTGCCGAAAGCTACGTGCGTCGGGAGAATTGGCAAGAATTCTGGGGCTTTCCAGTGGAGAGCCCTTGTTGACGGCTAGGCGGGTTTTGTCCTTTGCAAAAAGCCCAACCATTCTGGAGGACATTTGGTTGCCCGGCACTCCATTTAAAGGGCTAACTTCAGAACGATTGGCCAGTCACCAAGGGCCTCTTTATGCCCTGTTTGAAACCGAATTTGGCGTACGTATGGTGCGCGCAACCGAAAAAATACGCGCGGTTGCCGCCACCGCTGTGCAAGCGCAGCACCTCAAGGTCACAGTCGGCACGCCCTTGCTTTACGTTGAGCGTGTAGCCTACACCTACCAAGACATTCCTATGGAGTTGCGACGTGCGCTGTACCGAACCGACACCCACTACTACAAAAATGATCTTGGATAGAGGCACTGAAGCGCTTACCTGCAATAAATGCGTCAGGATGTTGCGGTGCAATAGAATACTGAGAGAATGTTGGCGTAGCAGCCGATTTCATGGCGCTTTGCCAAATTTCTTAACGATCGTATCCACCTCAGACTACCGAGCACCACGATGACCAATACCCCATCATCCAGCGGCCAAACCAAGCGCCCGGAATTCAGAAATATAAATGCCTTCCACGATTTGCCCAGCTATCGACTGCCACCAGCTGGGTGGGTTTCGATACTTCACCGGATCAGCGGCGCCAGCCTGTTCCTGCTCTTGCCATTTGTGATTTGGATGTTCGACACTTCGGTCACATCCGAGATCTCGTTTGAACGGTTTAAAGCAGTGTTTGTTAGCGGTGTCGGCTTTTTGCCTGGCTGGCTGATCAAATGCATAGCGCTGGTCATTATTTGGGCTTACCTGCACCACCTCATTGCCGGTTTGCGGCACCTCTTTATGGATGCCAGGCACGCCGTCAGTCAATCCTTTGGACGTACCTCAGCTATTTTCACGCTGGTACTCAGCCTAGGCTTGACAGTGCTTTTAGCGCTCAAGCTCTTTGGCGCCTATTGAACAAACGCCCATCAACTTTTGAGGATTTAATTATGGCAATCAATTTTGGTGCGAAGCGGGTAGTAACAGGCTCCCATTACGGCTTGCGCGATTGGCTGGTACAACGTGTTACCGCGGCGTTGATGGCGGCTTTTACGTTGGTACTACTGGTGCAAATCATTTTCAGTCAGGGTTCTCTTGGCTATACGAGTTGGGCGTCGATTTTCTCCGGCCAATGGATGAAAAGTCTCACTTTTGCGGTCATCGTGGCACTCATTTGGCACGCTTGGGTCGGGATGCGCGATATCTGGATGGACTATGTCAAGCCCGTTGGACTGCGTTTGGCGTTGCATGTGATGACCTTGGTCTGGCTCATTGCATGCGCAGGTTGGGCAGTTCAGGTATTGTGGCGCCTCTAAGCCTTTGCGACCCTAGATAAGGATTTATATGACATATACAGTTTCAAAACGCAAGTTTGACGTCGTTATTGTTGGTGCGGGCGGCTCCGGAATGCGCGCATCCCTGCAGTTGGCGCGTGCTGGACTCAATGTGGCGGTTCTCTCCAAAGTATTTCCCACCCGGTCTCACACCGTGGCTGCCCAAGGCGGTATCGGTGCCTCGCTGGGCAACATGAACGAGGACAACTGGCACTACCATTTTTACGACACGGTAAAGGGATCAGACTGGCTAGGCGACCAGGACGCCATCGAATTCATGTGCCGTGAAGCGCCCAAGGTCGTGTACGACCTGGAGCACATGGGCATGCCCTTCGACCGCAACGCCGACGGCACCATTTACCAGCGCCCCTTTGGCGGTCACACTTCCAACTATGGAGAGAAAGCCGTTGAACGCGCCTGTGCGGCGGCAGACCGTACCGGTCACGCCATGCTGCATACCCTCTACCAACAAAACGTCCAGGTGCGAACGCAGTTTTTTGTCGAGTGGATGGCTCTCGATCTCGTACGAGATGCTGAAGGCGCGGTAGTGGGTGTTACTGCCATCGAAATGGAAACGGGTGACCTGTACGTTTTGCAGGCCAAAACGGTATTGCTGGCCACTGGCGGCGCAGGGCGTATCTTTGCAGCCTCTACCAACGCGTTCATCAACACCGGAGACGGATTGGGCATGGCCGCTAGGGCGGGTATCCCCTTGCAAGACATGGAGTTCTGGCAGTTCCATCCCACGGGTGTGGCGGGTGCTGGCGTCTTGCTCACCGAGGGGTGCCGGGGTGAAGGCGCCATTTTGCGCAATTGCGATGGCGAGCGGTTTATGGAACGCTACGCGCCCACGCTCAAGGATTTGGCGCCACGCGATTTTGTATCCCGGTGCATGGACCAGGAAATCAAGGAAGGCAGAGGTTGCGGCCCGAACAAGGACTACATCAACCTGGATATGACGCATTTAGGTGCAGAGACCATCATGAAGCGCCTGCCCAGTGTCTTTGAGATCGGCCACAACTTTGCCAACGTCGATATCACGCGTGAACCTATTCCGGTGGTCCCTACGATTCACTACCAGATGGGTGGCATCCCCACCAATATCAACGGACAGGTGGTGACGCAAGACACCAATAACCAAAGCCAAGTCGTCCCTGGCCTTTATGCAGTCGGCGAATGTTCCTGTGTCAGCGTCCACGGGGCCAACCGCTTGGGAACCAACTCCCTTCTTGATTTACTGGTTTTTGGCAAGGCCGCTGGTGACCACATTGTTAAATTCAATCAAACCAACACGCATCGCGAACTACCCGGCGATGCAGCAGACAAAACAATCGCACGACTTACCCGGTTGGATAACAGCACCGGCGGCGAGTATGCGCAGGACGTCGCCAACGACTTACGAGCTGCCATGCAACAACACGCCGGTGTTTTCCGGACCGTGGCCACCATGCAAGAGGGTGTTACTAAGATTGCGGCGCTGCGCGAACGCGTTGCCAACATTCACTTGGGCGACAAATCGCGTATTTTCAACACGGCACGCATTGAAGCGTTGGAGGTAGAAAATCTGATCGAGTCCGCTCAGGCGACCATTGTTTCAGCCGCGGCAAGGCAAGAAAGTCGTGGCGCTCACAGTGTGAACGACTTTGGCGATACGACAGCCCACCCCAATGGTCGCAATGACCAAAACTGGCACAAGCACACCTTGTGGCACAGCCAGTCCAATGATTTGACGTACAAGCCGGTGCAAATGAAGCCTTTGACGGTGGACAGCATTCCACTCAAAACCCGCACCTTCTGACCCACGGGTCATCACCCCCATCCGAACTATTCAAGGGACGCACGCCATGACCAAGCGCACATTCAAAATTTACCGCTACGACCCCGACCAGGACAGCAAGCCCTATATGCAAACGATAGAGGTCGAACTTGACGGCCACGAGCGTATGCTACTTGACGCGCTAATGAAGCTCAAAGCACAGGACCCCACCATCTCGTTTAGGCGTTCTTGCCGCGAAGGTGTGTGCGGATCCGACGCCATGAATATCAATGGAAAAAACGGACTGGCCTGCCTCACCAACATGCGAACTTTGCAAGGTGATATCGTGCTCAAACCACTCCCGGGCCTGCCGGTGGTGCGTGACTTGATCGTCGACATGACGCAGTTTTTCAAACAGTACGATTCGATCAAGCCCTACCTCATCAACCCCAATACGCCGCCTGAGAAAGAAAGGTTGCAAAGCCCGGTTGAACGCGACGAGTTGAACGGCCTGTACGAGTGCATTCTTTGCGCAAGCTGCTCCACCAGTTGCCCCAGTTTCTGGTGGAACCCAGACAAGTTTGTTGGCCCCGCAGGACTGCTACAAGCCTACCGCTTTATCGCCGACAGCCGAGATACGGCAACCGCCGAGCGCCTTGACAACCTTGAAGACCCTTACCGACTGTTCCGTTGCCACACCATCATGAATTGCGTTGACGTGTGCCCCAAGGGACTTAACCCCACCAAGGCCATTGGCAAGATCAAAGAACTGATGGTGAGACGCGCCATTTAGACCATGGAAACGGCTCTGATTGATGATCGTGCACTCAGCAAATTGCGCTGGCGTTGCAGAAGAGGCTTGCTTGAAAACGATTTGTTTATCGAGCGATTTTTCAATCGGTACGGCAATGCCGTCTCCCCGGATGTGGCACAGGGACTCAATGATTTGATGACCCTGTCCGACAACGATTTGCTAGATGTGATGTTGTCTAGAAAGTCGATTTTTCAAGTTGAACCGCTACTTGCCACACCTCAAATCCAACACGTTTTAACTATGCTGAAAGGGAAATTATGAAACTCGCTGACCACAAAGCCATACTATCGTTCAGCAACGGAATGCCTAGCGTTGATTTGCCCATCTACCAGGGCAGTGTCGGGCCCGATGTAGTGGATATTCGCAAAATTTATGCGCAGACTGGAATGTTTACCTACGATCCGGGTTTTTTGTCAACGGCGGCCTGTCAATCCGCTATTACCTATATCGACGGCGACAAAGGTGAGCTGCTCTACCGTGGCTACCCTATCGAACAGCTCGCTACCCATTGCGACTACCTGGAAACCTGCCATTTACTGCTTTACGGGGACTTGCCCAACGCCAGCCAAAAGGCTGCCTTCACCGCTCGGGTTACCAATCACACGATGGTGAATGAGCAAATGCAATTCTTTTTGCGGGGCTTTCGCAGAGACGCTCATCCCATGGCCATCATGACCGGGCTGGTAGGGGCATTGTCGGCTTTCTACCATGACAGTACCGACATCAACAATCCCATGCACCGAGAGATTGCGGCCATTCGTTTGATTGCCAAAATGCCGACACTGGTGGCAATGGCCTATAAGTACAGCGCGGGACAGCCTTACATTTACCCCCGCAATCACCTGAGTTATGCAGGCAATTTTCTGCACATGATGTTTGCGACCCCATGTGAGGAATACAAGGTCAACCCAGTTCTTGAAAAAGCTGTCGACCGAATCTTCACCCTGCACGCTGACCACGAGCAAAACGCATCCACCTCAACCGTGCGCCTATGTGGTTCATCAGGTACCAACCCCTTTGCCGCGATTGCGGCCGGTGTTGCCTGCCTATGGGGACCTGCCCACGGGGGTGCCAATGAGGCTTGCCTGAATATGCTGGACGACATCCAGCGCAGCGGCGGTATCGCCAAGGTGGGTGAGTTCATGGAAAAGGTGAAGGACAAAAACTCTGGTGTCAAGTTGATGGGATTTGGACACCGGGTTTACAAAAACTACGACCCCCGCGCCAAACTCATGCAAGAGACCTGCAACGAAGTTTTGGCCGAACTGGGCCTGGAAAACGATCCCCTGTTCAAACTCGCCAAGGCACTGGAAAAAATCGCCCTAGAAGACGACTACTTCGTGCAGCGCAAACTCTACCCCAACGTGGATTTTTACTCCGGCATTGTTCAACGCGCCATTGGTATTCCTGTCAATCTGTTCACGGGTATTTTTGCGCTGGCGCGTACCGTAGGCTGGATTGCACAGCTCAACGAAATGATTGGCGATCCAGAATATAAGATTGGAAGACCCCGTCAGTTGTTCACAGGTTCTACCACGCGTCAGGTTAAACCCATCTCTGACCGGTAAACACAGGCCATAACCAGTGTGCCGGGGACCAAGCCCTGTTCGGCCCACCCTAGCCAACCCCGGTTAATGCCGGGGTTTGTTGATTGCGCTACTGGTTTTCACTGGCCCGCTGCGGCCTTAAAATAGGTTCATCTACCAAAGAACGAATGATGCCGTAAGACGAATATGAAAAGAACCCTGTACGACAAATTGTGGGCCGAGCATGTTGTCCATACCGAGGAAGACGGAACCGCCGTTCTATATATAGACCGCCACTTGGTGCATGAAGTGACCAGCCCGCAGGCATTTGAGGGCCTAAGAGTCGCGGGTCGCCCTGTGTGGCGTACCAGCTCCATCGTGGCAACTGCTGATCACAACACCCCCACAACAGGTTGGGAGTTGGGGTTAGACGGCATCACTGACCCCATCAGCCGTGAGCAGGTCACCACTTTGGACACCAATATAAGAGCCCTTGGGTCGGCCGCGTATTTCCCATTTTTATCCAAACGCCAAGGCATTGTGCACGTCATCGGACCAGAAAACGGGGCTACGCTGCCTGGCATGACGGTGGTCTGCGGAGACTCCCATACATCCACTCATGGGGCCTTTGGTGCATTGGCCCATGGCATTGGAACCAGTGAAGTTGAGCACGTTCTGGCAACCCAGACGCTGCTGGCCAAGAAAGCCAAGAACATGTTGGTGCGGGTCGATGGACCGGTTCGGCCTGGTGTGGGCGCAAAAGACATCGTGTTGGCCATCATTGGAAAAATAGGTACCGCAGGTGGCACAGGCTACACCATTGAGTTTGCTGGCTCTGCTATTACCGACCTTTCGATGGAAGGCCGTATGACGGTTTGTAACATGGCCATTGAAGCCGGTGCCCGCGCTGGTCTTGTAGCGGTTGACCACAAAACCATCAGCTATTTGAAAGGCCGCCCCTTGAGTCCGACCGGGCCGCAATGGGACATGGCTGCAGCCTACTGGAACACCTTGCATTCGGACAAGGGTGCCACTTTTGACGCCACCGTAATACTAGACGGAACACAAATTACTCCCCAAGTGACTTGGGGAACCTCGCCTGAAATGGTGCTAGGCATAGAAGACCGAATTCCGGACCCCGACAAGGAAAAAGACCTCAGCAAGCGCACTGCAATAGAACGCGCATTGCATTACATGGCACTAGAGCCGGGCAAAGCCATTGCTGACATATTTGTGGATAAAGTTTTCATTGGATCATGCACCAACAGCCGCATTGAGGACATTCGTGAGGCTGCCTACCTAGTTAAAAAGCTAGGCCGCAAAGTGGCGGGCAATGTGCGTCTGGCCATGGTTGTTCCCGGGTCTGGCTTGGTCAAGTCCCAAGCCGAACAGGAGGGACTGGATACCATATTCAAAGGCGCAGGCTTTGAATGGCGCGAGCCCGGTTGCTCCATGTGCCTGGCGATGAATGCCGACAAACTTGAGGCGGGCGAACGTTGCGCCTCTACCAGCAATCGTAACTTTGAAGGCCGCCAAGGAAACGGCGGACGCACCCACTTGGTTAGCCCGGCGATGGCCGCTGCAGCGGCTGTGCATGGGCATTTTGTCGACGTCCGCAAACTAATTTAATTTTTCGAATCATGAATCAGTTCAGAATGCACAAAGGGCTGGTGGCGCCCATGGATCGAGAGAACGTCGATACCGACGCCATCATTCCTAAACAGTTCCTCAAGTCCATACGCAAAACAGGTTTCGGACCCAATCTGTTTGACCAATGGCGCTACCTAGACATCGGCCAACCGGGGCAGGACGCCAGCGACCGAAAACTTAACCCTGATTTCGTGCTCAACCAAAGCCGCTACCAGGGCGCATCAATATTGTTGGCTCGAAAAAACTTTGGTTGTGGCTCCTCGCGAGAACATGCGCCCTGGGCCCTAGAGCAATATGGCTTTCGTGCCATCGTAGCGCCAAGTTTTGCCGACATTTTTTTCAATAACTGTTTCAAAAACGGGCTGCTGCCTATCGTATTGGCCGACTCGCTCGTCTCGTTGTTGTTTGATGAGTGTGTAGCCTTTCCAGGTTACCAACTCACTATTGACCTTGAACGCCAAGTCGTGGTGCGCCCACAGGGTGAAGAAATCGCGTTCGAGGTCAATCCGTTTCGCAAGCACTGCCTGATCAATGGGCTGGATGACATCGGGTTGACCCTCAGACACAAAGAAAAAATCCAGCAATTTGAGGCGGCGCGCCTGGCCCAAAAGCCCTGGCTTGCCAACACACTGATCACCACGGTTTGACACGCCTCATACGTCCTCATGTGCACTTGGTCGAATCGGAACGTTGAGCGACCAACGGTGCAAGCACCCCACTAGATCCAACCACTTCAAATTATGAAAATCGCAATTCTCCCAGGCGACGGCATCGGAACTGAAATTGTCGCTCAGGCGGTCAAGGTATTGGGCGCATTAGATATGGCCTTTGAGACCGAAACCGCCTTGGTCGGGGGTGCCGCCTACGAAGCCTTCGGACACCCACTGCCCGAGGCCACATTGCGCTTGGCCCAGCAGTCTGACGCGGTGTTGTTTGGTGCGGTCGGCGATTGGAAGTACGACACGCTGGAAAGACACCTGCGCCCTGAACAGGCCATTTTAGGACTGAGAAAAAATTTGAGTTTGTTCGCAAATTTCCGGCCCGCCGTTTGCTACAAAGAGCTGGTCGATGCCTCCAGCTTAAAACCCGAGCTGATCGCGGGACTGGATATATTGATTATTCGCGAATTGACCGGTGATATCTATTTTGGCCAACCCCGTGGCCGCAGAATCGCTACCGATGGGCATTTTCCAGGTGCAGAGGAGGCGTTTGACACCATGCGCTACTCACGCCCCGAAATTGAGCGTATTGCCCACGTGGCGTTTCAAGCGGCACAAAAACGCAACAAAAAAGTAACCAGTGTCGACAAGGCCAACGTACTCGAAACTTTTCAGTTTTGGAAGGAAGTCGTTAGCGATGTCGCCCAATCCTATCCCGATGTCACCCTTGAGCACATGTACGTGGACAACGCCGCCATGCAACTGGTGAAAGCGCCAAAAAACTTTGACGTGATCGTCACCGGCAATATGTTTGGCGACATTTTGAGCGACGAGGCCTCTATGCTGACCGGATCCATCGGTATGTTGCCCTCAGCCAGTTTAAATGCCAAACATCAAGGGCTTTATGAACCCAGTCACGGCAGCGCGCCGGATATCGCTGGCAAGGGCATTGCCAACCCACTGGCTACCATTTTGAGCGTGGCCATGATGCTGCGCTTTAGCCTCAACCAGGCCGAGGCCGCCTCGCGCATTGAGGCGGCGGTTCAGAAAGTGTTGCAGCAGGGCTTGCGTACGGCCGATATTTACAGCCAAGGCACCACCAAAGTGGGTACCCAAGAGATGGGTGACGCGGTTGTCAGAGCACTGTAATTCCTTCATGTAAAATCAGGCTATGCAGTCCGCCGTCTATTCTGTTTCGCTCCTGACCACCCTTGGTTTCGCACCGAAGGGTAGTGCGCGCGCTGCTTCCAAAAAGACAACCATTAAAAGCTGATTCAGCTCGGTTCGTCGTGCCCTTCCCGGCTTGGCGAGCCGGGCCAAAAGTCGTAGTGATTGCCTTATTGGTCACACTCTCGTTAAATTTGGGTCGATACGCATACGAAAGGACATGCAAATGAAAGTCGGAAATGTAGTGGGGTTGGTCGGTTGGCGAGGTATGGTGGGTTCTGTACTAATGGATCGCATGCAGTCCGAAAAAGACTTTGATCTCATTGAGCCCGTGTTTTTTTCAACGTCAAACGCAGGTGGTCAAGCCCCGTCGTGGGCCAAAAATGAAGCCCGTTTGCAAGACGCTTTCAATGTCGATGCCCTCAAAAAGTGTGACATCATCATCACCGCTCAGGGTGGTGACTACACCAGTGACATATTCCCTAAGCTACGCTGTGCGGGTTGGAACGGGCATTGGATAGATGCTGCATCAACACTTCGCATGAGCCAGGACGCCATCATCGTTCTGGATCCTGTCAACCTTCCAGTTATCCAAACCGCCCTACAAAAAGGCAGCAACAACTGGATAGGCGGCAATTGCACCGTCAGTTGCATGTTGATGGGGGTCGGAGCGCTGTACAAAGCGGGACTGGTCGAGTGGATGTCCACCATGACCTACCAGGCCGCATCGGGCGGCGGTGCTCAACATATGCGAGAGCTGCTAAATCAATTTGGCAGCATCAACGCAGAAGTCAAATCTTTGCTGGATGACCCAAAATCTGCCATTTTGGAAATTGACCGTAAGGTCTTGGCGCATCAACAAGGTATGTCGGCCCACGAAACCACCCAGTTTGGCGCGCCATTGGGAGGGTCGTTAATTCCCTGGATAGACAAAGACATGGGCAACGGCGTGAGCCGGGAAGAATGGAAAGGCAGCGCCGAGACCAACAAGATCCTTGGGCAAGGCGAGCAATTCGGAACACCTGCAACGCCAGTCGACGGATTTTGCGTGCGCGTGGGTACTATGCGCTGCCACAGCCAAGCGCTCACATTCAAGCTCAAAAAGAGCGTACCACTTGACGAAATTGAAGGCCTCATTGCAAACGACAACGCATGGGTCAAAGTGATTCCCAACACCAAAGAAGCGACCCTCGCTGGCCTCACCCCCGTTCAGGTCACTGGCACAATGTCAATCCCAGTTGGTCGTATTAGGAAACTTGCTATGGGTCCAGAGTATCTGGGCGCTTTTACAATAGGCGATCAATTGCTTTGGGGTGCAGCCGAACCCTTGCGCAGAATGCTTCGGATACTAATAGACCGATAGCAACCAAATTAGTCGTATGAGCATTTACAGAGCATGCAATCCTATGTTCTAATTTGAACTCCCCGACCTCTAAAAAGCACACATTGATGAGAAGGCATATGGAAAATCGAATAATGTTAGCAACTGTAGGCCCCTCAGATTACTCAGGCTTATCAAAGTATGTACTACGGGCATGCGCATTGGCAGCTTTGATCGCGTTGGTTCCTGTTAGCAGCTTTGCTTTGGCATTAGGCAAGGCAAGTAACACCTCGTATATGGGCGAGCGTCTATCGGTTGACATCCCGGTGTTAGAGGCGACAGTGGCAGAATCTTCCTCGTTAAAGGCAAGCGTGGCTAGCCCCAACGTTTTTTCATCGTTGGGCATTGAATACCATCCGAGCTTGGTAGGTGCTGACGTCAGTGTACAAAAAACGGCTGACGGCAAGCAATTTGTTCGGATTGTGACCCAAGGCGTGGTAAACGATCCTTTCGTCAATCTGGTCGTAATAGCCACATGGTCCTCCGGTCGGGTTGTCCGTGACTACGCCTTGCTACTTGATCCCCCTGATCTGAATCGCAAGATCGAACCAGCGGCAGTCAAGTTCGCGGGTGTCGACGCCCCTAACTCTGCTCCGAACAAAGCACCAGAGATTGCTGTCACACCGACATCGGAAAATGCCGTATCGGCGGTTCAAAAATTGCCGGTCCAAGAAAAGCCCAAAGCGCCCACCACGGAACTTAAGCGGGTTACTGTTGCCCGAGGTATGACGGCTGGCGGAATTGCAGAAAGTTTGAGACCGGCAGGCATTTCACTCGATCAAATGCTGGTTGCGTTAGTGCAAGCCAACCCGGATGCTTTTATTAACGGGAATGTCAATTTAGTACGCGCTGGGGCTGTATTGAATGTCCCATCGATTGACCAGGTGACCCAAAAAACGAGTTCCGAAGCGCGAAAAATAGTAGCCGTAGAGACCAAAAATTTTGATGAATACAAACGTCGATTAGCGGAAAGTGCCAAGGCAGCAGATACAAGCTCTGATAGGCTTAACGCTAGCGGAAAGGTTGAAGCAAAGGTTGCGGACAAAAAAAGCGCTGCCACTCAGCCCGATAAGTTGCAGCTAGCGTCACCTGATAAAGATTCAAAATCCAAAGAGAAACAACTGGCAGAAAATCTTCAAGCGAAAGAGGATGCCGCCCGACGTGAAAACCTGAAAGAGAATTTAGCGGAACTCAAAAAAATCGCTGCCGAAGTCGCTCCGGTGATCAATGCCGCCTCCTCTCCCACTCTGGCAACTCCAGCAGTATCCCAACCGTTAGGCACTTCACTCGTCGCCGATAGTGCCGAAGCTAAGGCAACCATTGCGCCGGTCACATCGACTGTCGTGCCGGCGGTAGCAGTAGTAGCAGCGCCATCTCAAGAAGAGCCAAGCAGCTTTTTCAAAGAGTTACTCGACAACCCCTTATTGCCGCCCATAGCAGGAGGTATGCTCATTGCTTTGGGCGGTCTTTTGTATTTCCGACGCATGCGCCAAAAGTCCCCTACCAAAGACAGCGAAGATAGCGCTTTTGCAGATTCTCGGTTAAGCCAAGATTCTTTTTTTGCCGAAAGCGGTGGCCAAATAGTCGATACCCAAATGTCAACCAAGGCATCAACAACGGATGCCTACTCAACAACACAGTTAGGAAGCGCAACTGACATCGACCCCATTGCAGAAGCTGACGTTTACCTCGCCTACGGGCGCGATATGCAAGCTGAAGAGATTCTTAAGGATGCCATGGTGCTACAGCCCACACGGCTTGCCATCCCGCTCAAACTCCTAGAGCTATATGCGAAGCACGGTGAGTCGAACGAGTTCGAAAAACTGTACACAAAGCTCCAGAATTTGACCGAGCCATCCGACCCAGAATGGCTACGAGCCAATGATTTGCGCAAAGTATTGCAATCGAACGTCAAGACTTCGGCAGACGCGTCTGAACATGAATCTAACTCACAATTAAGCGGTGGGTCTCTATCTTCTCTATCTTCTCTATCTTCTTTATCCCCACGTACCCTTGAAGCCCCCGCGTCTGAGCGTTCAATTTGGTTTGAGAATGATGCAAGTACATCGTCGCAAGGAGGCCACTCTGGATTCTCCAACTCCAAAATTTCCCAGAGTACCAATCCCGCGTCACACCAGCAAGCCAGTAGACCGAATACAGCCGTTGTTTCGGAACCTAAACCGTTACCTACCGTTCGAGCACCGTTGGATTTTGACTTGAGTTCAATGTCTTTGGATCTGAGCACTCCACCCTCTGCAGCCGTACGTACAGCAGAATCCGAATCCTTAATGGATCCATGGCTAACCAAACTCGCTTTGGCACAGGAATACAAAGCGCTTGGAGACTATGAAAATGCAAGAAAAATGTTAAGAGACGTTTTAACCGGGGGCGATGAAAAGACCAAGACACAGGCTCAAGCCCTGCTCGATCAGCTCGCCTAAGGCAGCTCCCGTTATGCGGGTTGCCTTAGGACTTAGCTACTTTGGCGCACCCTACCAGGGTTGGCAAAGCCAACCGTCAGCACAGACGGTGCAAGACCAGCTGGAGCTTGCCCTTGAAGGCGTTGCGGGACATACAGTAAGGGTTTCATGTGCGGGGCGCACGGATGCAGGGGTTCACGCCTGCCTTCAAGTGGTCCACTTTGACCCGATGGCTACCCGCAAAATGCAGTCCTGGGTCAGAGGCACCAATGCAAACCTCCCCCGTGACATTGCAGTTCAATGGGCCGTGGCGGTTTCCGATGATTTTCACAGTCGATCTTCAGCCTTGAGCCGACGATACGTGTATTTGCTCAAACAGTCAGCCGTTAGACCCGGTTTGGAAATGGGGCGTGTAGGTTGGAGTTTTCGCCCACTCGATTTTGACCGATTGAGAGCGGCGGCAGACCTGCTGCTAGGGGAACACGATTTCAGTGCATTTCGCGCGTCGCAGTGTCAGGCACTCTCACCCATTAAAAATATGCTGCGCCTGGATATCGCGCGGTTTCCTCAAAGTGACTGTTGCTACTATCGTTTTGATTTTGAAGCCAATGCCTTTTTACACCACATGATTCGCAACATCATGGGATGTTTGTTAATGGTTGGCGACGGGCGCTGCGATACGGACTGGTTGCGGCACGTTATGGTGAGTAAATCTAGGCAGTTGGCAGCTCCCACGTTTTCTGCCGATGGTTTGTACTTTTTAGGGCCTCGGTACGCTCCTCACTGGGGCATCCCCGACAAGGATCATGGATTTCACTGGCTATTGGCCTGAGCTAAAACGAGGTATCCCATGAATGCCGCTGTTGCACGAACCAGAATCAAAATGTGTGGCATCACACGCTCGTCCGACCTGACCGATGCAGTGGTTTCAGGGGCCGATGCGGTCGGGTTCGTGCTGTACGAGAAAAGTCCTCGTGCGGTGTCAGTAGCCCACGCTCAAGCATTGGCTGCGCTATTGCCCCCTTTTGTCACGCCGGTCATGCTTGTTGTGAACCCGGACGCCCGGTTGGTAACAGAAATCCTCGCGCGTGTTCCACATGCCCTTTTGCAGTTTCATGGAGACGAGCCGGCGGCGTTTTGCGAGCAATTTGCGCGCCCCTATATACGCGCGGTTAGGATTTCCTCCAACGATACCCAAGAGCAGGTAGCGAACTTGCTTGATCAAAACTATCACCCCCATGCGACCGCACTGTTGCTTGACAGCCATTCGCACCAGTTCGGAGGTAGCGGGACAAGTTTTGACTGGAATCTACTTCCCTCCTCTCTTTCACGACACATCATTCTTAGCGGGGGGCTTCACGCAGGCAATGTTCGCCAAGGTATTGACCTGATCGCGCCACGTTGCCTGTCGTTTGCGGTGGATGTGAGTTCAGGCATTGAAGCCAGTAAGGGAATAAAAGATCTTGAAAAAATGCAGGCGTTTGTTGCAGCCGTTCAACGCTGAACACGCGGATCGACCATCGATGGTAGAGAAGTACACTGACACCACCCATTACAATGCAACCCTCAAGGAGTTCGTCGATGTCTTGGCTTGAAAAATTACTGCCCCCGAAAATCAAACAAACCGATCCTGCTGATCGTCGAAGTGTGCCAGAGGGCCTATGGGTCAAATGCAACGGATGTGAATCCGTGCTCTACAAGCCGGACCTGGAACAAAGCCTAAATGTATGTCCTAACTGTGGCCATCACCTTCGGATCTCTGCCAGAAGCCGTCTGGACGCGTTTTTTGATACAGAGGGGCGCTTTGAAATTGGTCAAGAAGTGCTGCCGATTGACCCGCTGAAATTCAAGGATAGCCGCAAATACCCCGAACGCCTCAAGGAAGCCCTTGAGAACACCGGTGAAACCGATGCCTTGATTGCCATGGGCGGTACCGTGATGGGCATAGAGCTGGTTGTTGCTTGCTTTGAGTTTGAATTTATGGGCGGAAGTATGGGCTCCGTTGTGGGCGAACGTTTTGTACGTGCGGTACATACTGCTATTGATCAGAAAGTACCCTTTGTATGCTTTACGGCCACAGGGGGTGCCCGTATGCAAGAAGGGCTGTTAAGCCTGATGCAGATGGCCAAGACCAACGCTGCCCTCACGCGGCTTGCAAAACGAGGCCTGCCCTACATTAGTGTACTCACTGATCCAACCATGGGCGGCGTAAGTGCAGGTTTTGCTTTTATGGGTGACTTGGTCATCGCCGAACCCAAAGCCTTGATCGGATTTGCAGGTCCTAGGGTTATTGAATCAACCGTTAGGGTCACCCTCCCCGAGGGCTTTCAGCGCGCAGAATTTTTGTTAAAACAAGGCGCCGTCGACCTCATTTGTGATCGCCGTCAACTGCGTCCCACCATCGCCAAAGCGATGGCCATGCTCCAGAGGCAAAGTGCTGATGCGATTGGTTAAAGAGGGGCTGCGGGGGTCAAAGGGACTAAATCAATAAATCCAAGGCCTGCATGTAGTTGGAGCTCACCATCAAGCTGTCCCAGTCCAGCGCGGGCGTGCAGGGTAACAAAGACTGGCGGCGTTCTTCGCTTAAAGGGTTAGGCAGCCAAGAGAGATTGGCCTGCGCCTGATCCAGACCGTCTAGAAGCGCATCAATGGCGCTTGTGTCACCCACGCTTTGGTTACACAACAACACCAGATCACAACCTGCGTTTAAAGCCAAAACAGCAGCCTCGGTAAAGTCCAATTGGCGACCATCCACACAACGTGCACCCGCCATGCTGAGGTCATCACTGAATATTGCGCCGTTAAACCCTAGGCGACTGCGTAAGATGTCGTTCAACCAACGTGATGAAAACCCGGCGGGTTTGGAATCCACCTTTGGATACACCACATGCGCTGGCATCACACCACACAGGCTGGCCGACAGCCACCCATAGGGCGCTGCATCTGCCTTAAGAATTTTGGTTAGGGACCGCGTATCGATAGGAATATCAACGTGGGAATCCGCGATCACGTACCCGTGCCCTGGAAAGTGTTTGCCGCAATGGGCCATGCCACTTTGAAGCAATCCTTGCATAAGCGCCTTTGCAAGCAAAGTCACCACCACAGGATCTGAATGGAAGGCACGGTCGCCAATGACACCACTGGCCCCATAATCCAAATCGAGCACGGGCGCAAAGCTTAAATCGACGCCACAGGCTCTTAGTTCTGCTCCTAGCACATAGCCGCAGGCGGTAGCCTTGTTCAGTGCCGTCATCGCTGCATGCCCGTGGGCCTGTTGCGCCTTGTCTTGCATCATCCACGCCCGGCCCAAGCTTGCCATAGGCGGCAATACCGTGAAACCGTCGGATTTGAATCTCTGTACACGACCGCCTTCGTGGTCCACCGAAATAATCAAATCGTCACGCACGTCCTTAATTGAAAGGCACAGCTGGGTCAGTTGCTCCCTGTTCTGCCAATTGCGCGCAAACAGTATCAGCCCACCCACCAGAGGATGCTGCAAACGGCGCACATCCTTCTTGGTCAGGGTCAGCCCAGCAACATCAATAAACAAGGGGGCGTGCATAAAGGTTCCTCAGAAGCTTGATAAATGGGGTTGAGCATCACGTTCTACGACAACAAAGCTAACCGCGTAGTTGGCTTCATCGCTAATGGTGACCCATGCCCGAAGCGACAAGGCGTCAAACCACGTTTTCAAATCGTTATTCAGTTCAATTGACGGTCTACCGCTTGGGTTGTTAAGGATTTCGCATCGCGACCAGGCCATAGGCATACGCATTCCAAGGCCTATGGCTTTGCTAAAGGCTTCTTTGGCCGAAAATCGCGTTGCTAGAAATCGTAAGCCCCGGTCGGCCCACCGGTTGCTGCGGTCGCGCCACACCATTTGTTCGTTCGGCCCTAATATGCGCGCAACGAAGCGCTCGCCTTGGCGTTCATAGGCTGCGCGGATGCGCGAAATGTCAGCAATGTCTGTGCCAATTCCGTAAATCATGCTTGCGAGGGTTTACCCATAAGCCCAGATGCCGTGGAATTTGCAGCCACAAGGTAGGCACGAACCGCGTTGCTATAGCCCCGTTCGAGCGCATCCGCAACGAAGGCGTGGCCAATGGACACCTCGCTGATACACCCGCACCCCACCAAAAAAATCGGTAAGTTGGCAAGGTTCAAGTCGTGGCCCGCGTTCACGGTCAACCCAGCGCTTTGTGCCGCCTGTGCGCTTTGGCGGTATTGGGCGAGCACGTTGTCGAAAACACCGCTTTCAAAGGCACGGGCATAGGGCTCGGTGTACAGCTCCACGCGGTCAGCACCCAGACCGGCAGCCACAGGCATCATCGCCGGATCCGCGTCCACAAAGAGACTCACCCGTGACCCACAGCGCTTAGCA
Organism: Burkholderiaceae bacterium; assembly: GCA_040382935.1. Taxonomy (GTDB): domain Bacteria; phylum Pseudomonadota; class Gammaproteobacteria; order Burkholderiales; family Burkholderiaceae_C; genus JALQUL01. The sequence goes on from JBEIEP010000022.1 coordinate 17,703, forward strand.
CGTTCAATCAAGGGCCCTAAGCGGTCATCTTCCCGATCTAGACGCCAGCCGTGGTCACTGGTCAACTGACCCTCTTGGTCGGGCACAAAGGTGCATTGGTGCGGCGCATAAGCCTCGATATAGGGCATCAGGTTTTGCGTTGGATTGCCTTCAATATTGAATTCGCAATTCGGCCAATCCTTCATTAATGCGGCCAGTTCACGAACATCCGAGGGGCGGATGTGCCGCTCGTCAGGGCGCGGGTGAACGGTAATGCCATGCGCCCCGGCTTGTAAAACTTGTTCCGCTGCCCGCGTCACACTAGGAATCTGTAGATGCCTAGCGTTGCGCAGCAATGCGACTTTATTCACATTCACTGACACCGCAGTGGGGCCAGCGGGGGGAGACGGATAATTGGGGTGATTTTGAACAAACATAGGCGACACAACGCGTAATCGATAGCCAATTGTGTCACACCGCCGCGAGCTGCCTAGCCATCGCACGGGTACGAAACTGATCCACGCCAGCGTGTTGCAATAAAAGTGGGCGCAATTGCAACTTTAAAGGCGTCATCGCACCCGCACAGGTGTGCATCAACCCAGCAAAATCCACCAAATACTGCCCTTCAAGCCATTGCGCAAGTCGCAGGCATAAATCCCCTTGCAGCGCCGTTGCATCGCCGGGAGACGCGCGGGTCAGGCCCACTTCAGCTTGCAAGGCATAGAATTGATCTGCCACAACTGGAGACTGGTTGATGGTTTCCAACCCCAACGCAGGTAAAACGCCACACTGGCGCAGCAATAGAAACTCAAATGCTCTCAATGCACATTCAACCATTTCATCACCTTGGGTTGCAATCGTCATGACGCACTTGTCATAAGCATCGAACAAAGCGCTGCTTTCGTCCTCTCGTGGCACCAAGCGCATGAGCAACTCATTCAGGTAAAGGCCAGCCATCAGTGCCCGGCCACTGGGCATGGGATAACCTCCAACCCATTCCGCCGAGCGCAGTGTGAGCACCTCCTCACGCCCAGACAGACTGAGGGCGAGCTTTTGCAACGGCAGCAAAACCGAACGAAAGTTGGAACTTGGCCTTTTTGCGCCTTTTGCCACCACCGTTAAGCGCCCGAATTGCCGAGTGAATACATCCAGAATCAGACTGGATTCGCTCCAGTCATAGTGGTGCAGGACGAAGCCAGGCTCAGAGGAGATGCGCCTAACCGCCATGACGAGACATCCTACTCGTAGCCAAAGGTGCGAAGTTTGGCTTCATCATCGGCCCAGCCCGAGCGCACCTTGACCCAAACCTCCAAAAAAACCTTGGCATCCATCAGCGTTTCTAGCGAGCGGCGAGCATCGGTACCTATGCGTTTGATCTTTTCACCCCCCGCGCCTATCACCATCGCCTTATGTCCGTCGCGCTCCACAACAATAGTGGCGGCAATTCGCAGCATACGGGACGCTTCACCGTGAGCCGGCTCTTCTTCAAATTTTTCAATGATTACCGTGGAGGTGTACGGCAACTCGTCACCGGTCAAGCGAAAAAGTTTCTCCCGGACAATTTCAGCCGCAAGAAATTTTTCGCTTTTGTCGGTTAACTCATCGGCTCCGTACCACCAGGCCTGCTCTTTCAAATAGGGTTCGCATATGCCCAGCAGTCGATCGGCATCTTTAGGGCTGGTCGCCGACATGGGAACCACTTCGGCAAATTTCCCCTCCTCCTGCACCGACTGTAGCCAGGGCATTAAGGTTTCGCGACGCTTGATCAAGTCGAGTTTATTGACGACCAATACCACCGGTACGTTGTCCGAGACCAAACGAAGCACGCGGCGATCCGCATCATTCCATTTGCCCGACTCAACGACCAAAAGCACCAAGTCCACGTCGCTTACCGCGCCCAGTACGGCCTTGTTGAGGGACTTATTCAAGGCAGCACCATATTGCGTCTGGTAGCCAGGGGTATCTGCAAACACATATTGCGAAAGGCCCTTGGTCACCACACCCGTAATGCGGTGCCGCGTGGTTTGTGCCTTGCTCGATGTGATGCTAATCTTTTGCCCTACCAGCGCGTTAACAAGGGTCGATTTCCCCACGTTGGGTCGCCCGACAATCGCCACTAGCCCACAACGCTGCGGTGGCATCACTGGGGTATCTCCAGCCGGGATTGACGTGTTAGATGGCATGTTTGTGGGCAAGTTGGCGTCGGTTGTAGGTTGTTGTTGGGATTTAGACCTTGGTAGGTGTGCCATCCAACATGGGCTCGTCTGGGCGCAGTCCGAGTAGTCCAAGCATACCCAATGCGGCGGCCTGTTCTGCTTCTCGCCTTGAAGTGCCCTGGCCCTGCGCCGTTTGTACTGGGTCACCGATGGTGCAAAGAACACGGAACCGTTGTAGATGGGCTGCCCCCTCGGTACCAATGACCTGGTAGCTTGGCAAGGGTTTTTTAAGTTTTTGCATTCGCTCTTGTAACTCGGTCTTGGCGTCTTTTGCCACCGAGACGAGTTGTGCATCAAATCGCACCTGGCTAAATAGTTGCCTGATTACACCTTGAGCGGCAGGGTATCCGGCATCTAAATAGATCGCACCAAACAATGCCTCAAGCGCATCTGCCAAGATGGAAGGCCTCGTCTTGCCACCGGTTCGAACTTCTCCAGCACCTAGTCGCAACAGTTTGGACAAACCAAGTTTAGTTGCGCATTCGTAGAGTGACTGCTGCCGTACCAGGGAGGCCCTGACTTTGGACAAATCGCCCTCATCTCGGGTTCCGAGCCGCTCATATAGCAAACCCGCAATGGCAAGATTAAGCACTGCGTCGCCTAAGAACTCCAGCCTCTCGTTATGATCAGCCGAGAAACTTCTATGGGTTAGCGCTTGAATGAGTAACTGCTGCTTGCTAAAAGAGTGCCCCAGCCGCGCCTGCAGGGCTTGCAACTCACTGTCGCTCAATTACTTTGAGCCACCGGCGTAATCGATCACAAGCGATACGGGGCCAACGAGCTTGATCTCTTTGCGATAGGCAAACCGAATATCTAAGGAAGCGCCTTCGTTCAGAATATCCAAGTCACGACCCGAAATGGAAGTGATGCTATCGACCCTGGCTGCTTGGTCAAAGCCAGCGCGTGCACGCTCGACGGTGGGGGTAGAACTAAGCTTTTTTACCGTTTGCTGAATCGAAAAATATTCGATCACCGACGGCGAAACTTTGACTACCAAACCTATCACCAGCACAAAAATGAAAAGGTAAAAAATACTTCCCAACAATGATGCGCCCAGTTGTGAAGACTGAGTTTTGTTCATGGAGTTGCGTTGGTTCATAGCGATTAAATTGTATCTCACTTGAGAGTCCCGATCCGATTAATGTGACTGAAGTTCATCCAAATCAACGAAGCCTTGCCCACGATGTTAGCATCGGGGACAAATCCCCAATACCTTGAATCTAAAGAGTTATCGCGATTATCACCCATCATAAAGTAGTGCCCCAGCGGAACTCGGCAAACCACTCCCTCCAGCGAGTAACGGCAGCTGTCTTTTTGTGGAAATTCAAACGGTCCATCAACCAAGGCCGGTCTTCGTACGTCGTTCAAAAGGCGGTGTGGTTGTGCGCCTAGCCCTTCTGCGAATTCCTTGTAATACTGACCGGTATCCTCGTCAAAAAAGTCCGGGTTGACGGACTTGGAAACAAGCTGTCCATTCACGGTCAATATCTTATTGAGGTACGAAACTTCATCCCCTGGCAGTCCCACCACCCGTTTAATGTAGTCCTTGGTCGGATCAGGTGGGTAGCGAAACACCATAACGTCACCTCTGGCCGGCGGTACACCGTCTGTCAATTTGGTGTTCAGGATGGGTAAGCGAATTCCGTAGTGGTACTTGTTTACCAGAATAAGATCTCCCACCCAGAGCGTGGGAACCATGGAACTGGAAGGAATTTTGAATGGTTCAAAAGCGAAAGAGCGTAACAAAAATACCACCAAAATGACCGGGAACAAGCCTGCAGTCCAATCCAACCACCAGGGCTGGCGCAGGGCATGCTGCTCCAACTGCACCAGGTCAGCGTCAAATTTCTCAATGCCTTGCGCACTAAGGCTGGACTTTCGCGATTGCGCCTGTCCAACGCTACTACGCGCTTGCTGCCTTCGTTGAGGTAAAAAATAGAACTTTTCGGCAAGCCAGTACAGTCCGGTCACACAAACCGCAACGAACAACATCAGCGGCAAATTGCCCTCAATGACTCCAAAATAAAACGAAAGCGCGTAGCCAACAAAGGCAGCCAAAATAAGCGATGTAAGAACTTGCATCAATCTTCAACCTGCAATATGGCCAAAAAGGCCTCTTGTGGAACTTCAACGGAGCCGATTTGCTTCATGCGCTTTTTTCCGGCTTTCTGCTTTTCCAGCAGCTTGCGCTTGCGCGAGATATCACCCCCATAGCATTTGGCGATCACGTTCTTGCGCAAGGCCTTGATGGTTTCGCGCGCAATGATATTGCCACCGATAGCCGCTTGTATAGCGACATCAAACATCTGGCGCGAAATAACCTCACGCATTTTTGCAACCACGGCCCTGCCCCTATAGGCAGATTGGGCTCTGTGAACAATGATGGACAGGGCATCGACCCGCTCGCCATTGAGCAAAATATCTACCTTGACCACGTCTGATGCGCGGTATTCTTTGAACTCGTAATCCATGGAGGCATAGCCACGGCTGACCGATTTGAGCTTGTCAAAAAAATCAAGCACGATTTCACCCAAGGGCATCTCGTAGGTCAGCATCACCTGACGCCCGTGATACGCCATATTCATTTGCACGCCCCGCTTTTGGTTGACCAGTGTCATCACCACACCGACATATTCCTGAGGCATGTACAGATGGACCGTCACAATGGGTTCACGTATTTCAACCAATCGCCCAACTTCAGGCATTTTGGCGGGATTCTCAACCTTGAGAACACTCCCGCCTTGGATCTGTACTTCATAAACCACGCTGGGAGCGGTGGTAATTAGGTCTTGGTCAAATTCGCGCTCTAGCCGCTCTTGCACAATTTCCATGTGCAACAACCCAAGGAACCCACATCGAAAACCAAAACCCAGCGCTTGCGACACCTCAGGCTCATAGTGCAGCGAGGCATCGTTGAGTTTGAGTTTTTCCAATGCATCTCTAAGGGCTTCGTATTGATTGGCCTCGGTGGGGTACAGCCCCGCAAACACCTGCGGTTGGATCTCCTTAAAGCCTGGCAGTGCCTTTGTAGCCGTGACCGAGGGCATCCCGTGACGGATGACGGTGACAGTGTCGCCCACGCGTGCCGCCTGCAACTCCTTGATGCCTGCAATGATGTACCCCACCTCACCCGCTTCAAGGCTGGGCCGCTCGACGTTGTGCGGAGTAAAAACACCTAGTTTGGTCGCCTCAAAATTCGCTTGTGAGGCCATCAAGCTGATGCGATCTCCTTTGGCAAGACGGCCATCCACCACCCGAACTAACATGACGACCCCGACATAGCTGTCAAACCAGCTGTCAATAATCATGGCCCGCAAAGGAGCTTTAGGGTCACCTTTGGGCGCTGGAATTTTGGTGATCACGGCCTCCAAAATTTCGTCCACGCCCATCCCTGTTTTGGCCGAACAAGGAATGGCGTCGGTGGCGTCAATGCCAATCACGTCTTCTATTTCTGTCTTTGCGTTGTCCGGATCCGCGTTGGGCAGATCCATTTTGTTTAACACGGGGATCACCTCAACACCCAACTCGAGTGCGGTGTAACAATTGGCCACGGTTTGGGCCTCAACCCCTTGGCTGGCATCGACTACCAACAGGGCACCCTCACAGGCGCTGAGCGAGCGGCTAACTTCGTAGGAGAAGTCGACATGGCCCGGGGTATCAATCAAATTCAAGTTATAGGTGTTACCGTCTTTCGACTTGTATTGCAAAGCAGCCGTTTGCGCCTTGATGGTAATGCCCCGCTCCTTCTCAATATCCATTGAGTCAAGGACCTGCGCCTGCATTTCACGGTCCTGCAAGCCCCCACAACGCTGAATAATTCGGTCTGCGAGCGTAGATTTGCCATGATCAATATGGGCAATGATCGAAAAGTTTCGGATGTGATTCATCGACGCGTGCAGGAATTCAAAATAAGGCTACAAAGGGTTTCAAAAAAAAGGGCACGCCACATCTGACGCGCCCTGAACCAACAATCTTTGGCAACTGCGATCGTTGGAACCGCATTGTAGAGAATAAACCCGGGCAATACAGGGTACCTAGGTGGAATTCGTAACATACAGTCTTTTCTCTGGTATGTTATACACAGCTTGTTAACACTTGTAATGCACTGAATGAGCAAAACCTGAAAAATGCACCGTGCATTGGGCCTTAGCAGCTTGTCAGGGAGTGATGGTGACGTGTCGGGTCCAATCGTCCCTTAAAAACTGCACGGACAGGGCTTTGTTTTTGTCATGCTTGGATAAGACATTTTCCAACTCCCTGACGCTTGCAACTTCAGCCCCGGCAACATTCAGCAAAACATCGCCCGCGCGCAAACCGGCTCGAGCCGCGGGTCCGCGTACAGACTCCACCCGTACGCCGATGTGTTTGAGTTGCAGTTGTGAACGCTGTGCAGCGCTCAGATCTGATACTGCCACGCCCAAGTTGTTAAGCATTGCGTGTCCGGCAACAGATTTTTCCTTATTACTTTGAGCCGCCGCTGTCTGCACTTTGTCGGGTGCCATTTCAGCGACAGTAATCGCCAAGTCCTTGCTAACGCCTTTGCGAATAACAGTGATTGTGGCTTTTGTCCCTGGTTTGGTCCCACCGACCAAACGGGGCAGATCGCTGGCATTTTCAACCGGCTTTCCGTCAAACCTAATGATCACATCTCCCGCCATCACACCTGCGGACGCAGCGACCGAACCCGACTGAACACCTTTTACCAACGCACCCTGTGCCTTTGGTAAGCCCAGCAGCTCCACATGTTCCTTGGTCACACGCTCTATTTCCACCCCTATGCGCCCGCGTACCACCCGACCACTCACACGGAGCTGGTCGCCTACTCGAATCGCCTCATCTATTGGAATGGAGAACGATATACCCATAAATCCACCGGATCTGGAATAAATCTGACTGTTGATCCCTACAACTTCACCTTTCAGATTGATCAAAGGGCCACCCGAATTTCCGGGATTGATCGCTACGTCGGTCTGAATCAGGGGCAAAAAGTCACCCGTGTCACGTTGCTTGGCGCTCACAATACCAGCGGTGACCGTATTGTCCAGACCGAACGGCGAGCCGATTGCCAATACCCAATCCCCGACCCGCAGGCGGTTGTTGTCACCAACTTTCACCGTTGGCAGTTGACTGGCTTCAATTTTCAAAACCGCGACATCCGAGCGCTTGTCTGCACCTAGTAGCTTGGCCTTGAACTCTCGACGATCGGTCAATGTAACCAGTATCTCGTCAGCACCTTCCACCACGTGTGCATTGGTCATGACGATTCCATCTGCTGTCAGAATAAATCCAGAACCGACCCCTCTAGTGGTCTCGGGTTGCGCTTGCGGGGATGAGGGTGGCGCTTGCGGGGATGAGGGTGGCGCAATTCTGGGTAGTTGTGGAAAGCGGTCGCCAAAATGACGTCTCAACAATTCCTGCACGTCCTCATCGGGCCCACCATTTCGACTTCCTTTGGGGTTGGTTTTTTCGAAGGTTCGAATGTTGACAACAGCCGGTCCAACCTGGTCTACCAAATCGGCAAAATCCACACCCGGCCGACCCTGGGCCTTCACCACGCCTGCCGCCAAAACGAAGCCAACCACCAAAGCGACCACAGCAAACACTCGCCATAGACCTCCCCGGCTAAGAAAAAACCCTCCAGTAAGTGTTGTACTCATGTCCTTCCTCGCAATCAAAGAAAAATAGTTCTGCAATCTACGTGGGTTACAAAAAAGCGCCTAAATATCGCGGAGGAATTGGAGCCAATCCGAATATTTTCAAGAAAAGACGACCAAAGAATGTCTCTAAATGTTGAAGAAACTTGCGAAATCCAAGGTCATCCCATCACATTGGCCGCGCTAAGCAGTGCCAAGGTGAGCATCCAGAGCAACAAAGCCCGCCACATCAAACCAACCATTTGATTGAGTTCTAACATTGACAGTGCCGATTCCTTAGGGCGTGAGGGTTTGTTAGACCGACTACGGATTTGCGTGTCAGCGAAAGGCTCACTGACCCCAAAGTCAGTCGTCTGGTCTGAACCAGAACCAGTAATGGGCGTATCCGCTGTGGCAAGGTTGACCGCAGCAAAGGCCGTCGCCAACAACAGCGCTTCGTTGGTGCCCACCGGGTCGTGCGGATTACCAGGTGGCTGCGAGCGCCATTTATCTACTACTTCTTCAAAGTTCCCCACCATCGCAAAGCTGATAGCGGTCATCCTTACTGGTACCCAGTCTATCCAAGCCCAAGCTCGTGTAAACAGATCGCGTACAGGCAAACTGGCCTGCGCATCCTGGGCACCAGAACGCTGGCTCAGACGATAACCCAGATCGGCAAACCTGTACATGATTGCACCTGCCGGACCTAAGCCCAGGGAGGCCAAAACAGCAAACCAAAAGAACACACCGAAAACAGTTCTGTGGGTGGCCAATGTAGAGGCCTGCATCACGCGAAGGTAAATCTGACCACGACTAAAGTCGCGCGTATCCAGGTCGCGCCAGGTGGCCAATAACTCACGAGCCTTGCCTTCGTTTCCTTCATCCAGTGCCTTTCGAATACCCGTCAGATGAAAACTGAACTGCCTAAAGCCTAATGTTAGGTGCAATACCAAAATGTTCCAGGCCACCACAAAGGGCCATCCCAACAACTGGTCCAAACCCCATTGCACAAGCACCACCGCCAAGGCAGGGGCCACGACTATTAAGCACCAAATCAAGGCCGCCTGAGACGGCTTGCCCGCGTCAAAGTTCTTTCTGATTGCAACAACCAAACCCGTTATCCATAGCCGCAGTGGATGTTGCCTACCTAAGGGATGAATTTGCTCTAGCAGCAAGGCGATCAGAATGGAAAAAAAACTCATGTCATCAGACTCCCGCAATGGCCTATCCAAATGGTACACCTTACCAACATTCACAAGTCCAACGGCTTTAGGCGACGAGAAAATGATAGAGGTTTCTTAGCATTCCTGCCGTGGCACCCCAAATATACCGCTCAGTGCCACCTTGTGCTTGTTGTTCGAAATAGGGAATGGAATACCAATGGCGCGTGTTCCCGTCCCATGTCAATTCATGGCGTTTATGGGTTTGGGGATTCATCAAGTAGTCCAACGGGACTTCGAAAACATCCTCTACCTCTTGGGCATTGGGTATTAAGCTAAATCCAGGTTGGATCACCCCTACCACCGGGGTGACAAAAAAATTGGTGCCTGTGGTGTAGATAGGTAAGTGCCCAAGTACGCGAATGCTATGGGGCAGCAGACCAGTTTCTTCATGGGTTTCACGCAATGCCGCATTGATGGCGTCAGAATCACCGCTATCTACCTTGCCGCCAGGAAACGCAATCTGCCCGGCGTGGGTGGACAAATGAGAGGTTCGTTGCGTAAGCAATACCGTAGGGCGCGCCCTGTTCACTATTCCAATTAACACCGCCGCCTGTACGGCCGGTCGGTTCGAAAAAGTCGCTTCAGCCCGTATCTCAGGTTGCCATGAAACTGGCGATGCGAACCGCGCACCCAAGCCCTCTACCGTGAGTCGATGCATGGGGACGGGTGGCAACTGCCGGGATTGTGCAACCTCGGGGACCTTGCGGGGATCGAATGCCGGAATGATCATGATTGGGTACCCACTCAAAAAAAAAGCCGCTGCCCACAACGCGGGTCAACGGCTTTCATCGAAAAAACGATTTGTGCTTTAGGCTTTCGAGGGCGCCTTTTTATGGTCGAGTTTTTCTTTAATACGGGCCGACTTGCCACTACGCTGGCGCAGGTAGTACAACTTGGCACGGCGAACGTCGCCGCGACGTTTGACTTCAACGCTTGCGATGAGCGGACTGTAAGTTTGGAAGGTACGCTCAACGCCCTCACCATTGGAAATTTTACGCACTGTAAAACCACTGTTAAGACCACGGTTGCGCTTGGCAATCACCACGCCTTCATAGGCCTGCACACGCTTGCGAGTGCCCTCAACCACGTTAACGTTAACAATAACGGTGTCGCCTGGAGAGAAGTCTGGCAATTTTTTGCCTAGCCTGGCGATTTCTTCTTGTTCAAGGATTTGAATTAAGTTCATTGATTTTCCATTCCGGATCATGGCGGCGCGGGTTAGTAGGAAGGTGCCCATGCGTTTTGCAGTGGCACAAATTTGATGCCCACCAGAGGATCGTTAGCCCGCCATTATAACCAATTTCCGATGTCTATGGGATACGACGCGAAGTCAGCAAGTCCGGGCGCAATGCGTTGGTGCGTGAACGCCGCTGGTCTGTCCGCCAGTCTTCTATTTCTCGATGGTTACCCGACATCAGCGGCGCTGGCACGACTTGATCTCGCCAAACCTGAGGGCGAGTGAAATGGGGGCAATCAAGAAGTCCGTCGATGCGTGGTCCAAAACTATCCATGGCGTGGCTGTCTTGGTCCCCTAGCACGCCCTCCTGTAACCGTGCGATGCTGTCCAGAAGTGCCATGGCAGCCACTTCACCACCCGACAGTACGAAATCACCTAGGCTGATGCGATGGCTTACATAGGTATCCACAAAACGTTGATCGACGCCTTCGTAGCGACCACAAACCAAAATGGCTCCACTGGCTGTGGCCCAATGCGCCACGGCTTGCTGGTTCAATGTGGCGCCCTCAGGAGTAAAAAGTACAACGGGGCATACCGATGCGCGTTGTTGCCAGATGAATTCAACGGCTTTGGCCAAGGGCTCAGCCAGTAACACCATGCCGGGCCCACCACCAAAGGGGCGGTCGTCTACCCGCCGGTACCGCCCGTCTGCAAAATCGCGCAATTGGTGCAAATGAACTTCGATTTGCCCCGTCGCAAAGGCCCTACGCGTGACGCCTAGGTCCAAAAATGAACCAAACATCTCGGGGAACAGACTGATCACGTCATACCGTGCAGACATGGGCGATTTAGACAAATAAGTTGTTGGTGTATGGAGGTGGTGCTATGTGTGGCACTAGTAGTCGGGTTGCCAATCGACACGAATCTGACCCTTGGCTTTGTGCACCTCGGCCACGTAATGAGATACAAATGGAATGAGACGCTCGACGAAACTACCGTCGATTTGAAGGGCCCGAATTGCGAGTACCGTTTGTGGCCCGTTAGAAATCAAATCGTAAACTTGGCCTAGATCCACACCTTCTAGGTTAACAACTGACAAACCCATCAGGTCAACCCAGTAAAACTCGTCTGGCCCTGAGGTGGGGAAACTAGACCGCGGAACCGAAATCTCAGCGCCTCGAAACATCTCTGCCAAATTGCGGTCTGTTACACCGTCAAACCGAGCCACCAAGTAAGTTCCGTGCCTCTTGACCTCTTTAACCTTAACAAAGCCCTGGGTGCGAAACCCAGATGGCTGACCGCTTGACGGCGACAGATACCACTTTCTACTTGCGAGCAGTGCCTGCGGGTCGTTGCTGTAGGGGTAAATTTTTACCGCGCCCTGCACGCCCCATGCATCGGCCACCTTGCCCACATTGACCGCGTCGGAAGGAGCAGGCTGAGCGTCCAATAAGAGCCCACTGGGACTCTCAGGTCGATGAATACCTAACACCACAAGTTGGCCGTCAAGCCGCAGATTAAAGGCCTGTTAGGCCGCGGCCACCGTCGCTTTGGCGTGCTGTTTAATAAGCCGTTCGACGGTCGGCGACACCTGCGCACCAACGCCACGCCAATAGCTTAAGCGATCCTGAGCGATACGAACACTTTCTTCGGACGCGACGGCGATGGGGTTGTAAAACCCAATACGCTCGATGAAGCGACCATCGCGACGGGTGCGTTTGTCTGCGACAACGACGTTAAAGAAGGGACGCGCTTTAGCACCACCCCGTGCAAGTCGGATAACGACCATAGTATTTCCTTTGGAGACCAAGCGGCTAGGCACATGCTGTGCAGCCCCGACTTGGGAAAATTTGTTTAAAACTGCCTTCAACGCTGAGACACGTCAACTGATCACCCGACCAGAAACACGTTGAAAAGCCCTCGATTATAGCGTTTTTAGTGACTACCAATAGAAAAGCCGCCTGGTGCTAAACCAGGCGGCTTTATCTGGTGCCGAAAGCCGGAATCGAACCGGCACGATGTTTCCACCGGCAGATTTTGAGTCTGCTGCGTCTACCAATTTCGCCACTTCGGCCAAAGTGATTTCAGACCTGAATTATGGCACATTATTGGGTATGAAATACCCCACCATTGAAGACACAATCGGAAAAACGCCACTGGTTGCATTGCAGCGAATCGGCGTTCAAAACAACCTAGCACGCAACAACGTCGTATTGGCCAAGTTGGAAGGCAACAACCCGGCCGGCTCCGTTAAAGACAGGCCAGCGCTATCCATGATCAAGCGGGCTGAGGAACGCGGCACGATCAAACCGGGTGACGTATTGGTAGAGGCAACATCAGGTAACACCGGAATCGCGCTGGCGATGGCCGCTGCCATTCGAGGCTATAGGCTGGTTTTAATCATGCCTGAGGACCTATCCATTGAGCGGGCGCAAACCATGAAAGCTTTCGGGGCAGAGTTGGTGTTGACGCCTAAAAGCGGGGGCATGGAATACGCCCGTGACTTGGCGAACCAAATGGAAAAAAACGGCGAAGGAAAGGTGCTGGATCAGTTTGCCAATCCGGACAACCCCCGTATCCATTTTGAGACCACCGGCCCAGAACTGTGGAATGCCACACAAGGTGCAATCACCCACTTTGTTAGTGCGATGGGTACTACCGGCACGATTACGGGCGTGTCTCAGTATCTCAAGTCAATGAACCCTGACATCAAAATCATTGGTGCGCAACCCAGTGAAGGTTCGCGCATACCCGGAATTCGCAAATGGCCCGAGGCTTATATGCCTGCCATCTACGACGCCAAAAATGTTGATGAATTGGTGTACGTCAACCAGGCTGACGCTGAAGAAATGTGCCGACGATTGGCCAGAGAAGAGGGAATTTTTGCCGGTATCTCGGCGGCAGGGGCATGCTGGGTGGCACAGCAGCTGGCTCAGTCGGTGAGCCACGCCACCATCGCGTTTATTGTGTGTGACCGAGGAGACCGGTACCTGTCAACCGGGGTGTTTCCGGCCTAATACGCCGAGCGGCATAAAAAAACCGCTCAAGGCAAGCCTGTGAGCGGTTTTTTTGTAAATGCTGAAAATTTACTTCAGCTTGACTTCTTTGTAATCAACGTGCTTTCTTGCCTTGGGATCAAACTTTTTGATCAACATCTTTTCAGGTGTCGTCTTTTTGTTTTTGTCCGTGGTGTAGAAGTGACCGGTACCGGCCGTTGATTCCAACTTGATTTTTTCGCGTCCGCCTTTGGCCATGATACGCTCCTTTATGCTTGGCCACGTGCACGCATATCAGCGAGCACGGACTCAATACCGTTTTTGTCAATCAAACGAAGCGCAGCGCTAGAAACGCGCAGACGCACCCAGCGGTTTTCAGACTCTACCCAAAATTTGCGGTACTGCAAATTGGGCAAAAACCGGCGCTTTGTTTTGTTATTGGCATGGGATACATTGTTCCCCACCATCGGGCCTTTACCCGTTACTTCACATACGCGTGCCATAAGGACACTCCTAAATTAGCGTAAATCTTTACGCGTTAACGGCCTTGGCCGCACCTCGCCTTTAACAAGAGAAAATCCCTACCAAAGGCGGTACTCATTCAACCCGGCACAGCGTAGGCCCAGCCAAGGTTAGCCCAGCATTATAGCTTGAGATTGACTTGGGGCAGCTCACGCGCCGCGCGGCTACCCTTCAAGAAACCGAAAAGCGTCGAGCGCCGCCATGCACCCGGTTCCAGCACTGGTAATGGCCTGGCGGTATACATGGTCCTGCACATCCCCCGCAGCAAACACGCCGGGGATACTGGTTTGGGTCGCGAAACCGTTGGCCCCCCCCTGGGTGACCAAATACCCATCCTTCAGGGCGAGCTGGCCTTGGAACAACTCGGTATTGGGTTGGTGTCCGATAGCAATAAAACAGCCTTGCAAAGCTAGGTCAGTGGTTGCACTGTCGCCTACTGCTTGGATGCGAACGCCAGTGACCCCTGAAGCGTCTCCCAGTACCTCGTTGAGCACATGGTTCAAATGCAGCAAAATTTTGCCCTCGGCGACCTTTGACATGAGCTTGTCTACCAAAATAGGCTCTGCGCGAAAGCTGTCGCGACGATGAATAAGATGGACTGTGCTGGCGATGTTTGACAGGTACAAGGCCTCCTCTACGGCCGCACTTCCGCCCCCAACCACTGAACAAACTTGGTTGCGATAGAAAAATCCGTCGCAGGTGGCGCATCCAGACACGCCGCGGCCCATAAACTCGGACTCGGAGGGCAGCCCCAAGTATTTAGCTGACGCACCAGTTGCTATGATTAGTGCGTCACAGGTGTAGCGGGCCGAGTCACCCACCAGAACGAACGGGCGGATGGACAAATCCACCGACTGAATATGATCGAAAACGATGTCGGTACCAAATCGCTCGGCATGGGCCTGGAACCGCTGCATGAGCGCCGGGCCTTGCACACCGTCCACATCGGCCGGCCAGTTATCGACGTCTGACGTGGTCATTAGCTGGCCGCCTTGGGCCAAACCGGTGATTAACCGGGGCTGCAGGTTGGCCCGGGCTGCATAAACTGCGGCGCTGTAGCCGGCTGGACCGGATCCTAAAATGAGTACTTTGGAGTGAATAGATTCTTGCATGACCATAAATGTGAGAGTTGATGCGGTGCCCGGATTGCACGGGTGTGATGTGCCGATTGTATGAGTGAAGGCCAGTGACTGCCGAGGCTGAGGATTTACCTCTGTTGGTACCAAATTGTTCGGCTAAGATTGGGCAATATGCGCAGCCCAGTCAATAGTTTCAACGAATCTGTAACACCAGAGTCGACCATCAAGCGACCTTCAGCGTTAGCGCTGTTGGCTTGGCTGGCGGCTTTGCTATGGATTTTCATGGCCATGGCCTCGTACAGCACGCATGATCGTGCGTGGTCCACCAGCGGGCAACAAAGCCACGTGAACAACCTAGGCTCTTTGGCGGGGGCCTACTTTGCAGACGCCGTTTTTTTTGTTTTCGGTCGATCTGCGTATTGGTTGCTGCTGGTGGCTGCGTTTGGTCTGCTACGGGCTTGGTCCAATTATTTAAAATTTGATCCAGCCTTGCCCATTTCGGGGCGGGACAACCGTGTTTTTGATGGACTGCGGACCGTGGCGTCTGTCGCTGGGGTAGTGGCTGCCAGCTGTGCCTTGGAGTGGGCCAGGCTCTACCAGTGGGATGCCAAACTACCGGGCACAACCGGAGGATTGGTGGGCCAGTTGCTAGGCGAAGTGAGCCAACAGTTGCTAGGATTCAATGGCGCGGCGCTGTTCTGGATTGCCCTGGGACTTGTTGCGATGGCTGATACCTTTAGGTTTTCCTGGCCTGTGCTGGCAGAGTCACTGGGACAAGCCATTGTTCAATGGGCGAATCAACAAAAGAGTAAACAGGAGATTCAACAAGACCTGGAGATAGGGCGGCAGGCTGCGATGGAACGCCAGTCGGACTTGATCGCCGAACGCAGCCACGCCAGCGAAACCAGCAATGATCCCGCCTTTGACCTTGGGCCCCTTGTGGTAGAGCCTATGGGCATAGTGGACAGGCCACCACTGATTGAGCCAATGTCCAAGGAACGCCAGCAACCTTTGTTTACAGAACTGTCGATGGGCAATCGGCCCTCGGTAAGTCTGCTCGATCCCCCGCTGGTGCGCCAAGAAACGGTCGACAAAGATACGCTGGAGATGACTTCGCGCTTGATCGAGAAAAAGCTAAAAGATTTCGGTGTAGAAGTCAAAGTGGTAGCGGCGGCACCTGGTCCGGTGATCACCCGGTATGAAATCGAACCGGCCACGGGCGTCAAAGGATCACAGATCGTTGGCTTGTCTAAAGACTTGGCACGCTCGCTCAGTCTGGTTTCGATTCGGGTCGTTGAAACCATACCCGGCAAAAACTTTATGGCCCTGGAGCTGCCCAACGCGAGGCGCCAGAGTATTCGCTTGAGCGAGATTTTGGACTCTAAGGCCTACAACGACGCCAAGTCTGTGCTGACCCTCAGTCTGGGCAAAGACATTGTGGGCAACCCAGTGGTAGCAGACCTGGCAAAAATGCCTCATGTTCTGGTCGCAGGCACCACCGGATCGGGTAAATCTGTAGGGATCAACGCGATGATTCTTTCGCTGCTGTATAAGGCAGAAGCCAAAGATGTGCGCCTGCTGATGATTGACCCAAAGATGCTTGAAATGTCGGTGTACGAAGGCATCCCCCACCTATTAGCACCCGTAGTAACCGATATGCGCCAGGCGGGCCACGCCTTGACCTGGTGCGTCGCTGAGATGGAGCGCCGGTACAAACTGCTGAGTAAGCTGGGAGTGCGTAATTTGGCGGGCTACAACACCAAGATAGACACAGCCCAAAGCGCTGGCGGCTTTGTTTACAACCCGTTTAGCCTGACCCCTGACGACCCTGAGCCGCTGACGCGCCTGCCCCATTTGGTGGTGGTGATTGACGAACTGGCCGATCTGATGATGGTAGTGGGCAAAAAGGTGGAGGAGTTAATCGCCCGTTTGGCACAAAAGGCGCGGGCGGCGGGTATCCATTTGATACTGGCCACGCAACGCCCCAGCGTCGATGTGATTACCGGGTTGATCAAGGCCAATATACCCACACGCATTGCCTTTCAGGTGAGCAGCAAAATCGACAGCCGGACCATCTTGGACCAGATGGGTGCGGAAGCGCTGCTGGGGATGGGCGATATGCTTTACATGGCCAGCGGCACAGGGTTGCCAGTTCGGGTACACGGGGCTTTCGTTAGCGACGAAGAAGTACACCGGGTCGTGGAGTACCTAAAGTCACAGGGCCAACCTGACTATATCGACGGGGTGTTGGAAGGCGGCGAGACCGATGACGAAAACCTCGATGGGGCGAGTGAAGGACGCGGCGAAAATGACCCTATGTACGACCAGGCGGTTGAGGTGGTATTAAAGAACCGCAAGGCAAGCATTTCGCTGGTACAGCGCCACCTGAAAATTGGCTACAACCGCGCGGCCCGACTGGTGGAAGAAATGCAAAACGCGGGGCTGGTGAGTGCGATGGGCACCAATGGCCAAAGAGAGATTTTGACCCCCAACCGACAAGAATAGCAAGCCATGATCTGTGTAAAAAATGCCGTGAATGGCGCCTCTAAATACCGTCTGCAAACCTTCCTTAAAGTTCCACTCATTGGTTTCGTACTTTTGTGGCCCCTGTTGGCCAGCGCTGGCGGACTGGATCTGCTGGATCGTTTTCTAAAAAACACCCAATCGGGCAAGGCGCAATTTAGCCAAACCGTTACCAGCCCCGCCAAAAGCGACGGCGATGGCAAAAGTAGCCAAAAGGTGCGTAAGTCAAGCGGAGATTTTGCGTTTCAGCGCCCCCAGTTGTTTTTGTTCTCTTATGCCCCGCCCATCGACCAGATTCTGTTGGCGGATGGGCAAACACTGTGGACCGTAGACCAGGGCCTTGCACAAGCCACCAGTCGACCGCAGGCAACCGCCTTGGCCACAACGCCAACGGCACTGATTGCCACCGCCACAGGCATCGCGCAACTGGAAAAAGAATTCACCCTAAAGGAAGAGTCAAGCCCGGAGTCTGGCCCTCAATGGGTCACGGCCACACCCAAGCGGGCAGAGGGTTCGGTGGTGCGGTTTAGAGTGGCTCTACAGGCGTCCAAAGACGGCGTCACACTTGCCGAACTAGAGATCTTGGATGCATTCGGGCAAACCTCCCGGCTGGTCTTCTCGCAGTTTCAAATCAATCCGACTTTGGATCGGTCTATGTTTCGTATCAAATTGCCTGCGGGTGTTGAAGTGAACCGTCTGTAAGCCCAGACCGCGCCCTAGTACCGATCCCCCTCACCCTTACCCGCCAGTGAGTGACTTGTTTGCCTCTACACCCCAGGTGCCTCTTGCCGAGGCCCTAAGGCCCAGTTCGCTGGATGGAGTGATAGGACAGTCCCATTTGCTGGGCGAAGGAAAGCCATTGCGATTGGCATTTCAGTCTGGAAAGCCCCACTCCATGATCCTTTGGGGGCCACCTGGTGTTGGTAAAACAACCTTGGCTCGGCTCACGGCGACAGCGTTCAAATGCGAATTCATCGCCTTATCGGCGGTTTTTTCCGGTGTTAAGGACATACGCGCCGCCATGGATTTGGCACAGCAGAATTTGGCGTCGGGCAAACATACCATCTTGTTTGTAGACGAGATTCACAGGTTCAATAAATCGCAGCAAGACGCCCTACTGCCCTACGCTGAAAGTGGCCTGGTGACCCTTATTGGCGCTACAACCGAGAACCCGTCGTTTGAAGTAAACAGTGCGTTGTTGTCCCGGGCTCAGGTCTATGTATTGAAGTCATTGACTGACGCGGAGTTAAAGCAACTGCTAACCAGCGCCAAGGAAAAAGCACTGGAAGGTCTTGAATTTGACGACCAGGCCACCGACACCCTCATTGGCTACGCGGACGGAGATGCCAGGCGGCTTTTGAACCTGTTGGAACAAACCAGCACGGCCGCAAAAACGGCAGGCGTCGCGTTGGTCACCTCGGACTTTCTGCAAAACGCCTTAACGCTTAACGGCAGACGCTTTGATAAAGGAGGCGACGGCTTTTATGACCAAATCTCTGCCCTGCACAAGTCGGTACGCGGCTCTCACCCCGACGCTGCCCTGTATTGGCTCACCCGCATGTTAGACGGTGGCGCCGACGCCCGCTACCTGGCACGACGCATTATCCGTATGGCCTGGGAGGATATTGGCTTGGCCGACCCCAGGGCCATGCAGATCGCCAACGAAGCGGCCCTAAGCTACGACCGCCTTGGCAGCCCCGAGGGTGAACTGGCGCTTGGCCAAGCGGTGATTTACTTGGCCGTGGCACCCAAAAGTAACGCAGGCTATAGTGCCTACAACCAAGCCAAAGCCTTTGTGAAACGGGACAAAAGTCGCGAGGTTCCAGTTCATCTGCGCAATGCCCCAACGCAACTCATGAAAGAGCTGGGTTACGGACATGAATACCGCTATGCCCACGACGAACCCAATGGCTATGCAGCAGGTGAAACCTACCTTCCAGACGGAATAGGCAAGCCAGGGTGGTACCAACCTGTGGCACGGGGGTTGGAAGTCAAAATTGGGGAAAAGTTGGCACAGTTGGCGCGATGGGATGAAGAATCTTCACAACGGTAGCCGCAGTCTGTCACGATCTGGGTGTTTCAAGCGCTTTAACATGAGATGCAGCGCTGCTTATCAGAAATAAAAATAGGTCAGTAGAACAAGACCATATCAATAGCAAGTGCTTGACTGCACTGTGTTTTTTATCTTTTCGACGCGCGACGGGACGGCATGTGTTTACGGGAAAACCCGCCCATTGCCGCGCCCATGCACTTGCCCCTGGTCGGTACAATCGCCCGCACCGTCCCCGGCATCACGGCTCTCATAAGGAGGCACGGTTGGACTGTCCTTTTTGGGGATTGGCCGACTTGGGGACGAACAGGAGGAAACTTTGGATATCTTTATTCAGCAAATCATCAATGGACTGGTGCTTGGCAGCATGTATGCGCTCGTTGCACTGGGCTACACCATGGTGTATGGCATTATCAATTTGATCAACTTTGCCCACGGCGAGGTGCTCATGGTTGGTGCGCTCACCAGTTGGAGCATTATCGGCATGATGAAAGAATCGTCGCCCGGCCTACCCGGTTGGATGATTCTGTTGTTGGCCACACTTATCGCTTGCGTCGTGTGCGGCGTTTTGAACTACATCATCGAGAAGCTGGCTTACCGCGCGTTGCGCAACAGTCCAAAACTGGCGCCGCTGATCACCGCCATCGGTATGTCGATTTTGTTGCAAACGGTGGCCATGATTATTTGGAAGCCTACCAATAAGTTCTACCCCACTTTGCTCCCCACCGACCCCATCCTTATTGGGCAAGCGGTGATCTCGCCCACGCAGATCATGGTGTTGGCTGTTACGGCGATTTCATTGTGTGTGTTGATGTGGTTGGTGAACTACACCAAGCTGGGTAAAGCCATGCGCGCCACCGCTGAAAACCCACGTGTGGCGGCCTTGATGGGTATCAAACCCGACTTGGTGATTTCAGCCACTTTTGTGATTGGCGCGGTTCTTGCTGCGATTGCAGGTGTGATGTGGGCGTCTAACTACGGTGTGGCGCAGCACACGATGGGCTTTTTGCCCGGCTTGAAGGCATTTACCGCTGCGGTACTGGGCGGCATTGGCAACCTGGGCGGCGCGGTGGTGGGCGGCATTTTGATTGGCTTGATCGAAGCGCTGGGGGCAGGTTATATCGGCCAGTTAACAGGCGGGGTGTTTGGCAGCCAGCACAGCGATATTTTTGCCTTTTTGGTACTGATTTTCATGTTGACCCTGCGCCCATCCGGACTGCTGGGTGAACGTGTCGCAGATCGAGCCTAAGCGGGAGAACCCTATGAAGAACAAACAGATTGCGTTTTGGTTGCTCGGGGCGGCCCTACTTTTGGTGTTCCCTTTGTTGCTACAGCCGTTTGGCTCAGCCTTGGGACGTATCGCGTGCATGTCATTACTGTACGTTATGCTGGCTTTGGGGCTGAATATCGTGGTGGGCTACGCCGGGCTGCTCGACCTGGGTTACGTGGCGTTTTTTGCGGTGGGCGCTTACCTGTACGCATTGGGTGCCTCACCTCACTTAACCAGCACCTTTGAATCGGTGGCGGCGGCATTTCCAGGAGGGCTGCACTTATCGGTGTGGTGGGTGGTGCCCATTGCCCTGGTGTTAGCGGCCTTTTTTGGTGTGATGTTGGGCGCCCCCACTTTGAAGCTGCGGGGCGACTACTTGGCGATTGTGACGCTGGGCTTTGGTGAAATTATTCGCGTTCTGATGAACACCGGTGACAGGCCTTACAACCTGACCAATGGCGCGCGCGGGGTTGACCCGATTGATCCAATTTCGGTGTTTGGCCATCCCTTGAGCAGCAAGCTCAATATTGGTGGTTTTGAATTGCTGTCGGTAACCCAGTACTACTACCTATTCTTGTTGTTTGTGGTGGTGGCTTACATCGTCTCACAACGGCTAGAAACGTCGCGCATCGGGCGCGCCTGGATGGCGATTCGTGAGGACGAAATTGCCGCCAAGGCCATGGGCATCAACACCCGCAACATGAAGCTGTTGGCCTTTGGCATGGGGGCTTCGTTTGGTGGCGTGTCGGGCTCGATGTTTGCGGCCTTTCAGGGGGCGATTACGCCTGAGTCGTTTAGCCTGATGGAATCGGTGATGATCGTGGCGATGGTGGCCTTGGGCGGTTTGGGGCACTTGCCTGGCGTGGTGTTGGGTGCGGTACTGTTGTCGGCCCTGCCCGAGGTGCTGCGTTATGTGACAGGCCCGCTGCAGGCCATGACCGATGGTCGCTTGGATGCTTCAATTTTGCGGCAATTGCTCATTGCACTGGCGATGATTTGCGTGATGTTGCTCAGACCCAAGGGCTTGTGGCCATCGCCCGAGCATGGCAAGTCCTTGCAAACCCCTAAGTAACGGAGAGCCCTATGAGTGAAGTTGTATTGAACGTGCAGGGCGTTTCGAAACGTTTTGGAGGACTGCAGGCCTTGAGCGATGTAGGCCTGACGATAGAACGTGGCCAGGTGTACGGATTGATTGGCCCCAACGGTGCCGGTAAAACCACATTCTTTAATGTGATTACTGGCCTGTACACGCCAGACAGCGGTACCTTCGAGCTGGCGGGCAAACCTTACAAACCGACCGCCGTGCATGAAGTGGCCATTGCTGGAATTGCAAGAACCTTTCAGAACATCCGCCTGTTTGCTGAGATGACTGCCTTAGAAAATGTGATGGTAGGGCGTCATATTCGCACGCATTCGGGTGTATTCGGTGCGGTGTTTCGTACCAAAGGCTTTAACGCAGAAGAAGCGGCTATCACCCAGCGTGCGAAAGAGCTTTTGGACTATGTGGGTATTGGAAAACTGGCCGACTACAAGGCACGTACCCTAAGTTACGGTGACCAACGTCGACTTGAAATTGCCAGAGCTTTGGCCACGGACCCTCAACTGATCGCGCTTGATGAACCGGCAGCTGGTATGAACGCAACCGAGAAAGTTCAACTGCGTGAATTGATTGACCGCATTCGTAACGATCAACGGACCATTTTGCTTATTGAGCACGATGTAAAGTTGGTAATGGGCCTGTGTGACCGCGTCACGGTGCTGGACTACGGAAAACCCATCGCCCAAGGTGTGCCGGCTGAAGTGCAGAAGAACGAAAAAGTAATCGAAGCCTACTTGGGCACAGGGGGCCACTGACATGACGCAATCGGTAATTTTAAAGGTGAGCGGCCTAAAAGTGGCCTACGGTGGCATCCAAGCGGTCAAGGGTGTTGACCTTGAAGTTCGCGAGGGAGAGCTGGTCAGTTTGATTGGCTCCAACGGTGCCGGAAAAACCACCACCATGAAGGCCATCACATGCACCGTGGCGGCCAAAGAAGGAAGTATCGAGTACCTGGGCCAATCGACCAAAGGCCGGGGCGCCTGGGATCTGGTAAAAGAAGGCTTGGTGATGGTGCCCGAAGGCCGCGGGGTATTTACCCGAATGACCATCGAAGAAAACCTCGAGATCGGTGCGTATATCAGAAATGACAAGGCAGGCATCGCCAAGGACATTGAACGTGTGTTCAGCATTTTTCCAAGGCTAAAGGAGCGCCGCAAGCAGTTGGCGGGTACGCTATCCGGTGGGGAGCAACAGATGCTGGCAATGGGCCGAGCGTTGATGACGCAACCCAAGGTACTATTGCTTGATGAACCATCGATGGGTTTGTCGCCAATTATGGTGGACAAAATATTTGAGGTTATTCGTGAGGTGGCATCTCAAGGGGTGACGATACTGCTTGTGGAGCAAAACGCAAGCCGCGCACTTAGCATTGCAGACCGTGGCTATGTCATGGATTCAGGCCTAATCACCATGACCGGCAATGCCAAAGAAATGTTGTCTGATCCCAAGGTGAGAGAAGCCTACCTAGGCGAGTAAGCGGACCGCTTGCCGTTGAAAATGAATGCGCGCTAGCCTTACCCATGTCACGCGCTATGAGTACGACCGTTTGGTAAGGCTTGGGCCACAAACGATTCGACTTAAGCCGCTGTCCCACTGCCCAAGTCCGGTACTGTTTTACGCTCTAACCGTTGAACCCGGCCAACATCAAACACGTTGGCAAAACGATGCGCATGGTAATGAGGTTGCGGTTATTGATTTTGACCACAAGGTGAGAGGGTTTGCTGCAACAGTGGATTTGGTGGTTGATGTGGGTGATGCAAAAGCATCCAGCGGGCATGATTTGCCCTTGGCAATACCGCCTGACCCTTGGTTTGAGAACCACCGCTCGCAATACTTGCAAACCGACACAAGTGCTGCTGTTTTACAAGCCTATTTGGCCGACCGCCTCCTTGTACCCATTGCGCCAATCAACGAAGTGAAACTGGTCGCACAGGCCGTTCATGCGGACGTGCAGTACATCACTCGCGACGAGCCCGGCGTGCAAAGCGCCCTGCACACCTTGGCCATGCGCCGAGGTTCTTGCCGGGATTCCAGTTGGCTATTGGTGCAATTGCTGCGCTGCAGAGGTTACGCCGCTAGGTTTGTTTCGGGCTATTTGGTTGACCCTCCGTCAGAGGTTCTGGAGCCCGGCGCAAATGCGAGCCCTGTTACAGAGTTGCACGCATGGTGCGAGGTCTTAGTTGAGGACCTGGGTTGGATAGGGTTGGATCCCACATCCGGACTGTTTACCGGTAGGGGCCACTTGCCTTTGGCTGCCGGCCCTGACGTAGCTGATGCGGCCCCCGTGACCGGTGCCTTAGAACCCTGTGAGGCACAGTTTTCGTTTTCGATGTCGGCAAGATGGTTGTAATTCACGCCGACTTCCCGTTTAGACCTTGCATATTAACTTCCTAAGGAGACTCAGAATGAGTGTTTACCAACGATTAGAGACTATGGGTATCACCTTGCCGCCGGTGGCGATTCCTGCTGCGGCGTATGTGCCTTTTGTGCAAAGCGGCAACTTGGTTTTTCTAAGTGGTCACATCGCCAAAAAAGACGGCCAACCTTGGGTGGGGCAACTAGGTAAAACCATGGCAACCGACGAGGGCAAACAAGCAGCACGCGCCATCGCAATCGATTTACTGGGCACATTGCAAGCTGCGGTAGGTGATTTGAACCGCGTCAAACGCGTGGTCAAGGTCATGAGTCTGGTCAACTCGACTGCTGACTTTACTGAACAGCACCTGGTGACCAATGGTGCCAGTGAACTGTTGGGTGAAGTGTTTGGCCCGACGGTGGGTGCACACGCCAGAAGCGCCTTTGGCGTGGCGCAAATCCCTCTGGGTGCATGTGTTGAAATCGAGATGATTGTTGAAATCTAATTCCGTACCGGATTCTTCAAATTTATTTATGCCCGGGTTTCTTTGTCCGTATTACAATTGCCGCGCTTTGAGCTAAGGCAGCAGCGTACGACGAGCGCCTTGGCCCATGAAAAGGCCGATTGGCCTTGCACGCAGCTGCCGCTACGAGCTCCCCGCACTAACTTTCAGGAGACTTCATGAACGTTCTTCTTTCGCTATCAGGGTGGATTGACAAAATCAACACCGTGGTGGGCAAAACCACCATGTGGTTGATTTTGGCCACCACCATTGTCAGCGCTGGCAACGCCTTGGTTCGCAAAATTTTTAACGTCAGTTCTAACGGACTTTTAGAGATCCAGTGGTACCTCTTTGCAGCGGTGTTTATGTTGGGAGCCGGTTACGGCTTTTTGCGTAACTCACACGTCAGGATTGACTTTATTTCTTCGCGACTCAGCTATCGCACACGTAACTGGGTAGACGTTGGCGGCATTATTTTGGTGTTGCTGCCCTTTTGCTATTTGTCGTTTCAGTTGAGCTGGCCTTTTTTTATGCAGGCCTTTCAGTCGGGTGAAATGTCTGCCAATGCAGGTGGATTGATTCGTTGGCCCGCCTACCTGCTCATCCCTGTGGGATTCGCTCTTTTGGCCTTGCAGGGTGTATCGGAGTTGATTAAGCGCCTTGCGTTTTTGAAAGGCTTGATATCAGACCCGCTAAACGCCGATGAAACCAAGTCGGACGACCAAAAACGTCTTGAGGAACTAGAAGCCGAAACCGCCAAATTGCTGCAAGGGGCCAAATAAAATGCAAACCACTTTTTTAGCTCAATACTTTGTGCCGCTGATGTTCTGCGGCTTGTTCGCTTTGTTGCTCACGGGGTTCCCCGTCGCGTTTGGTTTGGCCGCTGTTGGCCTGGGTTTTGGTTACCTTGGCATCGTGGGTGATATCTTCCCAGCGGCCATGTTCCAAGCGTTGCCTTTGCGTATTTTCGGCATCATGAGCAACGACACCTTGCTGGCCATTCCATTTTTTACCTTTATGGGTATTATTTTGGAACGCTCAGGCATGGCTGAGGATTTGCTTGAAACGGTAGGCCAGGTGTTTGGCCCCGTGCGCGGTGGCGTGGCCATTGCAGTGATTTTGGTGGGCGCACTGTTGGCCGCCACCACGGGGGTGGTAGCAGCCGCTGTGATTTCTATGGGTCTGATATCTTTGCCGGTCATGCTGCGCTATGGTTATAGCCGAACCATAGCCACAGGCACCATTACCGCCTCTGGCACCCTGGCGCAGGCGATTCCGCCCTCTTTGGTGTTAATCGTACTGGCCGACCAGTTGGGGCGCTCGGTAGGCGATATGTACTCAGGTGCTTTGATTCCTGGCCTATTGCTGGTGGGTACCTATGTGTTGTTTATTGTTGCCGTGGCGATCTTCAAACCCGAAATGGCGCCCGCCCTGCCGCCCGAAGCCATTTTGTACCGCGAAAGCAACGGCGCATCAGGCCATCGCTCCTTAGGTCTGTTGGTGTTGTTGTGTGGTGTGGTGGGTTACGCCTGGTCGCGCGTACACAACAGCGTGCTGTCTTCGTTCTTGGATCGCACCACCCCGGCTGCCGGCGATGAGATTGTGATTTTGTCCCTCACCATTGCCTCATTGGTAGGCCTTACCTTGGCGTTACTCAACCGTGGCCTGAAGTTGGGAATGCTCTCCAAATTGGCAGAGCAGGTCACCTTTGTGTTGATGCCACCCTTAATTTTGATCTTTTTGGTGTTGGGCACCATCTTTTTAGGGGTTGCCACACCCACTGAAGGCGGTGCGATGGGTGCTATTGGGGCATTGATTTTGGCCCTTATCAAAAGAAAATTTAGCACGCCTTTGCTGAAACAAGCCCTTGAGAACACCGCCAAGCTGGCGTCTTTTGTGCTCTTTATCCTGATTGGTTCGACCGTGTTCAGCTTTACGTTTAATGCTGCCGACGGTCATATCTGGGTGGAACACCTGTTTGATGGTATCCCTGGCGGCGCGTGGGGCTTTTTGATCGTCGTGAACATTTTGGTGTTTGTGCTGGGTTGCTTTATCGACTTCTTTGAGATCGCGTTCATTGTTATCCCGCTCTTGGCACCTGTGGCTGAAAAAATCTTGCCCGCGCTGGTCCCAGGCATGACACCCGACCAGGTGATGATCTGGTTTGGCGTGATCATTGCCATGAACTTGCAAACCTCGTTCTTAACGCCACCCTTTGGATTCGCGCTGTTTTACCTGCGCAGCGTGGCCGCCAAGTTTGATTACAAAGACCGGGTCACAGGTGAGCTGATTCCGGCGGTTAAAACCAGTGAGATTTACAAAGGCTCTATTGCCTTCATCATCTTGCAACTGATTATGGTGGTCGCAGTGATTGCATTCCCAGTGCTGGTAACCGGTGGCATTGAAAAGCAAAAGGTCATCAGTGAGGACGAGATCATGCGGCAGCTTGACAATGCGGTTGGCGGGAGTGCTGCGCCCAGCTTGGAATTGACCCCAGCGCCAGCGGCTGCACCTGCAGCGGGTGGGCAGGATGACCCCACCAAAGCCCTTATGGAGTCGATCAACAATGACAAGGCCAAGCAATAAGTGCTAAGAAACGATTGGTGATGGGCCTCCTATCGCCTCTTCAAATCGGCCTATTGCTGTGGTGCTGATTAGACAGTCTCGGCCTAGCAGCCCCTCTGCAATGGCCTCATAAAAAAAGCCCGGCTAGCCGGGCTTTTTGTTGTGGTTACAAGAACCAGCGCTTACAGTTTCTGCGCTTGCATGAAGTCGTCAAAACCGGCCTCTGCAAAGCGGAACCATTGGGTTTGGTCGCGACGGAATCTGGAATAGTCCTCATAGACTTTCTTCCAGCGTGGATTCTTGGCGCTCAGCTCGTCGTACAGGGCCATCGATTCTTTAAAAGCCGCAGCCATCACATCTGGGGTGAAGCGGTGCAACTTGGCACCACCGGCAACCAATGAACGCAATGCAGCGCCGTTACGGCCATCGTATTTGGCCTGCATATCGACGTGTGCAAATGAAGCCGCACTTTCAACAATGGCTTGGTACTCTTTGGGCAGCGCATCCCAAGCCTTTTGGTTGATGTAAAAGTCCAACTGTGCGCCACCCTCCCACCAACCTGGGTAGTAGTAGTTGGGAGCCACTTTGGCAAAGCCCAGCTTTTGATCGTCGTAAGGCCCCACCCACTCGGCCGCATCAATGGTGCCTTTTTCAAGGGCTTGGTAAATCTCGCCACCAGGAATGTTTTGGGGGACACCGCCCATGCGCTCCAGCACTTTGCCTGCAAAACCGCCAATACGCATTTTTAGGCCTTTGATATCAGCCAACGATTTGATTTCTTTGCGGTACCAGCCACCCATTTGGGCGCCCGTGTTACCACCTGGGAAGTGAATCATGTTGTAGTTGGCATAGAACTCGCGCATCAGTTTGAAACCGTTGCCTTCGTACTGCCAAGCGGTTAGCTGACGGCTGTTCAAACCAAAAGGAATTGCACAACCCAAGGCAAAAGTTTCGTCTTTACCAAAAAAGTAGTAAGGAGCGGTATGGGCCATTTCAACGGTGCCATTTTGCACACCGTCCACCACGCCAAAGGCGGGCATCAACTCTCCACCCGCGTGGGTGGTAATAACGAACTTACCACCTGTCATAGCGCTAACTTTTTTCGCAAACTCATCAGCAGCACCAAAAATAGTGTCCAAAGCTTTAGGGAAGCTGGAGGCGAGGCGCCAGCGAATGGTGGCCTGCGCATGTACAGCGGGTGCTACACCTGCGGCGAGCACACCGGCAATACCGGCATTTTTAAGGGCGGAACGACGATCCATTGATACACTCCGTAAAATTGAAGATTGAGAAATTACCCAGCCTTGTAGGGCTGAGCCAAGACCAGAAAAAGTCTTGCGCTATTTTAAAAAGAGTTTGACTCACAAAAGGGCGGGTTTTCCCTTTCTTTCGTCACAAATTGCCACGTTTTTTGTTTAGTCTGTTTTCAATCCGAATGAATTGAAGTCAAAGGCCAAAAAATTTTTGAATGGACCGTTCAATTCCGTCTGCATCCAGACCGCACAAAGCCATTAATTTGGCCGGATCCCCGTGTTCAACAAAACGGTCTGGCAAGCCCAAATTGAGCACCCGAATTGGGTTATTGGCGGCGTCAGCAGCGCTTTGCAACTGGTGCAGCACCTCGTTCACAGCGCTGCCTGCTCCCCCGGCCACTACGCCCTCCTCCAGGGTCACCCAACGGCTATGCGTAGGTGCGATTTGGCGCAGCATTTCTAAGTCCAGCGGTTTGACCCATTGCATGTCCACCACCGTTGCATTCAAACGCTCGGCCACCTGCAAGGCGGTGTAGGTGATGGGGCCAAAACCCAGCAAGGCAACGCCTTGGCCTTGGCGCAGTAGTCTGGCCTTGCCAAAGGGCGCGGCGGTTAAATCATTGCCAGGCAGCTTGCCCACACCCGCGCCTCGGGGGTAGCGCACGGCCACGGGGTGGTCTTGTGCAAATGCGGCACTTAGCAGTTGGCGGCATTGCGCCTCATCGGCGGGGGTTGCCAAACTGACGTTAGGCAAACAGCGAACAATCGGGATATCAAAGGCACCGGCGTGGGTGGCACCGTCTGCGCCCACCAGGCCGGCGCGATCTATGGCAAACACCACCGGCAGGTTTTGCAAGGCAATGTCGTGTACCAGTTGGTCGTAGGCGCGTTGCAAGAAGGTGGAGTAAATGGCCACCACCGGTTTTAGGCCTTCACAGGCCAGGCCACCTGCAAAAGTAACGGCGTGTTGCTCGGCAATGCCCACATCAAAGTAGCGATCAGGAAAGCGCTCATGGAACTCCACCATGCCAGAGCCCTCGCGCATAGCGGGGGTAATGGCGACCAGCCGCGGGTCGGACTCGGCCATGTCGCACAGCCACCGTCCAAACACTTGGGTAAAGGTTTGCCGAGCGGGTGTTGCTGCTGGCGTTAGGCCCACGGCGGGATCAAATTTGCCTGGGCCATGGTAGGCAATAGGGTCAGCCTCGGCCAACTTGTAGCCTTGGCCTTTTTTGGTGACAACGTGCAGAAACTGCGGCCCATGGTTGTTTTGCAGTAGATGTTTAAGGTTTTCTAGGGTGGGCACTAAAGATTCCAAATCGTGCCCGTCAATCGGCCCCACGTAGTTAAAGCCAAACTGCTCGAACAAGGTGGCAGGCACCACCATTCCCTTGGCGTGCTCTTCAAATCGCTTGGCTAATTCGAACAAAGGCTTGACGGGTTTGAGCACCTGCTTGCCCACGTTTTTGGCCGCCGCATAAAAATGGCCGCTCATGAGTTGGGCAAGGTAGCGGTTGAGGGCACCCACAGGCGGGCTGATGCTCATGTCGTTGTCGTTGAGCACGACTAGCAATCGGCAGTTAGCCACACCCGCGTTGTTCATGGCCTCAAAGGCCATGCCCGCTGTCATGGCTCCGTCGCCAATCACGGCCACGGCAATGCGGTCAGAGCCCTGCTGTTTGGCCGCTAGGGCCATGCCCAGTGCGGCTGAGATGGAGGTGGACGAATGGGCGGTGCCGAAACTATCAAAAGGGCTTTCGGCGCGGACCGGGAAACCTGATAGGCCGCCCAGTTGCCGCAAGGTGCCCATACGGTCCCGGCGCTCGGTGAGGATTTTGTGGGGGTAGGTTTGGTGACCCACGTCCCAGACCAACCGGTCATCCGGGGTGTTGAACACATAGTGCAGCGCCACGGTGAGTTCTACCGTACCCAGATTGGAGCTTAAGTGCCCTCCGGTTTTGGAGACACTTTCAAGTAAAAAAGCGCGCAGCTCCTCAGCCAGCGGTTTGAGCTGCGTACGCGTCAATGAGCGCAACTGGGCTGGATTGTTGATGGTTTCAAGTAGGGGATAGGGCATATTTAACTTTGGCGTCGAATCACGCTATGGGCCAAGGCCAGCAGCCACGTGATGTCATGCAAACGTGCTTTGCGCAGCACGGATACGGCCTTGTCGTGCAAGGACTCGGCCAGGTCTTTAGCCGCCTCTAGCCCCAGAACCGAAACGTAGGTGGGTTTGCCTTGATCGGCATCTTTTCCGGCAGTTTTTCCGAGGGTGCTCGAATCGGCGGTCACATCCAATACATCGTCAATCACTTGAAAAGCCAACCCTAGGTTGGCACCAAAGTGTTGCAGGGCAAGGCGATTGGCATCGTTCACGGTGCCACAAGCTGCGCCCATCATGATGCTGGCCTCGATAAGCGCTCCAGTTTTGAGCGAATGCATTTCACGCAATTGGGTGGCGTTCATGGCTTTTCCCACATGCGCCAAGTCTATGGCCTGACCTCCGGCCATGCCCGAGTACCCCGCTGCGTTGGCGAGCAAATAACAAAGCCGTGCCATCACTGCAGGTTCAATGGTTGGGTTAGGCGTGGTGAGCACCTCAAACGCCAAGGCCTGCATCGCATCACCCGCCAACAAGGCGTTGGCCTGCCCGTATTTGACATGCACGGTAGGTTTGTTTCGGCGAAGCACGTCGTTGTCCATACAGGGTAAATCGTCGTGCACCAGTGAGTAGGCGTGCACCAACTCTACTGCGCACGCGGCGCGCAGGGCGGCGTCCAAATTTCCCTTGACAGCCACTGCCGCTGCCAAAACCAAAAGAGGACGCAAGCGTTTACCGCCATCGAGCACCGCATAGCGCATCATTTCGCCTAGCCCGGCGGGCGCACGAGAAGGCACCCAAGCGGAAAGTGCGCTATCGACCTGTACCCTGTGGGAGTTGCACCAACTTTCAAATGCGTCCATCAGGCGTCCGTCCAGGGTTTGAGGGTGTCGCCATCCAACACTTTGATTTGCTCTTGTACCGCCTCCAAGCGGGCTCTGCAAAACTGCAGTAGCTGCGCTCCGCGCTGGTAACCCGACAACAGTTGCTCAAGGGGTAATTGCCCTCCTTCAAGAGACGCTATCAGGCGTTCTAGCTCCTGCAAGGCCAGTTCGTAACTGGCGGGTAACTCGTCGACCGTGGCTTTTGAAACTTTGGCCATCTCTGACAACTTTCATCGTTATTGGCATTTTTTGCCTTGACGTGATTTTAGGCCGTAAGTGCAGGGGGCCGCAGGCCCAAAGGTAGAATTAGCGCCTTAAGAATCCTATTGACATCCTTGGAGACCCTTATCAATGTCAGATGTCAGCGCTGCACCACCAGCCCCCAGCCAATTACCCGTTTCCAGCTATTTTGACGAGACCTTGTTCCGACAGGAGCAATCCCTTTTGTTTTCGCAGGCCCCGCGTTATGTGGGCCACGCATTGGCCGTGCCTGAGGTGGGCGATTACTACGTTTTGCCACAAGAGGGTAGCGGCCAGGTATTGGTGAGAACCGAGGGTGGCGTCAACCTGCTCTCCAATGTGTGCCGCCACCGGCAGGCACAGATGCTCAAAGGCAAGGGCAACTTGGCAGCGCAAACAGGGCTACCGCAGATTGTGTGCCCATTGCACCGCTGGACCTACAGTGCCCAACACGACACCTTAGGCGAGCTGATAGGCGCACCCCACTTTGAGCAAAACCCCTGCCTACACCTCAAAAAAGCACCTCTCACCGAATGGAACGGCCTGCTGTTTGAAGACCCAGCGCAACGCCTGCAGCGCGACTTGGCGGGCATGGCTGCGGCGGCAGATCTCAAGTTTGAGGGCTTTGTGCAAAAACACGTTGAGCTGCACGAGTGCAACTACAACTGGAAAACCTTTATTGAGGTCTACCTAGAGGACTACCACGTGGGGCCTTTCCACCCTGGGTTAGGCCAGTTTGTGACCTGCGATGATTTGCGCTGGGAGTTGACCGACAACTACTCAGTACAAACCGTAGGGGTGGCCAATCGCCTGGGCAAACCGGGTAGCCCGGTTTACAAACGCTGGCACAACGCCCTGCTGGCCTACCAGAGTGGCGAGATCCCCAAATACGGTGCGATCTGGCTCACCTACTACCCCTTGGTGATGGTGGAGTGGTACCCGCATGTTTTGACGGTCTCAAGCCTAGTGCCTATGGGCCCACAAAAAACCCTCAATGTGATCGAGTTTTACTACCCCGAAGAAATCGCGGCCTTTGAGCCTGACTTTATCGAAGCCCAGCGGGCGGCGTACATGGAGACTTGCATAGAAGACGACGAAATCGCCCTGCGTATGGACGCCGGACGCAAGGCCTTAGTGGCGCGGGGTGAGGACCAATCCGGCCCTTACCAAAGCCCTATGGAAGACGGTATGGAGCATTTTCATCGCTGGTACCGCCGCCAGATGGCTGCCACCGGCAAGGCCTAATGCAAGCCCTATGGATGGTCCTAGGGGCCTTGATGTTTGCTTTGATGGCCATAGGCGTCAAGTTTGCTTCTGACAGCTTTAACACCTTTGAACTGGTGTTTTACCGGGGCTTGGTAGGCGCTATCGTCATGCTGGGGGTATCCAAAGCCAGGGGCATATCGCTGGCCACAAAAGTACCTGGCATGCACGCCTGGCGCGGTTTTGTGGGTGTAACTTCACTCACGGCCTGGTTTTATGCGATTGCCCATTTGCCAGTGGCCACCGCCATGACGCTCAACTACATGAGCAGCGTTTGGGTGGCGGTGTTTGTGATGGCCGGAGCTATTTTGTATGGCAAACAACAGGGCCTAGGTTGGATTGCCGTGGCGGTGTTTTGCGGCTTTGGCGGCGTGGTGCTGATTCTGCAACCCAGTTTTGCAAAAGACCAGTGGTTGGCGGTGCTGGTGGGTGCCAGCTCGGGGCTGGTGTCGTCGCTGGCGTATTTGCAGGTGGCGGCGCTGGGCCGTGTGGGCGAGCCCGAAGACCGAACCGTGTTTTACTTCGCGGTGGTAACAACGGTTGTCGGGTTGGTGGGGATGTTGAGCTACGGGGTAAGCCCCGGCAAAGTCTGGAACAACGCGGCCGTATGGTGGATTGTGCCCATTGGGGCATTTGCCACCATGGGCCAGTGGTGCATGACCCGCGCCTACAGCAAGGGCTCGCAGTTGGTAGTGGCCAGTTTGCAATACACCGGCATTGTGTTTTCGGCCTTGCTAGGATGGATTTTGTTGGACGAAACCCTGGACTTGCACAGTTGGCTGGGCATGTCCATTATTGTGATTAGCGGCATAGGTGCCACCTTTTTACGCAGCAAAACGCTGCCCACACAACCGGCCATGGAGGACCGATCATGAACCCCAACACGCTAACAGATACCCCTACTACCGCCTTTGGCCCGCTGGTGTCAGTGCAATGGCTGCAACAGCGCTTGGCAGCCAAGCCTGAACCCAGTCAGCTCGTGGTGATGGATTGCTCGTTTGACCTGGCCCAACCCGAGGCCGGACTGGCCAGCTACCAAACCGGCCATATCGCGGGGGCGCTGCACGCCCACTTGGACCGCGACTTAAGCGCCGCCAAATCGGCTTTGGCAGAGGGCGAACCCGTGCCAAGCGCCAGTGGCGGGCGTCACCCTTTGCCTACCCGCGAAAACTTTGCGCGCACGCTGGCACGTTGGGGCATACAACCCAGCAGCCAAGTGGTGGTGTACGACCGCAACGCCAATATGTTTGGCGGCCGCCTGTGGTGGATGCTGAAGTGGTGTGGCCATGAGCAGGTGGCGGTGTTGGATGGCGGCTGGCAGGCTTGGCAAGCGATAGGGGGCGCGGTGCAGGCGGGGGACACACAGGCCGACGCTGGTGCTACCCGGCAAAGTACAGCGCTGGGGGGAACGGTTGCAGCCTACCCCTTGCAAGCACCATTGGTGCCGCTACGCACTGTGACCGAGGTGGCCCAGCACCTGGGCGATAACACCCAAACCGTGGTAGATGCCAGAGCCTTTGCGCGTTACACCGGCGAGATAGAACTCCTGGACCCCAGGGCCGGGCACATCCCCGGTGCTCTTAACCGGCCCTTTGCCCACAATTTTGACGCCAACGGCCTGTACAAATCGCCCGCGCAACTGCGGCAAGAATGGGCACAGGTATTGGGCCAGCACGACCCTGCCACCGTGGTGATGCATTGCGGCAGTGGCGTGACGGCGGTGCCCAACATCATTGCGATGCAATTGGCAGGCTACCCCACGCCTGCCCTGTTTGCCGGTAGTTGGAGCGAATGGTGCAGCGACCCCATGCGGCCTGTGGCGATGGGGGGCGTTGCCCGTTTGAGCCTTTTGTTGAGTCTGGTACTACCGTTTAGAACTGTCTCTCAGCACTGACTTTTTTGTTTTTAAAATTCAGGCATCTCTTTGTTGACTTTAAGTTATTTTTAAGTAATATTAAGGCATCAACAAGGAGGCCCCAATGCAAACCCTTATCCCAAGTCAAAGCCAGCGCCTGCACGACCTGTTGGCACCCATTTTGAGGCAAGGCAACGCCCGGCATTTACAGCGGTTTACGCAACTGATGGAGTTGGTTAAAACCAGTGTTGATGGCCGCTTTACCCGAGCACAGATGAACCAGCGCTTGTATGTCGGGGTAGAACCAGCCTCACGTAAAAGTGATCTGGCTTTGCTTAAGGAGGCCATACGCGCTGCGGCAACGGTGGCAGGTGTAGGCAAGGTGGTAGTGGTGACCCCCAGAGGTCAGGGCAGCGGACAACAATTTTTACATCTGGAGATCGAAAAACCCCTGGGGATTCCCGTACCCCAAGGCACCGCCGATGCTGCTCAGTTTATTGGCATGCAAACGGTGGTTAAGATGAGGGCTACCGAGCTTGATCCCGATTTAATGATTGCCGTGTCATTTGCCGGGGCAGACCAAGCGCTCGCCGAAGGTTTGGTCAAGTCGGTGGAAACCGCATTGAAGGGACGCAGCACCCCCATTGCCAGTCGCGTCAAATTTTGGATGTTTAGACGTACTAGCGGCCAAAATGGCATCGTTTCAGGGGAGCAGGACCACGCTGCCATGCAAAAGGCGTTTGCAAACTGCGCCCTAGGGATGTTGTTGGTATCCCCCAGTGCTTGTGCCAGCAAGTACATCCAGAACCATGAATGGCCTTTGTTCCGAACCCCCAAGAAGGGAAGGACAAGAAAAGCGTTTATCGCAGTTGAGTTACTGAGAGTGAAGGAAGGCGTCCATGAGCTTGGTGTATTGGACCGTTCGCCCGATGGCAACCGCACCCAATTGTTTGCCCATTTGGAAAAAGACGGCACCCGGATGGCTTGGGGCGACTGCGAAAAGAATGCAGGCGCAAAACATGATTTTGTCGAAAAACTTTGCGACGAGATGCTTCTAAAATTGGCGAACCCCCTGCCACCAACGGCCTCCACAAAAAGACCAAAACGGGAAGATACCTCTGGTGAAAAAGCAGAGCGGTTCGAGCCTCCCCAAAACTTTCCTTTAAACCCCCAAACCAATGGCATCAAGCAATCCAATCCGACAGACACCCTAGGTATAAAACCTGAGTCGGCAGACCCGTCAAAAAAACTGACTTTAAGCCCTCCACCAAATGCGAGCGCCACACACCGTGTGTCAGTAGACGCCTATGCATTAGAAGAACAAACGGGGTTGCAAGGCCAAGACCACCGTTCAAAAAATCATCCGCGAGAGGACCAAGGCCCAGAGAGCACCCGCGAAGTTCCGACCCACGCGAACGACGAGGTTCTCATAGTGGATGCCCTAGTGGCATGGGCAACCGACTCCAAGCAAACACCTTACGGTGTGTTGCTGGGTGAATACGGTACGGGTAAAACTTGGAGTAGCGAGTTACTGGCAAAAGTCTTGATTGAAAACGGCAAGAACGATTCGACAAATAGCACCCCCACCCCCATCTATCTGGACTTGCGCAAAGCCAATAACGACCGCGACAGCTTGCTGGGTGCCAACCTACCCACACTAGAGGTTCTTCTTGAAAAATTGTTGGCACGCAACACGCCAGCGGGAAAAAAGGCCCCGACAGTGGCGGCTGTTTTGCAAGCAGTGCAACAAGAAGGCGCAGTATTGATTTTTGATGGTTTGGACGAGGTGTTGGCGCACCACCGCGACGAGGCTTGGGGCCAAGCCTTTATTGACTTGTTGTTTACCGCATTGCCGTTTCGCTATTGGCCAAAAGACTTTAACCCAGACAGAGCCGAGGGCAAGCCGGGCAAGGTTTTGGTGACCTGTCGAGACCATTACTTTAAAAGCGAGAACGCTTTGCGAACCGAATTGCTAGGCATTAGCAGAGAGCACCAGGCCAGCGCCCGGCCCAAGGCGTGGCGTTTGTTGCCTTTTAACGAGGAACAAATCAAAGATTACTTGACCAAACACTTCAAAGACCAAAACCCACAAGTTTTGTACGACACCATTGCCAGCGTGCACAACTTAAAAGAAGTGTGCAGCCGAGCGCAAGGCTTAAAAATGGTTTGCCAACAAATTTATCGCATTGAAGAGGCCCGTGACAAAGATGAAGAGGTCAACGGTGCAACCCTTTACGAATGGATGGTCGAAGAGTGGCTGAACCGGGACAAAGGCAAACACCTGTTGCTGCCCGAAGACAAGATTCAGCTCATGAAAGACTTGTCGCTGCACCTGTGGCAAAACGGGCTGCGAAGCTTGGCTTGGGAGCCATTGTCCAAGTGGTTTAGAACATGGCTGTATGCAGACCCCGTGCGCCGCAACACGCCAGAATACCAAGGCCAAGACGCTGCCAACCTGCTCACCGATTTGCGCAACGCCACGTTTTTAGTACGCCCAGAGCAGGACAAATTTTCTTTTGCGCACACCTCTTTTTTGGAATACTTTTTGGCCCTGCGCCTTTACCAAGACCTAGAAATAGGCCAATGGGACACTTGGCAGGCGCTTAACCCCTCACCCGAGACGCTGGTGTTTATCAACCAACACCACGCCCTGCGGGACGCGGCCACTAAACACCGGCCACAGGCCACGCTACAAAAGCTGCTGTCCCCCACAGCAGCC
This sequence comes from Burkholderiaceae bacterium, assembly GCA_040382935.1. Classification (GTDB taxonomy): domain Bacteria; phylum Pseudomonadota; class Gammaproteobacteria; order Burkholderiales; family Burkholderiaceae_C; genus JALQUL01. Next base: position 55,208 of record JBEIEP010000022.1, read on the forward strand.
GATACCATAAGGTCAAACGGTGGCGAGCCTGCCCACGCACAGGCCCACTCTCAGGCCCGCGCACTAGGCTTTGCGCTTTGGCACGCCGCACCGACGCTGTGGCCTCTGCAACACTTGGATGTGTCGGGCCTGGACTTAACCGGCACTGCATTTAGCCACCTGCGCCTTGACACATTGTTGGCGCAAAAGGCCCAGCTAGGACAAACCACCTGGGTAGACTGCCAAGTAAAGCAAGCGACCTTTGAAGGGGCCTGGCTGCAAACGGCGTCATTTTTGTATTGGCGGGGGGACATGGTGAACTTGACCCAGGCCGTATGTGGCAATAGCCAATGGCAAAACATTCGCATTGCCCGACTGACCAGCCAAGGGGCAGATTTTGCCGGCGCAAAAATAAGTGATTGGCCTGGGTATCCGCTAGCAAGCGGCCCCACCCACCCACCCTTGGATTTGGCCAACTGGGTCAACTCTCCCCAAAACTTGCCCCAAAAGACCCTGGCACGGCTTGGGTTTGGGCGGGATGAAGGGCATTCTGGCGCCATCACCTCCGTGGCCATTTGCCCTTGGCTTGAAAATGACCCCCACAACTCCTCTACTCGCCCATCCTTACCCCCTCAACAGCGCTTTTTCTTGCTCACAGGCTCTAACGACAAAACCGCCAAATTGTGGGACCAGCACGGC
>JBEIEP010000023.1:0-53533 GCA_040382935.1 Burkholderiaceae bacterium
CAACGCCCTGCTTGTGGCTCCAATATGCCGATCATGAAATGGATCCTATACGCCGATCACGAATTGGCTCCATTACGCCGGTCACAAATTGGATCCTATATGCCGATCATGAAGTGGATCCTATATGCCGGTCAGTGACACTTGCCGCCGCATAGTCATCCGCATTCCGCTTGACCGCCTCATTTCATACAATAACCTTTGCGCAAAATTTAGGATAGGCTCGCCAGAATGGCACAAAAATGAATCTACTTCTTTTCAACGCCTTTGTGGAAGCAATGATCTCTGTCAAGAAAGACGACGTAGAAGGTATTTGCATCAAATCTAAGGCCAGTGGTAGGGTGAACAGTTCCGTCAAGTTGTGATGGGACTACGAACCCACATAAACGTCCCGACCAATCGAGGCGGAATCGCCCCCACATTACCTGATGGGGTACATGTTTCGGATGTGTCAGTTCTGACGATGGCGGAAACCCACCGTAGATAGAGAGCACGCGACCACTTTTTCCGATCGATTGATTCATCCAATATTTAAGTGGCTCCTTGCTATAGTCTCGAAGTTTTTCAAAAAGATCTACTAACTCGTTCATTGTCCACTCATCAAATGATTGGCTCGCTACCTGCTTCTCGAAGTAGCCAAAGTTGAACTTACATCGCTTCGTCAGTGGGCAGTCAGAATTCTCGACGCTTGCTGTGGGAAAGTTTGCAAGAAAACTTGTTTTGCGCTGGTTCTCAAATTTGTTCACAGTCGTGGCACTCCTCTGATTCTTCCTTCACGATACGCAGGAATAATCGATCGATCATTGCGAAGGATATCTCCGGGAATCTCGTCGAGTCTGAACGCAAAGCTTACGTTTTCATCCTTATTGACAAGGTAAGTTCTATATCGCCCGCTGTAATCAATGATCTCTAGACTATGTGTCGTAAATAGAAGCTGTGCGCCCTTTGGATTCTTTTCGGGTTCAGCAAAAAATGCAACGAGCTTGGGAAGAATGTGGGGGTGCAAATAGACATCAAATTCGTCCAGAACAAGTACGCCACCAGTAGCAAGTACTAGCTGATAAGCGAAGAGAGACCGAAAAAGTTGCTTTGTCCCGTTGGATTCAGTAGATGGTCGAATTGGTATTTCAACGTTATCGACTATGTGGAAGAAGTACGGGGTATATCGCTTAGCCTCCTCACCCGGAATATCTTGCTCTTCGATCTTGATATTGGAGATTCCAATGTCACAGGTTCGAATGAAGTCAACCGCAAAATTTAACGCCTCCGGATTCTTGTAGCACATCTTCGAAACAGAATCTATGTGAAGGAAGGTTCGCTCTCGGTGACCTTCGTATCCTACATTGGAAACGATGTTAGAGAAGAACTTGATCACAGGCTCAAGACCTTTCACCTCGTACTGGCGAGCAGTAGACACCACCGAAGCGTTGCCTCTCAACTTCATTGTCTTTAACGCAGCGTACGCGGTGGTGCAGTTTTTTAACACATCACCAGAACGTTCAAAGAGCTTTACGCGCTTAACCTGCGTTCTATATAGGGCTTCGTACTGGACTCCTTTTCTGCTTAGTGCAATCTCGTAACGATAGGAGTTAGTACCTACACCGAACTCCACGAAAAATTCGCTTGGCCCAGTATCACCATAGAAGGGATCAACCAGGATTTCATCTTCTGGTTCGCGAGCGAAAGAGCGCACTGCAAAGTCGGCAATAAACGCTAAGCCTTTTAGAAGGTGCGTCTTGCCACTTCCATTGGCGCCTTTGACACACATGAGTGTGGCGAAATTGCGCCCTTGAGAAACGGAATCTGGAGCGTTGGCATCTAACCTGAAGGATACGGTCACGCCGTCCTTGAATGATAGAAAATTTCTAAGCCCGTATTCAATTAACATGGTATTTTTCCGTCAAATTTGACGAAAGTGTATCACCTGGATGCTAGGCTTCCCTTAGTAACTGGGAATTTCATCAAAAAGCAGTCGAAACTAAAAGTAGAAGAATTACGCAGTGACATTCAAATATCGCTTTTCGGTCGCTCTGTCAACGATCATTTTTGGGCGTTCGTTTTTGTAGAAGTGCATCCACTGAGTGGCATGCACTTGCTTATACACATTGCTCTCCCACTTGTATTTTCTGAGCCATTCTTAGCGCACAGTTCGGCTAAATTTTTAGAGGTAGGCATTTTGCTGGGACTTTCCCGGCTGAATGCATTTCAGCTCTACACCCAATACTTGGCTCAAGGTTGAATGCCCTCACTGATTTTTTTCAGGCTTCGGATTACGCACTTACTAGTTAGGCTTAAGTCCATCTCGAACCCTAGTGCCTCCCTGTTGTGATCGTCAATGACGTTAAGTAGCCGAATGCTACGCCAAAATTCTAAGTGATCATGGTCTATCAGCCATTCTGGGGAGTATTCCCCAACCCCCGCCGCCGCTCCCGCAACATAAACAGGTACAAGCCCTCCACCTTCTCTCGCGCCCACGGGGTTTTACGTAAAAACTTTAGGCTGGATGCCACGCTGGGGTCGTGGGTAAAGCAGCGTATGCGTATGCGCTCACCTAGGCCTGCCCAGCCGTAGGCCTCGGACAGGGCCGTGACCATGGCCTCTAGCATGACCCCGTGCAAGGGGTTGTTGGCTTGCGCTGGGGTGGGCTTGGGGCTGGGGCCGGAACTAGGGCCGGGATTGGAGCCAGTATCAGGCACCATGGTGCGCCTGGCTTACTTGTTCTTTAACTTGCCGCGCAAGGGCACCTGCGTGATGATGCTGGGGCGCACCGCATCAGGCGACACGGGTTTGGGGGGTGACAAGTCCTTTTTGGGCTTTTTCACCATCTTGTTGTTGTTTTGTTGCCCTTTTGCCATGGTGTTCCCTGGTTGGTTGAATATGCCTCATTATGCGGGATAGAAATGCCCGCCGGTGTTGGGGCCTTGTGCTCTGTTATAAGGCTTGGGATGAACGCCACAAACACCCCAACTTCCCTAATCACCCCAAGCACCCCAACGTCCCCGCACATTGACTGGCACCACAAGGGCCTAGACCACCACGCCCTGTGGCGCTCTGAGCGCGGTGCGCTGCCACCTAAGCGGGTGGTGGTGGCCGACGATACCCTGAACGCCGACACGGCCTACCGCTTGGCCTGCGAGGGCACGGGCTTGCTGTGGCAGGGGGATTTTCAGAATGCCAAGCAACTGTTGCAGGCCTTGGCACGCCGTTTGGAGCGGCCCAAACCGGCCTCTAAGCAGGCGCTGCGCTTGGCTAAAAAGGTGGCCAAGGCGGAGGGCAACAACACAGAAACACTAACGCCACCAGCCCCAGCGCCCGCGCTGGCCATCCCTCTGCCCAGCGGGCAAGCCTTTCATTTGCACCGCCAAGCCCAGGCCCACAGGGCGCGTGTGTTGGGCATGGTGTTGCTGCCCTTGTCGGCTGACTACTCGCTTGACCTACGCCGCGCCCCCGATGCCAAAGACGCCTGCGCCCAGGCCTACGGCATTGCCGATGCCGACACTCCCGCGTCGGTGGTGTCTTTGCGAGAAATTTTGGGCTTGATTGGTGCCTACGAATGGCGCAAAGCAGGTGTAGAAATCGCCGATTTGGGCCACGCACCCAACAACCGCATTCATCCGCACTACGGGGTGTATTCGCCCGTGCGCGGCGAATACTTGGCGCTTATCGCTGCGGCCTTGGTGCCGTTTAGGGCGGCCAAGGGCCACGGTGCTGGGGCCAACCCTTTTAGCCCACAAGCGCAGCAAGCACCCCAAGCGGGCATGACAGCCTTTGACGTGGGCACTGGCACCGGCGTGGTGGCGGCACTGCTGGCCCGTGGCGGCATTGACAGCATCGTTGCAACCGACACCGACCCCCGTGCCATTCGATGCGCCAGGGCCAACATCAAACGTTTGGCAGTGATGGAGCAGGTGCAAATCCAAACCACCGATATGTTCCCTGAGGGATTGGCCTCGCTGATTGTGTGCAACCCGCCATGGCTACCTGCCCGCGCCAACGCGCCTATCGAACGGGCCATTTACGACGAAGGTAGCGTGATGTTGCTGGCCTATTTAAACGGCTTGGCAGCGCATTTAGAGCCGGGCGGCGAGGGTTGGTTGGTGATGTCTGATTTGGCTGAACTCTTGGGCTTGCGAACCGCTGCGTTTTTGCGCCAAGCCATTGCCGATGCGGGCTTGGTGGTGTTAGGCCACACCCATGCCAGGCCCCTGCATCGCAAAGCCCAAGACCCAAACGATGCGCTGTTTGCCGCCCGGTCCAAAGAGCGCACCACGTTGTGGCGTTTGGGCGTGGCACCTTTGCATTAACACCGGTTGCACCCTTGCGATCGGTAACGCACCCCGTCTGTACGGCCCACCACCGTGAACCCAATCACCGTCACCACCAACACTCCGCCCACTAAAGGCCTTGAACAGGCGGCGCCGACTTTGGTGCTGGCCCCCATGGAAGGCCTGCTCGATTTTGTGCTGCGCGATGTGTTGACGGGCATCGGTGGTGTGGACCGCTGCGTGTCTGAATTTATTCGTATCACCGACCAGTTGCTGCCGGCCCGCGTGTTCACCCGCGTGGTGCCGGAGTTGCTGCAAGGCAGCCTAACCCGTGCGGGCGTGCCAGTACGCCCCCAGTTCTTGGGCTCGGACCCCTCTTGCATGGCCGACAACGCGGCCCAACTGGCCACACTCAACCCCTCAGGCTTGGACCTTAACTTTGGTTGCCCGGCAAAAATTGTGAATCGCCACGGCGGCGGTGCTGCGCTATTGCAAGACCCAGACCTGCTGTTGTCTATTGCACAGGCCGTGCGCGCAGCCTTGCCCAAGCACCTGACCTTGTCGGCCAAGATGCGCTTGGGCTATCACGACGACGCCTTGGCGGTGGAGTGCGCCCAAGCGCTGCAGGCAGGGGGTGTACAAGAGCTAGTGGTACACGGGCGTACCAAGGCCCAGGCCTACAACCCGCCCGCCTACTGGCACCGCATTGCCGACATCCAGCAGGCCGTGGCCATCCCCGTCATTGCCAACGGCGAGATATGGACTTTGGACGACGCGCATTTAGCCCGCCATGAATCGCATTGCCATCAATTGATGTTGGGGCGTGGCCTGGTGGCCGACCCCGGTTTGGCCAGAGCCATTAAAGAGCGCTTTGCCAATGGCGATACGCGCACCGATGCGGGTGGGACAGGGCCCACGCAAGGGCTGATGTTTCATGCGCCCAGTGGTGGCGCAAGCTGGGACGAATTAGCGCCCCATGTGCAGACATTCTGGGAGTTGGTGACCCGTCACATCGAACGACGCGCCCAAGCCGGGCGGCTTAAGCAATGGCTCAACTTTATGCGGCGGCGTTACCCTGCCGCACAGGTGTTGTTTGATGCGGTCAAGCACATCACCGACCCTGAAAAGATTGGTCTCTTGCTGCGCCAACCGTTGGTATAGCGCACAGGGTGCACTTGTAGCCCAGCCGTGGTCGCGCGGCCCAGGGTCTTTAGCTTAACGGGCAGCTTCAACAGTCCCGTTATAATACGAGCCATTCCGAGGAGCGCTGCAATCAACATTGGGTTGATGAGGCTCGGAAACTTCCCCTTGTCTCAACCGCGCTCACCCACTGTTCTGGTGTGGTGAGGTCCGCATCTGCACAGTGGCTTCAATCCTTTTTTGGAGTTTGAACCATGAGTGCCACATCAAAAGCAAAAGTTTCCCCTAAAGCCAAACCGTCCAAGCCCCTAGCCTCGGCTGCACCCGTATTGGCACCATCCGACTACGTGATTGCCGACCTGGCCCTGGCCGCCTGGGGCCGTAAAGAGCTCAACATTGCCGAAACTGAAATGCCCGGCCTGATGGCGATTCGGCAAGAGTATGCCAAGTCGCAACCGCTCAAAGGCGCGCGCATTACCGGCTCCTTGCACATGACCATTCAAACGGGTGTGTTGGTGGAAACCTTGCAGGCGCTGGGCGCAGAGGTGCGCTGGGCCTCGTGCAATATTTTTTCGACCCAAGACCACGCCGCCGCTGCCTTGGTGGCCAAAGGTACACCCGTGTTTGCCATTAAAGGCGAAACCCTGACCGAGTACTGGGACTACACACATCGCATTTTTGAGTTTGGCCCCAAGGGTTCTAAAACCGAAGGCCCCAACATGATTTTGGACGATGGCGGTGACGCCACCTTGCTGATGCACCTGGGTGCACAGGCTGAAAAAGACCTTAAAGTGTTGGCCAAGCCCGGTAGCGAAGAAGAAGAGATTTTGTTTGCTGCCATTAAAGCCAAACTCAAGCAAGACAGCACTTGGTACAGCCGTCGCCTAAAGGGCATTATTGGCGTGACCGAAGAGACCACCACCGGCGTGCATCGCTTAAACGAAATGTCGGCCAAGGGCAGCCTAAAGTTGCGTGCCATTAACGTGAACGATTCGGTCACCAAATCCAAGTTTGACAACCTGTATGGTTGCCGCGAGTCTTTGGTAGACGCCATCAAACGCGCCACCGATGTGATGATCGCAGGCAAGGTGGCACTGGTGGCCGGTTATGGTGACGTGGGCAAGGGCTCGGCCCAGGCCTTGCGTGCTCTGTCGGCCCAGGTGTGGGTAACCGAGGTGGACCCCATCAACGCCTTGCAAGCGGCCATGGAAGGCTACAAAGTGGTCACCATGGAGTACGCTGCCGACAAAGCCGACATTTTTGTGACGGCTACCGGCAACAAAAATGTGATTACCTACAAGCACATGGCAGCCATGACAGACCAGGCCATCGTGTGCAACATTGGTCACTTTGACAACGAAATCGACGTGGCATCTTTGGCCAAGTGCAAGTGGGAAGAAATCAAACCCCAGGTGGACCATGTGATCTTCCCGGCCAAAGGTGGCAAGAGCGCCAAGCGCATCATCTTGTTGGCCAAAGGGCGTTTGGTGAACTTGGGTTGTGGCACCGGCCACCCCAGTTTTGTGATGTCGTCCAGCTTTGCCAACCAGACCATTGCGCAAATCGAGTTGTTCACCAAAGCCAAAGACTACAAGGTAGGCAAGGTGTATGTGTTACCCAAGCACCTGGACGAAAAAGTGGCCCGTTTACACCTGAATAAAGTGGGGGCCATGTTGTCGGAACTGACCGACGAGCAAGCCGCCTACATTGGTGTGAGCAAGGCCGGCCCTTACAAGGCCGACACTTACCGCTATTGATGGGCTATTGACCCATGGGCGAGTTTTCACATCCTGTGAAAGCAGCCTTTTGCCGATTGGTGTGAACCCATGCGAGCCGACCAACTGCTGGTAGAAAAAGGCCTTGCGCCCACCCGTTCGGTGGCGCAACGCCTGATTGCTGCGGGGGTGCAGTGGTGCACCCAACCCGACGGTGCGCCCTGGCAAACCGTGAGTAAAAATGGGCAAGACTTGCCCGCCTGGGTGCACCTGCGCCTGCTGGATACCGCTGAGGTGCGCTACGTGTCACGTGCGGGCCTCAAACTGGAGGGGGCCTTGGCCACTTGCGGGCTAGACCCCAAGGGTTTGCGGTTTTTGGACGTGGGCCAGTCTACCGGTGGGTTTACCGATTGCTTGCTCAAGCAGGGTGCCGCGCAAGTGGTGGGTTTAGACGTAGGCCATGACCAGTTGGCGTTGGCCCTGCGTCAGCACCCCCAAGTGGTGGCCTTGCAAGGTGTAAATGCCCGCGACCCCTTGGCGGTGCGCCAAGCGTTGCAAACGCATCACGCCGCATGGCAACCCGGCCATTTTGATGGTTTGGTGATGGACGTATCGTTTATCTCGCAAACCTTGGTCTTGCCTGCGGTACTGCCTTGGGTCAAACCGGGCGGCCATGTGCTGTCTTTGGTCAAACCCCAGTTTGAGCTGACCAGTGCGGATGTGGGCAAGGGCGGCATTGTCACCCACCCAGGGCTTTACACCCAGGTCCAACAACGGGTGGGCCAGGCCCTACAGCAGTTGGGCTGCACCGATCTGTTGTGGCTGGACTCGCCTATTTTGGGCGGAGACGGCAACCGTGAATTTTTTATTTCGGCCAGGGCAGCCCTTGCGCCGTAACAGGACAGATGATGACTTCTTCTCTAAACGCCCAATTACCCTCGGGATCGCTACCGATTAGCTTGGAATTTTTCCCGGCTAAAACCCAAGAGGGCATGGAAAAAATTCGGCAGGTACGCCATGAGCTGTACCCCCTAAAGCCGGAGTTTTGCTCGGTCACTTATGGTGCCGGTGGCTCTACGCAAGATGGCACTTTTACGGCCGTGGGCGAGATCTTGATTGAAGGTGTGGCCGCGGCCTCGCACCTAACCTGTGTAGGGGCCACCAAGGCCACCGTGCGGCGCGAACTGCGGGTACTCACCGACATGGGTTGCAAGCGTCTGGTGGTGTTGCGTGGTGACCTGCCTGGTGGCTACGGCAGTGATGGTGACTTTACCCACGCCCACGAGTTGGTTGAGTTTTTGCGCGACGAGCGAGGCGATTACTTTTGGATAGAAGTGGCTGCCTACCCCGAGATCCACCCCAGAGCCCGCACGCCCGACCACGACTTGCACGCCTTTGCCATCAAAGCCAAAAGCGGTGCCAACTCAGCCATTACCCAGTATTTTTTTAATGCGGATGCCTATTTTCGGTTTATAGAGGATTGCCAGCGCCTAGGCGTCAGCATCCCCATCGTGCCCGGCATCATGCCCATTACCAACGCCACGCAACTGCTGCGCTTCTCGGACATGTGCGGCGCAGAAATACCGCGTTGGATACGCCTGCGCCTGAACGCCTATGGTGAAGATTTGCCATCCATCAAAGCCTTTGGCCTGGATGTAATAACCGATTTATGCGAACGCCTGTTGGCACACGGCGTACCGGCCTTGCACTTTTACACCATGAACCAAAGTGGCCCGGTGTTAGAGCTGTGCAAGCGTTTGAAGCTGGGCGGGGGGCGCTAAAGCCTAGGGCTTGGCGCAGGGGGCGTAAAGATCTAAGGGTGCTTGGTACACCTTGGTGGACACGTTTAGCAAACCCAGCACCGAGTGAAACAGGTTGTCGTGGCTGACGCGCTGGTTGCCAATCTGGTTCACGCAAGTTTGGGATACCCCGCGTCGGTCCTGAAAATCCTTGGACACCCAGGTCACCCAAGGGATGCGTTTTTGGTGGTCGGGCGCGATGGCGTAGGGCAGGCCATGCAGGTAAAGATTGTTCTCGCCTAGGGATTCGCCGTGGTCTGACAGGTACACCATGGCCATGGCATTTTTATTGCCACGTGCCTTTTGCCATTGCATCACTTGGTTCAAAAAGTGGTCGGTGTACACAATCGAGTTGTCGTAGGCGTTGACCAATCCTTCTCGCGTGCAATCCTTTAAGACATTGGTGGTGCATTCAGGCTGAAACGCCTTTTGTGCGGGTGGGCTGCGCTTGAAGTAGGCTGGTCCGTGGCTGCCCATTTGGTGCAATACCACCACCAGGCCTTTGGCGCGGCGCTCTTGGGGCAGGGCCGCAATTTGCGCGTCTAAATCGCGCAGCATGATTTCGTCTAGGCATTGGCCGCCCGCACACACGGCTGGTTCTTTGAGGGCTGCCGTATCGTGTTGTACCACACGTTCACAAAGCCCTTTGCAACCAGATTGGTTGTCCACCCATATCACCGCTAGGCCCGCATGGTGCAACACATCCAACAGGTTTTCAGACGGGCTGTCTAGCGCTTCAAACTTGTCTTTTCCAAGGTGCGAAAACATGCAAGGCAAGGAGGTGGCCGTGCTGGTGCCGCAAGACCAGGCGTTGGTAAAGCTGGCAATCTCTCCTAAACCCGCTAGGCGCGACAAGTGCGGTGTGGTGGGGCGGCCATAACCGTTCACGGCAAAGTTGGTGCTGCGTGCTGTTTCACCCACTACCAGTACCAATAAGGGTGGTTTGGCATTCTCGGTTCGCGGGGCGGCTAGAGCAGCATCCCGCCCCAAAGGCTGTAGGGTTTGGTTGCGTTGCTGAAAGGGCTCACTAGCCACCACGCCCAAGGACCATAGTGAGTTGAGCGGATTGACCAAATAACGCACATGGGTGTGGTTGCGCATCAAAGATGCAAAGGATTGAAACGTTAGCACCAACGCCAAAATTGTTATTGCAAAACCGCCCACGACCAAGGCCAGGTTTTGCTTAACCATGACCGTCCATTTAACAGGGCTGGGCCTGACCCGCCAGTACCAGGCAAATGGCAATACAGCGACACCCATCACCGCACCCAACAATTGCCAACTCATCAGATCACGTGATTCGCGCAGGTCGGTTTGCAGCACGTTGGTCATCATGGTGCTGTCGATGACCACGTGGTAGGTGGCCATAAAGTAACTGGCAAAGGCGCTGGCCAATAAAAAGAACGCGACCACCACCATGTGCGTGCCTGGCCAACACAGCAACCCCAGCAGCATGGTGGTCAGACCCATAACGATCACCCCAAGACCAGCGGCATATAGGATCTCGGTCAGGTCACCCAGATGCCCTAGGCTTGCGACTTCACGCCACAGGGGCCAGTTGCCAAAAGTGACCAACCAAAGGGCCAGCGCGATCAGCACCCACATACGAGGCAAGGGTTTATGGGTCCACAAGCCTTGAAGTATCTTCATGGGTTTGCGCGCAGGTAAGGGGGGTCTTAGCTGAACAGGTTTTTTAGCTTGTCGGTCCAGCTATCGCCCCCGGGTTGGTGCTTGGCACCACCTTTGGCGAGTGACTCTTCCAACTCTTTGAACAACTTGCGCTGATGCTCAGTGAGTTTGACGGGAGTTTCGATGGCGATATGACAGTACAAATCGCCGGGATACGATGAACGCACCCCTTTGATGCCCTTGCCGCGCAACCTAAACTGCTTGCCTGTTTGTGTGCCCTCGGGAATGTCTATGGCCGCCTTGCCGCTGAGGGTGGGTACGTCAATCTCACCACCCAGCGCCGCCTGTCCAAAACTGATGGGTACTGAGCAATGCAGATCGTCGCCGTCACGTTCAAAAATTTCGTGTTTTTTGAGGCGAATTTCAATAAACAGATCACCGGCTGGTCCGCCATTGGTGCCGGGCTCTCCGTTACCGGTGCTACGAATGCGCATGCCGTCGTCAATGCCCGTTGGGATTTTGACTTCAAGCGTTTTTGTGGTTTTAACCTTGCCCACGCCCATGCAGGTGCTACATGGTTCTGGGATGAGTCTGCCGGTTCCTTTGCAGGTGGGGCAACTTTGCTGAACACTGAAAAACCCTTGGCGCATTTGCACCTGACCGTGTCCTAAGCAACTTGTGCAGGTAATCGGCTTGGTGCCTGGCTTGGCACCGCTGCCGTGGCAAGTGGTGCATTCGTCCCATGAGGGGACACGGATCTGTGCATCTTTACCCGCCGCCGCCTCTTCCAGCGTCACTTCCATGGCGTAACTCAAGTCGTTACCCTTATAGGCTTGGCGACCACCGCCCCCCCGTCTGGCACCGCCAAACACCTCTCCAAAAATATCACCAAAGGCGTCCGCAAAGCCACCAAAACCTTCAGCACCGCCAGCACCACGCATATTGGGGTCGACCCCTGCATGACCATGTTGGTCGTAGGCGGTCCGTTTTTGCGGGTCGGTGAGCATCTCGTAGGCTTCTTTGATCTCTTTGAACTTGGCCTCGGCCACTGCGGCGCCGCCTCCCTGGTTGCGGTCAGGGTGGTACTTCATGGCCAGCTTTCGGTAGGCCTTTTTGATCTCGTCGTCGCTGGCGTTGCGAGCAACGCCCAAGCTCTCGTAGTAATCGCGTTTTGTGCTCATAGTGGGTCAGACATCGGCTGTTGCAGCGTTTGGCTTGTCAACGGGTAAATGGCCTTAGCAAGCCGGTTTGTATAAAGACAAAAGCCGCGCTCTTGAACTTGACTGCCTGTCAAGCCTCTCGGACGCGGCGTTGGATCTAGAAAATAAAATTAAGGCTTTTTCACTTCCTTGACTTCGGCGTCCACCACATTGTCGTCGCTGGCTTTGCTGCCTTCGGCGGCTCCTGCTCCTGCACTGGATCCGTCGGCAGCACCCGCACTGGCACCCGCACCCGCAGCGGCCGCAGCCGCAGCCGCAGCCGCGGCTTGCGTGGCCTGCATATCGGCGTACATCTTTTCGCCCAACTTTTGGCTAGCCTCCATCAAGGATGTATTGGCCGTTTCGATAGCGTCTTTGTCCTCGCCCTTCAAGACCGCCTCTAGCGCCGTAATGGCCGTTTCGATTTTTTCCTTCTCACTGGCTTCCAGTTTGTCGCCGTATTCGGTCAGTGATTTCTTGACGCTATGGACTGTAGCTTCGCCTTGGTTGCGGCTTTGCACTAACTCCAGCTTTTTCTTATCCTCCGCCGCGTTCAATTCGGCGTCTTTCACCATTTGTTGAATCTCGCCTTCGCTCAAACCCGAGCTGGCCTTGATGGTGATTTTGTTTTCTTTGCCGGTGCCTTTGTCTTTCGCGCCTACATGCAAAATGCCGTTGGCGTCTATGTCAAACGATACTTCAATTTGAGGTACGCCTCGGGCTGCCGACGGGATACCTTCAAGACTGAATTCACCGAGTGCTTTGTTGCCCGCAGCGATGTCGCGTTCGCCTTGGAACACCTTGATGGTGACGGCTGGCTGATTGTCTTCGGCGGTACTAAAGGTCTGGGCAAACTTGGTGGGGATGGTCGTGTTCTTTTTGATCATCTTGGTCATCACGCCGCCCATGGTTTCTATACCCAAAGACAATGGTGTAACGTCCAGCAACAAAACGTCGCTACGGTCGCCAGATAGCACTTGGCCTTGGATGGCAGCACCTACGGCTACGGCCTCGTCGGGGTTCACGTCTTTACGGGGGTCACGGCCAAAAAATTCTTTGACTTTCTCCTGCACCTTGGGCATGCGGGTCATACCACCCACCAAAATAACGTCGTCAATGTCTGACACCGACAGACCAGAGTCTTTAATGGCGGTGCGGCAGGGGGCTATGGTGCGCTCTACCAGGTCGTCGACCAAGGCTTCTAATTTGGACCGTGACAGCTTGATGCTCAAGTGCTTAGGGCCAGAAGCGTCAGCGGTCACATAAGGAAGGTTGATGTCGGTTTGCGCACTGCTGGACAGCTCGATCTTGGCTTTCTCAGCGGCCTCTTTAAGGCGCTGCAGGGCTAACACGTCTTTGGACAGGTCAACGCCTTGGTCCTTTTTGAACTCGGCGATGATGAAATCAATGATGCGTTGGTCAAAGTCTTCACCACCCAGAAAGGTGTCACCATTGGTAGAAAGCACTTCAAATTGCTTTTCACCATCTACATCGGCGATCTCGATGATGGAAACGTCAAACGTACCACCCCCTAGGTCATAGACCGCAATTTTGCGATCGCCTTTCTCTTGCTTGTCCATACCAAAGGCCAGGGCCGCGGCGGTAGGCTCGTTGATGATACGTTTGACATCCAAACCGGCAATGCGGCCTGCGTCTTTGGTGGCTTGGCGCTGGGCATCGTTAAAGTAAGCCGGCACGGTAATGACCGCTTCGGTAACCGCTTCGCCTAGGTAGTCTTCGGCGGTTTTTTTCATTTTGCGCAGCACTTCAGCGCTTACCTGCTGGGGTGCCATTTTGACGCCGCGAACCTCAACCCAGGCATCGCCGTTGTCGGCCGCTGCAATGGTGTAGGGCATGAGGTTAATGTCTTTTTGAACTTCCTTTTCAGAAAATTTACGACCGATCAGGCGTTTGACGGCGTACAGTGTGTTGCGAGGGTTGGTGACGGCCTGTCGCTTGGCCGATGCACCCACCAAAATCTCTCCGTCTTCTTGGTAGGCAATGATCGAAGGGGTGGTGCGCGCGCCTTCGGAATTTTCAATAACTTTGGGCGCGTTGCCCTCCATGACCGACACACAGCTGTTGGTGGTGCCCAAGTCAATACCAATCATTTTTCCCATTTTTATTTACTCCTACATTCAAATTACGATAAGGCAAAAAAGGTTTGCCGGATGTTGTTAACTTGTGGATAAGCCGCTCAGATTCAAGGGGCTTTGCGGCAAAAATTCGCAAAAAATCTGCACCGCTCTACCTTATTGGGCGTTTATTTGCTGGCCGTCACAGTGACCAGAGCGGGTCTAAGCACCCGCTCTGCGATCGAGTAGCCTTTTTGTAGCACCATGACCACCGTGTTGGGGTCTTGGGCAGCAGCTACCACAGAAATGGCTTGATGTTGTTTGGGGTCAAAGCGCGTACCGGCCTCGGGCGCAATCGCCACCACTTTGTTGCGTTCCAACGCCGACTTCAGTTGCCGTAAAGTGGCCTCCGATCCTTCGCGGATTTGTTCGGCGGTGGCGTCTTTAATGGCCAAACCGGCCTCTAGGCTATCGCATACCGGCAGAAGGCTTTCGGCGAACCCCTCTAGCGCAAATTTACGCGCTTTGCTGATCTCTTCGTCGGCGCGCCGCCTGGCGTTGAGCACGTCGGCGTGGGCGCGCAGGTACTGGTCTTGCAACTCCGTTACTTTGGCGGTGAGCTCGGTCACCTGTGCCTGTGCTAAGACCAACTCGATTTGTCCAGATGAAGTGTTATCAGTAGACGTGAAGTCAGACGCCGAAGGCGATGACGTAGAGGTGGCTTGGTGCCCTTGAGCGGGAGGCGTTGTGTGGTCAGAATGGGTTGAGGTCATGATGTGTCAAAAAAGCTATTGACCCGAACATGGGGGTCGGGTAGGCCTGTTTCAAGTAGGGGTAAGCGCGATGCGCTAAAGAAGGTCATGTACGCCGTCCTTAGCGGGGCAAGAAACAACGGGTTTAACGCAAGGCCAGCAGGTCAACGTCAAACTGTAAGGTAGCGTTGGCGGGTATAACACCGCCTGCGCCACGTGTACCATAGCCCAAATCCGGGGGGATGATGAGGGTGCGGCTGCCGCCTACCGCCATGCCGGCGACGCCTTCGTCCCATCCTGCGATAACCATTCCTGCACCCAGGTGAAACCCAAAGGGCCGGCCCCGGTCTTTGCTGGAGTCAAACTTGGCACCTTTTTGCCCATTTTGGTACAGCCAGCCGGTGTAATGCACCTGCACTTGCTGCCCGGATCGTGCCACCTCGCCGGTGCCCACTTGGGTGTCGTTGTATTGAAGGCCTGAAGATGTCGTAATCATGGGGTGTTTTGGAAGTCAAGACAAAAAAGAATCGCACCGTGCGTGGCAATTGAGCCGATCTGGATTGTAGCGATGCGCTGGCTACCGCATCGGCGAAACCAAACCGGGGTGAACAATAGTAAGCGACGGCGCAGCCGCCTTAGTGGCTGCCTGCCAACGCGCAGCAAGCGCGGGCCACTGCGCCATTAGGGCTGCCAATTCCAAGCCCAAACTGGTTAGAAAGTAACCTTGTTTGCCGTGAGCCAGTAGACCGGCCGCCCTTAGCTCTTTGGTTCGGGCATTCAGTGTGTTGGGCGTGGCACCGCCCACCGAATCTTGCAGAAACCGAAAGGTTTGTGGTTTACCGTCCGCCAGCGCGTGAATCACGCGCAGCGCAAAACGGGCTTCTACCAATTGAAGCAGTTCAAACAAAACAGCATATTCCTTGGGTGCCATGTACGAGGTCTCCTCTTTTTTATTTATAGTAGGCCTAGGGACCCCCACGCCACCAAACCCGCTCCTGCCTTACGCAGGCGGGGCAATATAGCGCAAATTTCCCAAGCCGCATATAGGATAAACCTGAAGCAATCACTAACTCAAAGAAAGTTCCTCGAACATGAAAAACATATGGGTCATTAACGGACCGAGCTTGAATTTGCTGGGCACCCGAGAGCCAGCGGTGTATGGCGCGGCCACACTAGCCGACGTTCAAAATCTGTGCGAGCAAGCCGCGTCCACCCACCGTTTAGCCCTCACATTTCGACAATCCAACCACGAGGGGCAATTGATAGACTGGATTCATGAGGCGGGGCGTCAGATGGCTGAAGGTACATTGGCGGGCGTTGTATTGAACGCCGGTGCCTACACCCACACCAGCATCGCCCTGCATGATGCGATCAAGGGTGCCGCCGTTCCACTGGTAGAACTGCATATCAGCAACGTACACGCCCGTGAGCCGTTTCGGCACCACTCCACCATCGCCTCCGTTGCCAAAGCGGTGATGTGTGGATTTGGCGTTGCGGGCTACCCCTTAGCGATTGCGGCTATCGCCGCCTGGTAACCCAAACCCCTGTACAGGGGCCCGCCGATTAAAGCGAATCGATAAAGCTGCGCAGTTTGTCCGAGCGGCTGGGGTGCTTGAGCTTGCGCAGGGCCTTGGCTTCAATCTGACGGATACGCTCGCGCGTGACGTCAAATTGCTTGCCCACCTCTTCCAAGGTGTGGTCGGTGCTCATTTCAATACCAAAACGCATACGCAGCACTTTGGCTTCGCGCGGTGTAAGCCCGTCCAGAATGTCTTTGACCACATCGCGAAGACCCGCTTGCATGGCAGCCTCTAGGGGGGCTGTGTTGGCTGAGTCTTCAATGAAGTCGCCCAAGTGCGAGTCGTCGTCGTCACCAATAGGGGTTTCCATAGAGATGGGCTCTTTGGCGATCTTCATGATCTTGCGGATTTTTTCTTCCGGGATCTCCATCTTGGCCGCCAAAATGCTGGCATCGGGCTCAAAACCAAACTCTTGCAAGTGTTGGCGGCTGATGCGGTTCATCTTGTTGATGGTTTCTATCATGTGCACAGGGATTCGAATCGTGCGCGCCTGATCGGCAATGGAGCGGGTAATGGCCTGGCGAATCCACCAGGTGGCGTAGGTCGAGAACTTGTAGCCACGGCGGTATTCGAATTTGTCAACGGCCTTCATGAGGCCAATATTGCCTTCTTGAATCAAGTCCAAAAACTGCAGGCCGCGGTTGGTGTACTTTTTGGCGATAGAGATAACCAGGCGCAAATTGGCCTCGATCATTTCGCGCTTGGCGCTGCGCGAGTTGCGCTCGCCCTCGTTCATGCGTTTGGCAATGTCTTTCAGGTGTTCGATAGGCACCACCACCTGGGCTTGCAGATCTATCAGCCGTTGTTGCAGGTCTTGCACAGGCGGCACATTGCGGCCCATGACAGCGGCCCAGGGCTTATCAGACTTGGCCTGCTTTTCGATCCACTGCAGGTTCAGCAGATTGGAGGCAACGGGTTTTCCGTCGGGGCCACGACCAGAAAACTCGGCAATAAAGTTGGTCTGTGGGTAACCGCATTTTTCGACAATGATTTTGCGCAGTTGGCGCTCTTTGTTGCGCACGTCCTCGACCTGCTTGCGCACCAAATCGCACAGCTTTTCAATGGTCTTGGCGGTAAAACGAATCGTCATCAATTCGTCGCCCAAAGCGCTTTGGGCCTTTAGGTAGTTGGGGGTGCCGTACCCTTCTTTGTCGTACACCGCGTGAACGTTTTCAAACAAGTCGCGGATGATGTCAAAGCGGCGGAAGGCCTCGTTTTTGAGTTCTTCGAGCTTTTTGGTCAGGGCTTTAGAGCCGCCCTTGCCATCGTCGTCATCGTCCTCGTCAAATTCGTCAAAATCTTCTTCGGCCACGTAATCGTCGGCCTCGTTAGGATTCAAAAATCCATCCACCACGGTGGATATGACCACCTTGCCTTCACGAATTTCGTCCATCATCTTGAAGATTTCAGCGATGGTGGCTGGGCTTTCGCTGATGGCATGCATCATGTCGGTGAGGCCGCCTTCGATGCGCTTGGCGATTTCAATTTCGCCTTCGCGCGTGAGCAACTCAACCGTACCCATTTCACGCATATACATACGCACGGGGTCGGTGGTACGACCAAATTCACTGTCTACCGTGGCGATAGCCGCTTCAGCTTCTTCTTCGGCTTCTTCTTCAGTGGCTGCGGTTGGGCCGGTGTTGTTCAGCAAAAGGGTTTCGGCGTCGGGGGTTTGTTCGTACACCGACACACCCATGTCGCTAAGCATGGTGATCACCACTTCAAGGGTATCGGCGTCGACCAATTTGTCGGGCAAGTGGTCTGAAATTTCGCCGTGGGTGAGGTAGCCACGGGTCTTGCCCAGCTTAATCAGTGCCTTTAGGCGGGCGCGCCGCTTGGCCAAGTCCTCTTCAGACAAAACCGTTTCATCAAGACCAAACTCTTTCATCAAGGCGCGCTCTTTGGCCTTGGACAGCTTCATGCGCAAAGGCTTGACCTTCTCGCCGGTCTCTGAGACCACCGCCACGGCTTCGGTGGTGGCAATCAGCGCTTCAAAGTCGTCTTCTTCTAGCACGAGCGGGGCGGGCTTTGTTTTATCTTTGGCTTTGCGGCCAGGCTTGGCCGCGGCCTTGGCTGCTGGGGCGGGTTTGGCTTTGCCCTTGGCAGGAGCGGCGACCACCACCTCTTGAGGTTTTTTGGCACTGGTTTTTTTATCCGTCGCCAATGAAGCAGGGCTTGCGGCTTTTACTTTGGTGGGGGTTGCAGGGGAGGCCTTGCCGCCAGCGGTCTTGGCCGCCGTTTTTGTCACCGCTTGTGCAGCGGCCTTTGCTTTGGGTGCTCCTTTTGCGCCCGTCTTAGAGGCCGGTGCTGCTTTGCTAGCGGGTTTTACCGCGGACTTAACGGGGGCTTTGCTAGACGCTTTTGCAGTGGATTTGGTAGCGGCCTTGGCTGGCGCTTTTGCAACTGGCTTGGCAGGTGCTTTTGCGGGTGCTTTTGACACGGCTTTGGCAACCGCGGTGGCCTTTACTGGCGCTTTGGCCTTAGCGGCCACTGCTACCTTGGCGGTCGATTTGGTAGGCGGAGCGGCCTTAGGTTTTTTTACCGGAACTGTAGCTTTTGCTGCCGCTTTAGCCGCTGGTTTTGTGGGGCGTTTTTCAGCAACGGCTTTGGCGGGTGTTTTTTTAGATGTAGGCATAAGGGACTCGAATAAAAAAGTGGCAATCGACAAAGCCTTGCACGCCAACAAAGGACAGGGAAGGTTGGCAGCGAATCAGGCGGCGGCTAAAACATCACGGGCGCACAAGCCAACTACAACATGAAATACAGGTAGCTAGCCAGGGCCTGCCAGCAAGATGGGTGGGCGAACATTTGGTGTGCAGTCCTTGCGGAAATTTGACCCAAGGGTAGTTCCCTTTTAATCGTGGGTCGGGCCGGAGGTGCTGCTGTCGCTCTTGCTTTCGGGTCGTGGATTATACCAGACCCCCCTATAAGCCCCTAGTTTCTAACAATCTGACTCAATTGGATTTTGATGGCCGCCATGCGCTGGTTGACGTGTGCCAGCGACTGGCGCAGTTCGGGTTGTTTTTCTGCGTCTGCGGCCAATGTCTTGGTTCTGGCACCCAGTTGCTCTAGCTCCAATCGCAACAGCGTATCGCGCAACTCGCTTTCCAAGTCGTTCTCGGGGGTATCAAAATGGGATGGGTCTTGCATCAATTGACCCATCACATCGACCCAAGGCTCCTCTTGTATTGCCAACTGCAGAACGCTCCATGGTTGTGGTCCTTTGTCGTGGTGCTGCACGTCCAACCAAGTAAACACCGTGCCATGGGGGTAGGGCAGTGCGCACAGCATGTCGTGCGCATCCTGGCTGAGGGTGTCCCACAAGGTGGCGTTGCCCATAATCAAGCGCAAGGCGTTGTCTTGGCGCGATATGGGCCGCTGGCGCATGGGGGGTTGTACCACCACGCTTTGTTTGTGCCAACGGCCGTTGGTGCCTTGCGTCCATTGCGATTTTTGGCGCATGCCCAACAGTCGACTGGCGTCACCGCCTTGGTGGGTAAACGAATAGTTCTGGGCACCCGTGTCAGCGGCTTCGGGGTAATCGGGCATTGGATTGGCGTAGCTACTTCTTTGCTGGCGATCCCGCTGCGCCGCCGCATGGAGCGACCAAAGGTCGCTCAGTTCTGCCACGCCAAGGCCTACTTTTTGCGCGATTTCGGTGAGCATTTGCCGCTTAAAGGCGCTGTCTTGCAGAGCCGACCACAGCGGTTCGGCCTGGCTGGCCATAAGGGCGCGCCCCTCGGTGGTGGTTAGGTCGGCCTGGTCAGCCGCACAGTCCAGCACAAAGCGGCTCAATGGCACGGCGTTGTGCACCATTTGTTCAAACGCCTCGGGGCCATGTTCACGAATAAAACTATCGGGGTCGTGCTCGGCAGGCAGGAATAAAAAGTGTGCGCTGCGCGTGTCGCTCATTAACGCCAGTGTGGCCTCCAAGGCTTTGCGGGCTGCACGCCTTCCAGCGCCGTCGCCATCAAACGCAAACACCACCTTGTCGGTGCTGCGGAACATTTTGCGCGTATGGTCGGGTGTACAGGCTGTGCCCAAGGTGGCTACCGCGTTGGCGAAGCCCCATTGGGCCAAGGCCACCACGTCCATATACCCCTCGGTCACTAAAAGATAGCCCTGCTCACGTATGGCTACACGGGCCTCATACAGGCCGTAAAGCTCCTGCCCCTTATGAAACACAGGGGTTTCGGGCGAATTGAGGTATTTGGGTTTTTCGTCGCCGAAAACGCGCCCGCCAAAGCCTATGACTTCGCCTTTGACATTGCGTATCGGGAACATGATGCGGTCACGAAACCGGTCGTAGCGCTTTTCACCCAAAGGGGCGGTTTGGGTGACCGGGGTTGGACTATCACTGCCGGTGAGCCTCGCTTTTTGATCGTCTTCACTAGGCACCACCACCAAGCCGCATTCAACCAATTCTGGCGCTGCGTAATCGGGCACCACATTGGCCAAAAAGCGCCAGCCCGAAGGGGCAAAGCCCAGCCCAAAACGATGGGCAATCTTGCCGGTCAGTCCGCGCTTTTCTAGGTATTGAATGGCTTTGGGCGAGCCTTTGAGCTGCTCCTGATAGGCCTTGGCCGCCTTTTCTAATAAGGAGGTCAGATGGCTGTGTTGCTCTTTGCGCTGGGCGGCCCGCATTTCATCTAAGGGCGAGCGTTGCTCTTTGGGCACCTGCATGCCCATTTGTTGGGCCAGGTCTTCAACCGCCTCAACGAAACTCAAGCCTAGGTAGTCCATCAAAAATCCGATGGCGTTGCCGTTTTTGCCGCAACCAAAGCAGTGGTAAAACTGTTTGCTCGGACTAACGGTAAACGACGGTGATTTTTCAGAATGGAAGGGACAAAGCCCCAACAAATTGGCTCCGCCCTTTTTGAGCTGCACGTGCCGCCCGACCACCTCGACCACGTCAGCACGGGCGATCAAGTCTTGGATAAAGGCGTTGGGGATAGACATAGCAGCAGCGCGATTGTAGAGACCCCTTTTAGTCCTACGCTTGGGGCTTCACGGGTTCAAGCCGCGCTTGCGCTTTGTCCAACCAGGTTTGAAGATGCGCAATGAGGTCGTGCTGGCTGAACGAACAACTCTCTTCGCTGAACAGGCTGCTGGCCTCCAGTCGGTCCAACACGTCGTGCAACACGGTGGTGAACCCAGGCGGCAACTGGTCAACCACCTGCGAAAAATCTTCTCGAAACGTCTCAGACATTGCCGACAGTTGCAGTTGTCCGGCTTGAAAACTAACCAGTTGGGATCGCATTTTTTCAATCAACGCATGGGCCACGGCCTACTCCACTTCAAAAAGCTGGTGCATTAAAGGGTCTACCACGGCCATTTCGCCGCTTATTTGGGGGCCAACCGAATCGCACCGTCTAGGCGAATCACCTCGCCATTGAGCATATCGTTTTCGATAATGTGTTTGACCAGGTGGGCATAGTCCGCTGGGGTGCCTAACCGAGATGGAAATGGCACACTGGCAGCGAGCGAGTCTTGAACGTCTTGGGGCATACCAAACATCATGGGCGTTCCAAAAATACCGGGGGCAATGGTCATGTTGCGAATGCCGTTGCGGGCTAAATCCCGCGCAATCGGCAGTGTCATGCCCACGATGCCACCTTTGGAGGCACTGTACGCCGCTTGGCCAATTTGCCCGTCATAGGCTGCCACGCTGGCGGTTGAAATCATCACACCACGTTCGCCGGTGCTTACGGGGGTGTTCTGGCTCATGGCCTCAGCGGCCAAGCGAATCATGTTGAAGCTGCCGATCAGATTGACGGTAATAGTTTTTGTGAACAAAGCTAGGCCGTGGGCACCGTTTTTATTCACCGTTTTCTCGGCCGTGGCGATACCTGCGCAGTTGACCAAGCCCATTAAGGTGCCCATGCCCACCGCTTGGGCAATGACGGCTTTACCGTCGGCCTCTTGACTGACGTCGCATTTGACAAATGCGGCGCTGTTTGCCCGTGCCGCATTGAGCTCATTGGCAAGCGCTTGTCCGCGTTCAGCTTGCAAATCCGCTATCACCACGGCGCCACCGTTGTTGTGCAACATACGTGCCGTGCCCTCACCCAGGCCCGATGCGCCTCCTGTGACTACGAATACTTTCCCTGTGATTTCCATAATCGGACCCTATTTAAAATGAAAGACAAAAGCCTGCGTCATTACGAGCAAATAAGGCGGATTTTAATTGACGTTTACGTCACTCCGAAAAATCTCCACCTTGCCAAGAACCCGCGGCAAAACCCGATGCACGATCTGAAGCACAGATAATTGCACGCCACTGCGTTGGCTTTTTTGGCCCATACCGCCCGGTAAAAGCCAGAAAAGTCGCTGCGCAGATACCAACCACGAGCGAATTTTGCTATTGCCGGCTCAGCCCATGCGCTCGCTGGACGTATCGAGATGCTAGATGGGTGCATGGGGTAGTGGCAACGGCCGTCAAGACGGGTGATTTCGCATAGCTAAACTCCGTAATGCATCGCAAGCCAAGGTTGGTGATTGCAGATTCGGGTCCTAGAAATGATGGCAGGCGGACAAAAAGTTGAGCGCCAGCGAGCCTTGCAGACCGGCAATTGCCGCAATGCATAACAAGCACCAAGCGCGGAACTATAGAAACGCGCTAAACTTCGAGGCACGGATGCGATGTGAGTAGCCAAGTGCTTAGGCGCACTTCGCGCGGGCTGAACTCGTTGTTCTGATTGCAATGTATTACTTGGTTGCCGCTGGCGTCTCAGAGTTTTGGGCCCTGGTCGGCAGAAAACAAAAGTGACCTCTTATGACTACATTTGAAAAAGTGCCCGACTCGGGTTTGGCCTGCTTGCTAATGCTCGCTCTGTTTCATGAGGTGGTGGCTGACGAAGTGAAGTTGCGTCATCAGTTTGGACAGGATCCCATGGATACGACCAAACTGTTGCAAGCGGCGATGTCCTTGGATATGTCTGCTAGGTTGGTGCGCCAAGACGTGGCTCGCTTAGAAAAGGCAGCTCTACCGGCGATTGCGCCACTTAAAGATGGTCGCTTTATGGTGGTTGCGCGGTTTCAAGACGGCAGGTTGCTCGTGCAGCACCCTGGCCAGCCGCCTGCGGTATTGACTACTGAAGAGTTGGAATTGATCTGGACTGGCGAATTGATCTTTGTAACCAGTAGGGCCAGTTATCGCGCTGATACCGCTAGATTTGACTTCACCTGGTTTATTCCGGCAGTGGTCAAGTACCGAAAATTGCTTGGCGAGGTGCTGCTGATCTCGTGTGTGCTGCAGATCATTGGTTTGGTTACGCCACTTTTTTTCCAAGTGGTCATGGACAAGGTGTTGGTCAACCATGCCTTAAAAACCCTGAACGTAATTGCTATCGGTTTGGTGTGTGCCATTTTGTTTGAGATCGCACTAACGGGTATCCGAACTTGGGTGTTCTCCTATACCAGCAGCAAGATTGATGTTGAGCTCGGTGCGAGGTTGTTTCGGCATTTACTGGACCTACCGCTGGCGTACTTTCAGGCCCGAAGGGTGGGCGACTCGGTGGCTCGTGTGAGAGAGCTAGAAAACATTCGCAGTTTTTTAACCGGCAATGCGATGACGGTTGTGCTTGACTTGGTTTTTTCAGTTATTTTTTTGATAGTCATGCTCTGGTACAGCCCCGTATTGACAGTTGTTGTGCTGGCATCTATTCCAATTTACGTATTGATCTCCGTGCTCTTCACCCCCGAAATTCGCCGCCGACTGGACGATAAATTTAACAAAGGTGCAGAGAACCAGTCGTTTTTGGTCGAGACTATCAGTGGCATTGACACACTAAAGGCGCTGGCAGTAGAACCGCGATGGACCCAAAAATGGGACAAGCAGTTGGCCGCCTACGTGAGCTCTGGGCAGTCGGTCACAAATTTGGCTACTATTTCTGGCGGTGCGGTTAACTTAGTGAGCAAGCTTGTGACCGCTTGCATTATGTGGATGGGCGCTACTTTGGTTATCGAGAACAAACTCACGGTGGGCCAACTGATTGCGTTTAACATGCTGGCTGGTCAAGTCGCGGGTCCCATCTTACGGTTGGCCCAATTGTGGAACGACTTTCAGCAAGTGGGTATCTCCATGAGCCGTTTGGGTGATATCTTGAACACGCGTACCGAGATAGTGGGTCAAAAAACCCGCTTACCCCGACTGGAAGGGCGCATTGAATTCGATCAAGTTTCATTTCGGTACCGCCCCGACGCTGCCGATGTGTTGCGCAGCATATCGATTGAGATTGCCCCTGGCGAGGTGATTGGCATTGTGGGTCGATCGGGTTCGGGTAAAAGCACCCTAACTAAATTGATCCAGCGTCTGTACGTTCCAGATCGTGGCCGGGTTTTGATAGATGGCCAAGATATTGCCGTTATCGACACGACCAGCCTGCGGCAACAAATTGGTGTAGTGTTGCAAGAGAATGTTCTGTTCAATCGCAGTGTTCGCGACAACATCGCGCTGACCAATCCGACACTGCCCATTGAAGTCATCATCCAAGCGGCCAAGCTGGCTGGTGCCCATGACTTCATCTGCGAATTGCCAGAGGCCTACGATACGATGGTAGGCGAGCATGGAACTGGCTTATCTGGCGGGCAGCGGCAACGCATCGCAATAGCAAGGGCCTTGATCAGCAACCCGCGAGTACTCATTTTTGACGAGGCGACCAGTGCTTTGGATTACGAGTCAGAGGCCATTGTTCAGGCCAATATGCGCAGTATCTGCAAGGGGCGCACCGTTATTGTCATTGCGCACCGGCTATCTGCAGTAAGGGATGCCAATCGCATTTTGGTAATCGACAAGGGTCAGATTGTAGAGACCGGTAGCCATGACGAGCTGCTACGTGTACCGCGAGGTATTTATGCCCACCTTTACCAATTGCAGCAAGGGGGTTCAAAATGAGTGCGAAGCATAAACGAGAGGCTTGGAAGGAATTGTTCAAGCGCTACACAGAAGTGTGGGGCGTCTACTGGAAACGTCGTCACGAGATGACCTTGCCTGATCTCAAAGCCCATGAAGCTGAGTTTTTACCCGCAGCGTTGTCGATTCAAATGAGACCTGTATCCCCGGTGGGACGTTGGGTGGCTAGGGTGCTGATTTTATTGATTGTTGTATTGCTGATTTGGTCGATATGGGGGCGAATGGATATTGTTGTGAATGCACAGGGCAAGATTATTCCTAGTGGAAACACCAAAACAATTTCATCGCTAGAAACAGCGAGTGTACAAGCGCTCAATGTAAAAGAGGGGCAGGAAGTCAATGCTGGTGATGTATTGATTGCCTTGGATGCAAGGGTGAACGAAAGCGAGCGGAAAAAATTTCAAGGCGATATGCAATCGGCCTGGTTGCAGGGGGAACGCGCTCGAGCTATGTTGCGTGCGCTTCAAACCGGTGTTCCGCCGACGCTAGAGATTGGCGATACCAATGTACAAGGGGTCGATGTGCGACGGCTTCGAGAAGCCCAGCAGCACGTGACAGACCAGTGGCGCGACTACCAAGCGAGGTTGATCCAGTTGGAGGGGGAAATTAGTCGGTACAGCCAGGCTTTACCCTTGGCAAGTCAACGGGCTAGAGATTTCGCCGAGCTGGCCAAAACGCGTGATGTCTCGCAACATGCGTGGTTAGAAAAAGAACAGGCTCGCGTTGACTTAGAAGGGCAGTTGGCCAATGCAATAAACCAAAAGGCATCCCTTACATCTGAGACGCGGAAAAGTGCACAAGATGTGCTGAACGAGGCCAATCGACTTGCCGCCTCAAATACCCAAGAGGTTCAAAAGACGGTGGTGCGCAGCGATCTTTTGCTTCTAACGTCGCCCGTTGATGGAACCGTGCAACAACTAAGCGTGCATACGGTGGGTGGCGTGGTGCCAGCAGCTCAACCGCTGATGCAGATAGTTCCCAGGCAGGTCACGGTGGAGATGGAAGCGTTTATGGAAAACCGTGACGTTGGCTTTGTTTACGTGGGTCAAGAGGCCCAAGTCAAGATTGATGCGTTTGAGTACACCAAGTACGGTACGGTATCGGCCACGGTGACGCATGTATCGCGGGATGCGATACAAGATGAGAAACGAGGCTTGATTTTTTCGGTCAAGTTGGCGCTCAAAGATACCACGATGAATGTTAAGGGCAATCAGGTTCGGCTTTCGCCCGGGATGTCTGGCACCGTGGAGATTAAAACGGGAAGACGCAGAGTTATTGAATACGTATTGGCACCGTTGTTGCAACATAAGCGCGAGAGCCTAAATGAACGTTAAAGCAACACTCTTGGCTTTTGTATTCGCGGTGGCGGCTAGCGCTGGCGCGACCGAGTTTTCGCATTTTTTTCAGGACCCCTTGTTGACCAGACCGCCAAATTTGGACAGTGACACTGCAACCCTGGGTCAAAACAAATCTGAGTTGTGCGCTTTGGCGTCCCTTGACGGGATCAATCAAGCAATGCCTTTGACACTTGAAAAGGCCATTGATATTGCGCTATGTCATAACCCGCAAATAAAAGGGGGTTGGGCAGATATAAAAATTCGTGCAGCACTGTTGGGCGAGGCTAGGGCAAGCTATCTACCTAGTTTAGGGGTTAGTACGGGTAAATTGCGAAGCATTAATAAGTATCCGGATGGCGAGTTACCCAACACAGAGAATGTTCGCAATCTTTCACAAATCAATCTGACTTGGCGTCTTTATGATTTTGGGGTTCGGTCGGGTAATCTGGAATCGGCCAAATACATGTTGGCTTCGACATTATCTGCTCATGAGGCCATTTTGCAGCGTACTATGGGCGCAGTCATTGGGGCTTATTTCGATGCAATGCTTGCACAGGCTCGAGTTGCGACGGCCGCTCAGACGGTCGCATTTACCGCAAGTTTGCTGCAAACAACACAAAGAAGGGAAGCAGCCGGGGTGGTGGCAGTCACTGAAACTTTGGAAGGTCAAGCGGCCTTGGCAAAGGCGCTGCTGGCGAAAAGTCGCGCCGACGGAGAGCTGAGGAGTACCCGTTCGGTGCTTGTGTCTGCAATGGGTTTGACCTCTGCAGTTCCTTTGTATATTGCACAAGAACAGGTTATTCCCAAAGACGTCTCGGTGCTGAACCTGGAACGATGGATGGAGCAGGCTAGGCAAAAGCATCCTAGCATCGTTGCCGTGAGAGACGAGCTGGCAGCTGCGCAAGCAAAGTTGGAGTCTGTTATTGCCGAGGGGCTGCCAACTTTGGAGTTATCTCATAATTATTACCAAAACGGGTTTCCTAACCAAGGTGCCGCGACCAGCAATAGTAAAGTTCGTTCTACTGGGATTACGCTTTCAGCTCCGGTATTTGACGGTTTTTCCAGAACCTACAAAATTAGGGGAGCTCAGGCTCAAGTTGAACAAACGCAGAATAAATTGCAAGACGCAGAAACTCGGGTGATGGGTGAAATCATGCAAGCCCATGCGGAGGCGCAATCAGCTTTCGACAATTTAGGCGCCTCTGAAGTAGTGCTGCGTGCCGTTGAATCGGTATTGCAAAGTGCCAATAACCGATACAACCGAGGTGCCGCTGATCTTTTCGAGCTCTTGAGTGCACAAAAGGATTTGGGCGAGGCGCAGTTTGAGCGAGTCAATTCCTTGGTTGTTTGGCGTTCTGCTCGTCTTAAATTGCTTGCAACCGCGGCGGTTTTGGATAAAAGTTTGCTAGATGAGGGTGCGCCGCGTTAGCGTATTTGTAGTACTGCAGCTCGGCCATTCGATGCTGAGATGTACAGTCTGTCACTCGATACCGCTATACCCCGATGGCACCAAATATCTTGCTTGGTGCGGTGCCTTGTGCAAATACCTTTTCATATCTTGCGAATGGTACTGTTACCGTAACCCGCAACAAAAATATGGCCAACAGAATCGATGGACAATCCAACCGGAAAATTAAATGTCGCATTGAACCCCTCGCCGTTGGCAGACTCTTCCACGCCGCTTTGACCCGCCAGTGTGACCACTTCACCAGAGGGACTTATTTTTCGCGGCAAATGGCTCTGTGTTTCAGCGACATAGACATTGCCTGACTTGTCCACGGCAATGCACCCGGGTAGGAAAATTTTGCATCGGCACCCAATCCGTTCAGTATAGGGTAGTCGATTCGCCCAGACATCAGAAAATACGGCATACGGCGGTGTATACCTTCACGAGGTACCTGTGAGGTCTTCGTATGACTTTAAGCGGCTCCTAGTGGGCAATGTATTTTGCAATACGATCGCTAGGACTATATCCTTGCCCCATGCACAAAGCTGAAAAATTATCACTGATCGCGCTCGCGTTGTTGGCCTTCGCGGGCAATTCCCTGTTGTGCCGTGTTGCCCTAAAAGGGGGTGCGATTGATGCGGCCAGTTTTACAAGTGTTCGATTGGTGTCGGGCGCTATGTTGTTGTTTGCAGTACTGGCCTGGCAACAAGGGCGCCGTGGTCAATCTCAAGCAACACCCCGCTTGCCGGGAGATAACAGGTCGGCAATGGCTTTGTTTGTCTACGCCAGTGCTTTTTCGTGGGCCTACCTGAGTATGTCTGCTGCCACTGGTGCCTTGCTGTTGTTCGGCGCGGTACAGGTCACCATGATCGCTTTTGGATTGTTTCGTGGCGAACGCTTACTGGCCCTGCAGTGGGCGGGTTTGTTACTGGCGGTGGCAGGGGTCATCTGGCTGGTACTGCCGGGTCTTGCTGCACCCCCTTTGCTTGCCTGTGTCGCGATGCTGCTCGCAGGCATAGCCTGGGGCGTTTATTCTCTTCGCGGGGGGCGCAAGGGCTTAAAAGGTGCGCCTTCACCCCATCCCACAGCGGTCACCGCAGGCAATTTTTTACGCGCCATCCCCTTGGCTTTGGGAGTGAGCCTCATCACTTGGACACAGCAACATTGGAGCGTCCAAGGACTGCTGTATGCCTTGGCGTCTGGGGCGCTCACCTCGGGCTTGGGGTATGCCATTTGGTACCGAGTACTGCCTTATTTGCCCGCCACCCATGCCGCAACGGTGCAACTAGGTGTTCCGGCATTGGCGGCATTCGGTGGTATGGTTTTGCTGGGCGAATCCATGACCTGGACCCTTGCCGGGGCCAGTGCTGCCATCTTGGGTGGCATTGCGTTGGTCATGTGGGGCAGGGCGACCCCGGGGTAGCCAGAAATTCCATAGGCAATAAGGCTCACAACAGCTATCAAAAATTGCCTAGAATGCGCGAGTCATGAATTTTCTACAAAGCACTTGGGCGATTTCTCGCGCGGAGTTCTCACTCTTTCAAAAGTTCCCCAAGCTGTGGTTGGCTGCGATAGGTGTTGTGCTTATCCCGGCGCTCTACGCTCTCATCTACCTGCACAGTGTGCGTGACCCCAGCGCGCACTTGGGTGATCTACCGGTGGCACTGGTCAACCAAGACAAAGGCGTGGTGGTTCGTGGCCAAGAGGTCAATATGGGCTTGGATATCGTTAAAAGCCTCCATGAAAAAAAATCGTTTGGCTTCGTGGCGATGACGGACCTCGAAGCCGCCAAAGCCGAAGTGCGCCGAGGCACTCTTAGTTTTGCTTTGGTCATTCCACCCGATTTCAGTGCCAAGGCGGTTCCAGGTGACTTTGCCGCGGCGGGCAAACTCAAGGTGTATGTGTCTGAGGGCAACAACTACAACACGGCCACGCTGGCCCGCCGCTTTGGGGCAGATCTGGGGCATCAGGTCAACATCCAGTTGAACGAAAAGCGTTGGTCCTTGGTGCTCTCAAACGCCGCTGGTTCAGCCGACAAGATGGGGCAACTGCATAGCGGCGTCCATGCCTTGCGACAAGGGGCGCAGCAACTGGAAGGTGCAATCAAGCGAGCGGGTGTGGGTGCTACAGCATTGGCCCAAGGTAGTGCGGCGCTGTATGCAGAGGTGGACCACCTGACCGACGGCATCCATCAGATGGGGGGTGGGTTGAAGGCCATGGATGCGGGGCGTCCCGCAGACAAAGACCTGCTCTTACTAAAAAGCGGTAGCACGGATCTGGCTGCTGGCCATGCGGCCTTGGGCCAAGGCTTGCAGGGGCTTTATGGCGGTGCTTTAAAGCTAGAAGAAGGCACCATTAAGCTGGTTGAGGAAACCAGTAGCATTCCACTTGTAGGAGGTAAAGCCACTGATGCGGCCACGCAATTGGCAAATGGTGTAGGGCAGCTTTCTTCTGGGATTGCGACGGTACAAAAAGGGCAGGCGCAGCTAAGCGATGGGGCCGTCAAACTGAACACCCAGGTCACCAAGTTAGCCGATGGCGTGGCAACACTGGGCAGTGGTATTCACGGCATGGTAAACAAACTGCCCCCCGACGCAAAACTGGACGAATTAGACAAAGGTGCACAAAGCGCAGCGCAGGGGGCTAAAACACTGGGGGGTGCAATGGTTCAACTGCAAGCGGGTTCGCGTGAGCTGGCCGATGGCTTGGGTTTGTTGGTCACTTCACTGCCCAAAGACCTGACCAAACCGGGTGGCGACCCCTTGGGTTTGGCCGATTCGGTAGAGCCTGAGATCGAAGTGGTTGCGCCGGTTCCCAACAGTGGCGCAGGCTTTGCGCCCAACTTTCTGGCCAGTTCCCTGTGGTTGGGGGCGGTGATGGCGGCCTTTTTGGTGCATCTGCGCCGCCTGCCTGTTACCGTAGGGCAAAACGCCAGTGCCCCAGCGCGCCTTTGGGGTAAATTGTTGCCACTGGGCGTGATTGTGGTGGCGCAGTCGGTTTTCATTTCCGTTGTGTCCATAGGGGTGTTGGATTTGCCCGTGTTGCATCCGGTGGACTATGCCCTGACCTTGGTGACCACGGCGATTGCTTTTTTACTCATCATCGTTGCGTTAACCCGTGCTTTTGGGGATGTGGGCAAGGGGCTTGCGCTTTTGCTCATGGTTTTGCAACTGTCCTCTGGTGGCGGCGTGTTACCGGTAGAACTCTCGGGCGGTGTTTACCAGTCCATTAGCCCTTGGTTGCCGTTTACCTATGCCATTAAAGCATTGCGTGCCAGCATGTTTGGGGCCTTAGAAGGGGGATGGCTTGCTGCATGGCGCATGATTGCTTTGAGCGCGCCCGTGATGGCCCTGTGCGCCTGCTACGTCGGCAAATGGACGCTGGTTGACGAGCCTCAGTACCGACCTGCGATGGATATTTAAGACGGGTCTGCCCGGGTGGCTCTAAACTAGCACAAAAATTCCAGGATTGACTCTAAAAAAAGCACCCAGCTTCCCGGCCAAAGTGGTGCTTATTTTTCGCTTTCCAGCCAAGATGGCTGAAAGATTGCTCTGTGCGACCAAGGCACTGAGGTCAGATTGTTTAAGCTCTCTTGCGTCCATTAAAAACCTAAGGGCTTCATGAGGGGCTACCGCTTCAATGGGGTAATGCGCATGTTCATAGCGGGCGACAAGATCACCCACCAACTCCAGCAGTCCTGTCAGGGCGTGGTCTTCATCGTCGCCCGTCACATCCAATAGCATGTCAAGGAGTGCGGTCATTTGGGCATAACTTGCTTCATCATGGATTGGACGAAGGTGAAGTAGGGAGTCAAATTGGGTCCATGAGTTTTGGATCGCATGAATATCAAATGGCATGTGATGGGGCTGCATGATTAGACTTTTCCTTTTTGGTAACGCTTGCACCATTGGTCGTACTCGGCATGCGTCATGACTTCTCGCACGTACATTCGCTTTGCACTGTATTGAACCACCACGATGATTCGGTAGTGATTTCCGGCTATGTCAAATATCACATAAGGTGGAACATAGTCTGCCGAGTTGAACAATGCTTTGATATGCAAGAAGTCCTTAAAGTTGACATTTTCAATGACGGTATGCCATCGGCGTAGCACTGATTCAGCACTTGGATGCTGCTGCCAAAAGTCACGAAGTTTTTTGAGTGAAATGACATGCATAGTTCGATTATATCAATTTGATATTTATTGGTTTGCAATTAATTGTCTATCTAATATACTGTATATATAAACAGTATTTTGGAGTTGCTTCGTGTCCGCCTTGCCATTGCCCGCTTTTAGTCTTGCCGACGATGTTCGCCCTCAGGCGGTTCCCGGTAGGCTAGAGGCTTTGGCTGATGTGTGGCAAGCCGATCAAATCTCACCCCAGTACACACAGGTGCGTTCATCTGGCTATGCGGCACTGGATGCACACCTGCCCGGCGGCGGTTGGCCGGTGGGGGCCTTGATTGAGTTGTTGCAGGGGCAGGCGGGCCTGTTGGAGTGGCGCTTGTTGCTGCCTGTGCTGGCCGCTGATGCGCAGGCCGCACCCGTGGTCATGGTGGGCCCACCTTTGCTGCCCTTTGGCCCTGCATTGGGGGCACAGGGCCTGGCTTCTGAACGTTTGTTGTGGGTGCGTCCCTCAAAGCCAGACCAATGTTTGTGGGCCACTGAGCAGGCCTTGCGCTGCGCGACAGTGGGTGCAGTGGTGGCTTGGTTGCCACAGGTGCGGGCTGAGCAATTGCGGCGCTTGCACTGGGCTGCACACACCTACCAAAAGCTATTGTTTGTGTTTCGGCCCGCTTCTGCCAAAGACCAATCCTCACCCGCGCCTCTGCGGTTGCAGCTTTTGGCGGTAGCGCCTCTAGATGCGGCTCTCAACCTCGAAGCCTTGCACCTCAAGGTACTTAAACGGCGCGGGCCAACGCTGCTGTCAAGCATCGCCTTGCCTTTGCAAAACACGCGGCTGGTGCAGGTGCTTGGTGCGGGTCGCAAAGAGCGTGAAACCGTCAATACAAGGCCACCAGAGGCAGTGGTGCAGGGCTCACCCTATGCGGCTTCTAGCGCTGTGGTGTCCGCCGTAATGGCTCGCGCAACGGTGGCCATTGCCGCCAGCGCCCCAGCGTAAGGATTTCTATGTGGTGGTTGGCTTTACAGGTGGACGCCGCTGCCGGTGCGGGTGCCCCTAACCCGCAAGGGCCACAACAGGCAGTGCCCGTCTTGACTGCACTGGCCTGGTGGGCCTTGCGCTTTACGCCTTGGGTGGCCTATTTTGAAGACGCCGTGGTGCTAGAGGTATCGGCCTGCCAGCGTCTCTTTGGTGGGCACGAGGCCTTGTTGCAGCGGGTGTTGGCCACGCCCCCAGAGGTGGGCCCGTTGCGCTATGGCCAGGGCATCAGCTCTTTGGCTGCCCTGGCTTTTTTGCGCACACAAGCCCAGCGCCACGCACCTTTGCCATCGCGTTTGCCATTGGCACAGCTAAGCCTAGAAACCCTGGGCGCCGCCCAGCCGCATGTGCCCACGTTGCACCGCTTGGGCTGCCGCACTTGGGGTGACCTGCAAGCCCTGCCCCGGGGTGGCGTGTTGCGCCGCTTTGGTCAAGGCCTGCTGGACGCGCTCGATATCGCCTTTGGCCATGCCCCCGACCTGTACCCCTGGGTGCAGTTGCCCGAGGTGTTTGATGTAACGCTGGAACTGCCAGGGCTGGTGGAGTCGGCCCCCGGTTTGATGTTTGCCGCCCAGCGTTTGCTGGGGCAACTGCGCCTGTGGTTGCAGGCTAGGCAATGGGCAGTGCTGGCGCTGGAATGGGTGTGGTATCTGGACGAGCGCAAGCTGGCACAGGCCCGCTCTGGCCAGACCCTGCCGGATCACGACACACTGGTGCTGCGCACCGCCCACCCCAGCATAGACATGGGCCATCTGGCCCAGTTAAGCGCCGAGCATTGGGCGCAAACCACTTTGCGCGCCCCCGTGCACCATGTGCGTCTGCGCAGTCTTGAGACCACGGCCCTGCCCAACACCAGCGCCAGTTTGTTGCCAGAAGACCTCAAGAAAGGCGATAGTTTTGTGCATTTGCTAGAACGCTTAACGGCGCGGTTGGGCAGAGAGCAAGTCCTGGCCTCCATTGCCTGCCAAGACCACCGGCCCGAGCGCATGCAGCACTGGGTGCCCGCGCAAGACCTGCCCAGAGGTACGACAAAGCCCCTTCAAAAATCCACCAAAGCCGCACTGATTGGCCCGCCCGACGCCACCCTGTTTCCCTGCTGGTTGTTGCCCCAGCCCCTGCCTTTGACGGTGGTGGGGCACAGACCTTATTACCAGGGCGTCTTGCGTTTAAGGGCAGGGCCCCAGCGCTTGGAGGCGGGTTGGTGGCAGGCCAGCGCCAGCGACACTCTGGCCCTGCGCGATTACTTTATCGCCAGCAGCCCCCATGCGGGTTTGCTGTGGGTGTACCGCGAGCGTTTGCAAGGCACAGGGGAGGGTGAGGGCGCAGGTGCAGAGTCCTTGGCCACGGGGTTTAAATGGTATTTGCACGGCCTTTATGGATAAGCCCATCACCGTTTGGCCTCCTGCGCTGCCCGCCTACGCCGAGTTGCACGCCATCAGCAACTTTAGCTTTCAGCGTGGGGCCTCGCACCCCGAGGAGTTGGTGGCCAGGGCCCACGCATTGGGCTATAGCGCTTTAGCCATCACCGACGAATGCTCGGTGGCGGGGGTGGTGCGCGCCCACCAAGAGGCCAAAAAACTGGGCCTGCATTTGCTGCTGGGCACAGAGGTGGCGCTGATGGGTTTCAAGCTGGTGATACTGGCACGCAACCTAGAGGGCTGGGGCAACCTGTGCGAGTTCATCACCACCGCCAGACGGCAGGCCGACAAAGGCCAGTACACGGTGCGCCAGCACGGCACCGATTTTTCGGGTTTGCAGCACTGCGAGATTTTGCTGGCCCCTGACCGCTTTGATGTCACCCGTCAGGGCGAAGGCCTGCTCGCAGCCAGCCTGCGTTGGGCTGGGCAACAATTTAAC
Source organism: Burkholderiaceae bacterium (assembly GCA_040382935.1). GTDB lineage: Bacteria > Pseudomonadota > Gammaproteobacteria > Burkholderiales > Burkholderiaceae_C > JALQUL01. The sequence continues at coordinate 34,869 of JBEIEP010000023.1, forward strand.
CAAGCCCACCAAACCTTGTCGGTGCTGGTGGAGTTGCACCATGCCCTTGATGACCACTGGTGGCTGCAAACCTTAGAGCAGCATACCGAGCGCTTGGGCCTGCCTTTGGTGGCCGCTGGTGATGTCCATATGCACGTGCGCTCGCGCAAGCCTTTGCAAGACGTGATCACAGCGGTGCGCTTGGGCCAGGCGGTGTCGGCCTGCGGTTTTGCATTGCAAGCCAACGCCGAGCGGCATTTGCGCTCACGCCTTCGCTTGGCCCAGTTGTACCCTTCTGCTTTGTTGCAGGCCAGCGTAGCGGTGGCCAAGCGCTGTACCTTTGTGTTGGACGAAATCGCCTACCAATACCCCACCGAAACCGTCCCCCAAGGCCAAACCCCCGCCCAAGCCCTGGCGGCGCTCACCTGGGAGGGGGCCAGCCACCGCTACCCCAGCGGCATACCGGCCAAAGTGCAAGAGCAGGTGCGCCACGAGTTGGCCCTTATTTCCGAACTCTCCTACGAGATGTATTTTTTAACCGTTCACGACATCGTGCGTTTTGCCCGCTCACGCCACATTTTGTGCCAGGGCAGGGGGTCGGCGGCCAACTCAGCGGTGTGTTACTGCTTGGGCATTACCGAGGTCAATCCCCATCTTATGTCCACATTGTTTGAACGCTTTATCAGCCGCGAGCGCAACGAACCCCCCGACATTGATGTGGACTTTGAGCACCAACGCCGCGAAGAGGTCATCCAGTACATCTACCAAAAATACACCCGCGAACGCGCCGCCTTAACGGCTGTGGTGGTGAGCTACCGCCCGCGCAGTGCCATACGTGATGTGGGCAAAGCACTGGGCCTGCCCCAAGCCTTGGTGGACCGCTTTGCCAAAGAACACCATTGGTTTGACGGCAAAACCCTGATGGCTGAGCAATTGGCCAGCATCTTGGCCGATCTGTCCATCTCGGTACACCTCAACACCTTGCAGCAGTGGTTGGATTTGAGCCAGCGCCTGATGGGGTTCCCACGGCACCTTAGCCAGCACGTGGGCGGTTTCGTTCTGACCAAAGGCAAGCTCAGTCGCTTGGTGCCCATAGAAAACGCGGCCATGCCCGAGCGCTCCATCATCCAGTGGGACAAAGACGACCTAGACGCCATGGGCCTGCTCAAAGTGGACGTGTTGGCTCTGGGCATGCTCAGCGCGATACGGCGTTGCTTGGATTTGATTGGCCAGCGCCGTGGCCATGTGTTCCAGATGCAAGACATCCCCTCTGAAGACCCTATCACTTACGACATGATTTGCAAGGCCGATACGGTGGGCGTGTTCCAGATCGAAAGCCGCGCCCAAATGAGCATGCTGCCACGGCTCAAACCCCGCTGCTTTTATGACTTGGTGGTCGAGGTGGCGATTGTGCGGCCGGGCCCCATACAAGGCGGCATGGTGCACCCCTACCTGCGCCGTCGCCAAGGCATTGAGCCCGTGGAGTACCCCAGCGAGGCCTTGCGCGCAGCGTTGGGGCGTACCCTGGGGGTGCCGATTTTTCAGGAGCAGGTCATGCAAATTGCCATGGCCGCTGCGGGCTTTAGTGCCGACGAGGCCGACAACCTGCGCCGCTCCATGGCCGCTTGGAAGCGCAAAGGGGGTGTACAAAAATTTTACGACCGTATCGTGGGCGGCATGCAAGAGCGGGGCTACACCCTTGAATTTGCACAAAACATCTTTAGGCAAATCGAAGGCTTTGGCGAGTACGGATTTCCTGAAAGCCACGCTGCCAGTTTTGCTCTGTTGGTGTACGTGAGCTGTTGGCTTAAACGCCACGAACCCGCCGCTTTTTTGGCCGCCATGATTAACTCGCAACCCCTGGGTTTTTACAGCAGCGACCAGTTGGTGCAAGACGCCAAGCGCCACCGCATCACGGTACTGCCCCCCGATGTGCTGTACAGCGATTGGGACTGCACCTTGGTAGAGGTATCGCCCCACACCCAACCCCAAGTACGCCTGGGCCTGCGGCTGGTGCAGGGCTTGCCGCAAGAGGCCGCCCAGCGCATCGTTGAGGCCAGAGGCCAACGCCGGTTTAGCAACACCGAAGACCTGGCCCTGGCCGCCCGTTTGGGAGCGCTGGAGCTTAAACAACTGGCCAGTGCCGACGCTCTAAAAAGCCTATCGGGCCACCGCCGCCAGCAGGTGTGGGAAGCCAGCGCCCTGCACGCTGCTCCTTTGCTGTTGCGCGAGGCCCCTATTCAAGAAGACTGGTGGGAGTTACCCCCCGCCCCCGAGGGCGAAGAAATCGTTTTTGACTACGCCGCCACCGGTTTAACCCTGCGCCGCCACCCTCTGGCTGTACTGCGCCCTCAACTGGCCGCACTGCGCCTAGAAACCGCTGCCCAGTTGCAGCGCTACCCCAATAACCGTTTGGTACGCACCTGTGGCATCGTCACCATGCGCCAGCAACCCCCCACCGCCAAAGGCGTGGTGTTTGTCACCCTAGAAGACGAAACCGGCAACATCAACGTCATCGTCTGGAAAAAACTCCGAGAAAAGCAACGCGACATTTTGCTAAAAGCCCGCCTCTTGGTGGTTTATGGTCAATGGCAACGTGACCAAGAAGCCAATGGCCAGCGCACGGGCACGGTGTGCCACTTGATTGCCGGCCACCTTGAGGACCACACCCACTTGCTGGGCCGTCTGGCCGATAAAAGAGCGAGCCGGGATTTTAGGTAGTTGACATAATCCTGCCATGAGTCCTATACGTACCCTCTTTACCCTTGTCGCCCTGCTCTCGGCCTTTGCCTGTGCCCATGCAAAAGACCTTGTAGGTTCAGACCAGCAGGTCTACACCCAAGAGATTGAGCTCTCAAGTACAACGCAAAGCGGGGACCGCTACGCAACGGTCACCGGACGGGTGCTGATGGAGGGGCGCTTGGCGGCCACCGCAAAACTGTTTTCTGATGTCGACAACTTGACCACTTGGGTAGAGAGCCTCATAGCCGCCAAAGAAATCAGCGCCCGCGCGCCCACCGATCGCTCGGTTCATATGCGCTACTCGGCACCGGCGGGGTTGGATGACCGTGATGGGCTGATGCGCTTTGTGGCAGCCAGGGAGTCCCCAGGGGTACTCGTGATGTCGATTGAAGACGTGCCCGGTTTTGCGCCACAGGCCAACGCGGTCCGCATGAAAGACGTGAGAGGGCGGTACCGGGTCGAGCAGCTGTCCCCCAACACACTGGCCGTCGAATTCCGGCTGCATTTTGATTCAAGCGCCAAACCCGTGTTCCTGGCCAACCTCAATGTGAAGCAACAAGTCCAGAAAACACTGCTTAGGATGCGCCAACGCATAGAAGGCCCATTGCGCAACGCCACCGTCGATGGGCCTTTGGCGCGGGCGTTAGGCTTGGATGGGTAAGGATTAGTTTCTTCGCGTAGAATAAAGCCATAATTGGTATCACTATTAGTATCATGTGGCAATGAACGCTGTTGAGAAAATTCTCGGACAAATGCGTGCTGAACCAGCCAACGTACGTTTTTCTGATCTTTCGCGGGTGTGTGAATTCTTTTTCGGAAAACCCAGACAAAGCGGCAGCAGTCATACCATCTATAAAACACCTTGGCCCGGTGATCCAAGGGTGAATATTCAAAATAGCAAGGGAAAGGCAAAGGCCTACCAAGTACGACAAGTTTTGTTGACCATCGAACGTTTAGGAACCCATCATGAACATTAACCACTACACCTACCGTGTGACCTGGTCCCCTGAGGATGGCGAACATATCGGACTTTGCGCCGAGTTTCCGTCCGTGTCGTGGTTGGCCCCCACCCCCGAAAAAGCCTTGGTTGGTATACGGCGGGTGGTGGCGCAGGTCGTTGATGACATGACCGCGTCAGGTGAGGCGATTCCACCGGCCCTGGCAGAAAAAACCTATAGCGGCCGCTTTGTGGTGCGCGTGCCATCCACCGTACATCGCACACTTGCCGCCGAGGCTGCCGAGCAGGGTGTGAGTTTGAACCGCTGGGTATCGGCTAAATTGTCAACCGGTGCGGTTGTGCGATAGTCGGTGCAGCCCTAGGAAGGCTTCTAAACCCAAGGCTGCTGCAAACCCTCACGCTCAAACACCCGTTGGGTGGCAGGTCGTTCTAAGACGCGCCCCAGCCAAGGGCCAATGTGGGTAAAGTCACGCGCCTTTTTGCCTTCAAAGTGGCGCGTCCAGCGGCATAGCATGATGCTGTACAGGTCTAGCACACTGTAGTGTTCACCCAGCATCCAAGGGCCGGGGTTGGTTGCCAAGTGCTGGTCGATTTGCGCCAACAACACCAACGCTTTTTCCTGTGCGTGCTGCTTTACCTGTGCCACAGCATCCGCAGAGTCGGCCCAGCGGTGCGGGTAAAAATACACCATCAAGGTTTGCTGCAGAGTGGTTGATAACCAGCTTAGCCACTTGTAGGCGTGGGCGCGTTCAGCCGTGCCTACCGCAGGCATCATGGGGTGGGTGGGGTGCGTATCGGCTAAGTGCAGGCAGATGGCCGCGGTCTCGTACATCACCAAGTCGCCGTGTACCAACACGGGTATCAAGCCGTTTGGGTTGAGTTGGCGATAGCTTTCAGATTGGTGTTCGTTGCCATCCATGTCCACTGCGATCAAGGTGTAAGGAACCCCCAGTTCTTCCAGCAGAAAATGGGGCGCCATACTGGCCATACTGGGGACGTAATACAGTTGGATGGGGGTGGTGGATGTGGTCATGGTGGGCTTAGAGAATTAGCGATGGATGCTCAGAACATCGATGATATTGCTTCTCGAATGCTCCAAAGAATAGCCTAAACTTCGGTTGGTCTATGTTTCCCTTGACCTAATAGGCCTTATTGCCGTGCGTTTTTTAACCCTCCAAAATCTCAATACCCAACGCGTAAAAGCCGCGTTTGCTAAAGTGCGCGCCGCCATTGAGGCGGACGATTTTCGTAGCGCTGACGTAAAAAAACTCAGCCCTACGCCTTATTGGCGCGCTAAGCTGGACTACAGCAACCGGTTGCTGTTGCAATTTGCACGCTACGGTGCCGAAACGGTGTGCCTAGCGATTGAGGTGATAGAAAACCATGCCTATGACAAGTCGCGGTTTTTACGCGGTGCTCGCTTGGACGAGGCCAAGATTGAACTTGAGTCGGCGCTGCCTGACACCGTTTATGCACACAAGCATACCGATACCTTGCCACTGCGGTGGTTGCCCACTGATCGTCACGAGTTCGAAATACTGGACAAGCCTATTGTGTTCGACGATGCCCAAGAGGCCGTGCGGTGCCTGCCGGCACCCGTGATTGTCGTCGGATCTGCCGGTTCGGGTAAAACCGCCGTGACCTTGACCAAATTACGTCAAACCGAAGGCAGGGTGTTGTACATCACGCTCTCAGCTTACTTAGCCCAATCTGCCCGAGCCTTGTACAGCGCATACGGTTTTGAAAACTTGGCACAGGAGGTCGAGTTTTTAAGTTTTCGCGAATTCATCGAAACGTTGCGCGTTCCAGCCGGGCGTGAGCTCACTTTCGCAGCGTTTGCTGGATGGTTTGACCGGCACCGTCAATCTGCCCGAAATATCGATGCGGCATTAGACGCACACACGCTGTTTGAAGAGTTCCGTGGTGTCATTAGCGCGAGTCCTCTGGGGCCATTGAACCTTTCAGCGTACTTGGCGTTGGGGCCGCGTCAATCGCTACTTGGTGAACAGGCCCGAACCGCCGCGCACACGCTTTTTCAGCGCTACCGGCAATGGTTGTCCGAATCTAACTTGTTCGACCTCAATCTGGTGGCCTATGACTGGAAAGCACTTGCACAGCCTACGTATGATTTTGTTGTCATCGACGAAGTACAGGACCTGACCAACGTGCAATTAGCCTTGGTTTTGGCCTGCCTAAAAAAGCCCGGCGAGTTTTTGCTCTGCGGCGATTCCAACCAAATTGTGCACCCCAATTTCTTCTCCTGGGCCGCCGTGCGTAGCCTGTTTTGGCAGGGTTTAGCGGGTCAGGCCGCGCAGCGCCAAAATTTATCGGTGCTAAAAGCCAATTTTCGCAATACCCAAGGCGTCACCGAGCTGGCCAATACCCTGCTCAAAATCAAACAGGCACGCTTTGGTTCGATTGACCGAGAGAGCAACTATTTGGTGCAAAGTGCGTCGCAACAACAAGGTACGGTTACTTTGGTTGCGGCCAAGGAATCGGTTTTGCGCGACATCGACACCCGTACCCGCAACTCCGTCCACCATGCTGTAGTAGTGTTACGTGATGACGACAAAGCCAAAGCGCGTGAACATTTTCGTACCCCGCTGGTGTTCTCGGTACACGAGGCCAAGGGGCTAGAGTACCGTCATGTCATTTTGTACGCCTTGGTGTCTGGCCAACGCGAGGCTTTTTCGGAGCTGTGCCACGGTGTTACCCCGGATGATTTGTTGGTTCAAGAGTTGAGTTACAACCGTGCCCGGGACAAGGGCGACAAGTCTTTGGAACTTTACAAGTTTTATGTGAATGCGTTGTATGTGGCGATGACGCGGGCAGTAGAAAGCCTGGTATTGGTGGAGTCGGACACTTCCCATCCGTTGCTCGATTTGTTGGGCTTGCGCGTCAGCACCGCAACCGCTAAGGCCGAACCTGTGCAATCATCCACACGTGAAGATTGGGCACTAGAAGCCCGCAAACTTGAGCTACAAGGCAAAGCAGAGCAGGCTCGCGCGATTCATGAAACGTTTTTACAGGTTAAGTCGGTGCCCTGGACACCCTGGACGGAACCTTTGTTGCGTGAGATCACCCCGCGGGCGCTTGATCGTACCCAAGTTTCAAACAAACCACGCCAAGTGTTGATGGACTATGCACTGTGGCATGGGCAACAGGCTTGGGTTGAGCAACTTGCAGTGCAAGCTCAGTACCAGCCCGCGAGCAATTTGGTAGAGGTTGGCATTGGTGTGTGGCCCAACACCTCGGTTTTTCGGAATGACGCACCGGCGCAGCTAGAAAATCAATCCTTTCTTACCAAGGGCAAGAGGTTTCGAGCAACAGAGTCACTCAGGCAGCGTCAATTGCAAGCCTATGCGGCTCATAACTTCAAGGAAGTGCTACGCCAATGTGACACCTATGGCGTCGACCACCTGACACCTACCGGTGGAACCCCGCTCATGATGGCTGCTCGTGCAGGCAATCTTCCATTGGTGGATGCTTTATTAGCGCGCGGTGCAAATCCTTCGGTACAAGACGAATTTGGTCACAGCGCATGGATGGTGGCGCTGAACCGCGCCATTGATGACCAAGACTTTACCCAGCAAAAGCTGCCCGCACTTTTCGAACGCATCGGCCCCGAGGTGCTTGACGTGCAATCCGACGGGCGACTGGTCCGACTGGAGCGACAACAAGGGGAGTACTGGGTGTTAAGCCTGATGCTAGCGGGGTTCAAAACCCTGAGGTCCATTTGTGGCCCACGCCTGCACCCGCCATTCAAGCATGAGGCTGGGTTCTTTGCCGAAGGGCTGCAATCAACCCTGGATGGGTTACCCGAGCATCTATGGAAGGCGCAACGGCGCAAGCGCAGCTACGTTAACGGTGTTTTGGCTCGCGCCGAGGTGCAGAGTCAGTACCAACCAGCGCGAAGATTGTGGATGCGCACAAAAAATGGGTATTACCTGCCCAATCCACAATTACAACTGCGTACCCACAATGAGGAGGGCAGTGGGTGGCGAGGCGTGTACGAGGTGCTCAATTTGGCTTGGGTGGATGCTGGCACAGCACAGTTGAATGACTGGTCACGAAGCCTGACCGAATGGATTGGTGTAAATAAAAAGTAGCGATCTAGGGCTTTGTGAGAGGCTCCAATGAGCCGACGACGAGATGGTGCTTATAGTTGGGGCGGTGAAACGGGCTCGTGCACTTTAGCTAAATCAACACCTCTAAGCCTTTTCTATCCAGTAAGTGGAGCAGTTTTAATGAGGGTCCACTAGGGTGTTTGTCGCCCACTTCCCATTTTCGAACGGTTGACAGACTGGTATTGAGCAATGACGCCAATACTGCTTGGCTGAGTTGCAACTGGCTCCTTAATGCCTGAATCTTCTCGCTGTCGTAGGCCGGTATGGGGTCTAAACAGAGAACATCAAACTGGCGCATTTTGCGTTTATCGATAAAGCCCAAACGATGCAAATCGCTAGCCGTTTCGTGAACGGCTTCAAAAATCCCGGTCTTGGCTTTCTTAGACGTTGTGGTCATGGCATATCTCCGTTAATGCACCATCCTGAGTCGCTTCGTTTAGTTGTCGGTCATTCATTGTGAGCAATTGATCGGCAAGGTCCTTCAAAGCGACCAATTCGTCAGCGGCTATGTTTGAGCGGTCATTCTTTTCAAACCCATATACAAAAAACCATTGACTTGCTTTGCGAGTCGCCACCAATGTTCTGGCACCACCACGCTTGCCACGCCCCGCAAGGCCAACGCGCTTTTTCACGAGACCACCACCCAAGTCAGCGTCGATCAGCCCCTGAGCCATCTCGGATACCGCTTTGCAAAGCGCACTATCGCTAAGGTCTGTCTTTTTAAGCCAGCGGTTAAAGTAGCGGGTTTTAAATACGCGTCTCATACCTAATTATGCCACTAAGTGGCATAGATATGTGCTCTAAAAGGGGAGTGCTTGCGGCGGATGCCAAACCTGTGGTTGTTTGAAGCCACAACCGCCCAGCCTTTTACATGGTCACCCCTGCACTGTTTGAGGCCTTGGTTGAGCAAATGGCAGATAGGGATTTGATAGAGATCGCCCGCCTGCGGCTAACGCGTAAGGACGCGGCCATCGCCGTTGATATCAGTCAAATATGACCAACTATTCACCCGCCAACAAACAGGTGATCTTCTCGTACTGGGCAAACAAAAACGCCACGCGGTCGGCGTCGGTGACTAGGCCTTTTTTACTGTAAGCGGCGTCTACGGCTTTGTCTAGGGCTTTGTGCGCGGCCACCAGGTTGGGTGGCATGGTGGTGGGGTTGTACAGGGTGGCTAGGCTGGCTGGGTTGGCCCCGGTTTGGTGAGCGGCCCGTGCGTCTAGCACCGCTTGCGCTGCCGTGGCCACGGCGCTGCGTTGGGCATCGGTAGGTTCTGTGGGCCAGGGGTAGTTGTTGTACACAATGCCCGCCGAGTAGCGATAGCGGCTTTCAAGCCGCCCGCAGGTATAACGCACCCAGGCGTTGTGCATGGTGGAGCTAAGGATGCCGAATTCGTAGAGGGTGGCGTTGGGGATCATAAAGTTGGCATTGCCAATGATGACCTCGCTACCAAAGTAGCCCATCGGAATAAACCGGCGATTTTCTGAACTATGGGCTGGAATCAGCAAGACTTCGCTCAATGGCATATTTTCGACATGAAAGCGAGTAGGGGTTGCGGCAATTTTCTGTGTGGGCAGGCTCTTGCTGGCCAAGCGAAATGCTCTTACCGCTTCAACCCGTTTGAGCGCATAGGGCATTTTGGCAATTTCGGCAGGTGGACAGTCGCCCAACCACAAACACCAGCGCTCGCGATTGTTGAGAAATTCATCTGCGCCTATCCACAGTTTGAAATACTTTGCGCTGTTGGGCTCTTGTGCGACAAACGCGTCGCGCTCTTGCTCGGTGAATAGGTAGTGGCCCCCGTCAATGGGTTTGTTGCCAATTCCAATAAGGGGTACTTTGCAAATGGGGGTGGTTCGGTTGGTTAGCAGGACCGTCGGGCCATTCACCAAGTAGGGATTGATTTGGGTGGCTGCGACTTCGTGCGCTACCCCTTTGATATCATCGTATTCAAACAGGCGCGGTGCCTTCACCTCTTCCATGCCAAAGCCAATCATCACGCAATGCACGGCTGCTTTGCCGGGAGCCTCATTGGTCCACTGAAAGGTGCGGTGGGCAAAGTGGATATGAATGCCTTGTGCCAACATCCACGACCACAAAACGCCCACTTGCTCGCCTTGGGTGATGCTGTTGGTGGACACAAAACCACAGCGAATGGCGCGCCGCTTTTTGACTTCGGCGGTATTGGCGTCCGCAAACAAATCGCCCAGGCCCTGGCCAAATTGCACGTCTTTAAACTGTTTGCGCCCCCGGTTGGCCTTGGCCGCAATGGCCCCAAAACTGTTGGGGGTGCTGCTAACCATTTGCCCGGCTTTGATAAACCAACCGGCCACAAAATCCAGTAGACCAGCCCCGGCAATGTTTTGCGTTACCGAGTCCAGAGAACTGCGCTGCGCGACGGCCAGCATTTTGGAACCCACAAACGGCGGGTTACCCATAATAAAGTTAAGCCGCGACGGTGGCACCAACTCGGCCCAGTCAATCTCTAAGGCGTTGCCTTTGCGGATGTTGGCACTTTTAACCAGCGGGATGCGGGTAATGACCTCACCAAACTCCACACCGGCCCGCACGTTCATTTGGTGGTCGGTGAGCCACATGGCCACTTGGGCAATTTGCGCTGGGAACTCCTCAATCTCTATGCCGTAGAACTGGTCTACATCCACGTTCAAAAAACCAAATACACTGCCTGTGCGTTGGCCAAACTGGCTGGCGGCGCGCAACACGTCCAGCTCTAGTAGGCGCAGCTCGCGGTAGGCGATCACCAAAAAGTTGCCGCAGCCACAGGCGGGGTCTAAAAAGGTAAGGGTTTGCAGTTTTTTATGGAACTCAAACAGCTTGTTTTTGTTGCCTTTGATTTTTTCAAACTCGGCGCGCAGCTCGTCAAAACACAGTGGCCCCAGCAATTTAAGAATGTTGGTCTCACTGGTGTAGTGGGCACCCAGCTCGCGGCGGCGGTCTTTTTCGCTTAGTGCGATGACGGTCTGGAACATGGCCCCAAAAATAGCGGGCGAAATGGCCCCCCAGTTCAGGGCGCACAGGGTGAGCAACTGCCTGCGCATAGCCGTATCAAACTGTGGCGGGCGGTAGTGGGTTTCAAACAGTTTGCCGTTTACATAAGGGAACTGGGAAAAGTGCTCGGCCAGTCGGCTTTGGCGTTGGTCGTCAGGCTCGTTGAGTGTTCTAAACAACTCGGCCAGTACAGCCCCCACGTCGGACCCGTCGGGCTTGGTTTGAAACTCGATCAGGTCATGAAAACTGTCTTTGGGCTGAAATATCCCGGTGTCGTCGGCAAACAGGCAAAACAACAGGCGCACCAAAAATACTTCTAGCTCTTGGCCGGTGTAGCGGCCTTTTTCAAGCGCGTCGTGCAACTGGCCCACGGCCACCACGGCGTCCTGGTTGATAGGGTCGGACTCGCGGATGTGCTGGGTGCGATAACCGGCAATAAAGGCAAAGTGCTGCAGGTTGTTGGCCAACTCTGGCAGGGTAAAACGGTGCTCAGCCCTGGCAGGGGTGTCTGGTTCAAGGTCATACAACACAAAATTGGCAAAGTCGCACACCAGCACATAACGCGGCAGTTCTTCGGGCCTCAAGCCCGGAAAGTAGTCAATCGCCTGTTGGTAGGCCCGTGCCAAGTCCCGCCCGCGTGACTTGTGTTCTACCAGCAGGGTGCCCTTCCACAGCAAGTCAATCTTGCCTTGCGCCGTGCCCAGTTTGTCAACCCGCTTTTCAAAGCTGGCCACTTTGCGGCGCGACACGCCAAACACCTCAAAAAACGCGTCCCAAAACGACTTGGCATCCGCGTCCTCGCTATGGGCGTCCTTCCACTCGGCAGAAAAAGCCGTGGCGCGGGTGCGGATTTCGTTCCAGCTTAGGGGCATACGGGTTGAATAGAAAAAGTTTTTTGGGGTGTGGGGATTATGCCGCCAACCCCATCAACCAAAGCGCTGGCTACGGTGCCTATCGCATTTGTAAACTGGCCTCTGAGTGGCCGAAAAAGTTTGGTTAATTACCCGCGCGTTTGCTTGGGTTGAAAGGCTCATTTATTCGAGCCATTTCTTGGAGAGCCAAAACCAAAACATCCATGTCGGTAGAGGGGTTGGGGCTTCTTGTCGTGCTGGTCATTTTCCGCAGTTGGTCGGCGTTTCTTAATGCGTCGCTTAATCGACCTTTGAGCCGACTAAATACATTTTTTTGCCCTTTTGCATAATGCTCAAACCCTTTTTCTTTTTTGAGCTTGGCCACCACCTGATCGGCAATCGATTTCTTTCCGGCTCCTTGAAAGGGTTGGTCTGAAAAGCCAAAATGCAACAACAGCCAAACCTCAAAACAGGGATTGGATGTGATGGCTGAGAGCGGCTGCGGCTTCTTTTGCGATGCCAAGGTTTTGATGCGATTAATGGCCTCATCAAAAGTGCTGTGGGTATCACGGTCGAACACGCAAAATACGGTGTCAAAAGGGTCACCATTTCGGGCATCGCTTAGGTACACATCCGAGGCCTGCTGCACGATGCGATCAGGTGTGTTGCCCTCGTGGGGTTCTACCTTGACTAGGGGCTCTCGAATACCTAAATCTTTCAAAAGATCTCTAAGGTAGTTGGGCTCCGTTTTGCTACCTTCACAAATAATCAGATAGCGCTGGTTACGTGCCCGGGTGTGCTTTTGCCGCTGCAAGGCATCGATTTTTTTGGCTTTGCGCTTGGGAAAAAGATCATCGGACCGCATAAAAATCCAAGTCTTTCAAAAATGGGATGCTCCCATAGCGACCGTTGAGGTAGCCACGCTCTATCGCCTCGTTGTCACGCGGACTAAAGTCGGACAGAGGATACAGGCGCGAAGCGCTTTGAGCATCCTTTTCTAGGAACCAGACTTGATCGCGTCGTAGCAATTTTTGACTGAGCAAGGTGGTGTCGTGAGTGGTAAAAATCAGTTGTGCGTGGCTACCCGCATGATGGAGTTGTTTAACCAAATGGTGAACCAGCAGCGGGTGCAGACTGGTGTCCAACTCGTCCACGACCAAAACGCGCTGGTTCTCAATAACGTCCAACCAAGGCCCTGCAAGATTGAACAACGAGCGAGTGCCGTCCGACTCTTCTTGCACCGAAAACTCCACGGCGTTTTCGGTGTTGACATCGTTACGAAAGAAGCGCAGTTCAACTGATTTTTTCCCGTGCAAGTTCAAGTCTCTCAAAATAATTTGCTTAAGTTGGGTGGGTATCTCGTTCGGCAAAGCCTCAATTGAGAATTCCGTCTCTCTGAGTCGGATGTCTGAAATTGACGGATCCGCCGCACTCATAAAGGCAACAATTTTCTCCCGTTTTTCATCGTCTTTAAATTGTTGACGCGTGAATCCGTCACTGAGCTTCTCAACGCTGTGAATCACTCGCAAACGCGATTTGAACCAATCAAACGCTGGTTTGAGCTGCTCGTTATTGGATTGAATTGCCTTGGAAAAGAAGAGCGCATTGGGGCGCGTCGAATCGGTCCAAATTTTGTGGCGTTGCTTGCCGCCCAAAAATGTAGGGCTGAATTTGTATACGTCGGTACTGGTTTTTGGGTCGACTACGCGATGAAACCATTTTTGCGCCCGGCCTAATGGGTACGCAATCAACCACTCTTCGGTAAACCGAATTTTGTTGCAGCAAAAGCCGTACTCGTAACGTACACCCTGTTCTACAAAAGTGATTTCAAATTCAGTATCTGCGTTGCGTGATTGCGCCGTTAGTTTGAATGGCGACACTTCAATAGCATCACCAGCCTGGCTTTCTTTGTGGGAGTCGAGTACCTGCTTTTGCATAAAGCGTAAGGCCTCGATCACGCTGCTTTTTCCAGAGGCATTGGGGCCGTAGAGCACCGCAGACCTTAATAGGCTTGGCACACCTGTGCCAGCATCCGGCGCGCAGGTGTTTTGCCCCACCAACTCAGCGAAGTAGTTAGAGGCCACCATACTGAGCGTTTGGCGCTCTAAGATGGAGCGGTAGTTGGCAACCGAGAATTGAATAAGCATGATTTTTTTGTTTTTCATGCGTATTTTTGCATAAAAAGCGAAAAAAATCACTTCTAATTTGAATTTTATGCTGCCAACCCCATCAACCATCCCGCCGCGCCGTGAAGTCGCACTTCGCGCTGCGGCTCGGGCGAGCGCAGGTGGCGCACCAGTTGAATGGCCTCTGCCTTTGGCCATTGCGGCATTAGCGTGGCAAAGGCCGAGGGGGTCGGTCGTTGGACCACCTACCTCTAACCTGGGCAGCGCTTAATCCGACTTTTTCAACACGCTTATTAAAATAGTCGCGACTTTTTAAATAAGTACGTTCATTTAGTCGAAAAACAATCACACAGCTTCTAGATCAAACTGCGCCTTCACCAGTTGAAAAATCTCTCGGTAGGCGCGGTTTTGGCGGGGGGCTTGGCCGGGTAGGGCCTTGTCCATGGCTTCTTTATCGCGCCGTGCTTGCCGAATCAAAGAGCGCAAAACCTGGCTGTCGGTTTGGGGGTGGTCACTCAGCCACTGGGCCAGCGCTTCGTCGTCGGCAATCAAGGCGTCACGCCAGCGTTCTATGGTGTGCATTTTTTGCGTTTCGGCGGCGCTGCCCTGGTGCTGGGCCTGTAGCGCGTCGCGGGCGGTTTGTACCACCTCGGGGTCTAGGCGGCGCATCAGCTTGCCCACGTACTGCATTTGCCGACGCCGCCCCTCAAAGTTGGTAATTTTGGCCGCCGCTTTCAACGCGTCGCGCAGGTTTTCGGGCAAAGCGAGTTTTTCCATCAAGCCGCTGCGCAAGGTTAGCAGTTGCTCGCCCAGCTCTTGTAGTTCTTCGCTCTCTTTTTTAAGCGTGGTACGGCTAAACTCTGCGTTGCCTAGCAGTTCGCGTTTGAGCTCAAGGTCTAGCTCGCTGCCCTCGGCAACAAACACACCTTTAACGTAATAGCCTTTTTTTGGTTTTCTAGACATCTGTTTCTTCAAAAGCGATACTTAATAAAATTGATGCAGTTGCCCGTCAGGTTAGGCGTAGCCCCGCTGGCGCACTATAGGTGCGGCAAGGGGATACAACGACGCATGGCGGGCAAATGCGCAATTTTATGGTTTGATTTTGGAGAAATAGATGTCTCCACATGGCGGCTATCATAGCCGCCGCACCACCCCATTGACCCTCTCGATATGCCCACCCCACGCTTAAAACCCTCCTCTAGCCCTCAATCTGCCACCGGGTTTGCCTATCCCCGCGCCTTCTTTGAGGAACTGGCCGATACCGCCCTGGCCCATGCCAAGCGGCTGGGGGCCACCGATGCGGCGGTTGAGGCCTCAGAGGGGGCAGGCTTAAGTGTGACGGTACGCAAAGGGGCCTTAGAAAATGTAGAGCGCAACCGCGACAAAGGTCTGGGCGTGACGGTGTATGTGGGCAAGCGGCGAGGCAACGCCAGCACCTCTGATTTTTCACAAGCGGCGATTGAGCAAACCGTGCAAGCGGCCTTTGATATTGCCCGCTACACGGCAGAAGATGATGCCGCGGGGTTGCCCGAGTCTGAACTCATTGCCACCGAGCATCCCGAGCTCGATTTGTTCCACCCCTGGGCGCTGAGCAGTGAAACCGCGCTAGAAATCGCCCTGCGCGGCGAAGCGGCCGCCTTGGCCACCAGCAAAAAGATCACCAACAGCGAAGGCGCTGGGGTTTCTGCGCAACAAAGCCATTTCTTTAGCGCCCACACCCACGGCTTTAGGGGCGGCTACGCCAGCTCCCACCATTCCATATCGGTCTCGCCCATTGCAGGGCGGGGCGCGCATATGCAAAGAGACTACTGGTACAGCAGCAAGCGCAATGCCGGGGATTTGGCCGCCCCCGAGGTGATTGGCCGCTATGCCGCCGAACGGGCGCTAAGCCGCCTAAACGCCCGCAAAATACCTACCACCGAATGCCCGGTGTTGTTTGAGGCCCCGCTGGCCGCTGGCCTCCTCGGCAGCGTGGTGCTGGGGTTAAGCGGCGGTTCGCTGTACCGGCAAAGTTCGTTTTTGTTGAACTCGCTGCACCGGCGCATCATGGCGCCCCACCTGTCGGTGCATGAAGACCCTTTTGTGCTGCGCGGCAACGGCAGCAGCCCCTTTGACGACGAAGGCGTCGCTGTACGCCCGCGTGAGGTGATACAAGGCGGCGTGGTGCAGGGTTATTTTTTAAGCACCTACAGCGCCCGCAAGCTGGGGATGCAAACCACCGGCAACGCCGGGGGCTCGCACAACTTGGTGTGGCGTTCAGGCAAAACCCGGCCCGGGGATGACCTGGCCGCGATGCTTAAAAAGCTGCACAAAGGTTTGTTTGTGACCGAATTGATGGGGCAGGGCGTGAACATGGTGACGGGTGATTACTCACGCGGGGCAAGCGGCTACTGGGTAGAAAACGGCGAGATTGCCTACCCGGTGCACGAGATCACGATTGCAGGCCACCTGCCCACCATGCTCAAAGGCATTGTCGCCTTGGGCGCTGACAGCTATACCTATGGCGGCAAAACCACCGGCTCCGTGCTGATCAACAAGATGACGGTGGCGGGTTCTTAACCCCCATCGGGGCCATGGGCGCTTGCCCATGGGTTGTGGGCTTACTGCCCGCTAAGCGCGGCTTTTACGGCCGCAGACACCTGGCCCATTTCGGCTTTACCCGCCAGCTGCGCTTTGGCCGCCCCCATTACCTTGCCCATATCGCCAGGGCCACTGGCCCCTAGGGCGGCCACAATGGCCTTGACGGCCACCAGCACCTCATCGGCCGTAAGGCGTTGCGGCAGGTAGGCGTTGAGCACGGCAATCTCGGCTTTTTCTTTATCGGCCAGGTCGTGGCGTTCGGCCTTTACAAACGCGTCCACCGAGTCTTTGCGCTGTTTGATGAGTTTGTCCACGATGGCCACAATGGCCAGGTCGTCCAGCTCAATGCGCTCATCCACCTCTTTTTGCTTCATGGCGGCCATCAGCAAACGAATGGCGCCTAGGCGCTCTGCGTCCTTGGCGCGCATGGCGTTTTTCATGTCGTCAGAAATACGGACTTTTAAGCTCATGATGGGGCTACCTTCACAGGGGGGTCAACAATGAAAAAAGCCGCGTAAGCAAAGGCTTGCGCGGCTTTATAGAAGAAAACAAAAACTGTTAGATACCGCGATCAGAACAGTTTTTTGGGCAACATCATGCTGCGGATGCGCTTGTAATTGCGTTTAACCGCAGCGGCTTTTTTGCGCTTGCGCTCAGCCGTTGGCTTTTCGTAAAACTCGCGTGCGCGCAAGTCGGTTAAAAGGCCCAGCTTTTCAATCGAACGCTTAAAGCGACGAAGGGCAACCTCGTAAGGCTCGTTTTCTTTTAGACGGATAGTGGTCATGTAAATCAGTTTAGAAGGTGGTCTGGCTGTGCCGCTGCGCTAGCGTTGCAACACTCTCGCAGGAAGCCAAACCGGGGTTTGCTAGCAAAGCCTGCGATTATAAGGGATATTTGTGCATGGGTGCAATATGATCTTTATCCAGTCCGAGAATTGCATATGCATTCAATGGGCTCATAAATTAGGTTTTGAGGGGCATTTAGCTTACAATTTGTAACGTAGAATCATCTTTAGCGCTGGCGCCCCAGCAGTTGGAGTAGAAATATGTCAAAAATCGGGTCAACAAAGAACTTCATTCTTTTGGGTATCTTGCGGGTAATTTTGCTCGCGCTATGCGGACTTCTATTTTCCTCATTTGGGTTGGCTCAAACCGTAACTGTACCCGGCGAGATACCCGGCAGTTTCTCGGTGTCACCTTCTGGGGCGGCTACCTATAGCATTCCTATTCAGTTGCCCCCTGGAATCCGGGGCATGCAACCTCAGTTGGCCCTGAGCTACAACAGTCAAAGTGGCAATGGCATTTTTGGAATGGGTTGGAATTTGTCAGGCTTGTCTACCATCTCACGATGCCCCAAAACCATACTCACAGATGGTGTGCGTGGCGCGATCACCTATACGCAAGAAGATAGATTTTGTTTGGACGGTCAGCGCTTAATTTTGACAGGGATGAATAGTTACGGTGTCGCGGGTAGCGAGTACCGGACGGAGATGGATGGCTTTAGCAAGATTTCTGCGGTCGGACCGGCATCCGGAAATAGCGCCAACGGGCCTGAATACTTTCGCGTAATCACCAAAGGCGGGTTGACGATGGAATATGGTAACACCGCTGATTCCAGAATCGAAGTGCAGGGTAGGAACGCAGTGAGGGTCTGGGCCTTAACTAAAGTTGTAGATTTGGTGGGTAACTCAATGACGTGGAGTTATCTTAAAGACGGTGGGCAGTTCTACCCCAGTCAAATCAGTTATGCAAACACAAAGGTGAATTTTGAGACTGAACCGCGGCCCGATAGCATCACCATGTACCAGCATGGGTCACCCATTGCATTAAATAAAAGGGTTGTCTCCATCAACGTTAGCACTGTGGGCTCAACCGTGCCAACTCGACAGTACCGAATCAAGTACGCACCTGTTGTCAATAATGTGCAAAGGAGTTTGGTTAACGCGATTTCGAACTGCGCTTGGTCAAGTTCTTCTGCTTCTACATGTACACCAGATTTAACGATGTCTTATGGGTCCGCAGGAACCGACGGATTTTCCAGCGGGGTGAGATGGGTTGCTGAATATGGGACTTCGAGCGGGGGTTGGAGTAATAGCAGCATCTACCCGCGACAGTTGGCGGATGTTAATGGCGATGGGTTGCCTGATGTGGTCGGGTTTTCTGCAGTAGGCGTCTATGTTTCGATCAACACAGGAACTTCATTTCTCCCTGGGGTGATATGGGTGGCTGAATATGGGAAGGCGAGCGGGGGATGGAGCGATAGCAACATCTTCCCTAGGCATTTAGTGGATGTG
>JBEIEP010000024.1:0-53197 GCA_040382935.1 Burkholderiaceae bacterium
CCTAGATATGCAAGATTATTGGGAGTGGCGTGAGGCCAGCGTGGGGCAACGTGCGGCGCTAGAAGTTCGCCCAGCAGGGCGAACTTCTAGCCTGAGCGCCGTGGGTTAAATTCAAACCAAATTCAAAGGAATACGGCTTGATCTGTTGAACTGAATTTGCAGCAAAATTGGGACTTGACTTCGGTCAAGGCACTTCAACGCGCTAAGAACATGGGCCTTTTCAACACGCCCATTTTGGAGGTGTCGGATGACGAGAAGGGTGTTGAAATGGTAGAAAAAGGCGAGGCCGACGTATTTACGATGGACGATGTGCTGCTTTACGGGTTTATTGCCAACCGACCTGACCCCAGCAAATTCAAAGTCGTGGGCAAATTCCTCACCGTTGAACCTCTGGCCATTATGTTGCCCAAAGGGGATCCTGAATTCAAAGCAATTATTGACGACGAAATGCGCCGGTTGATTTACAGCAAAGAAGCGCATGCGCTGTTTGAGCGTTGGTTTAACAAACCCATTCCACCTAAAAACCAAGCCTTAAACATTCCCATGAATTACCTGCAAAAAGATTTTTGGAAGTTTCCTTCTGACCAGGTGCCGGGATAGGTCTATAGATCTTGGCAGCGCGATGAGATCTGATATTGACTCGCGCACGCTCTAAGGGGTTCAGAATGCGCGAAAATCAGGGCCTTACCGTCCTGCCAAGGATATAGCGGCCCACTCCAAAATTACCGACCCTGCGGTACTGGATCAGAAGAGGGCGATGAAGGCCCAGAAGAGTAGGTTTTTTATGATGCGATTGCTCCAAAAAATGGCTTATGCGGTTTATGGGGGGCAGTTGACGCCGTCGATTGGTTGATATCCGCTTCCAACAACCGGAGTCGACTGATAATTTGACCAAAAGCTGGGGGCGCGCCAATAAACATACCCGCGTCGATCATGCGTTGAAAGTCTTGCGCCAAGGACACGAGAACGACATCGTCCGGGAGCAAACGTAATTGACCAACCAGGCAGTCGTCATAGTTGGCGTAACTGGTGTGGTAGAAAACTTTCTTGTGCTTGAGGACGTCGACCAACAAGTCGCGGTTTTCCAACGCGGCTTTCCCAATATCCGTATCGGCAAGCATTGACAAGTCGTACCAATGACGTGACAGACGATCAGCGTTGGGGCGAAACACCCCTCGTTTGGATTCGACATGCATCAGCGTGGCCTTTTCCCAGAAGGTACGCGCTGGCGATAGTACGTTGACGCGAGAACGAGGAAACACCAGTTCAGGGACGAACTCTGCAATGTCTGGGCTGACTTCGTGCTCTTCATTGGGTTCCGTGATGTTGCGCCCACCAAACTCGATGAGCACGCTGTCGGCCATATAGTCGCCAGAGACCGCCAGCACTGTGGGGTAGTGCACGCGCAGCAGTTCACCGTCGGCACTGACATCGATTCGGTAGCCATCTTTACCAAACTCGGCAGCCAGCATTTTTTCAAAGTGTGGAGCCACCACGCTGTGCGCATGATCTTGCACAAAAGATTTCAGCCCTTCGCTGAATTTTTTCAACTGTGTCTTGGATGCGCCCTCAGTGAAAGGATTAAAGGATGTGTCGAGACCACGGTAATCGAGAGTGATGTCCACGTCCTCGGAAAATCGGTCGATTGCGCCAAATACTTTTGACAGTGACGTTCCCCCCTTGAAGGCCATGGGCAAACGACCTGGCATGGTGAATAAGGTCTGCAGTACCCAGCAAACCCAGATATCCTTTTCCAAGACCGCAGGCGATCGCGCTAGTTGCGGCGAAAGCGCCCGGTAAATTTCAGATTGCTCTTTTGCTTGGAGCTGCAGGAATGACTCAGCCATGCGCACCCACTGCCGACGCTGATCGCACGTGCTTAAACAGTGCGTCACTCATCCAAGACGGCATAGCGCTGGTCACAGATTGAAGGGCCTCAAATTCGGTGACAGAAAGTTTCTGTTGAATTTTGCCAATCAACAATGGCGTCACTTCATTCTTGCCCAAGTACCACAGCGCCGCCAAGGCGAGTCCAGCGGGTCGTCCAGCCAGCAACAACTTGCGCTGGCAAACGTGTTGAAGACGGATTTCCATCTTGCCGACACGAATACGCTTTGAAGGGCCAGAGGTCGAGAACACCGGTTGTGTGGGAGTCTGCGTAGTCAGCTCGAACTGCCGAGCAGCCTCAGCACCATGCACTTGAACAATAGACCCAGTGTTTCTAGCTATCGTTTCTGCCACCTTGATCGGGGCGGGCATAACTTTGCCGACAAAACGATTCATTTCTGGACGGACAAATAGTCCTCGCGTCACTCGCGTAACGGCGCCTGACTTGACCATCCGGGACAAGGCTTGATCCACAGACGCACGTGTTCCGCACTCCAAGAACGCCGTCGGGGTAAATGGCTCCCCAATCGGCAACTCCTGAATGCGCTGGCGGATCTCTTTAGCATTGCTGATGGCCGTATTCATGGATGAAAATATAGCAGTATTTCTGACACATTGCAAACGCAAGCCTTGTTCAATGAGGTGTGAGCCTGGATATAGCGGCCCACTCCAAAATTGCCGACCCGGCACCACTGGATCAGAAGAAGGCGATATTGCTTAAGGCTTTGGAGAAGGCGCGGAGCACATCAGGTTCGTAGCGCTGCCAGTGGCGGATGATGTTTAACTTGTGGTTTAGGTATTGGGTGGGCTGTTGCCAGAGAACGAAGCCACGCGATAGCCTCTTGGCCATCGATATGCAAGCCCGTGTTCTGGTAGTGCTTCCACGCTAAATCCGCTTCTTGCTTGCGGCGTAATTGCCCTTCTTGATCTTCGATGAGGGTCTCTACCAAGTCACTGGCTATTGTGTCGGGGCGACACTGTCCCCCACCTATTGTGGGTACGTGCGGGCGTGATGCGAGTGTTGGTTTGTGCGAGGTAAGCAATACCATGTCCGTGGCGCTCTCTGAGGTGGTCGAAACTGTTGTGGGCATAGTCATTCATTCGGCTAGATGGCAATAGTCAATAAACCCGTCACGTCAAAATACGCATGTCAAACCCATCATGACGGGTTGTTCCAGCAGCCAAGGCTTTGAGCATCAAGGAACCTCACGTCCGCGTTTTGTAAGGATATCCGGACCACGGTGGACTCATCCATCGTCACCATAAATATGATTATGATGCTTACTCATTCGATCTACCGTTCAACTGGAACCACAGTGCGATTGCATTTGTCCGCAACATCCGTACAATCAGGATCATCTAAATCTTTTTGCCAATTGTCACCATGAAAACCATCTCATCTCGTGAAGTTCAAAAAAACTTCGGTTCAGTGGCTGACCTTGTTGGTGCGGGGGAGACCATTCGAGTGACCCGCTATGGTCGCCCTGCTTTTCTTATCATTCCCGAAACGCGGGACACAGAGGAAATCATACGTCGCATGGCCGGAAAAAAACTTGGACAGAGGTTAAAAGAGGCAAAGCCGACCCCAGAGGCCACCTCACTCACACAAGACGAAATCAACAAAATGATTCATGAGTGCTTCGCGTAACACCATCGTCCTTGATAGCAACCTAATCGTTAGCGCATTCCTCAATCCCAAAGGTGCCGCATCTGAGGCCCTACAAATAGGGTTAGAGCACTTTGAACTTGCAGCGTCAAGCGACACCATCGCAGAGCTTCTGGAAGTACTCAAACGGGATAAATTCGATAAGTACCTGAGCAAAGCAGAACGCCGAGATCTTGCCGAACTTTATGTTCAAAACACCGTTTTGTTTAACAATCTCATACCGGTGAATGAGTGCAAAGACCCGAAAGATAATAAATTTCTTTCGTTGGCACTGACCGCAAAGGCACGATTAATTGTTTCGGGTGATAAGCGAGATTTAATTAGTATGAACTCGTTTCAAGGAATAGAAATTATTGGAATCAGAGGATTTATTGATAATCACAATAAATATATTTCAACATCTTTAAATTATTCATAGATAATTTAATAATTTCGCAAAAATAAAAATTTATATGAACATAGTTGCAGCACTGGAAATAACCTTGGCAGTTATTCTATCTCTGGGTGGAGGAGGATCTATCGTATTTGCACTGTCCAACTGTCTAGGAAAAATTTGGGCTCAACGCCTCATGATTGCGGAGACAGCAAAATTTCAAAAAGAAATTGAAGCACTGAAATCAGATTTAAATTCAAAAGTTCTAAAAGAAATTGAAGCATTGAAATCAGATTTAAATTCCAAAGCTGTACTCAATAAGCAAAAAATTGAACTTTACACAAAAACTAGCGAACCACTCATCAACTTCATTTTAGATTGCTTTATCCATAAGAAAATAATATCGGAAGAAGCTATAATTAAATTTGATAAAATTCGCCTTGAAACAACCGCTCATCTCAGCATGTTTGCACCCGCTGCGGTATTTGACCAATACAATACGATGATTGATTACACATACAATTGTCTGGAAAAAGTTGATGAATGGTCATTTAAAGAATTTGAAACTTTAGGTTTAAAATATTTAAATTTAATTCGAAAAGATATCAATCTACATAGTGATGAAGTTACTTATGCTGGCAGTAGATGATACAGTAAATATTTTGACGATTTTTTATTTAAAATTAATATCAATAAATACAACTAACGCGTTTTTAAAAATTTTCTCACATATTAATCTAAAATCTAATCTCTAATCTCTCTAGAGTTATGATTCTGTATACAGCCTAAACCCAAAAAATTCACAAAATGCCCTGTACACCGTAAACGGGCATGCAGCCATCACCCCAACCCCGCAATAACCTCCTTTGGTGCCTGCACCAACTCAATCAAAACCCCCTCCCCCGCTATCGGGAACTCGTCGTTGGCCTTGGGGTGCAAAAAGCAGATGTCGTAGCCGGCTGCGCCTTTGCGTATGCCGCCGGGGGCAAAGCGTACGCCTTTCTCGGTTAGCCACTGCACGGCTTTGGGTAGGTCGTCTATCCACAGGCCTACGTGGTTAAGGGGCGTGGTGTGCACGGCGGGCTTTTTGTCGGGGTCTAGGGGTTGCATCAGGTCCACCTCTACGCGGCTGGCGCCCTTGCCCATGGCGCAGATGTCTTCGTCTACGTTTTCGCGCTCCGACACAAAATTACCCGTTACCTCTAGGCCCAGCATGTCCACCCACAGGGTGCGTAGGCGGTCTTTGCTGGGGGCACCGATGGCGATTTGCTGGATACCTAATACTTTAAAAGGGCGAGTCATGGTCAACCTAGATCCGGTAGTTGAACCCATCTGAGTGGGCTGTGATGGGGTGGGCTGGCAAGGCGAGACGACGCGGCGGGCTAATGCCCGCAAGGAGGAGCAACGCTGCCAGCGTGCCCCAGCGCGGCTCAATCGGATGGGTAGCGCTTTCACCCATGCGGTGCGGGGATTGGTGAGCAACAATATCAGTGTTCATGCGGTGTTTCCAATGGACGCAAGCGATCAGCTGCCGGATTTAGGTTGAAACTCTACGATAGGTTGGTCTACCACTAGGCTTTCGCCTTTGCTGGCCATGACTTTGGCGACCACGCCATCGCTAGAGGCAAACAAAACGTTTTCCATTTTCATGGCTTCGATCACGGCCAGGCGCTCACCGGCCAGCACTTTTTGGCCGGGGGTAACGGCCAGGTCTACCAGCAGCCCTGGCATGGGCGAGAGCAAAAAGCGGCTCATGTCGGGCGGTGCCTTAAAGGGCATCAGGCGGTGCAACTGCGCCATGCGGCGCGAGACCACCAGGGTGTCGATGCGGGTGCCGTTGTGTTGCACGCGCAGGGCCAAGGGGTTTTTGTCGGCACCACGTTCGATTTGCGCGGCAAAGGGCTGGTCGTTAACCGTGCCGTTGATGCGAACATCGTTTAAGCGCGAGAGGCTGCAAATGCGATAGGCCGAGCCACCCACGCGCACGGTGGCGCTACCGGCCTGGCCTTCAAACTCGTCAACGTGTACGTCGGTGTAGCGATGTTGGCCAGTGGCGCCCAGGGTGATAACGGTGTAGTCGCCACCTGCCTGCACGCCGTAGCCCGGCAGTTGGCCCGACAAAGTGGTGGCGCGTTCGCGCGATTTGCGCCGTACAAAGGCGGCCAGGGCCACTAAAAAGTCGGGGTCGGTATGCACCACATCTTCTGCGTTAAAGCCTTTGGCGTAGTTTTCGGCAATAAAGCCGGTATTAAAGTCGCCCGAGACAAACTTGGGATGGGCCAGCAAGGCGGCCTGAAAGGGGATGTTGCTAGAGACACCCCGAATCAAAAAGCCGTTCAGGGCCGCGCGCATTTTGGTGATGGCGTCCAAGCGGTCTTTGCCGTGCACGATGAGCTTGGCGATCATGGAGTCGTAGAACATGGGGATCTCGCCGCCCTCTTGCACGCCCGTGTCCACGCGCACGCCCTGCCATTGCGAGGTATCGGCAGCAAACATGGTTTCTGGTGGTGGGGCAAAGCGCACCAAGCGGCCAGTAGAGGGTAAAAAGTTGCGGAACGGGTCTTCGGCGTTGATGCGGCATTCCATGGCCCAGCCGTCGCGCTTGACTTGGGCTTGGGTGATGGGCAGGGGTTCACCGGCCGCCACGCGAATCATCAGTTCCACCAAGTCCAAGCCAGTAATGCACTCGGTTACGGGGTGTTCCACTTGCAGGCGGGTGTTCATTTCCAGAAAGTAAAAGCTCTGGTCTTTGCCCACCACAAACTCAACCGTGCCCGCGCTTTGGTAGCGCACGGCCTTGGCCAATGCTACGGCCTGTTCGCCCATAGCCTTGCGAGTAGCATCTGAGATAAAGGGCGATGGGGCCTCTTCTATGACTTTTTGGTGGCGGCGCTGGATGGAGCACTCGCGCTCGTTGAGGTAGACCACGTTGCCCTGGCTGTCACCCACCAATTGGATCTCGATGTGGCGGGGTTCTTCGACAAACTTTTCGATAAACACGCGGTCGTCGCCAAAGCTGTTGCGGGCCTCGTTGCGGCAACTGGTAAACCCTTCAAAGGCCTCTTTGTCGTTGTAGGCCACGCGCAGGCCTTTGCCACCGCCACCGGCGCTGGCTTTGATCATGACGGGGTAGCCAATGCCCTTGGCAATCTCTACGGCTTGCTCGGCGGTTTCAATGGCTTCGTTGTAGCCGGGGATGGTGTTGACCTTGGCCTCGAGGGCCAGCTTTTTAGAGGCGATTTTGTCGCCCATGGCGGCAATGGAATAGTGCTTGGGGCCGATAAAGACAATGCCCTCTTCTTCAACCCGCTTGGCAAAGTTTTCGTTCTCGCTCAAGAAGCCGTAGCCGGGGTGCACGGCCTGTGCGCCGGTTTGTTTGCAGGCCTCTATGATTTTGTCGGCCAGCAGATAGCTTTCGCGGCTGGGCGCAGGGCCGATGCGCACGGCCTCGTCGGCCAGCGCCACATGGCGGGCGTCTTTGTCGGCATCGGAGTAAACGGCAACGGTTTTGATGCCCATCTTTTGGGCGGTTTTAATCACGCGGCAAGCAATTTCGCCCCGGTTGGCAATGAGTATTTTGGTAAACATGGTGTGTCCTTGTCTTAACAAGTGCTGAGAGGGGCTTAGAGGGGGATGTTGCCGTGCTTGCGCCAAGGGTTGTCCAGCTTTTTGTCTTTGAGCATGACCAAAGACCGGCAGATGCGTTTGCGCGTTTCGCTGGGCAAGATCACATCGTCGATAAAGCCACGGCTGCCCGCCACAAAGGGGTTGGCAAAACGGGCTTTGTACTCGGCCTCGCGGGCGGCAATTTTGGCGGGGTCGGATTTGTCTTCTCTAAAGATAATCTCTACCGCGCCCTTGGCTCCCATCACGGCAATCTCGGCGTTGGGCCAGGCTAAATTGACGTCGCCGCGTAGGTGTTTAGAAGCCATCACATCGTAGGCTCCGCCATAGGCTTTGCGCGTAATCACGGTAATTTTGGGTACGGTGCATTCGGCGTAGGCGTAGAGCAACTTGGCCCCGTGTTTGATGATGCCACCGTACTCTTGGCTGGTGCCGGGCATAAAACCGGGCACGTCTACAAAGGTGACCACTGGGATATTGAAGCAGTCACAAAAGCGCACAAAGCGGGCCGCCTTGATGGACGATTTAATGTCCAGGCACCCGGCCAGTACCAAGGGCTGGTTGGCCACCAAGCCCACGGTTTGGCCGTCCATACGCGCAAAGCCAACGATGATGTTTTTGGCGTACTCGGGTTGGATCTCAAAAAAGTCGCCATCGTCCACGGTTTTAAGGATTAACTCCTTCATGTCGTAGGGCTTGTTGGGGTTGTCGGGCACCAGAGTGTCTAGGCTTTTTTCTAGGCGCTCGGCCGGGTCGCCGCTCTTGCGTACAGGGGCTTTTTCGCGGTTGTTAAGGGGCAGGTAGTTGTAGAGCCGCCGCAGCATCAATAGAGCTTCTACATCGTTGTCAAAGGCCAAGTCGGCCACACCACTCTTGGTGGTGTGGGTGATGGCACCGCCCAACTCTTCGGCCGATACTTCTTCGTGGGTTACGGTTTTGACGACCTCAGGGCCGGTCACAAACATGTACGAGCTGTCTTTGACCATAAAGATAAAGTCGGTCATGGCAGGGCTGTACACCGCGCCCCCGGCGCTGGGCCCCATGATGAGGCTGATTTGCGGAATCACGCCGCTGGCCATCACGTTACGCTGGAACACTTCGGCATAGCCACCCAAGGACGCCACGCCCTCTTGAATGCGGGCCCCGCCCGAGTCGTTGAGGCCAATCACAGGGGCCCCCACCTTCATGGCCTGGTCCATGACTTTGCAGATTTTTTCGGCATGGGATTCCGACAAAGCACCCCCAAACACGGTGAAGTCTTGGCTGTACACAAACACCAGTCGGCCGTTGATCATGCCGTAGCCGGTGACCACCCCGTCGCCTGGGATTTTGTTGCCCTGCATGTCAAAGTCCACGCAGCGGTGTTCTACAAACATGTCCCATTCTTCAAAGGTGCCTTCGTCTAACAGCACCTCTATGCGCTCGCGGGCGGTGAGCTTGCCTTTGGCGTGTTGCGCGTCAATGCGCTTTTGTCCGCCCCCTAAACGGGCCAAGGCCCGCTTTGCTTCGAGTTGTTGCAGTATTTCTTGCATATAAAGCCCTTGCTTATCGATCTAAAAAAACTTGCAGTAAACGCCTTGCCGCCACCGATGCGGGCACTTGCCCGTCTTGCACCTGTGCTGCTACCGCCGCCAATTGCGTGCTTACCTGTGCGTGGTCGTTAAAGGCCTGGCTGAGGCCCGCTTGAATGCGTTCGTGCATCCAGGCCAGGGCCTGTTGCTGGCGCTTGTGGGCAAAGCGCCCATTGTCTTGTTGCAGCGCCTTGAACTGCGTCACGCATTGCCAAAATTCCTCTAGGCCCGTTTCTTTTAAGGCGCTTAGGCTTAAGGCTTTGGGGTGCCATTGGCGCTCGTCATGGTGCGCGTTGGCGGGGTTGCCGTGCTGGCCCAATAGCCGCAACGACGAGGTAATCTGGGCCAGGGCACGCGTGGCCGCATCGGGGTCAATGTCGGCCTTGTTGATGACCACCAAATCGGCCACTTCCATCACGCCTTTTTTGATGGCTTGCAGCTCGTCACCTGCGTTGGGCAACTGGAGCAGTACAAACATATCGGTCATACCGGCCACGGTGATCTCGCTTTGCCCAACGCCCACGGTTTCGACGATCACGATGTCGTACCCGGCGGCCTCGCACAGCAGCATGGCTTCGCGGGTTTTTTCAGCCACACCGCCCAGCGTGCCACTGCTGGGGCTGGGGCGAATAAACGCCATAGGGTGTACCGACAAGCGCTCCATGCGGGTTTTATCGCCAAGGATGGAGCCGCCCGACACCGTGGATGACGGGTCAATAGTGAGCACAGCTACGCGATGCCCCTGGGCTATTAAATGCAGCCCCAACCCCTCGATAAAAGTGGACTTGCCTACGCCCGGCACACCGCTAATGCCCAGCCTAAAGGCCCGCCCGGTGTGGGGAAGTAGCTCAGTGAGCAAGGCGTCGGCCTGGGCCCTGTGGTCGGGCCGAGTGGATTCGACCAACGTGATGGCCTTGGCTAAGGCTTGGCGCTGGACCGGCCCACTTGCGTGCAGCAGTCCATTGAGCAATTGCAGTGGCGTCATTGCCGCTCCCTCATGCCCCGCAATACACCCAGATGCGTCACACCAAAATCTTGAATGTCCATGGTTTTACAAAATCTCAAAACTGCGCCCATCGGGCAAGCGATAGCGCGAAAAGTCGCGCACATCCATGGTCATCACACTGAGAGTATTGGTGTCTTGAGCCAACCAGACCAAAGAGGCATCGGCCAGGTCCATCTCTGTACGCGGAGGCTTGGTGTAACGCGCCATGAGTTCGGCCACTTCGGGCAAGCTCGACACGTCGATCGGGTACACCACTACGCCGCCTTCGGACACCCAACGCAAAAACCGCTGCACCGCGTTGGCACCCAAAAAGTGGCAGACCTCTATCACACAAGGCCAAGTTGTGGTCAGGCGCCAGTTCTGCGCCAACAACTCCGTGTAGTGCCGGTGCGCGATCTCTTTGGCATCAAACAATGCCACCATGGGTCCCGTGTCGATCAAGGCAAGCTTCACGTTGCGCCCTCATCCGCCTCGGTCGCGGTCCAATTGAGGCCCTGCTTTTTCGCATCTTGAAAGGCTTGCCAGTCCGCTTGGCTAGCAGCCAGCTTGGATCGAAGTTTGGCCCGTATGGCCGCTTTGGTGGGTGACGTATGGATCTCGCTTTCGGGCAAGGACTCGCGCACTTCAGACTGGACCTTGATCAGCAGCTCATAGGGATTTTTGCGCCCCAATGCCCGCTCCAAAGCCGAAACAATGAACTGCGACTTTGTCACCCCCATGCGCTTAGCGGTGAGCTCGAGCTCTTTCTCAAGCATCGGTTCAAGTCGAACAGAAACAGCCATGGTGAACTCCTTTGGGTCAATTGCAATACAGTATTACTGTACTACAAATATCAGGTTATGGCCTTCTTGATCTGCTCCAGCACGTCCTTGGCGCTAGCCGGAATGGGTGTTCCCGGGCCATAAATGCCTTTGACGCCTGCTTCATACAAAAACTCGTAGTCCTGGCGCGGAATCACCCCACCCACAAACACAATAATGCCCTCGCCGCCCTGGTCTTTAAGCGATTGGATGATGGCGGGCACCAGTGTTTTATGCCCTGCCGCCAAGGTGGAAACGCCCACCGCATGCACGTCGTTTTCAATGGCCTGACGGGCACATTCTTCGGGTGTTTGGAACAAGGGCCCCATGTCCACATCAAAGCCTAAATCGGCAAAGGCCGTGGCCACCACTTTGGCACCCCGGTCGTGCCCGTCTTGGCCCAGCTTAGAAATCATCACGCGGGGGCGGCGGCCCTGGGTTTGTGCAAAGGATTCAATTTCGGTTTTGAGTTGTTCCCAACCCTCAGCCGAGTCATAGGCGGCGGCGTACACCCCGGTCACCTTTTGTGTGTCGGCCCGGTGGCGGCCAAAGGCTTGTTCAAGCGCATCACTCACTTCTCCTACAGTGGCTCGCAGGCGTATCGCTGCAATGCTTAAGTCCAACAAATTGCCGGTGCCATTTTGGGCCGCATCGGTCAAGGCTTGCAAGGCGGCGTTCACCTTTGCAGTGTCACGGCTGGCACGAATAGTAGCCAAACGGGCGATTTGTCCGTCGCGCACCGCCACATTGTCGATGTCTCTGGCCTCTACCTGTGCCTCTTCTTTCAGGCGGTACTTGTTCACGCCCACAATCACGTCTTTGCCCGAATCGATGCGAGCTTGCTTTTGGGCTGCAGCGGCCTCAATTTTGAGCTTGGCCCAGCCGCTGTCTACCGCCCGGGTCATGCCGCCCATGGCCTCTACCTCTTCAATAATCGCCCAGGCCGCATCGGCCATGTCTTGGGTGAGTTTTTCCATCATGTAACTGCCCGCCCACGGGTCAATCACGTTGGTGATATGGGTTTCTTCTTGAATAATCAACTGGGTGTTGCGGGCAATACGCGCAGAAAACTCGGTGGGCAGGGCAATGGCCTCGTCAAAGCTATTGGTGTGCAGGCTTTGTGTGCCACCAAATACGGCGGCCATGGCCTCAATGGTGGTACGCACCACGTTGTTGTAGGGGTCTTGTTCGGTCAATGACCAGCCCGAGGTTTGGCAATGGGTGCGCAGCATCAGGCTCTTGGGGTTTTTGGCGTTAAAGCCTTTCATGATGCGGCACCACAGCAATCGGGCGGCGCGCATTTTGGCGATTTCTAGGTAAAAATTCATGCCAATGGCCCAAAAGAAACTGAGGCGGCCGGCAAAGGCGTCCACGTCCATGCCTTTGGCAATGGCGGTTTTAACGTACTCCTTGCCATCGGCCAGGGTAAAGGCCAGCTCTAGGGCCTGGTTGGCCCCCCGCCTCTTGCATGTGGTAGCCCGAGATGCTGATGGAATTGAACTTGGGCATGTGGGTGGCCGTGTATTCAATGATGTCGCCAATGATGCGCATCGAGGGCGCGGGCGGGTAGATATAGGTGTTGCGCACCATGAACTCTTTCAGAATGTCGTTCTGAATGGTTCCCGACAACTGGGCTTGCGACACACCCTGCTCTTCTGCGGCCACCATGTAACCGGCCAATACGGGCAGTACCGCGCCGTTCATGGTCATGGACACACTCACCTTGTCCAGCGGAATCTGGTCAAACAGGATTTTCATGTCCTCTACGCTGTCAATCGCCACGCCCGCTTTACCCACATCCCCAGTCACCCGTGGATGGTCGGAGTCATAGCCCCTGTGTGTGGCCAGGTCAAAGGCCACCGACACCCCCTGCCCCCCTGCGGCCAAGGCTTGGCGGTAAAAGGCGTTGGATTCTTCGGCGGTAGAAAACCCGGCGTATTGTCGAATCGTCCAAGGGCGCACCGCGTACATGGTGGCCTGTGGGCCGCGCAAAAAGGGCTCGAACCCCGGCAGGGTATTGGCGTAGGGCAAATCCTGGGTATCGGCCTGGGTGTACAGGGGTTTAACGGTAATGCCGTCAGGGGTGATCCAGTTAAGCGCCGCCAAATCCCCATTGGGTGCCGATTTAGCGGCGGCCTTGGCCCATAGTTCAAGCTGCTCTGGATTAGAAGATGCTGGGGACAAAGACGATTGGGACATGGCACACCTGAAAGAGGTTCAATAAACAGAAAGGCTTGGTGCAACGGTGTACAAAAACACCCACAAAACCAAGAAACGAGTTTACATTATTTATAATTATTGATGCAAAATATTGTACCGACCTTACAATCAAGCTCTCTCCCGCCCCTTTGCCACCCCTTTCACCCGGTTTAATTCCTATTCAATCCGCCATGGCTGCCAAACCCCTTGCCCCACGCGCCCTGTACCAAGAGGTGGCCGAGGGCCTTCGCCAACGCATTTACAGCCGTGAACTGGCCCCCGGCAGTTGGATAGACGAGCTCAAGATCGCAGAAGACTACGGCATTAGCCGCACCCCCCTGCGTGAGGCCCTCAAGGTGTTGGCGGCCGAAGGGCTGGTGACCATGAAGGTACGCCGTGGGGCCTACGTGACCGAGGTGTCCGACAAAGATCTAACCGATGTGTACCACTTGCTGGCCCTGCTAGAGGCCGACGCGGCGGCTGTGGTGGCCAAGAGCGCCACGCCACAAGAACTGGACGACCTGCTGGCCTTGCACCAACAACTGATTGACGCGGCCAAAGCGGCCAAAGCGGCCAAAGGAAAAAGCGGCGACACCACGCTGTTTTTTCAGATCAATGAGCGCTTTCATGTACGGCTGCTGGCGATTGCCAATAACCGTTGGCGCGACCAGTTGGTGGCCGACCTGCGCAAGGTGATGAAGCTGAACCGGCAAAACTCGTTGCTCAAAACCGGGCGCGTGGCCGAGGCATTGGCAGAACACCAAGCCATTGTGGATGCACTGGTACGGCATGACGGACCTGCTGCTGCGCAGGCCATGCGCGTGCATTTTGAGTCGGGGTTGGTGGCGGCGCAGGTGGTTTAGCGCTCCAGATGGCATGCTCGAATGGTGGATAAACTCTAGATTTTGGTAGGCTCTGGCTGTGGCGGCTTGTGTTGCCTAAAAATGTCAGATTGGCGGTGAGCGCAATCCCCTTCAAGAAAGGTTGCTATGAACAGATCATGGTCGGTAGTGACCCTGCTAGGGGCTGGCGCCTTGAGCTTCGTGACGGGATATTGGGTGAGCCACTCGCTGTTTGATGTGGAGGTCAGTCGTCTCAACATCAACGGAATGTCCTTGTCAACCCAAGATCATTTACTTCATTCGCTTGAACGGGGCGATTTCGCGAACGCGCAGAGGCTGTACCGAAATTTCATTCGTGCCAATTTGGTAGCGTCAGGGGAACTTTGGGGACCTACCTCACCAGAACTAGAGGCCTTAAAGACACGCCGCCAAAAATTGATTGACACGCCATTAGAAAGCAATCCAGACGCCATGGGCCGATGCAAAAATGAAGACCAAATCCAAGCCTAAGTTGCACCTGCTTTGGGTGGATGGTCGCATCACCAGCACAGAGAGAAAGACTCAATGAAACGTTATTTCAAATACGATCTGATGGCCACCGTGGTTCTTGCGCTAGCAATTGGCGCGCTGGTGGGTAAATACAAGGTCTTTTTTGACCACAATCAAATCATGTACCAAGAAGAGGCCGCTCAATTGCTACAGTACGACAAAGTCCTAAGTTTGCTAGAAAGCAAGCAGTTTGATGAGGCGATGCAACTACAAAAGCAATTCTTGCGACAAGCACTTATGGATGCGAAACAACCGTCCGTCTTTGCCGAACAGAATCAAGGCATCTTGGAACGACGTCGTTCACTTTTGGAAACCCCCTAGGTTCGTGCAGATGGCGATCCGAGACATTACTGGCTGCAACTCAATGAATCAAAAACATCAACTGTCGCTGCTGCTGGGGTTAATGATGATGGCACTCGTGTTCATCGATTTTGTGCCCTCATCCACTTTATGGGAGCTGTCCATAATGGATGGCATAGAAGCCCGTATTAAGTCGGCCCAGTTGTTGCTGACCGCCTTTATGGCCACGCTGGCAGCCGTTTTACTGAAAAACTGGCCCGTCCAAACCGCTTGCTGCACGCTGATTGCCATTAACGTCTTTTTCAGTATCCTTGCCCACTTTCTGGGCCTGGTTTCTTTCGCGTACCTATTGGCATTTCAAAGTTGGTTATTTCATGCGGCCCTCGCGATAAACACAGTTGTTGACACTACTTTTTTGATCATGCTTTGGTTGGTGTTGCGGTGGATTTTGGCGCACTTCAAACTGTGGCGAATCCAGTAGGCAGGGTCGTCGCAAGTTCTAGTGCGAAGACCTGCCTTGAACAACCTGTAGCCGGGATGAGCTATGTCTAAAGATCTAATTTGGTTATCTTGGTTTGGATCGTTATTAACCATCGTCGCCTTGGTCATCGTATGGCTACGCTGGCGCCAGAGCCTGCGTGCAGACACGATCCGCTACTACCGATTTCCTACCGGACTTTTCAAGAACCTGTGCGCCAAGTATCCCGGTCTGTCCATCAAAGACTGCCAACTGGTCGAACAAGCGCTGCGCCAATACTTTTTGACCTATTTGCACGGGGGCTTTCAGATGGTTTCCATGCCCTCTCAGGTCACAGATGACCTGTGGCACGAGTTCATCCTGTGCACCAAGGATTACGACAAGTTTTGCCACGCAGCTTTTGGACGTTTTTTACATCACACACCCGCCACTGCCTTGGGCTCTGTGGATGCGCAGAACATAGGCTTGCGTCGTTGTTGGCGGCTGGCCTGCCGTGAAGAAGGCATTCACCCAAAAAACCCCACTCGCCTGCCACTCTTATTTGCCATCGATGCCAAATTGAATATCCCGGGGGGATTTCGCTATCTGACCGATTGCACCAAGTCAGGGCAATATGACAAGGACGGTTCGCCCGTGCATTGTGCGAACGAGATGGGCACCGGATGTTCCTTCGGTATAGGGGATGGGTTCAATACATCAGGCGACAACGGCTGCGGTGGCGGTGACTAGCCTCAATCTTTGGCGACACAACACAAAACTATGGCATTGGCAGAATACCCAGCCATTGTCGATACCCTGGTGCGGCGGGATGGCGCCGATGTGGCATTTGGCCCCATCAGGAAGAGGCGATATGCACCGATAGCGACCCGTTTGGGGGTGGACGAACCTATAAAATAGGTTTGGTATCTTTGCTTGCTAGTCTGTATGATGGTTTACACAAACCAATCAATTATCGATCGGCATTTTTTTCAAGCCCACACCCTGTTTATGAGTAGTTGACGATGTCTCCGCTTACGCGCCAAAAGCTGATCCTTCTGAATCGTTTCAATTTGCTGGTAACTTTCGTATCGCTGGCATCTTTTGCTTACACGCGGTCAGATAGTTTATGGGAGGCAATACTCTATATTTTGCTGGGGATGGTCGGATTTTTTACAATCATAATTGTTATACGAAAAGCCACTATCGCATTTTTGTTAAAGCGCATGAACAAGTCCAAACCGGTAAGCCGCAAGCCCCCGGAAACAAAAGTGTTGATCCGTGTTCAAGACCGTCATGATGACGGGGACGCAAAGGGTGAAGACAAAATGGTGTTTACGGTCAAACCTAAGAAATTCTCTAATCCTTTTAAACGGCGCTAGGGTCAAGGTGTCGATAAAAACCGACTGTTTGCTTGGGTAGGATCAATCGGCAAGACCCCCAAAATCCAAGGGCAGCCCCACATAGTTCTCCGCCATGGTGCGCGAACCGGCCTCACTGTGAATAAGGTAGTCCAGCTCGGCCTCTTGGAAGCGCTGGCCCATCTCGCCTTGCTCCGGAAAGCGGTGCATCAAACTGGTGAACCACCAAGAGAAACGCTCGGCACGCCAAATGCGCGCCAGGCAACGGGTGGAATAGTGATCTATACCTGCATGCGATTTTTCGATGCAGGCTTCAATGAGTGCATCAGACAAATACTTAACATCGGTGGCCGCCAGGTTCAAACCCTTGGCTCCTGTGGGTGGAACGATGTGGGCGGCGTCACCGGCCAAAAACAAAGTGCCAAAGCGCATGGGTTCGGTCACGAAGCTGCGCAAGGGAGCAATGCTCTTTTCTATGCTTGCACCGGTGACCAATCGCTCACGGGCCTCTGGGTCTAGGCGATTGCGCAACTCGGCCCAAAATGCGTGGTCAGACCACTGGTCTACGTTGTCTGTTAGTGGCACTTGCAGGTAGTAGCGGCTGCGCGTGTGGCTGCGCTGCGAACAAAGGGCAAAGCCACGGGGGCTGTTGGCGTATATCAGCTCATGATGCACAGGCGGTGTGTCAGACAGCACACCCAGCCACCCAAAGGGGTACACCTTCTCAAACTCCGTGATGGACTTTTTAGGTACGCTGGCCCGGCAAACGCCATGAAAACCATCACAACCCGCAATAAAGTCGCACGCGATGGTGTAGCGCTGGCCGTCTTTGCTATAGCTCACGCTGGGGTGGTCTGTATCAAAGTCGTGAATCTGTACATCACCAGCCTCGTAAATCGTAGTCAGGCCTGCCGCTTGACGCGCCTCCATCAAATCGCGGGTGACCTCGGTTTGACCATAAACCATGACTTTTTTCCCACCGGTCAGGCCAGCCAGGTCAATGCGATGACGCGCACCCTTGAACAACACATCAAAACCGGTGTGTACCAACCCTTCTTGGTTCATGCGCTGGTCCACGCCCGCCTGTTTTAGCACGTCTAAAGTGACTTGCTCCAACACGCCAGCGCGAATGCGTCCTAGCACATAGGCTGGGCTTTGGCGCTCCAAAATCACCGCATCTACACCGGCCTTGTGCAGCAACTGTCCCAATAATAGGCCCGACGGCCCGGCACCCACAATCACCACCTGTGTACGCATATCTCAATTCCTTGCGGTTTAAAGTGGGGCGAGATTAAAGGTGTTATTGATCTATCGCAAAGTCCAGAGCACAACGGTGCGCGGTGAGTAGAATGCTTGCACGATGATCGCGCAACTGCTGCTTTTCTACTTTTTGTAAACCTATGAACAAGTCTGATTGGATAGAAGGTCTGGCCCGTGGTATCTCGGTGCTAGAAAGCTTTGACACGGAGCGTCAGCGCCTTAATGCCACTCTTTGCGCCCAACGTACCGGCCTGACCCGCGCAGCGGCGCGCCGCCATCTGTTGACCTTGGCGCATTTGGGTTACCTAGAAACAGACGGTCAATACTTCTGGCTCTCTGCCAAGGTGTTGGGGTTTGCCGGAAGTTATTTGTCGAGTGCGCGTTTGCCACGCACCGTGCAACCCACACTGCATCAGCTCAGCTTGGCCACACAGTTGTCCTGCTCTGTGGCTGTGTTGCAAAACGACGCCGTCATCATCGTGGCACGCGGCATTTGGCAAGGCCCCGACTTGCCCGCCAAAGGCAGCCACACGGTCTTGGCCTATGGTCTGCATGTGGGCACACGGTTGCCGACACACGCCACCTCTACGGGCCAAGTGCTGCTGGCCAATTTAGCGCCAGCGCAACTGAAGGCATGGCTAGAGGCACACCCCTTAAGCCGCCTTACCGCGCACACGGCCACCCAGGCCAACGAGTTGAAACGCAGGCTCAAACAAGTAGCCAAACAAGACTATTGCTTAGCCATCCAAGAGCACGAACTGGGTGTAGATGCGCTGGCCGTGCCGCTGCGCAACGAGCGTGGCGATACGGTGGCCGCGCTTAACCTGGTTAGATCCGGTGCTGGGCCAAACGCGCCAGATCTGGCAACACGTTGGTT
The DNA here is from genome assembly GCA_040382935.1 of Burkholderiaceae bacterium. GTDB lineage: Bacteria > Pseudomonadota > Gammaproteobacteria > Burkholderiales > Burkholderiaceae_C > JALQUL01. The sequence goes on from JBEIEP010000024.1 coordinate 18,770, forward strand.
GCCGCTGCTTCAGCAAACGGCACAGGCGCTTAGGCTATTGGTTTAGGCACGTCCCGATTGACTCATTTCTTCTCGAGTGCATTTGCAATGCGCTCAAGCGCTGCGATATTGCGTTCCATCTTTGCCGTTTGGAGTTCAACATGACCTACCATTCTTTGCTGCGGAGAGTTCTTGCCTGTTAGCTTGCGCGCGAAAAATTCAAAGACTCCAATAATTAATATCAGAGGCCCCAAAAGGTAGAGTAATTCCAGTAACCGGGACCATTCACTCTTGGTTTCAGGCACATGCTTAGGCGATACCGAAGCGACGCGTACCACGGCTTTCGCATAAGAGGCTTTTGGTTTGTCAGCGGGTCCACGAACACGAAACGCAAACTCCTGATGGGCGGGAATAACAACCCCATAGAGATTTTCAGAGATCACATCAACCAGTTTACCGGTGCTGTCATAGTATTTGGCCTCAATGACGAGATCGTCGGCGCACGCCCCGGAACCATTTTTAATGGAGCCAAACGAGGAAATCATCGCTTGGTCTTTGCTTTCGCTAAAGTTGTAGGTGACATCGACCACTGACAGCTTACTCAACAGGGTAACCGAGTCTTCCGAGTTATCGCAGGCCGCTGCCCATGTGGAAACACCAGCCAATAAAAGGCTGGTGACGATTGTTTTGAATTTCATGGTTGTTTTCCTCTCAAGCAATTGCATTTTTGAGGGGATTATCGTATAGGCATTCCCGGTGACGTAAAGGTCTAAACGACGGCTTGACACGGCAGATGCGGCGTAACTTTGGCACGCAACAGCCGAATCAGGGTAGTGTCCATCAACCGGTACTTGTCCGGGATTCCTAGGCAAATGATGCGCTTGTCCGCTAGGTAGGTGGGGAACCCAGCCATCAGTTTGGTTTTGTGGGTTTTCTCCATCACAAAAATCAGATCAGCCCAGGCCAGCAGTTCGCCCGAAACCCTAACTTCTGATTCGGCTGCCAACCCTGCGGATGCGCACTCTACGCCGGGATGATCGGCAAAAATTTCTTCAGCCGTTGGGCTGCGCCATTTGTTTTTACCGCAGATAAAGAGGATGTGTTGCATAAGTTAGGAGAGCTGCGGCTTTTACGTGGGGGAACGCCTTTTGCTAATTGACATTCTGCCCAATGCGCCACAACACCCCTGCTGGATCAGTGATGCAAAAGTCGCGCATCTTCCAGGGTTGCAGTTCAATCGGCCACACCTTAACGCCGTACTTGGCTACAACGCCACTTTGCTGAACCTTTTCCCACCAAGCGTCCACATCGGCCACCAGCAGGTGCATCATGAAGTTTTCGGCTAGGCCGGGCGCGCAATCGTCTTGCAGCAAAAAGCTCACCTGCTCAAAGTGAAAATAAGCCACCCCGCCCCCTTCAGAGGCCATGGTAAATCCCAAGTCTTGGTAAAACTGCTTGGACAGGGCAAAGTCTTTTGACGGAACAAAGGCTTTGATTTCGGTAACGGCAAGGTTGGGCTTATTCATCACCGTTTCTGCGTTTTTTTGCATCTTGCCGCATACGCGCCAAACCCGCAGGCTCCGACGTAAACCACAACCACTGCACATCCGTTCCGCCCAAGCGCAAAACGAATTGCCCGACAGTCGCCACGACCACCACTGCTACAACCAAGAGGGCCAACAGCGCAAGGCCACCCAAAAAGGTATACAGCAGCAGGGTAGGCACCGGTGTTTGTGGTGACAGTTGCAAGCCGGCCACCACCGCCAAACCGCCCAAAGCCAGGATGGCAATGACTGCTTTGAATGCATTTTGTTTTACTGACTGTGAAAGGGACATGGTGACCTCCGCCGCGAATAATACGACTAAACCGGCGGTAACGCCGCGTACTTGTATGCAAAACGAAATGCCATATACTTTAAACATATCCCACTCGCCAGGAGCCATCAATGTCCACCAGCACCGTGTTTACCAACAATCGCTCACAGGCGGTACGCCTACCGGCAGATGTGCGCTTCCCCGAGGGCGTCAAAAAAGTGAAGGTGCGGGCAGTGGGGGCCGAACGCATCATTACGCCTGTAGGCCAGACCTGGGACAGCTTCTTTTTGGGTGGCCTGCAAGCCAGCGACGATTTTTTGCCCACACGTGCAAGCCAGGCTCAAACGGAGCGTGAGGCGCTTTGATGTTGAAATACCTGCTTGATACCAACATCGCCATTTATGTCATCAAGCGCAGACCGCCTGAGGTATTGCAGGTCTTTAATCGCCATGCGGGGCAGATGGCGGTGTCTGCCATCACGCTGGCCGAACTCTGTCATGGCGCAGAAAAAAGCCAGTGGATTGAGCAAAACTTGCAAGTGGTGCAAGATTTTGTGAGCCGCCTAGAAGTGCTGCCCTATTCTGCCCAAGCCGCTCAGCACTACGGATCGATTCGTGCCGCACTCGAAAAAATAGGGCAGCCGATTGGTGTGAACGATTTGCACATCGCCGCCCAAGCCAGAAGTTCGGGTTTGGTTTTGGTCACCAACAACCTATCTGAATTCACCCGTGTGCCGGGATTAATGCTTGAGAATTGGATAGCGTCCACACACTAAAGATTTGGTGGAATGTAAGGCTTTTTGCAACGGGTTAATAGCATTTTGGCAGCTATTAGTAGGTGACATTTAAGTCAAGCTGATCGGATTCCAAAATCTCGATTTTGGCGCATAAATCAATCACTCTAGACATAATGTGATTCTGAAACGATTATTTTTGTGGTCGATACTGTACAAGGTATACAGATGCATCCGATTCAATTTTGGCAAATTGTTGACACATTATATTCAATGCTGACGCCTCGTTGAATCCACCTGACCCGGAGCCAATAATAGGAAACGCGACTGAGTTAAATCTATTTTCATTCACGATTTTCATTGCGGTTAGAACTGATTTTTCAATTGAGTTTTTCGAAGCAAGCCACATTAAATTAATACCTGCAACGTGAATAATTCCCTTAAATGGCAACCGACCTGCAGAGGTCAACACCGCGTCGCCCAATGGGATCAAACCTGCACGAGACACCTCTTGAAACGGTTGGGTACCACCTCGACGTTTAATCGCACCTGAGACGCCTTGAGGCAACAATAGCCACCATGGGAATACATTGCGATTCCAAGAATTGACGATGACTTCAACCTTTTGGTCTAAGAGATCACCTGCGACGATAGTTGGAGATACCATTTAATTAATTTCCTGCCCGCGCACAGAAGTGCCGTATATTGACCCGATCAGTTTACTCGTTCAGGTGCCACCCCAATGCAAAAGCAAAGAGCCAACATTTTGCAGAACCCAAAACATGATAAACACCCAAAGAAACAGTAACATCCCGCCCCTTGGACCAACACCCTCTCCGTCTGCGTTTCGTGCTCGATCTTTTAAGTACCAGCGCGCAAACATCACTTGAACAGAAACTGCCAATAGCGACAAAAGAAATGGAATCTGTCTATCGGTGAGCGCAAAGATTGTGAAAAAATTATCAACGATACTGTTCGGAAATCCCAGAATCCAATACAAAAATCCAGATAAAAAACCATAAAGAACAGCGTCTTCCCACCTGATCTTGATTCGCCCAAGAAAAAACGCTGCCACCTTGAGCAAGGCGGCCACCACAAAAAGCGATAGAAAGCTAACAAACAGTGCTGCGCCCATGTGCTTATCCCGTTATTGCTGAACATTCATTAAGCCTCAAAGCCTCTCTATAGCCTTGTTGAAGCGGTCCCAGTCGCGCTTGGACAGTGTGTAAGGTCCCGCTTGAAAGCTAGCACGCGAACTCTCAATACGGCATCACCACCAACCGCGTCTGGGTAAATTCCAGCATGCCGTGCTTGCCGTCATCACCGCCCAGGCCGGAGCGTTTCCAACCGGCGTGGTAGCCCTGGTAGGGGTCGGCGGGGGTGCGGTTGATGTAGAGCTCGCCCGCTTCTATCTCATTGGCAAAGCGTTGTACGGTGCGGTAGTCTTCGGTGTAGAGCACGCTGGCCAGACCAAATTGGTGGTCGTTGGCGTAGACCAAGGCTTGCTCGGTGCTGTCCACCTTGATCACTGGTAAGACCGGGCCAAACACCTCTTCTTGCACGACTTCCATGGACTGGGTGACGTGGGTAAGTAGGGTGGGTGGGTAGAAGTTGCCTGGCCCCTGTGGGATGGCACCGCCGGTTACCAGCACGGCCCCTTGGGCCATGGCGGTTTGCACCATGGCGTGCACATGCTCACGGGCGGCACTGTTGGCCAATGGGCCCATGCGGCTGGCGTCTTGGACACGGTCACCAAAGCCACGGGCGGCCATTTTTTGTGCCAGCAATGCCACCAATGGGTCATGGATGTCGGCATGGGCATATACCCGCTCTACGGCGGTACACAGTTGGCCGCAGTGGGTGGTGCGCGAGCGCACGATATCCGAGGCGGCCTGCTCTAGGTTGGCCGATGGGGTGATGATGGCGGGGGTTTTACCACCCAGCTCTAGGGACACTTTGGCGATGTTGGCTTTGGCGTATTCCAGCATCATGCGCCCGGCCGACAAACCGCCGGTTAAGGTGAGCATGGCCACGCGGGGGTGGGTGCACAGGGTGGCGGCCTCTGGGTGACCCATGGTCATGATGCTGACCAAGCCGTCAGGCAGACCGGCCTCTAGCACCGCCTTGGCGATCTCAAAAGCGCTGGTGGGGGTGTTGTTGCTGGGGCGCACGACCACGGCGTTGCCTGCAATCAAGGCGGGTGCGATCTTGCGCAGCAGGGTGTAGACGGGGTAGTTAAACGGAATCAAACAGGCTACTACGCCCAGTGCTTCGCGGTGCATAACCAGGTTTTCTTTGGGCGAATCGCTGGGGATAACTTCGCCCTCAATACGCCTGGCCCATTCGGCGTGATAGCGGGTCACATCTGCCGCGTACACCGCTTCATTTTGCGCATCCTCTAGGCTTTTGCCGGATTCTTGCACCAGGGCTGCACCGATCTCTGCTTTGCGGGCCACCAAGGCATCGGCCAAGCGGCGCAAGGCGTCGCCCCTTGCAATAGCGGGCAGGCGCTTCCATTGCTTATGCGCTAGGTATGCGGCCTCTACGGCAGCCATCACTTGTGCGCTGCTTGCCCAGGTAACGGTGGCAAACGCCTCTGAGGTGGCTGGGTTAAGCACCTTTACCGCTTGCGCGTCGGGGTTGCCCTGCCATTGGTTGGCAATAAAATTAAGGTAGTGCTGCATGGAAGTGCCTTGGTCAAAATTCGCTTAAAAGTAGCCCAGCGGCGTTTGCGCCATGCCCAAATGCAGGGCTGTGCCCTCGTAGGGGTGGGCCAGTGCCACGGCTTCGTCCAGTTCCACGCCCAGGCCGGGTTCCTTAGACGGGATAACGTAACCGCCTTCCCATTGGATGGGCTTTTTCAAGAGCTTGGCATGGAAGCCGCCAAATTGCTGAATGCTCTCTAGGATCAAGAAGTTAGGGATGCAGGCCCCCAGTTGGATATTGGCCGCCGCCACAATGGGGCCGCAGTAAAGGTGGGGGGCAATTTGGGCGTAGTGCACCTCGGCCATGGCCGCTATTTTTTTGGCTTCCAAAATGCCGCCCACACGGCCTAGATTGGGCTGCAAAATGCTGGCCGCGCCGGTTTGCAGCACACGTGCAAACTCGTACTTGGTACACAAGCGCTCGCCCGTGGCCACAGGGATGCTGGTGTAGCGCGCCACCTCGGCCATTTGTTCGGGCATTTCGGGGGGGGTGGGCTCTTCAAACCACAGAGGGCTGTATTTTTCAAGGCGCTGTGCCAAGCGCTTGGCGCCCGATACGGTGAACTGGCCGTGTGTGCCAAACAAAATATCGGCCTTGTCGCCCACGGCTTCACGGATCTGGCGGCAAAAGCGCTCACTCAGCGCCATGCGCTCTAAGGTGGGTTGGCGCGGGTCAAACACCGAGTAGCCGCCCACGGGGTCCAGCTTTAAGGCGGTAAAGCCCTGGGCCACGTACTCGGCGGCACGCTGTGCAGAACGGTCGGGGTCGTCGTAAAACGAGTCGTCTTCGCCCTCTCCGGGGTACAGGTAGGTGTACGAGCGCAAACGTGGATTCACCAAGCCGCCCAACAAGCTGTACACCGGGCGGTTCAGGGCCTTGCCGGTAATGTCCCAACAGGCCATCTCTAAGCCGCTAAACACGCCTTGCACCGACACGTCCGGCCGCAGGGTAAAACCCTCGCCATGGGCTTTGCGCCACATGGTTTCGATTTGCATAGGGTCGGTGCCCTCAAACACGCGGGCAAACAAGTCTTCTGCCATGCTGGCGATGATTTTGGGGCTGAAGGTGGCGGCGTAGATCTCGCCATAGCCCACGATGCCGCAGGCGGTGGTGAGTTTGACAAACACAAAGTAGCGCCCGCCAAAGGCTGGGGGTGGGTTGCCGACGATAAAGGTTTGAATACTTTGAAGCTTCATGCGAGGGTCTCCTGAAAGGGTAATGGGGCGAAGTCGCGAAAGGTTGAGGGATGAAGAAGAAAGCCGATGGTCTAGATCTGCCCGCCAGCGCTAAGCGAAACCCAAAATGGCCTGGGCACCTTTGTGCGCGACCATGGTGGTGGGGGCATGGGTGTTGCCCGATGTGACATTAGGGAAAACCGAGGCATCCACCACGTACAGGCCCTGCATACCGTGCACGCGTAGGGACGAGGAATCGACCACAGAGTCGTTGGGATCGGTGCCCATCATGCAGGTGCCCACGGGGTGGTAGCAGGTGCTGGCGCGGTTTTTAAAATCAGCCAGCATTTCGGCATCGCTCATGCCCAGCACGTCGGGTGCCATAGGCGAGGCAATCGCACCCTGAAACGCCGGGGTACGGGCCAAAGTGCGTATGAGTTTGGCCCCTCGAATGGCTTGATCGGCGTCATCAGGATGCGAGAGGTATTGCGGGGCAATAAGGGGCGCGGCGTGCATATCCGGCGACTGTGCCATGACCGTGCCACGGCTCTTGGGGCGGCAGGGCTGAAAGCACAAAATAAACCCGGCAAAGGGGTCGGGCACAATTTGCGTGCCTTTGTCGGACTCTGCCAAGGTGTAGGTGATGGGGTTGCAGTACAACTGCATGTCGGGCACGGGTTGGTTGGGATCGGACTTAACAAAACCACCGCACTGGTTCACGCTAATCGATAAAGGCCCGCTGCGCCTCAGTCCGTATTGCAGGCCCACCATCAACTTGCCCCACCAGGGGCTGAGCACATTGTTAAGCGTGGGCTGGGTGGACTTGAAGTAATAACTCATGGCCAGGTGGTCTTGCAGGTTGGCCCCCACGGCACGCAAGTCATGTACCACCGGCACACCCAAGCGACTCAAGAGGCCACCCGGCCCAATGCCAGAGACCTGCAACAACTGCGGGCTTTGAATGGCACCAGCGGCCAGCACCACACCGCGACGGGCGTGGGCCGTCATGGTTTTATCATTCAAGCGGTAGCGCACCCCAGTGGCCTTTTTGCCCTCTAGCACGATCTGTTCCACAAAGGCCTCGGTTTGCAGCTTGACCGTACCGCGCCGCAAGGCCGGACGCAAAAATGCGTCGGCCCCCGACCAGCGCAAACCTTTGTGGGTGTTGATGCGGTAACGCCCTACCCCTTCGGGTTGGTCGCCGTTAAAGTCGTCTGTAAAAGGCAAACCTGCTTGGGCGGCACTCTTGAAATACACGTCCTCTAGGGGGTGTAGCTGGCGACGCACATCACTCACAAACAAGGAGCCCTTAGTGGCCGCCCGCCCCTCCTCATTCACGGGGCACTCAAACGACTCGTAAGTAGCCTTCACGCCCTCCCAATCCCAATCGGAATTACCCGCTGCGGCCCAGTCGTCAAAGTCGTGGGGCAAACCACGCGCGTACACCATGGCGTTGATGGAGCTGGAACCACCCACCACCTTACCCCGTGGCACATAAATGGTTCTGTTGTTCAGGCCTGCTTCAGGTTGGGTATGAAACTTCCAGTTCACCCGGTGGTCATAAAAAGTCTTACCGTAGCCAATGGGCACCTGCACCCAGGGCTTGCGGTCACTGCCCCCCGCCTCTAACACCAGTACCGTACCACCCCCCTGCTGGGTTTGGCTGAGTTGATCGGCCAACACGCACCCCGCAGAGCCTGCACCTACAACGATGAAATCAAATTCTTGGTTCATAAGGTGAATGGATGAAAGGCGTGGGAGGTGATGGTAGGCGTATCAGTCGGCATGCGGCACGCGAGGATCCAGTTGCAATGCAGCAGGTGAGCTGGTCCCAGCCATCTGGAAATCGGCATGGTCGGCACGTTCGGGCGTTTGGGCTCTCCGCGTGGCAATAAAGTACCAAGTCACCAAGGCCAGCAGGGCAAGCCCACCTGAGAAGTAAAGCATCAGTCCTTCTTCGCCGGTAAATTCCATTGAAGCACCCGCTAGGGTGGGCCCAACGGTAGCGCCTACCCCGTACAACAAAAGCATGCCACCCGTTACCTCTAGCGTTTTGGCCGGGTCAATCAAGTCGTTGACATGGGCCACCGCCAAGCCATAAACGGCAAACAGCATTCCCCCAAGAGCAACGCTTAAAAAGATGACCCAGTTTTCTTGTTCTTTGGCCAGGTAATAGCCCAAACCGGCCAGCACCGCCCCCGTGGTGCATACCCAAAACAGCACCCAGCAGCGATCATGCTTGTCTGAAAAATGCCCTATGGGCCACTGACAAGCCGCACCGCCCAAAATGGTGGCGGCCATAAACGTGGCAATGCCTGCATTGCTATAGCCCACACCGTGCCCAAACACGGTACCAAGACTGTAAAACGCACTGTTAAGAAGTCCCGATCCGATGGCCGCAGCCACCCCCACAGGCGAAAGCAAAAACAGCTCCTTAAAACTAAACTTGGGCGCTGGTACGGGTTCAGGGTCTGCCACCGGGGTTAAGGTAAGCGGCACCAGCGCCAACGAAAACAAAATAGAGACCAAAGCAAAGGGCAAAAACCCCAACTTGTTGCCCGCCAAAATCAACCATTGCCCAAGGGCTGCCGCCACTCCACTAACCGCCATATAAGCCGCAAACACCTTGCCCCGAATCTGACTGGTGGCCGCAACGTTAAGCCAGCTTTCCACCACAATGTACAAGCCCACCAAACAAATGCCGGTGGCCAAGCGCAAACTACCCCAAAAGAAGGGGTTGATCCAAAGTGCATGCATGATAGGCAGGGTAGACAACAGTGACGCCATCCCGGCAAAGGCCCGGATATGCCCCACCTGCCGAATCAACACAGGGCACCAGTAAGTGCCCAGCACAAACCCCGCAAAATAGGCTGAATTGATCAAACCCGTTACCGCAGTACCAAACTTGGCCGAAGCCGCCTGCGCCCCAATCGCCGAAAACAGCAAGCTCATGCCCACCACCAGCATGGCAACGCCCGATAACAACGAGATAACCGGCAACAGCAGTTTACGCACGAAAAACAACACCCCAACAACAAACGGTCACAGAGCACCCCAAATGGGTGAAGCCCGCAGAGGGAGATTGTCGTTTCATTTGCGCGCAAACACCAACGCTTTAGCGACTAGGTTTTTGCAAGGATACAATTAGATTTTGTAATGCAAGAGCGTATCCACTCACCCCCAGCACCAGATCTGGGAATGGGACGGCTATGATACAAAAGTCCCGACTAGGCGGCCCACCAGTAAGGAGATGCGATGGAAACGCTTGAAGAAAAAAGCAACGAGGTCACCACTCAGCCCGAGTTGAGTCGGCGCATCGGCCTGATTCGTCTGGTCATAGGCCTGACCCAAGGGCTTATTTTGTATTGGCTTTATCGGTCTGTAGAAACAGTGCAATGGCCCGCCACTGACGCGTATTCACTCACAGTCTTGTTGATTGTTGCTTTATTTATTCCCATATTATTTATATTGGGAATTGGCGATTTGACGCGAAAACAACTCGGGATGTGGATTGCAGGCGCCGTGCTAATCTGTGTTTTCCTCGCTCTTTACGACGTATGGCGTGCCGTAGGTAGCCCCCCTAGCGAGTGGAGAGACCCTAACCGCAATCCAAGCTTAGCCGAGCTACCCTCTTTCACTCTGTTTCTATTTCCTGCGGTTGGTTTGTTTATCACACATGTTTTGGTGACGGCTGGCTGTAAAGACCGTCGTTACCTTGCACGGTACGAAACCTACTTTGGCATCGCATGGAAGCAAGCAGTCCGACTGACTTTGGCGCTCGTTTTTTCAGGCTTAGGATGGCTTATTTTGTTACTCGGTTCTGAGCTTTTCGATCTCGCGGGTCTTACCTACATGGCCAAACTGGTGTACAAGGAATGGTTTTCTATTCCCGTCACGCTAGTGATGGTCTCTGGTGCCATACATCTGACCGACGTAAAGCCCGCCATACTGAGTGCAATACGCCATCTGCTACTAACTCTGTTGTCCTTTTTGTTGCCACTGGCAGTTTTGCTAATCGCAATTTTCTTGGCCAGTTTGCCGTTCCAAGGTTTTTCTAAATTGTGGAGTACAAATTTTGCGACGGGCATTTTGCTTGCCGCTTCCGCTGGGCTGGTGGTGTTGATCAACGCTGCGCTGCAAGACCACGAATCAACAACCCAAATTTCGGTACTCCCGCGTCACAGCGCTCGCCTAGCGTGCCTGCTGATTCTTCCCTTGGTCGTCATAGGTTGCTATGCATTGGGTCTGCGTGTCCAAATCTATGGGTGGACAACGGAACGCATCATCGCGGCAGCCTGCTTGGGTATTGCAATGACTTATGCAGTTGGCTATGCCGTCGCGACTTTGCGCCACCACCGTTGGTTAGGTTTGGTTGCGAGGGTCAACGTATTCGTTTCTTTCCTTGTTTTGGCGGTGATATTGGCCTTGTTTAGTCCCTTAATGGACCCCGCCAGAATTTCGGTCGCAAACCAGGTGGCACGTTTACAGAACGGCCAAGTGGCAGCCAAAGATTTCGACTTTGAATACCTTCGGTTTGAAGGAAAGCGTTACGGCCAGGTGGCCCTGGCTGAACTACAACGCACCCCCCCCACACAAGAAGCTGAATTCATTAAAGCCGCAGCGGCCAAAGCCGCTAGCGAAACCGACGTACCATGGGATTTTGGCAACGGCAAAGCGGCAAGGGCAGACGATGTAAAAGCGAATATCCAGGTTAAAACCCTGGCTGCCACCCTACCCGATAGTTTTTATCGCCAAGACTGGTCCCAAGAAGAGTTTCGGTTCAAGGGGCCGCAATGTTTGCATAGAGCAAAAACCCCATGCACGGCGTACACGGTTGACTTTGATACGGAGCACGGTGACGAAATACTACTCATCGATCAACAACCCAATGCCATACCCACTGTTTTTAAGATGACCCAAGACGGTCAATGGAGGGCGCTTGCGGAGTTGCCAGACGACTTTGCCCAATGCAGTCACCAACTCGATCAATTGGCAGCAGGAAATTTTAAGCGCGTAGAAACGTCCGTTAAAACACTTAATATTGGCGGCCAATTGATTGAACCACGCGTATTGGACGTTGAAAGCCGGTATCAATGCCAGTGATCTCACCTCCAGCGTCGCGTTGGCTCACGCAAATGCAAAAACTTGGTGAGTAAATCGCGGGGTGGCACCACTGAGATGGATTTCAGAATCTGCCCCACGTTGCCGCGGTGGTAGGCCCCGTGGGTGATCACCTGTAGCAGCATTTCTTCTCGGCTCATGGTGCCGGTGTCGCCATCGGTAAACCGAAAGGCCAAGGTCTCAGCGCATTGGCTGGGTGTGATGGTGGCCACGTAGCCCTCGTACCACGCATCCACCTCGGCCACCGCAAACTGTAGCTTGGCCAGATCAGGCGTGTCATCGGTGTTGGACGCGGTGTAGGGGTGGGCTACGCCTTGCAAATGCGCCTTAAAAATGCAATCCACCACATAAATATGGTTAAGCATGCGAATCGCGGTGTGCACCGCCACCGGGTGCTGCGCGGCTGGCACATTGGCCAAAGCGTTGTGCAACTCGTTGTTGGCCCAGGATTTTTGGGCGAAAAGGTTTGAGAGGGTGTTCATGGAGTCGAGGTTAGGGTTGAGTGACATTCCCGCTTGGAAGCTTAGTGTGTTAAACCGAGAAACGGCAGTTGACCGCTTCCTTCTTTTGGTAAAGCCGTATGAATATTAATATTTTTAAGCCCCTTAACTTTCACTGTTTAGGTGAACTCGCTACAGGTCCAACTGCCGTTTCTAGGTTTAAAGAAAGTATACGCAAACGCGAATCAAGAGGCTTGCGCGCCATAGGTTTGGACTGGAAACAGTCAGTTGACAGCTTTCAATCCGCAGATCAAAATATACACACATCGAGTATGTACAAAGGATAAGCATGGCACCAGTGGTGGGACGGGTCTTTATGAACGGCAACAGTCAAGCGGTTCGGATTCCCAAAGCGTTTCGCTTGGAGACCAACCGTGTACACATTTTCCGTAACGCCGAGGGTGACTTGGTATTGCGCCCCTCCAAAAGCCCTGAAAAGCGCCGTGGCGATGCGTTGCTAAAAGCGCTGGCAGCCTTTGATGACGACTTTGCAGAATCGCTTGAGGCGTTCCGCCGCGACCCAGAGCCTATGCAGGAGAGAGAGCCTCTATGAGGTATATGCTGGATACCAACATCCTGATTTACCTAATTCGCAATCGACCCCCACAGGTTGCAAAACGCATTAACGCACTCAAACCCCGCGATACCCTTTCCATGTCGTTTGTGTCGTATGCGGAACTGTGCAAGGGTGCCGAAAACAGTTTGCAAAAAACCAAAACCATGCGCGTGCTGCAAGACTTGACGCAGCAAGTAGAGGTCAACTATGAGTTAGGCACCGCCATCTGCCACCACTACGCCCAGCAATTTATCCGCCTAAAGCAGGTGGGCACGCCAATTGGCAACAACGATCTTTGGATCGCCAGCCACGCCTTGGCCAGTGACATGACGCTGGTGACCAACAACACCCGCGAGTTTGAACGCATCCATGGCTTGCGCCTACAAAACTGGGCCAATTAAAGGGTTAAACCCAGAATTTCCATTAGGGCGTGAGATGGCAGCGAGGGTAGTTCGGAGGCAGTTTTGTCCCGACTGAGAAGCCGATAGCCCGGGCTATCGGCGACGAAGAGGGGCGAAACTGACCCGAAATACGCCGCTGACGCTCACGCAGCACCGCAGGTGCGCCTAATGGAAAATCTGGGTTAAGTTAAGGTCGTTTTTTGTACCCCCCACCCCCCACTACCGGCGTATATTGGATGATTGGGGTGTTACGGCCTGCGGTATCCTTTGGGATCATCGCCGGGGCTGGTGGCACCCAGGCGGCCCTCTGATTTATTGACGAAAAGGACTCTGATATGAACTACGAAGTCATAGTGACGTGCGCACTAACCGGTGCGGGCGATACGGTGGGCAAACACCCTGCGATTCCGGTCACACCCGCGCAGATTGCCGCTGCCGCCGTTGAAGCGGCCAAAGCGGGGGCCACGGTGGTGCATTGCCATGTTCGCGAACCCGATACCGGCAAGTTCAGCCGCCGCCCAGAGTTGTACCGCGAGGTGGTAGACCGTATCCGCGACAGCGGGGTTGACATGATCATCAACCTAACGGCTGGCATGGGCGGCGACCTTGAGATTGGGCCCGGCGAGCAACCCCTGGACATTGGCCCCAACACCGATTTGGTCGGCCCATTGGAGCGTTTGGTGCATGTGGAGCAATGCCTGCCCGATATTTGCACCTTGGACTGCGGCACGCTTAATTTTGGCGACGGCAACACCATTTATGTGTCCACCCCCATGCAGTTGCGGGCAGGGGCCAAGCGCATTACAGAACTAGGGGTTAAGGCCGAGCTTGAAATTTTTGATACCGGGCACCTTTGGTTTGCCAAACAAATGATTAAAGAAGGCCTACTGCACGACCCCTTGTTTCAGTTGTGTCTGGGCATTCCGTGGGGGGCACCTGCCGACACCACCACCATGAAGGCCATGGCCGACAACGTGCCTGCCGGTGCCGTGTGGGCGGGCTTTGGTATTGGACGCATGCAAATGCCTATGGTGGCCCAAGCGGTTTTGCTGGGTGGCAATGTGCGCGTGGGCCTAGAGGACAACATCTGGCTGGACAAAGGCGTTTACGCCAGCAACGGCAGTTTGGTGGAACGCGCCGTTGAAATTTTGACGCGCATGGGTGCCAGCATCATGACCCCTGAGCAGGGCCGCGCCAAAATGAATTTGGCCAAGCGCACCCGCTAAGCCGGTTAGTGACCCTTGCCCAAACCTTGCCCTTTATTGATTGATCCAACCCCGCCTACAACCACCCCACAGGTCCCGGCGGTTCTCTCGTTACAACCATTTTTTGATTCATCGCTATGACCACTCCCTCCCCTACCCCCACTTCCAGCACCGGCTTGGTAACCCAGATACGCACCTTTGCCGCCATTGGTAGCGGCGTGATTGGCAGTGGCTGGGTGGCCCGCGCCCTGGCCAACGGCATGGACGTGGTGGCCTGGGACCCGGCCCATGGCGCACAAGAACAACTCACTGCTCGCGTGGCCAAGTCCTGGCCGGTGCTGGTCAGCAAAGGGGTGGCGGCCGGTGCCAGCCTGTCGCGCCTGCGTTTTGCCGCCACCTTAGAAGACTGCGTAAAAGATGCCGACTTTATTCAAGAGAGTGCACCTGAGCGGTTGGAACTCAAAATCAGCCTGCACCAGCAAATCACCCAGGCGGCGCGGCCCAATGTGTTGATTGGTTCGTCTACATCGGGATTGTTGCCCTCGGATTTTTACGCCAAGGCCACACACCCCGAGCGTTGCGTGGTGGGCCACCCCTTCAACCCCGTTTACCTGCTGCCCTTGGTTGAGGTGGTGGGCGGGCAAAATACCTCGCCTGATGCCATTGCGGCGGCCATGTCGGTGTACAAAGCCATGGGCATGCACCCACTGCATGTGCGCAAAGAAGTGCCCGGCTTTATTGCCGACCGCCTGTTAGAGGCCCAGTGGCGCGAATCGTTGCACTTGATTAACGAGGGCGTGGCCACAACCGGAGAGATTGACGACGCCATCCGCTTTGGCGCGGGCATGCGCTGGTCGTTTATGGGCAGCTTTTTGATTTACACCCTGGCCGGGGGCGATGCGGGTATGCGCCACTTTATGGCCCAGTTTGGCCCAGCCCTCAAGCTGCCTTGGACCAAACTTGAAGCGCCCGAACTTACCGACCAGTTGATCGACGATGTGGTGGCAGGCACGCAGGTGCAACTGGGCACCCACAGCATTGCCGACCTGGAGCGTTACCGCGACGACTGCCTGATCGCCATCCAAGACGCCATTGCCGCTACCAAGCGCAAGCACGGCCTGTCGCCCACAGAATAAACCCAAGCCCTACAGCCCATCATGAGCGAACTGATGTGTACCTGGCGGGGCCACGTGCAACCCGAATGGGTGGATTACAACCACCACCTGAACGACGCCTATTACATGGTGATTTTTGGATCGGCCACCGATGGCCTGATGAACCAAATAGGGTTGGATGACGCCACCCGCAAAGCCACTGACAACACCTTGTTTACCTTAGAGATACACCTGAACTACCTCAAGGAACTCAAAGAGGGAGCGGCGATAGAGGTGAAGACGCAAGTGCTGGCGGTAGACGCCAAGCGGATACGAATTTTTCATACCTTGCATAAAGAGGGCAACGCCACGGTGCACGCCACCAATGAGCAGATTTTGCTACACGTGAATTTGTCCGGCCCCAAGGCCTGCCCCTTTGCGCCCGACGTGCAAGCCAAAGTCGATGCCTTTATGGCGGCCCACCAACACCTGGCTTGGCCCGCCAACGCGGGGCGTGCGATTCAATTTGGCCAACCCGCCAAAGGATCCGAATGAGTACCACCCCAGCGCCCAGCCATGGCCTGACCTCGCCGCTAGAAGGCACCCCTGCCCAGCCCTGGGACGCTAACCGCCCCATAGACGCACCCTTGGCGCTGCATTCCCCCACCGTGCAAGCGGCCTGGGTGGACTACAACGGCCACATGAGTGAATCGTGCTACCTGTTGGTATTTGGTGACCAGTCCGATGCCTTCTTTCGGTTCATTGGGATCGACGAGGCTTACCGCCAGTCGGGGTACTCGCTCTATACCGTACAAACCATGATCCACAACCTGCGCGAGGCAGGTTTGGGCCAGCCCCTGCGCTTAACGCTGCAACTGATTGCCGCTGACCGCAAACGCCTGCACCTGTTCCATCGCATGTTTCACGGCCAAACCGGCGAGCTGCTGGCCACCGGCGAGCAAATGCTGGTGCACGTGGACATGCAGGCCTCCCGATCTGCCCCCATGCCCGATTGGTTGCACGAGCACGTACAAGCTATTGTGCAGGCCCATAGCACCCTACCCAAGCCCGAACAGGCCGGTGCCAGCATTGGCATTCGGGCCCCGCGTTAAACCTGTCCCCTGCCCCTGAAAGACCACCATGCATTTTGAATTGAGCCACGAACAAACCATGCTGGTGGACACGGTACGCCAGTTTGTTGAAAACGAGCTGTACCCCCACGAAGACCGGGTTGAAAAAGACGACGCCATCCCGCCCGAACTGGTGGTAGAGATTCAACAAAAAGCCATAGACCTGGGCCTGTACGCGGCCAATATGCCCGAGCAGTACGGTGGTGGCGGGTTGAATGTGTTTGACACCGCGCTGTTAGAGCGCGAACTGGGCCGCGCCTCGTACGGCCTGCAAATGCTGGTGGCCCGCCCCAGCAACATCTTGCAAGGATGTAGCGGCAGCCAGATTGACGAGTACCTTATCCCCACCATCAAAGGCGAGCGCCATGATTGCCTGGCCATGACAGAACCCAATGCGGGCTCGGACGTGCGCGGCATGCAAACCAAAGCGGTACGCCAAGGCGATGACTACGTCATCAATGGCAGCAAGCACTTCATCAGCCATGCCGATATGTCGGATTTTGTGGTGCTGTTTGCCGCCACCGACGTTGAACAAACCAACCATGGTCCCAAAAAACGTATCACTGGTTTTTTGGTGGACTTGGACGCGCCAGGCCTCACGGTACGCCGTGGCCCCCAGTGCGTCTCTAACCGGGGTTACCACCAGTGCGAACTGTTTTTTAACGATTGCAAGATACCGGCACGCAACGTGCTGGGCGAAGAACACAAAGGCTTTGACCTGATGGGCCAATGGTTGGGCGCGACCCGCTTAACGGTGGCAGCCACCAGCGTAGGCCGTGGGCGACGCGTACTAGAGATGGCAACGCAGTGGGCTGCCACGCGCAAGCAATTTGGACAAGCCATTGGGCGTTTTCAGGGAACAGGCTTCAAACTGGCCGATATGGCAATAGAGCTAGAGGCGGCTGAACTGTTGACCTTGCAGGCCGCCTGGAAATGCGACCAAGGCCGTATGACGGACAGCGATGCCGCCATGGCCAAGGTTTTTGCCTCTGAGGCGCTGGCGCGCATCACCGACAACACCTTGCAAATTTATGGCGGCATGGGATTAATGAGTGCCCTACCCATTGAGCGGTTCTGGCGCGATGCCCGGGTTGAGCGTATTTGGGACGGCACCAGCGAGATTCAACGTCATATCATTTCCAGAGCCATGTTGCGCGAGCACGGGAGTTAAGAACCTAACCCAAAAGCGCAGCAAGGTATTCGGTTGGGTACTTCACCAGCCCGTCGTCTCTCTAAAGTAAACTCATGCACATGGGTTTACCAGTGAACTTTTCATCAACCTTGTCAAAATTTAGACCCTCCACATGTCTGCCAAATCCACCCTGTCCAAGGCCTCGGGTTCATCCCCAACCGAGCACAAGCTGACGCGCCTGCTAAAACCCAGGCACATCGCGCTGATAGGCGGAAAAAGCGCACAAGAAGCCCTTAGGCAATGCCAAAAACTGGGCTACCAAGGTGCGCTGTGGCCGGTGCATCCCACGCTGTCTTCTATCGAGGGCGTACCCTGCTTCCCAAATCTTGAGTCGCTACCTGAAGCACCCGATGCGGCATTCATTGCCGTCAACGCAGATGCCACGGTAACGCAGGCGGGCGCGTTGGAGCAAATGGGGGCTGGCGGCCTGGTGTGCTATGCCTCTGGTTTTGCGGAGGTGGGTGAGGCAGGTGCAAAAAAACAGCAGGCGTTGGTAAAAGCCGCCGGTGGTCTGCCATTACTTGGCCCTAATTGCTACGGCATGCTTAATTACCTGGATGGCGTGGCGCTTTGGCCAGACCAACATGGTGGTTCTCGCGTTGAAAAAGGCGTCGCCATCATTACCCAAAGCGGCAATATCGGCCTTAACCTGACCATGCAGCGCCGGGGCCTGCCGCTGGCCTACCTGATCACCTTGGGCAATCAAGCGGGTTGCGATTTTTCTCAGTTGATTGATGCGTTGTTGCAGGATCCTCGTGTCACCGCAATCGGCATGCACATCGAGGGACTTGGGAACGTTGCGCAGTTTTCTAAAGTCGCGCTGAAGGCCTTGCGCCAAAAGATTCCTTTGGTCGCTTTAAAAGCGGGCAGTTCCGCGCAAGGCGCAAAAATAACGCTCTCGCATACCAGTTCGCTGTCTGGGTCAGACGCCTTGCACGACGCTCTTTTTGAGCGCTACGGCGTTGCCCGGGTGTACGACCCCGCAAGCCTAATCGAAACCCTTAAGTTTTTGCATTGCCACGGTGCATTGCCCGGCCGGCGCATCATTAGCGCAAGCTGCTCTGGGGGAGAGGCCTCCCTTGTGGCCGATCTGGCAGAGGACCATGGCTTACAGATGCCGCCCCTTCCTAAACTGGCTGAACGCACCTTAAAGAAAGTGCTAGGCCCTAAAGTGCATGTGGCCAACCCCTTGGACTATCACACCTACATTTGGGGCGACCAAGTTGCGCAAACCGCCTGCTTTGCGGGCATGATGCAATGCAAATTTGATAACCATCTCTTGGTGTTAGACATGCCCCGCACCGACCTTTGCGATGGCAGCACCTGGCACACCACACTGGACGCATTTTTAGCCGCCCAAAAGCAAACCGGTGCCAACGCCAGTGTGATCAGTTCTATGCCTGAGGGCCTTGACGATGCCTTGGCACAAAAACTTTTGTCCCAGGGCGTTGCCCCCCTTTGCGGACTCCAAGACGGTATCACGGCGATTTCGTTGGCCGCGTTTATTGGTGAGCGCCAAGCCGCCAGCGCCAAACTGACCTCCCTACCCCGGCTAGCCGCAAGGGTGAACGACCAAGGAGGCTCTAGCGCCACCATGATTACCACCTTGGACGAAGTACAAAGCAAGCAGATATTGGCCCGGTACGATGTGCCTCTGCCCTATGGCCAATGCATGAGTCTTGAAGAGATTGAGGCCAAGGCCGGTGGATTGCTGTTTCCTGTGGTACTAAAGGCGGTTGGTAGTAGCTTGGCCCATAAAACCGAAGCGGGTGCTGTACGCCTTAATTTATGCACCCCAGACGAGTTAATTGACGCCGCGTGGCATATGCGCGAACTGTCCGATCAGTTTTTGGTTGAAACCATGGTGCAAAGTACCGTTGCCGAACTCATTGTGGGGGTCATGCACGACCCTCAGTTTGGCATGACGCTTACCCTGGGATTCGGTGGAATTTGGGTAGAGCTACTCAAAGACAGCCAAACCGTTTTGCTGCCCGCCACCCGATCCGAGTTAAAAAGCGCTCTAATGAGACTGCGTATGGCCCCCTTGCTGATGGGCTATCGGGGCAAGCCTGCAGGCGACCTTGGGGCAACGCTTAGCGCGATAGAGTGTATTGCCCGACTCGCCAGTGAGCATGCCGATCACCTGGTGGAGCTGGATGTTAACCCCTTAATCGTGCTGCCCGAGGGCCAGGGATGCATGGCGGTAGACGCCTTGATACGCTGCCAAGAAGCCTTATGACAACCAACCCGGTCCACACAACGGTACACCAAGGCGTACTGACCATCACGCTCAACCGCCCAAAGGCCAACGCCATCAACGTGGCCACCAGCCGTGCGCTGTACGCGGCCTTTGAGCGCTTGCACACCGAGCCCGATTTGCGCGTGGCCATCATCACCGGCACCGGCAGGTTTTTTAGTGCCGGCTGGGATTTGAACAGTGCCAACGCGGGCGAAGCCATCGATGCCTACCATGGACCAGGCGGCTTTGCGGGTCTGACTGAATTTTTCTCATTGGGCAAACCCGTGATTGCGGCCGTGAACGGCCTGGCCATGGGGGGTGGTTTTGAGCTGGCATTGGCGGCCGACATGGTGGTGTGCAGCCAAGAGGCGCAGTTTGCTTTGCCAGAGGCCACGCTTGGAATGATGGCCGACTCGGGTGGCGTGCTGCGACTGCCCAAACGCCTGCCCGACGCCATTGTGCGCGAGCTATTGATGACAGGGCGTCGCATGGGCGCTGATGAGGCACAGCGTTGGGGCTTGGTCAACCGCGTGGTCGCATCCGATCAACTGCTGGCTACGGCACAGGCCCTGGCCGAGCAAATCAGTGCCAGTGCCCCGCTGGCTTTGGCCGCGATCAAAGAGGTACTGGCCGCCACTTGGCACCAAAGCGTGCCAGACGGATACCAAACCCTGCGCAGTGGCACCCTAGCCGCATACCAAGCCATGCTGACCTCAGACGATGCCAAAGAGGGCCCAGCCGCCTTTGCCGAAAAGCGCCCAGCGAAGTGGCAAGGGCGATAACCCAAAACCGCTCATCCCATGCCCACCTTTAGCACCCTTTCCATCCAAAAAGACGCGGCCCACCCCCGTGTGGCCCGCCTGCTGCTGAACCGCCCCGAGCGCCTCAACGCGATTAACGACGACACCCCCCGCGAGTTACGCGCCGCGGTAGAGTGGGCCAATGCCGACGATGAAGTCCATGTGATCGTGGTAGAAGGCGCGGGCAAGGGATTTTGCGGGGGTTACGACCTGGCCGACACCGCCCAAAGCCAAATCGAACACCCTTGCCAACAAGAGTCCTACCCCTGGGACCCCATGGTGGACTACGCCTACATGAAGCGCAACACCGAGGACTTTATGGCCTTGTGGCGCTCGCCCAAACCCACCATTGCCAAAGTACACGGCTATGCAGCTGCGGGCGGCAGTGATATTGCCATGTGTTGTGACCTGTTGGTGATGGCCGACGATGCCCGTATTGGCTATATGCCCACACGGGTATGGGGTTGCCCTACCACCGCCATGTGGACCTACCGCCTAGGCCCCACCCGTGCCAAGCAACTCATGTTTACGGGCGACACCATAGACGGTAAAAAAGCATTGGACTGGGGCCTGGCCAACGCCAGCGTACCCCTGCCCGAGCTAGAAGCCACCACCATGGCCTTGGCCAATCGCATTGCCGGTGTGCCCAAAAGCCACCTGGCCATGCACAAAATGGTGGTCAATCAAGTGTTGCTGACCATGGGTTTAGAACAAAGCCAAATGATGGCCACTGTGTTTGACGGCATCACCCGCCACAACCCCGAGGGCCTTTGGTTTAGGCGTTACGCACAAGAAAACGGCTTTAAGGCCGCAGTGCAATGGCGCGACAGTGGCCAACCCATCCCCGAGGGCGACGAGGCCCGCGCCCTCATTCAGGCCATGGAGCAGGCCGCTCAAAAGTCCAAGACATCCTAAGGGTCTGACGGCTATTTTCAGGGTTGACACCACCTAGCTGCTGCCCGTGGAACTTGGGAGATCATTGCCTAAAATTGATTTACTCAATAAAATGAGATAAATTACTCAATGCATTGAGCAAAACAATATGTCCATCGAACGCGAAGCGCTAGCCCCCCTGGTGGCGCGACTCAAAGAACCTCGCAGATTCCTGCAAGTGGTGGCAGGCCCACGCCAAGTCGGCAAAACGACACTGGTGCGCCAAGCGCTAGAACGTTTGCGGCGTGATCCCCATGCAGAGCCAAACACCCCACTGGCGCAACACAGCGCCAGTGCCGATGGCCCAGGCTTACAAGGCCGAGTGTGGCTCAGCACCCAATGGCAAGTGGCCCGCGCACTGGCAGCCCAAGCGAGTAGTTGTATTTTGGTGTTGGACGAAATTCAAAAAGTGTCCAACTGGACGGAAGAAGTCAAACGCCTGTGGGACGAGGACACAGCCACTGGCCAAGATGTGCGCGTGGTCATCCTAGGTTCGGCACCGCTGCTGATTGCCCGGGGTTTGAGTGAAAGCATGGCCGGACGATTCGAGATCTCCCGCTTAGGTCACTGGCGCTATTCCGAAATGCGCGATGCCTTTGGCTTTAGCCTAGAGCAGTTCATCTTTTATGGTGGCTACCCCGGTGCCGCACCGTTGGTCCATGACGAAACCCGCTGGGCAGCCTATGTCAGTGATGCCCTGATTGAAACCACTATCAGCAAAGATGTCATGCTGATGGCCCCTGTGCAAAAGCCCGCCCTGCTACGCCGTGTATTTGACCTAGCCTGCGTGTACAGCGGCCAAATCCTGAGCTATCAGAAAATGTTGGGCCAGCTTGACGATGCAGGCAACACCACCACCCTCGCCCATTACCTCGATCTGCTCGAAGGCGCAGGTATGGCCTGCGGCCTTCCTAAATACATGGGCCAAGTGGTGCGTCAACGCGCGTCCAGCCCCAAGCTGCAAGTGTTCAACAATGCCCTGATGGGCTGCCACTGGGTGGCACAAGGTGTGGGCATGCAAGCCGCGCTTGCGCGCCCCGATGTTTGGGGACGACTTGTCGAAAGCGCCGTAGGCACCGAGCTGCTGGCCCGCCATCTCACCCACAGTAGCCGCCACCCGGTCATCCACTACTGGAACAATGGCCAAAAAGAAGTGGACTATGTCCTCAAGATCGGGCCTACCCTGCAGGCACTCGAAGTCAAAAGCGGCCACAACGTTGGCAATGTATCGGGCTTAGCTGCATTTGTGCACCAGTTTAAACAAGCACAACCGCTAGTGATTGGCACCGGGGGGATGCCTTTGGATCTGTGGCTGCAAAGCTGAGACGACCCGCCTTTTAGCGATACCCCACCCGGTCCAGCATTTGCTGAACTTGAACCTGGTTTTTGCCGATATCTGAAACGGCAATTGCCTCGGTCTTGAAGGCGCTTGGGGCCATGGCTTGCAGGGCGGGGTTGACTGACTGAACACCTTTGACGGCCGGCCATTCGTTGTTGCCATTGGCGAAATGCTCTTGTGCTTCGGGGCTGGCCAAATACTCCAAAAAGGCAAGGGCATTTTTCACATTCTTGGTGTTCTTGGCCACAGCGCCACCCGCAATGTTCACGTGGGTGCCAGTACTGTCCTGGTTGGGAAACACCACGCCCACCTTGTCGGCAACCGCCTTGTCGGCCGCGTCGGCCGAGCGCATTAACCGCGCCAGGTAGTAAGTGTTGGTGATCGCAATGGCGCATTCACCGCTGGCCACTGCCTTGATCTGATCGGTGTCTCCACCCTTGGGTGAGCGCGCCATATTGGCCACCATGCCCGCCAGCCAGGCCTGAGTGGCGGCAGCGCCTTTGTGCTCCAGCATGGCACCAAACAAACTCAGGTTGTAGGGATGCGAACCTGAGCGGGTGCACAACTTGCCCTTGTTTTTGGGATCACCCAGCTCTTCATAGGTGTCCACATCGGTGCGCTGCACCTTGGTTTTGTCGTACACAATCACCCTGGCCCGCGTAGAAAACCCAAACCACGCTGTGGCTCCATCGCTCTGGGGTTTGGCCTTGAGTTTGGCGGGAATGGCTGCGTCCAGGCGGGCCGATTTAATGGGCATAAAAAGCCCGTCCATCTCACCGCGCCACAGGCGTGCAGCATCCACTAGCAAAATCACATCCGCAGGAGATGCAGCACCCTCGGCCTTTAATCGCGCCAAAATGCCAGCATCGTCGGCATCCACCCGGTTGAGTTTGATGCCCGTCTTTTGCGTGAACCCGGCGTAAAGCGCTTCGTCGCTGGGGTAGTGGCGGGCCGAATAAATGTTCAGCACAGACTCCTGGGCCCAGGCCGGTTGCACAGCACCCGCCAACAAAAGTGCCGCCCCTGTCAGGCCGCCTGCCAAAACCTGACGCCATTGAATTCGTTTCATGCAACTGCTCCCTTTTAATTCATCACCTACGATGAACTGAAGTATAGCATCAAATGATATTGATTCTCATTTGCATTAATAAATCCATCTTAGCGTCGTAAGGTGCGGCTGAGCAAAGCCACCGGCAGCATGCCTACCACCACCAGCGCCAGGCAGGGAATGGCCGCCTCACCCAAACGCTCGTCCCGCGCCAACTGGTAGGCCACCACCGCCAAAGTGTCCATGTTAAAAGGCCTAAGCACCAGGGTAGCAGGCAGCTCTTTCATGACATCCACAAAAACCAAGATTGCGGCGGCCGCCGTGGTTTTAGAGAGCAAAGGCCAGTGCACCCTAAAGGCCATGGCCCAACCCGAATGGCCCAACATACGCGCCGATTCGTCCAGCGTTTTGGCGATCTGCGTGTACCCCCCCTGAATCGAGTGCAGGGCCACGGCGGTAAAGCGCGTCAGGTAGGCCCACACAACTCCTATCACCGTCGCAGTCAGGGCGTAGCCCAAAGACCCGGCTGCGCTGTCCGGAAAATGGCGTTGCAACCATGTCAGTGGTAAAAGCAGGCCCACCACCGCCACCACGCCGGGTACTGCATAGCCCAAACCCACCAAGTGGGTTGCGACATGGGTTACACCGCGGGGGCGGTGCCGATTCAAAAAGGCCAAGGCAAAGGCGATGCCCGTGGCCAACACCGCGGCCACTGTCGCCAACAGCAAGCTGTTGCCAGCCCACCCAAAAAACCGGTGCCATTGCATTGGAGCCGGGTCGCCCCACAGCGGTCTTAACATGAACAACACAGGCAACACAAAACCACCCAGCAAAGGTGCAGTACAAAGCCACCAAGCCAAGCCCTGGTGCCAACCGCGCAGGCGCTGTGCTTGCGACTCCAACGACGCCATCCCTGTCCCTTTGGCCATGGCATAACGGTTGCGTTGGCGGGCTTGCCGCTCTAGCAACACCAGCAATGCCACGATCACCAGCAGCGCGGTAGCCAACTGTGTGGCCGCAACCGGGTTGTCCATGGCCAACCAAGCCTTGTAAATGCCGCTCGAGAATGTCTGAATCCCAAAATAGCTGGCCACGCCGTAATCGGCAAATGTTTCCATCAGTGCCAAAGCCACACCCGCCATGACAGCAGGGCGTATCAACGGCAAGGTCACTCGCACCATGCGCCGGGGCATGGATGCCCCCAACAAACGTGCCGCTTCCATCAGTTGCGGGGCACGGTTGATCAGGGCCGCTCGGGCTAACAAGTACACATAGGGGTACAGCGCAAAAGTAAACACCACAATGGCACCCCACAGGCTGCGCACCTCCGGGAACACCCTGCCCTCTGCGCCCGTTAGCTCACGCAACCATTGCTGGAAGGGACCACTGAACTGGAAAAAATCCGTGTACGCATAGGCCATCACGTAGGCGGGCATGGCGACGGGTAACAACAGCGCCCACTCAAAAAACCGTCTGCCCCTAAAGTCAAACAAGGCCACCATTAAGGCCGCGCCTACCCCCATCAAGGCCACCCCTACCCCCACACCCAAGGCCAGCACCACACTGGTCCCTAGGTAGCCGGGCAAAACGGTTTGCGCCATTTCTTGCAAAATCTGGGCGCTTTGGGCGTCCCAAAAAACCCACGCCAGCGCAATCGTCAAGACGGGTACGCAAAGCAGCGGAGCCACCACTCCCAACAAAAAAAGACGGGACCAGAACATAGGTTTGATTTGAATTAACAAAGGCGGTCAGAGGCCGTGTACAAAGGGCGATTGACCTGCCCTCGCCATTGTAAGGGTGGGGGAAGCCTACACTACAATGACTGCCCATGTCGCTCGTCTTGTCTCACCTGCAAATCCACTACCCCGGCCAAAGCCTGCCTGCTGTGGCCGATGTGTCGTTTGATCTACAAACCGGCCAGATCGGCGCCCTGATTGGCCCATCGGGGTGCGGTAAAACCACCGTGTTGCGGGCCGTTGCTGGACTAGAGCCGGTCTCTGCGGGCCGCATCAGCTTGGCGGGCAAAGAGGTAAGCAACCCTACCCACCGCGAACCCCCAGAAAACCGGCGCGTAGGCATGGTGTTCCAAGACTACGCCCTGTTCCCGCACATGACGGTTAAGGCCAACATCGGCTTTGGCCTGAATCGCCTTGCGCCAGCCGACCAAAGCCTGCGCATCCAAGAGGTGTTGGACTGGGTGGGCCTGGGGCGTGAGGCGCACAAGTTTCCGCACGAGTTGTCGGGTGGCCAACAACAACGCGTGGCCTTGGCCCGTGCCTTGGCCCCCAAACCCGATTTACTGCTACTAGACGAACCCTTTTCTAATCTGGATGTGGACCTGCGTGAACGCCTGGCCCAAGAGATGCGCCAATTGCTAATCAGCGCACAAACCACCGCTCTGTTTGTGACCCACGACCAAAACGAAGCCTTTGCCGTGGGTGATCGGGTGGGTGTGCTCGACCAAGGCCGTTTGCACCAATGGGGCGACCCCTACACCCTTTACCATGCACCGGCCAGTCGGTTTGTGGCCACCTTTATTGGCGACGGGGTGTTTTTGCCGGGCCGTCGCCTGGCAGGCCCCACCCTCCAAGTACAAACCGAACTGGGCGTGCTAGAGGCACCCCAAGCGGTTGATGAAACTGCGGTAACCGCCACTATGGAAAGCACGGGTTCCGACGACCTGTGCGACGTACTGATTCGCACCGACGATGTGGTGGTGGGCGATGCACCAATGGCCCACAGTGCGGTGTTGGTGCATAAAGCCTTTAGAGGGGCCCATTTCCTTTACACCCTGCGCCTAGCCAGTGGCACGGTGCTGTCCGCCATGGTGCCCAGCCATCAACACCACCAAGTGGGTGACACCGTTGGATTTACCCTGCAACTCGACCATCTGATTACTTTTCCGACACCATGACCACCTCATCCACGGTACAGCCTAAGCGACCCAACATTCTGTTCATCATGGCTGACCAAATGGCAGCGCCCTTGCTGCCCATGTACGACGCCGCCTCTCCCATCCAAATGCCGCATTTATCGCAACTGGCGGCCAATGGTGTGGTGTTTGAGTCGGCCTACTGCCCCAGCCCTTTGTGTGCACCCTCTAGGTTTAGTTTGGTCAGTGGGCAATTGCCCTCCAAGATTGGGGCCTTTGACAACGCGGCCGACTTTGCAGCCGACATCCCCACCTACGCCCACTACCTGCGCCGCCTGGGCTATAAAACCGCCCTCTCGGGCAAAATGCATTTTTGCGGCCCCGACCAACTGCACGGGTACGAAGAACGCCTAACGTCTGACATCTACCCCGCCGATTACGGTTGGGTGGTGAACTGGGACCAGCCCGATGTGCGCCCCAGTTGGTACCACAACATGAGTTCGGTGTTGCAGGCGGGCACCTGTGTGCGCACCAACCAGTTGGACTTTGACGACGAGGTGGTGTTCAAAGCCAACCAATACCTGTACGACCACATTCGCAACGGGGGCGAGCAACCGTTTTGCCTGACGGTCTCTATGACCCATCCGCACGACCCCTACGCCATTCCCACCGAGTACTACGACCGTTACACCGACGCCGATGTACAAGCCCCGTCATTAGAGATCCCGCAAGACCAACAAGACCGACATTCACAACGGTTGCTTAAAGTGATAGACCTGTGGGGCCAGACCATGCCCCCAGCGGCCATCACCCGCGCCCGCCGCGCCTACTACGGCGCTTGCAGTTATGTAGACGACAAAGTGGGCCAACTGATTAAGACCCTGAAAGACTGCGGCCTGTACGACAACACGGTGATTGTGTTCTCGGGCGACCACGGGGATATGCTAGGTGAGCGCGGCCTTTGGTACAAAATGCATTGGTTTGAAATGGCCGCACGGGTGCCACTCATTGTTTGCGCGCGCGCGCAGTTTGCCGCCAGCCGGGTGTCAGCCCATGTGTCCACCTTGGATCTGCTGCCCACCTTTGTGGAACTGGCCCAAAGCCAGGTGCAAAACGACTTACCCCTAGACGGCAAATCCTTGCTGCCCCTGCTGCACCAAACGCCTAGCCAAGACCCCAACGAGGTGCTGGGCGAGTACATGGCAGAAGGCACAGTCACTACCCTTGTGATGATTCGGCGCGACGACTACAAGTTTATTTACGCCGAGAACGACACCTGCTTGCTCTACAACTTGGCCTCCGACCCACACGAGGTCAACAACCTGGCCACCGATCCCGGTTACGCCGAGCAAGTCAATGCCTTGATTGACGAAGTGCGCGCGCGTTGGGATTTGCCAGCCATAGACCAGCGCGTACTGGCCAGCCAACGCCGCAGGCGCTTGGTGAGCGAGGCACTGACCCAAGGACAACGCAAATCTTGGGACCACCAACCCTTTGTGGATGCGGGCCAGCAATACATGCGCAACCACATTGCGCTAGACGACTTAGAACGGCGGGCGCGTTACCCGCAACCCTAAGCCACGAGGTTTTTAAAACTTGCTTATTGCGGCAGCCTAAAGTTAAGCGTGCGCGTGGCGATCACAGTCTCTGCAAAAAACGACAACAACGCCAACAAAAAGCACAGCACACCGGCCAAAAAGCTGCCAATGGCCATGCGTGCAACGCCCAGGTCTGTGAGTTCGCCCACAAACAGCACTGCAATCGTCAAACCAATTAGAAACCCACAGGTGGTGAGCAGCGCAATACTGGCATTGGCCAATCGCCCGCGCTTGCGCAGGTCCGCCATTTCATGGTGGGCTTTGGCTAAAAACGCCGCGTCGGTGCTGTGTTTGGCCCGCTCCTCTAGCTGCCGCCCTCTGTCAATGACACGCGCCAAACGCCCCGCCACCGCCGCAATCATGCCCGACACGGCCGTCAAGAAAAACACGGGCGCAATGGCCAGTTGAATGCTGTGGGTGATGGTGGTGGAGTCTATGGGTAGGGGCATGGGGTTTTAATCGAGCGGGTTGGGACCTATCGGGGCAGTTTACCAAAGCCACAAGTTCCCGCCGATCTCCCCACTGCCGATCAATGCCCTCTTTGCGACGCACCGTGTCACGCGCACCGTGCCAAGCCCGGAATCCTAAGGCTGGCGCAACCCAGGCGCACTCACAGGCGGTGCATCCACCCAACGGTCGGTTAGCCCTGCGCCCACCCACATCCCCACCAAGGCCAGCCAGGCCGTTAAGGCAAACACCGCGCCCCCGGTCACGCCCGCACCCACGGCGCAGCCACCGGCCAGCATGGCCCCAAAGCCCATCAGGACTGCGCCAATCAGGTAACGGCGCATCCCGGTGCGCTCGTTAAAGCCTTCTAGCTTGAGCTCTTTGCCCAACCACGCCGCCACAAAAGACCCGATAAAGACACCGGGCATCAAACCAAAGTCAAACCCTATGGGCGCTGGGTTGGGAGCCAAGACGCGCATTAACCACTCAGCAGACGGGCCACTAAAGGTGACGCCTTGTACAGTCACCACCTCAAACGAGGCATGGGCCACCTGCCAACTCCACCACCAGGCCCCGGCAATGCTGAGGCCTACGCCTGCGCTGCCCACCCACACCCAAACGCCTCGCTGAGCACCCTTCAACTGAATCGAAAAGTACAGCGCCGCTCCCAACCAAATCAAGCCCACAACCAAGCCGCCCCAGTTGCCAATGCCTGTTAAGGCCAACAGGTCACGCGTAGCCCCTGCGTCTATGGTCCAAGCACCAAAAATCGCCAAGCGCAGGGGTGCCAAGGCACCCGACAGGGCCGACTGCGCGGTCACGGCAAACACCAAACCCGCCAACAAAGCGCGCAAATTGCCGTTAGCAGACAGCACCAACAAACGGCTGGCACAACCGCGGGCCAGCACCATGCCCACACCAAACATCAATCCACCTACCAGCGCGCCCGATAGGCTGCCTTTGGCGCTAAACTGCCGCGCGCCCGATACGTCCAAGGCCCCCAGCAAAATCAGCAACTGCACGCTGACCACCGCCACCGCAAAAGACAGCAGCCACACCGAGAGTTTTTCGCCAAACTTGCGATGCCAAAACTCAATCACTGCTGCGCGCAAACAAAAGCGCGAGCGCTGGGCGAAAAAGCCAAACGCCAAGCCCACCACTAAGCCGCCCAAAGCCAACAGCGTGGGTTCGCCCCAACGCTCCACACTATTTGTAAACTCCATCACCACACCGCCTGTTACATCATCAATTACTTATTTATTGATAGCAAAGCGATGAGGCCAACATCGATTTGACACAGGTCAACTAGGCAAGTCACCCGGGCTCAAAACGAGGTTCCAACCCCGCCCTGCTGCTCGCGCAACACCCACTGTGCAGCCCCCCGCCTCCCCTGCCACCCATGTTCGTGCGTACAATGAATCGTCGTTGCTCCGGTGCTCGTTGCGCTTCTTTGCACCCTAAATCTCCCCTTGCCCTTTTCGCTCCTTTTGCCCTTTTCGCTCCTTTTGCCCTTTTCGCCCCTTTCGCCCCTTTCGCCCCAATTTGCCATGCACTACACCCACGCCATCACCCGCCTCCCCTCTGCCACCTGCGCCCAAGGCCTCACCACCTCGTCGCTGGGTGCCCCTGATGCCGCCAAAACGCGTCAGCAGTTTGATGCCTACGTGAGCACTCTGTTGGGTTTGGGTTTGGTGGTGACCACGCTACCGGAGCAACCCGCTTACCCCGACAGCCATTTTGTGGAAGACACAGCTGTGGTAGGCCCCGAATTTGCCCTGCTCACCCACCCGGGTGCGCCCTCGCGCCGGGGCGAAACCACCACCATAGAACCCGAGTTGTGGCGGCATCGCACCGTGACCCGCATGAGCGCACAGGCCCATATGGATGGTGGCGATGTGTTGATGGTGGAAAAGCGCTTTTTTGTGGGCCTCACCAGCCGCACCAACGAGGCCGGGGTACGCGAGTTGGCGGCCTTGGTCGAGCCCTTTGGCTACCAGGTAGACGCGATAGAGGTAAGCGCCGGGTTGCACCTTAAATCCATCGTTAACTATGTGGGGCGTAACACCCTGGTTTTGAACGAAGAAGGCACACGCCACCCCAGCTTTGCTGGGTTCAAGCATTTGGTACTGCACCCCGAAGAAGAGTATGCAGGCAACACTTTGTGGATTAACGACACCCTGCTCACGCCCATGGGCTACCCCCACACCCTGGCCCAATTGCAATCCCTGGGCCTACCGATATTGCAACTGGATACCAGCGAGATCAAAAAAATGGACGGCGGTCTGACTTGCTTGTCGTTGCGGTTTTAGTACATCAAATTTATAATTTCGGGATTAAACCCCGAATGATGGTAATGCTTTGATTCATATTTGATCTTTAGGGGTGTTAACCTATAGGTTAAGATATTGAAAGTCAAAGTTCTCGCTGAAATGAAGTTCCGAATCGTTGCCGTCTTTGATGGCAACAGCTGTCCGGCTGAGGACTTCATCAGGCAAGGGGAAGAGACCACAAAAGCATCTCGTGATGGATTATGACCTGCCCCCAATCCCCGTACCAGTCTAAATTCCAGAAGCCCGAAGTTTGCAATGTTAACGGATCTCCGTCACTGTATTGCTTTGTTGCTTTGCATCGCCAGTTAACTGGCGATGCAAAGCGGCGAAAGTGGCGGGCGGCATCCGCCCGCAGCTACTGTGGGGTCTGATCTCGTTGTAGTCTGCTCTCCATGTGGCAATTGTTCGGCGGGCCTGCTCCAACGACTCAAACCAGTTTTCGTCCAGGCATTCGTCGCGAAACGTTCCATTGAAACTCTCGATGTAGGCGTTCTGAGTCGGGCTTCCGGGCTCAATCAGGATGTGTTTGATGCCGTGCTTTTGTGTCCAGGTCATGAACGCCCCGCAGGTAAATTCCGGTCCATTGTCGGTTCTGATCTGCTTGGGATAACCACGAAACGTGGCCGCTCGATCCAGCAGGCGCGTGACGTATTCACCGCCAATGCCAAAGTCTGCGGAGATATCCACACATTCGTGACTGAAGTCGTCCGCCACCGTGAGGCATTTGAAGCTTCGTGACGCCGTACCCGGCCTATTAATGGCATCGCTGACAAAGTCCATGCTCCAAGTTTGGTTTACCGCCAACGCAGCCACCAGCGGCACACGCACGCCTATGCGCTTGGCCTTCTTGCGTTTCCTGATTGACAAGCCTTCAGCCGTATAGAGGCGGTACACCCGCTTGTGATTGATGTTGGGGTATTGAGGGCGCAACATGTCATGAATCATGCGATAGCCCCAACGTCGGCGCTTGTGGGCGGTCTGCACGATTTGCTCGCGCAACGCCGCATTGAGCGCACTGGTCTGGCCCACGTGGCGGTAGGTATCACGGCTTAGCCCCACAAGGGCACAGGCTCGGCGTTCGGACATTTGGTGCTCACTCACCATTCGCCCTATGGCCTCGCGTTTGACTTGTGGGGCTAGCGCTTTGTGCCAAAGACACTCTTGAGTGCATGAATGTCCAAGTGGGCTTCGGCCAGAAGTCGCTTGAGCTTACCGTTCTCCAGTTCTAGCTCGCGCAGCCGTTTGGCCTCGCTGACCTCCATGCCACCGAACTTAGTGCGCCATTTGTAAAACGACGCATCACTGAATCCGTGTTTGCGCCCCATCTCCTTGATCGGCATTCCGGCCTCAGCCTGCCTCAGGAACCCTATGATTTGCTCATCGCTGTATTTGCTTGTTCTCATATCCATCATTCTCCATGTTGATGGACTTCTTGGAAATATGCCTGGTACGGTTTATGGGGAGCAGGTCAATTACTGGAAATGATAGGACACGTTGCGGCCAGAGGTCTTCAGAACATACCTTCCGCTTGGTGGCATGAGGCAGACAAAGCAAAGGGCATTTACGAGTTCAGAAAGGGGCCTTTGAGGCTTTTTTTCTTCAAAGGTGCAGGCATAGACATAGCGGTTTGCACGTCTGGTGTCCGTAAGAGCGGGCAAAAGGCCGACAAACCTGCGGTCAACAAAGCGGTCCGTTGGAAGGCCGATTATTTAGATGCGGTAACAAGCAACACACTAGAGGTAGTTGATGATGAAACTGAGTGGACTTACCCCGTTTCCACGGACACATTTAGGTTCTTGGAATTAGAGTCTGATCAGATCGGACTCTAGGTTGATTATCACCGCTGCAGGGTTATCCACGGGGCTTGCCTGTGGACAAGGCGACGTGCTTTTCATTGGCACTTGAGGCGTCTTGTCCACAGGTGCGAAGCACCCGGTGGGTAACCCGTGTTGGGGCGGGGTGGTTGGTACTAGGGCTTTAGCTTGTTCGTGTTTGCTCTCCTGATGTTTACGTTCATAGTTAATGGGCGAGACGTGACCAAGGGCTGAGTGGCGCCGCCTGGGGTTGTACCAAGTCTCTAGCCAGGTAAATATCTCCAACCTCGCCTGCGTTTTGGTTTTGAAGCTACGCCTTGCAATCAGCTCACACTCCAGTGTTGCAAAGAAACTTTCGGCCATGGCGTTGTCATAGGCGTCACCCACCGTTCCCATCGAGGGCCGTACGTTCATTTGCTTGCATCGGTTGCCAAATGCAAGGCTGGTGTACTGGCTGCCCTGATCGGAGTGATGTATTACGCTTTGGGGTTTGCGAGTGAACAAGGCCATATCCAATGCGGCAATCACCAAATCGGCGGTCATGTGCAGACCAAACGCCCAGCCCACCACCTTGCGGCTAAAGACATCGGTGACCACGGCCAAGTACAAAAAGCCTTCCCAGGTGGGCACATAGGTCATGTCGGCCACCCATAGCTGGTTAATGTCATTGGCAACGAATTTGCGTTCTACCAAGTCCGGTGCGGGCCTTTGCTTTACGCTACGCTCGGTGGTGACGCACCAGCCTCTCCTGCGACTAACTCCCCTGATGTGGTGGGTGCGCATTAGCCTAGCAATTCGCTTGCGGCCCGCTACCATCCCCATGTCCATCAGCTCAGCCCGGATTCTGGGCATCCCGTAGGTTTGGTCGCTGTCCTGATGCGATTGCACAATGTGCTGCAGCAATTTCACATTGTCTTGCGCGCGGGCACTGGGAGCACGATCTAACCAGTCGTAGTAACCACTGGTGCTCACTTTGAGGGTTTTACACATAGCGCGTACTGGTAGTTCGGCCTGATTCGCTTTCACGAGTTTGTAGACGTTGTGGACGTCTTCTCGCTCTTTCCGGCAAACCAGGCCGTAGCCTTTGCCAAGATGTCACGCTCCATCTGTACTTGGCGCAGCTTTCGCCGCAACTCGACCAGTTCCTTGCGTTCCTGGGCATTCAGCGCGGCTGCATCGGCGCTCAGGCGTGCCGGGCTACTGCCCCCTGCTTGGCGCACCCAACCCAAAATACTGGTGGTGTGGCAGCCAAATTCCTTAGACAGTTCACTGGGCTTGCGCCCGCTGCGAACCAATTCGACCATCTGGTCACGAAACGCTTGCGCATAGCGAGGGGTCTTATTTGACATTTGGGACTCTTCCTTTCAGGGAGAAAGTGTCCGCGAAAAAGGGGTAACTTCA
>JBEIEP010000025.1:0-49309 GCA_040382935.1 Burkholderiaceae bacterium
ACAGTTCACTGGGCTTGCGCCCGCTGCGAACCAATTCGACCATCTGGTCACGAAACGCTTGCGCGTAGCGAGGGGTCTTATTTGACATTTGGGACTCTTCCTTTCAGGGAGAAAGTGTCCGCGAAAAAGGGGTAACTTCAGATTTTCTGGGCATCTTGTCTTCGGTCATGGAACCTCGGTCGAAGCATCCATTGTAGGGTGCACTATTTTGGTCTGAGGTGCCTATGAATCACCGGCGGGTCAACTTGCTTTACCGTTCGAACACGTCACACCACCTCCAACACCACCAACTCCTGCACCGTCTGCCGCCGCCGAATCAACCTTACCTGCCTGTCTTGCAGAAGCACTTCGGGGATCAGCGGGCGGGTGTTGTAGTTGGACGACATGGACGCCCCATAGGCCCCGGCGTCTTCAAACACCAGGTAATCGCCCACCTTGGCCACGGGCAGTTGGCGGGTGAGCACCACGCCGCCTTCGCCTTGGGTAAACACATCGCCCGACTCGCACAGCGGCCCAGCCACCACGGTGTCGCGTTGTGGTTCTAATGCCAAAGCACCATCAGCACGCACCACCGTCATGCCGTGGTAACTGCCGTACATCGATGGGCGCATCAAGTCGCTAAAGCCTGCGTCTACCAGCGCAAAATGCTTGCTGCCCATTTGTTTAACGGCTCGCACCTCGCTAATCAAAATGCCCGACTGCGCCACCAGGTAGCGGCCAGGTTCAATCTCCAAGCCCACAGCGTGACCCAGCAAACCGGCGATTTCTTGGCGCGCTTTGTCCCACAGGGTGTAATAGTGCTCGGTGTCCACGCTGCCTTGTGATTCTTGATAGGGGATGGACAAACCGCCCCCGGCAGAGATGGCCTGTAAATCCATTTGCGCCTCTATCACCTGCCGCACCAAGTTCACCATGGCCCCGCACACCTCTTGCAAGTGGCGGTAATCCACCCCCGAGCCAATGTGCATGTGCAGGCCTACCAGGCGCAGGCCATGCTGCTTGACCTTGCCCAGTGCCAAGGCCAAGTCGGTGTGCCAAATGCCGTGCTTGCTGTGCTCGCCACCGGTGTTGGTTTTGTTGCTATGGCCGTGGCCAAAACCGGGGTTGATGCGTAGCCACACGGGGTGGCCGGGTGCCGCCGCGCCCAACTGGTCCAACATGTCCGCAGAGCCACAGTTCACCGGCACGCCCAGCGCCACCAAGCGGGCCAGGGTGGGCCTGTCCAGCAGGTCGGCGGTAAACACCACCTCGTAATCCACTTTGCCCCCTGCACCTTGCACCGGGCCCGCCACATAACCAGCGGCCAGCGCTCGTTCCACCTCGCCCAAAGACACCGCATCCACCTTCACACCCAGGCTTCGCATTAGGCGCAGGATGTGGGTGTTGGCGTTGGCTTTTTGCGCGTAACGCACGGTGTCAAAGCGCTTCAAGGCCGCCACCTGTTGGGTGATGACGGCGGCATCGTAGGCCCATACCGGCGTGCCGTAGGTTTGGGCGATGTGTTGGACCAGCGCGCCAGAAAATCCAGTTTTAGAGATCAGCATAAAGAAGGATGTAGAAGAACTTAAAAAGTAGAAGTAGTGAGTGGCGCACATGTCGCCATAGATGCCATAGACGCCATAGACGCCATAGACGCCATCATGCCGCCAATCGGCTATGCCATCAATCGCTATTTTGTTGATTGTTCATTCAAAATGGATATAGTTGTGTGTATGCCTCAAACACCAATCAACGCACCATCCAAAGCCCCAACCCATGCGACCGCCCGCGCCCACCACCCCCCCGCACTCACGCACCGCCAATTGGCCCTGTTCCAAGCCGTGATGCGCCACGGCCAGTTGGGTCACGCTGCCTTGGCCATGGGTTCGTCGCAGCCCACCCTTAGCCGTGACTTGGCAAGGCTGGAACAAGTGCTGGGCTTTGCCCTGTTTGATCGCGTCAGCGGGCGGCTACGCCCCACTGCGCGGGGCTTGGCGCTGCTGCACGAGGTGGAACGCTCGTTTATCGGGCTGGACCATATTGCCCAACGCGCCCTGGCACTGCGCCACCACATTACCGCCAGTTTGCGCCTTGCGTGCTTGCCCGCCTTGGCCCATGCCTTGGTGCCACAAGCGCTGGCCCAATTTGCGGCGGCCCACCCGCAGGCGGTGGTGCGTGTGCTGCCGCAAGAATCGCCCTGGCTAGAGCGTTCGTTGGCCGAGCAACAAGTCGATTTAGGTCTTTGCGAAACCACCCAAGCCCCGGCAGGGTGCGACGTGCAAACCCTGTACCGTGGCCAAGAAGTTGCGGTGCTGCCTACCGGCCACCCCTTGCTGGCCAAACGCGTGCTAGGGCCCAAAGATTTTGCGGGGCAACGCTTTATCAGCCTGGCCCCAGGCGATGCCTATCGCACCCAAATCGACCAATGGTTTGCCCAGCACCAAATCGAGCGCCAACTGGTTATAGAAACCGACAGCGCCGTGGCCATTTGCGCCATGGTCAAACAGGGCTTGGGCCTGGCCATCGTCAACCCCCTCACCGCCCATGCGCTGGTGTCTACTGGCCTGGCCATTCGCCCGTTATCACACCCCGTTGCCTTTGAGGTAAGCCTTGTAATCCCGCAAAATGTGGCCACGCACCCGCTACAAGGCGCCATGATTGACGCTCTAAAATCCGCGGCCCAAGACACCACCGCGCCCTATGCTCAATCTAGGACCTAAATCAAAAGTTTGGCTTGCCAACATCGGCATCCACACCTTGCAAGAGCTGCGGTCAAAGGACGCGGTGGCCGTATATTGGCAAGTAAAGCAACAACAACCCGCCGTGAGCATCAATCTGCTCTACGCTCTGGTTGGAGCCCAACTTGGCGTTCATTGGATAAGGGTCGCACAAACCCAAAAAACTGAGCTGCTAATTCGACTTGAGGCCGCGCGGGAATTGACGAAAATGGTGGCGGACCAGGATACTGCGTAAGCCACACCGCATTACCAAATCTGCGTCAAGCCTCCATTGAACAGACGATACCCCGTCTGTGCCATCGCTCGGGCCTCTGCTTCGTCATGGGTAACTAACAACGCAGCAACTTTGGATTGCGCAATGTGGGTCATGAATTCATGGCGCAGGGTGGCTTTAAGGTCGGCGTCTAGCGCCGAAAACGGTTCGTCCAACAACAACAATCGCGGCTTGGTAACGAGCGCTCGGGCCAGCGCTACGCGTTGTTGTTCACCACCAGACAAGCGGGTTACTTTGGCCATGGCGTGACCTGCCATCCCAAATCGCTCTAGCATCTCATGTGCCTTGGCCCGCGCTACCGACTTTGGAATTTTTTGTTCGATCAGACCAAAGGTGACGTTGTCGAGAACATTGAGATGGGTGAACAAGGCAAAGTCCTGAAACATCATGGCAAACCGCCTTTGCTCTGGAAGCAAGTTGGAAATGTCTTGTCCGTCCCACTCAATTGATCCTGCATCTAGGGTTTCCAGGCCTGCCACCATTTTCAGCAGTGTGCTTTTTCCGCACCCTGAGCGGCCCAGCAGCGCCACAGTTTGTCCATCTTCGACTTCTAGTGAAAGCGCATGGACCAGCCAAACGGCGGGATCGCCGGGATCCACATAGCTTTTGTACAGGTTTCTTAAGGACAACATAGTGACTTTATGCTTTGCGCGTAGGTGGGTCAATGAGCCAAAACATAGCGCCAGTTAACGCCAACAGCAAGCCGCTGAGCAGCAATGCTGCCTCAAAATTTGCCTGTCCCGGTCTGCCCAAGTATTGATAAATCAATGTTCCAAGCGTCGTCCATTCTGGGCGTGACAAAAAAAGCGTTATGGCAAACTCACCCATGCAACTGGCCAACGCCAACGCGGCCCCTCGGCGAAGGGCGGGTAACAATTGAGGCAAGGTGATCCGCACAAAGGCGCGCCATCTACTGGCACCCAGGCTGCGGGCGGCACAGTACACCGCGTTGGGTAAAGCGTCCAGCGCTGCCAATAGGGGCAGTGCAACCAAGGGCAATGCGAGTAGCGCATAGGCTGAGATCAATAAGCCCTCGTGGGCGATGGCGTTGGGATAGGCCAGCAAATAGCCAAACCCTACAACCACGGGAGACACCAACAGCGGCAAGGTCAACGCGGGCCTTAGCCACTGAAAACGGTGCGCCGAAAACGCCAGCACACACCCCGTGGTGATCGCCAAGCACAAGGCCATGAAGCTAAACACCAAGCTGTTTCGCAAGGCCAATAGTGTGTCTTCTTGGGCTAACAGCTTGGGCAGTGAGTCCAGAGAAGCCACGCAACGCTCAACAACGGCCAACAAGGGAAGTAGGCAAAGCACCGACAGCACGGCCATGCCTAACGCTATAGCCACCCAATGCCAGGCACCAGTGGGCTTGATGGCCGGCGGCGCGTTATATGCCTTGGGCTGTACCAAGCGGTGTCCCCACCAAGTCTGCCCAAATGCCACCATCGCCATTAGGCCAGCGCTGACGGCCGCCAATTGGCGTGCCCCCACCAAATCCAAATCGTGGGCGACGCGAGTGTATATCTCCACCTCTAACGTGGCATAGCGCTGGCCACCAAGCACTAAGGGCAGGCCAAAGCTGCCAAAGCTGTACAAAAACACCAAACTCAAACCCACCATTAGATGCGGCAATAAAGCAGGCCACTCGACACGCCAAAATGCGCGCCACGCACTGGCACCTAAAGTTCGTGCGGCAGCGACCCGGCCGGCGCTCACCGCCTGTAGTCCCTGTGCGGCAGCTCTCACCACAATCCCCAGGTTGAAAAACACGTGGCCCAGTAGCAGCAGCCACGGCCCCGGTTGACCGTCTTCATTGGCCGGTAAAACACCAGCCCACCAGCCCTGCGGCCCCCAAACGGCCAAGACCCCCAGCGCAGCGACCAAAGTGGGCACCACCATGGGCAGCATCACCCAATGATGACAGACGGACCGCAAAGGCCATTGCAGGCGTGTCAGCAACCATGCCAATGGGAGCCCCAACACCAAGCACAGCCCCGAGGTGGAAAGAGCCAGCACCAGCGTCCATAGGATTCGCCACAACATAAAGCTGTCGTCCCACAGCACGGGTGTGGCCTCCGGACTGTGCAGCGCACTAACGCTGGTTACGCCTTGGGTAAACAACACCCCTACCGGCCAAACCAACCCCAAGAACAATACCGCCAGACCCCAACCCAACAGTCCAAGGTTGACCCACGCATGCGCGGTCTTCATGCGACTACACACCACCGCCCACAGTTTGCTAGGTGTTTGCATGGACCCCAATGTTCAAACAAGGATCAGGCCTACCGCAACACAATCTTGTTGAACTGGGCCACCCATTGCGCGCCCTTGGCAGCAATTTCTTCCGA
Source organism: Burkholderiaceae bacterium (assembly GCA_040382935.1). Lineage (GTDB taxonomy): Bacteria > Pseudomonadota > Gammaproteobacteria > Burkholderiales > Burkholderiaceae_C > JALQUL01. Next base: position 5,343 of record JBEIEP010000025.1, read on the forward strand.
GCTTAGTCGATCAAAGCGCTTAGGTTCTGGCGCCAGATTAAACACAGGGTCTCTTACAGTATCGGGGTTCACAGGTGCCATCCACATATTGGTTTGCAAAGCGCGTTGCACCGCGTCCGAGCGCAAAAATTCAATCCACTTACCCGCTGCGGTCACATTGCCGCCGCCTTTGATAAGCGCTACACCTTCCACTTGCTGCCAAACACCACCGGTCATGACAAGGCTGTCGGTAGGCGGTGTGGTTAACTTTTCCTTGCTATAAAAAACTTCGGCTGCGGGGCTGCTTGAGTAACTGACCACCAGGGGATAACGCCCACCGTTTTTGCTGAAGTCTGAGTAATAAGCGTCGCTCCAGCCTTTGGCCACCTTTAGTCCATTCTGGCGCATTTTCTTCCACCACTCAAAAGCGCCCGCCTCGCCAAGTCCACCGATAGTGGCCAACAAAAAAGCATACCCAGTGCTAGACGTCGATGGATTTTGAACCACCAACATGTTTTTGTAGGCCGCTTGGGTCAGGTCCTTCAGGTCTTTGGGAAGGGGTAATCCGGTTTTCGAAAATGCTACCTTGTCCACGTTGATCGTTACGTAACCGTAATCGACAGGGATTAGGTTAGCGCCAACCTGAACCACTGAATTGGCCGCGGCGGCTGGACCGGTGTAGGCCTCCAACACGCCCGCCTGGTTCGCTTTTGCCGCCAAACTATTGTCTATGCCGAACACCACGTCGGCGATGGGTTTGCCTCTGGCCAAAATGAGTTTATTCAGCATTTCACCGGCATCACCGCCCTTAATCACCTGCAGCTTTAGCTTGTTTTCTTTCTCAAACTGAGCCAACAATGGCTTGGGCAAAGAGAATGAGTCATGCACCATCACCCTTAGCACATCAGCTGCCTGCGCACTCGGCAGCATGACAAGGGTGATTACCCCAAAAAGGAACCCAAGCGCGGTGCGCCGCGGGGTTGTAATGGGAGAACACGCGGCGTTTGAGACGCTGTGGTTCAGGCTAGAAGATTTATAGTTTGCGCTTTGCAACATAGATGCCCTTCAAAATGCGCCAAGCGAGTGGTGCATTGAGGGCCGCAGCAAGGGCGCAAATACCCTCGCTTCGAACACATCACGCGCCCTACGCTGGCATGACCCAGATCAGGTGGCAAGGGTATTTCTCAGTCAGGGCTAAGCCCTGACACCCCCGGTGAAGAGTCGATTATAGGATATCTTGCGGGCTTCGGGTCACTTACAGCATTGGGTCACTGAGTAACCGTAACCGCTTCTTCGTGGTATTGGGCCACCAATGCAAGTAACTGGTCTTCCACGAAAGGCTTGCCCATGTAGTGCTGCACACCCAGGCTTTGGGCAACTTCCCGATGTTTCTCGGCCAGCCGTGATGTGATCATAATCACCGGAATTTGGGCCAAGCGCTCGTCGCCCTTGAGGGTTCTAACCATCTCAAAACCATCCATACGCGGCATCTCGATGTCGGCCAGAATGACGAATGGGAGTTGATCGACCAGTTCCTTGCGCAAGAGGCCGATGGCCACAAAACCATCCGCCGCCAACGTAACTTTGTACCCAGCGCGCTCCAACAAACGCTGGGAGAACTTACGAACAGTTATCGAGTCATCGACCACCAGAACGCTTCGCTTGACGGCTTTGGTATTCACAGCACCTGCCGCAGTACTCACCGATCTGACCAGATCCACGCCCATTTGATCAGCGCAAGCCAAATCTGCGCCGTAACTGTCAATGGCCCCGCCGTATACCAGTAGCAGCGCTACAGGGTTATAGATCAATACAACCTGACCGCTGGGTAATATGGAAATACCTGTGAGTCCAGGTAAGTGGGCCAGCTGTTCGCCCACATTACGGACTAACACCTCACTCTGTCCAACAATTGCGTCCACATGTACAGCAACGCGACGACCGGCTGAACGTACCACCACCACGGGTTGTGACCTAAATTGCTGTATAGAACTTCGGTTGGACGAGGTCAGCAAAGCGCCTATCCAGTAGAAGGGAACCGACTCGCCTGAATGCGTAATTTGCCTCGTGTTATAGCCCTGTTCCAAATCCTTTTGTACAAAACGCAATACCTGCTCGATCATATTGACCGGAATCGCGGTAACGATATCGCCATGCTTCACTAACAGAACTTGAGTGGTCGCTGTAGTAAGGGGTAACATCATCCGTAGTGTCAATCCCCGCCCGGGTGCATTGAACCCCTCCAAACGACCACCCGACGCATTGATAGATGATTTCACGACATCCATACCGATACCACGGCCCGCCAACTCACTAACCGAGGTTGTGGTCGTGAAGCCGGGTAAACAAACCAGTTCAAACGCTTGTTGATCATTGATTTGTGCGTCAGGCGAGACCAAACCTAGCCCTACCGCCTTGTTTTGAATATCCTCGATATTGAGGCCACGCCCGTCATCGTGCATTTCAATCACGATATCATTTTGCTCTTGGCGAACCGAGAGCTCAATACGACCTGTTTCCGGCTTACCTTTTTCTAAACGTTGGGACGGACTCTCAATGCCGTGGGCCACTGCATTGCGAATCAAATGCTCCAAGCTGGGACCTATTTTTTCTAACTGCTGACGATCGATTTCAAGAGCACCGCCACTCAACTCGAAGTGAACGAGTTTATCGGTGTCATTAGCCGCCTGCCTTGCCGTTCGAACCAACCTTGGTGTCATTGTTTCAAACGGCACAATACGTGTGCGCAACAACTCACGCTGCAACTCTTTGGACTGGCGCCCTTGTTCAATCAATCCATCGTCTGCCGAATCTAAGTGACGAGTCAGATTCAACTGAACAGTCGCAACGTCATTCACAGACTCTGCCATCATGCGGGTGAGCTCTTGGACCCGTGTGTAACGGTCTAGCTCCAGCGGGTCAAATTGTGACTCGGCATCTTTGTGAAAGACCAATCGTGATTGCATTTGCGACTCGGCTTGAATCTCAAGTTCACGCAACTGCGCGCGCAGACGTGTAATGTTGGAATTCAACTCGCTCAATGCGCCACGGACGGAGTGCAATTCATCTTTGATACGTGCACGTGTGCCAATCACCTCGCCGACCCGGTTCACCACGGTGTCTAACAACCGGGTGTTGACACGCACCGGCAAAACTCGGGGGGTCAATGCACTTTCTGTGGCAGGCATGAGCGTAGCCGCGCGTGGTATCTCCAGCGCAACAGCGGGGGCTACAATCAACGTGGACGCACTGTCCTGCACCCCAGCGATCTCTGGCTTATCAAGTATCGGGAATGTTGCGGGGACTATTGCCAGTTCTGCCGGCTGACCTAAAGGATGCTGGAGTTCATTTTCGATACGGTCAAGTGCGTCGAACATTGCTCGAGCAGCGTTACGGTCAGTGGGATCGGACTGCTCAACCAATGTTTCCAACTGATGGACATGGTCCCCCACATGAAGAGCACCTGCAATCCTTGCACTGCCTTTGAGCGTATGTAAGCCGCGCAAGACTTCCTGTCGCCCTGCCTCATCGCCGGTGGGCGACAACCACAGATGAAGCTGATGTGCAACTTGCGGAATCAGCTCAGCAGCTTCATCGGTAAACAACGCGAGAATTGATAAATCGCCCGAAGCCTCTGTAAAGGATGCATCAACACTGGAAGCTTCTTCCTTGACCTCCAGATTTACAGATCCCTCAGAATCGACGGTGACCTCAGTCGAAGCTGCGACCTCGAACGCTTCAACGGGTTCTTCCAAGGTAAATTCGGTCTCTTCCTCAATTAACTCAACTGACGGTTCGAGGGCACCAAATTGCAACAAATCTTTTAGGGTTTGACTTAACTTAGGCTCTGGCTCCCGCAAGAAACCCGCTGCAAATTGATGCAACAGATGACGAACGGTTTCCACACCTGACTTCAAAGGTTCCTCACAAATATTGGAGCTTTCCCCTAAGGCCACTGCGACCCCAAAGCCAGCCTCTATATCGCGACACAATTGCGCCAAGGCCTCAAACCCTACGGTCGCCGAACAACCTGCCAAAGCGTGGGCTGTATCGGCAGCTTCCTGCGCTAAGACCACCGACTTTGCCAGTATCCATTCGTCAGCTCGAGTTTCCAACGCCCTAGAAAGCTCATCAGCCTCCTGCAAAAACACACTATAAAGATTGAGCCTGACACGCAGGCCGCCGATCCACTTGAACTGCTCAGCGGCATCCTCCGCAGAGGACTGGTCCGTATTTAAAGGCGATACAATTTGCTCAAGCGCAGCCGACCGGGTCAACTCGCTAGAACTAGACGCTAAAGAATACAAAGGCGAATTCTGATCCCCATCGAGTTCGGCAATTGAAACGTCATCCGAAATCGATCTACTTTCCACAACCGTACTGCTAAACTCTTCGTCAAATTCATCATCCAATGTCGCCGCCGCGTCTTGGGTGACGGAGTCTGCACCTGCATCAACAGTTTTTAGCGTATTCCAACCTTCGGGTTCGATAGGCGGTTGTCCGGCATCCAAAACCACAATGCCCGCCGGTGGCTCGCCGTGGTCAGATTGACCCTTCGAAGGCAAACTGGTTTCACGTAGCTCTAGGCCTACGACATGCGACACGGCAGCCTCCGGTGCATTGGTCCCGCTGAATTGAACCGGCGGCATTTCAATCGGCCTAAAAACTGATTCTGCCCGCAGCACCGCTGCTGCTTTTTGGATGGGTGCAGCCGTCCATTCCGGATCATGTCCACGGCTCAAAAAGTTGGCCCAGCGGCGAATCACGCCTAGCGCATCCTTTGACAATGCACAAAGATTTTCGCTAATGGGCTCAAACTCGTTCGTCAGTTGTTCATTGAGCAATTGCTCCATCACCCAGGCTGCCTCACCCAGTTCAGTCAATCCGACCATGCGCGCGCGGCCCTTAAGCGTATGGAAGCCACGACGCAGTGAGACCAAAGTTGCGAGGTCTTTGCTATCCCGTGCCAACACTGACACCTGGTCCATCCCCTCGTCAACCACATCCTGGGCTTCTTGGAAAAACACATCCTGCAGCTCGGCGTCTACAACAATAGGATCGCTGCTTATGGAGGCCTGCACTGGCGCAGTTGCCTGAACATCAGCATCAGTTGGCGGCGCACTTGCGGATTTCTCCAAATCTCTGTAACCCATGCAGAGTGTGTTGTTTGACAGGTCAAATCTGAACAATCGACTCGCCAGCGCAGGTTGATACCCCAGCATGTCCACCATCAAACCCAAGGTTGCCATATTGGCACCCACGTTGCTGACAGTTTCTTTCCACCAAGAGTCAGAGCGCGAAACTGGCCGCCAATCTGCGACCCGCTGCTGAAGATGCGCGACGGTTTGTACTGCAGACTCCAGCCCAATAACCCCCAGCACCCCCTTCATTTTCAACAAGAATACATTGAGCTTTTGAAGAATCAGTGAGCTGTCAGCACCATCGGGTTGCCCAAAAAGCTTCTCAAAGTGGCTTTCTATCTCACCGGATATCTGACGCAACTCTCCAGCAACATTACCCATGGACTGCCGCTCCGCAGACCGATGAAACAAGGTTTCCATCCATCGTTGTAGCGGTGCAATGGGTTCACCCTTGTAGGCCTTTTCTAGCCGCTGCTGAATGGACTCAATTTTTGCTTCAATGTCCAGATCTAGCCCATTTTGGTCATCCAGCACGGAGTCCAAGAACAACAATGCCGTAGCAACTTCCAGCGAAATTTCCTCGGTGAGATTTGCCTTGGCCCCACTGACCTGATTCACACACTGTTCAAGTGCCTTTGTGACACCGGATAAGTAAGGTCCGAGTTTTTCAGTCGCGCGGTGTACCGCCGAAAAACTGCGCGACGCATCATTGGCTGCACGGAAATCGCCAGAGGTAACTTGGGACCAGGCGCGCTTCGCGGAGGCGAGACTGCTCAGAACCTCAGCTACCAAATCGGGCTCGAACACCCACAACTCAGAATTTGGAGACTCGATTGAACGTCCACTTAACTGAATCGCCCCCGATTCCTCTAGCTCTGACAAGGCTGGTAGAACTTCGTCAACCCGTGCACCTTCACATCGCCTTAAAAAGTAACGTACTTCAGCAAGCAGTTCAGTAATTTCACCGTCGGCCAATTGCCGATCTAAGTGCCATTGCGCCAATTTTGCAGCGGTGCGCTTAACGTAGATATCTACTTCAAGCAGGTCGTGGGCGTAGGCCTGAAGGAAAAATGATCCAAAGAAATTGAGGCTGGCCCTGCCAAAATCACTTTCGGTCTGTCCTTGCTCTTTTAAAAGCCAAGAAAAAGTCAACTTGGCACGCTTATCTCCGCGAAACAGCTTTAGCAGTACTTTTTCAAAATCTGAGGGCGGGTCAGCGCTCTTAAAGCCACTCAAAAGCGCCCAATTCAACGGTAATGTGGACTTCGACAAATCGGCTTGGGCAACTTGCGACGGATGAAAATTTTGACGTCCGGCCAAAAGAACGGCTGTTTGGACCACTGGCACCAAACACTGGCTTGCATACGTACGACCAACGCTAACTCCTGTGACGTACGCATTGACTGTATTGCAACAAAATTTGACTGATTTATATATCTCTGCATCTACAACGACCGAGCTGCGAAGGCAACGATCGAACAGTTTTGCTAAATCGTCGTAAATCTGTGCGCAAACGGATTGCCCCGAAAGTTCAAGAGCGCCAGATGCACGCTTCATTTCGGCTAGAGCTAACTTCAAATTTGAAATTGCTGCCGGTGACTTACCTAGACCAAGCCCTGATGCCGCCGCAGGCTTCTCGGTCAAAATATGTCCCAAAGACCCCGTCACAATCGTGGAGGACTTTTTGACTTCCGAGAGTACCCAATTTAGCGCTTCAAGCCGATTCTGAGGCATCTTGGCGCCCAACTGTTGGTGATCGCTCATGACATGTAAATCGTAAAAAGTCGCCAAAATCAACCGATTTTGAACCGAGATACCGATTGACCAAGCTGGTTGGCCATCTCCGCCAGTACGCGCACCTGCTCAGCGTTGTACCGTGTTCCCGAATTCGTGTGTTCTGTAACCGCCAAAATGCGTTGGATACTCTGTGCAACAATCTGAGCTGCCTGCGCCTCTGCCGAAGTAGACTGGGAAATTTGCTCAATCAGACCGGCCAAGTGACGTGACACTTGATCAATCTCGTTAAGCGCCGTACCGGCGTGATCAGACAGTTTGGCGCCCTCCACCACCCCCAGCGTTGATCTTTCCATAGCAAAGACCGCATCTTGCGTGTCTGACTGGATGATTTTAACCAGCGCAGAGATCTGGCGCGTTGCCTCCGCTGACCTTTCAGCCAGTCGTTGCACCTCCTCAGCCACCACCGAAAATCCGCGCCCCGCCTCACCGGCTGAGGCGGCCTGGATAGCGGCATTAAGGGCAAGAATGTTAGTTTGCTCGGTGATATCGGAAATCAATTCGGTTATTTCGCCGATTTGCTGCGACGATTCACCCAATCTCTTTATGCGTTTAGATGTTTCTTGGATCTGGTCTCTAATGGTGTTCATACCACCGATGGCGTTTTGTACCGCTTTAAAACCAGTTTCTGCAGCGTCACGCGACTGCTTGGCGACTGCCGCTGATCCCTGTGCCTCGGTGGACACTAGCGATATTCGGTTCGCCATATCCAAAATGGCACTACCGGTTTTCCTAATTTCGTTAGACTGTTGATCGGTCGCTTCGAGTAACTCATTGGAAGAGGACTCTACATCAGCCGTGGTCTTTGCCACCACGTTCGCAGCATCTTGAACACTTCCCACCAAAACGCGCAGTTCATCAACCGTAGAATTAATCGAATCCGCAATGGCACCGGTAATGTCTTCTGATACGGTTGCTTGACGGGTAAGGTCGCCATCCGCCACGTTTTCCAGCTCGTCCATGAGGCGCAAGATGGCGTCTTGGTTTTCCCGATTTACCCGTAGTGCCTGTTCCTGCTGGGCCTCGGCCGCAGACTGGCGCAGCCTACTGGCCATCACCAACACGCGAGCTAGAAGCACGATACAGGAGAGCGCAATAACTGTGGCCAGTACAAGCAGCGCTATCGTAAGAAAACCAGTACCACCTGTACTCTTGAGTTCGCTCTGCAACTGCTCTAACTGACGGCGCAATTTATCGCTATCCTCCAAAATTTCGGCTTGCGCCTGCCGGGCGGTAACCAAACCTTGAACGTTGCCCAAAATCGAACCTGCTTGCGTTTTTGTTTGATCGTAAATCTTGAGTAACTCATCCAAGCCCTTTTGCGACTGAGGATCCTTGGCGGCATTCAAACGAAGTTCGACGCTGCCATTTTTCATCGCCTGCGCAATTTCATTGAAGGAGTTCAAGTCCTTACCAAGCAGAAACACCGCTTCGGCACTCACTCCTTCGTTGGTCAGAAATTCGTTGGCCGACTTGCCAATACGCTGGGTAAGCATAACCAATTGGCCCGCCGCCAATACCTCTATTGCCGGGGCGTTTTGCTGCAATCGTAACGAAGCAATCGTCTCCGCTGCCTCTAAGAACTCTGACGATTGCAAGTTAATCACCCGTAGCGCAGCGCCTACTGCCGTCAACACCTTCTGTTGCTCCAAAACCTTTTTCACATTCCCCTCTGTACGCTCTAAAGGTTTCCAAAGCGACTCGAGGACCACCATCCCCTCTTGGCCTACAGCCTCCAGTTCAGCGTTGCCTTCGCGCAGACCACGCAGGGAGTTACCTAATGTCTGCGAACTTTCTTTCACTTCAGCAAATGAATTGGGGTTTCCGACCACTGCCTGCGTTATCGACTTGGCCAATCGTTGGGATTGAGTTAATGAATCCCCGACTGCAGCTACTTGGCGCGTCACTTTATCCGACCTAGACAATGACAAGTAAGACGTTACTGCAACAAGGGCCAAAGCGACGCCTAGCCCTATAACCAAAATGCGCTGATGCGAAGCAGTTGTACGGGACCCCAAGAAAGCAATTTTGATTTTTTCTTCGTTTGTCGAGTCAACGTTTCGCGGCTTTGCACCGGAGGCATTGAGCAATGATGACTCACCGGTACTTTCTTCAAAGTCCGAGATCATTGAATCGGCTTCTATCTCACCGTGATCTTGTTGTGTAGGGGTGTTCATACTGTCTTCATGGTTGAGATCGGATTGCTGAGTCATAGATCTACTTCTTTCTAATGTTCTGGGCCTACCGGCCGCTCATGGATATTCAAAAATTCTGACGACGCGCTCAATTTAACTAAGTTAACTTCAAACCAGCCGACCCCTGCTTCATCAACCAAGCGCCTAAGGATCGGGTCTTCGCCTTGCTCGGACGCCTCTTGGGCCAACTGAAAACCCTGCGAGGCTTTTAACCCTAATACCCTGTCAACCGCTAAGGTACACAATGTATCGCCCATACTAGGCAGAACAATAAACCGTGAGTAAATGGAATGCGTCCAAGATTTACCGCCACTGGACAGACCAAGCAAAGGCAAATTGACTAAATCGGCTACACCGTACAAGGCACCCCTTAGATTTACCAAACCGAGGAACCAATGTTTTGTATACGGAACTTTGACCAGTGGGGTCGGATGGAACAATTCACCAGACTGGCTCAACGGAAGCAAAAACCTCTGCCCACCCGCTTCAACTGCCAACCAGGACGCCAAGGCACCCGATTGATCTTTGGCTGCCAACCGACTGGCAAGACGTGCTTGCAACTCTTGAATGCCTTGGCGTTTACTCACCCGGATGTCCTTTATTTAGTCGCATTTGGCTAAGCACATTAATCACTCGATCAAATTGATTGTTGCCAACAGCTGTTTTTCGTCAACGGGCTTCACAAAATAGGCAATGGCCCCTTGGCGCAAGCCCCACACACGATCAGTCTCCAAATTCTTGCTGGTACACAAAATCACCGGAATGTTAGCGTACTCTGGGCTTTTCGTCAGTTTTCGAGTCAATTGAAATCCATTAACTCCGGGCATTACGACGTCAAGCAGCATCAGGTCTGGCCTATCCCACTCAATGAGACGAAGAGCATCTGCAGCGTTTCGCGCTGTTTGCACCTGAAAACCGCCTCGATCCAGAATATCTGCCATGTACATCAACTGCGTGCGGGAATCATCCACTACCAAAATTTTCTTAATTTTCACAGCTGAACCCCACTGGACTTGGAAACGTAGCGACTAACGGCATTGAGCATATCTTGCTTAGTGAATGGCTTAGTCATGTAGTCTTGCGAGCCGGCGATTTTTCCTCTTGCCCTATCAAATACACCGTCTTTGGACGACAACATCACGATAGGAATCTTCTCGTACCTCACATTTTGTTTAATGATGGTACAAGTTTTGTAACCATCAAGTCTAGGCATCAGAATGTCACAAAAGATAAGATCGGGTTCGAACTCCACGACTTTGGACAGCGCGTCGAATCCGTCTTCCGACAGCATGACCCGATGTCCGCCCTGCGTAAGAAAAATTTCCGCGCTTCTCCGGATGGTGTTGCTGTCGTCGATGACCAACACTTTAAAACTCTGTCCTACTTCAGCCAAAGTCGTCTCCTTCAAGTGTTTCAGGCCGTACATTGCTATCAAGGCTACATTCTGACAGGAATTGCCGCATTTTTCATCTTTTGTTTTGCCTGTTGTATCGTGTACTCCCCAAAATGAAAAATACTGGCCGCTAATACTGCATCTGCCCCTCCGACCTTGATTCCATCTACAAGATGTTGTAAGTTTCCAACACCGCCAGAAGCTATGACCGGGACGTTTACAGCACTGCTTACTGCCAAAGTAAGTTCCAAATCAAAGCCATTTTTCGTACCATCTTGGTCCATACTGGTTAACAGGATTTCACCAGCACCCAATTGAGTCACTCGAATAGCCCACTCCACCACGTCCATACCGGTGTTGACCCTACCTCCGTGACTGTACACATCCCAGGCAAAAATGTCCCCACCCACCCGCCGCTTGGCGTCAATCGCCACGACTATGCATTGGGATCCATATTTGTCTGAAGCGTCACGGACGACTTGGGGATTGGCAATCGCCGCAGAGTTGAAACTGGTCTTGTCGGCCCCGGCGTTCAGTAAGCGCCGCACATCAGCCACTGTTCTGACGCCACCACCGACAGTCAACGGGATAAACACCTTACTGGCCACCGCTTCGATCACAGGCAAAATCATGTCACGCTGGTCGCTACTGGCAGTGATGTCAAGAAAAGTGATTTCATCTGCCCCTTGGTCGTTGTAACGGGCGGCGATCTCAACGGGGTCACCGGCGTCCCGCAAGGAAACGAAATTCACACCTTTGACCACACGCCCAGCGGTAACATCCAGACAGGGTATCAAGCGCTTGGTCAGCATATCAACCATTGAGGCTGTCCGCGAGTTCCTGGGCTTTTTCAAAGTCGAGCGCACCCGAGTAAATGGAGCGCCCACAGATGACACCTTCAACACCTTCGTCTTCGATGGCGCACAAACGCTCAATGTCTGTGAGGTTGGACAGCCCCCCGGAGGCGATCACTGGAATCGTCAAGGCCTGCGCCAACTTGACTGTGGCATCGATATTGATGCCGGTGAGCATGCCGTCGCGCCCAATATCGGTATAAATAACCGACTCGACGCCGTAGTCTTGGAATTTTTTCGCCAAATGAATGACTTCGTGTTTGGTGAGACGGCTCCAACCGTCAGTGGCCACTATGCCGTCTTTTGCATCCAATCCAACAATGATATGGCCCCCAAACGCTGTGCAGGCATCCTGCAAAAAGCCTGGATTCTTTACCGCTGCCGTACCGATGATGACATAGCGCAGGCCGGCATCCAAATAGCGCTCAATGGTATCGAGGTCACGAATGCCGCCACCCAATTGAACCTCAATCTCTGAACCCAACTCCTTGAGGATTCGTCGGATAACCGCCTCATTGGCCGGCTTACCGGCAAATGCCCCGTTGAGGTCAACCAGGTGCAAACGTCGGGCACCCTTGTCGACCCATCGCCGCGCGATGGCAACCGGATCATCACCAAACAGGGTGGCCTTGTCCATATCACCTTGCTCAAGGCGTACACATTGGCCGTCTTTAAGGTCAATCGCGGGAATTAGCAGCATGGTTCAATCGTAGTGTCACAAAGAAGAAATTAACCCGGTGTTAGGGTCGCCACCGCAGGAAGTTTTGGTACAGGCGCAACCCAAGTTCAGCACTTTTTTCCGGATGAAACTGCGTCGCGACGATGAAGTCCCGCGCAATGGCTGAGGCAAAATTTTCACCGTAAAAAGTATGCGCCGCAACGTCGGCATCAATTTTGGGTTGTGCAAAGTAGCTGTGCACAAAGTAAAAATAGCTGCCATCCGGTATTCCACCCCAAATGGGATGCATTGGCCCACCATGCGCATAGGGATGCACCCGGTTCCATCCCATTTGCGGCACTTTATACCGGCTTGCATCGGGTTGCAACTGCCCGTCCAACTGGAAACGTCGTACCCGACCAGGTATCAATCCCAGACCAGCGGTGCCGCCAACACAACCCTCTTCGCTGTGCTCTAGCAACATTTGCATCCCCACGCACACGCCCAGAAGTGGTTTTTTTTGTGCCTGCTCGACCAGCACATCCCTAAGCCCTGCAAGGTCCAAGCAGGCCATGCAATCTCGCATGGCCCCCTGCCCTGGAAGTACCAGTCGGTCGGCCTTGACGATGGTTTGAACGTCATTGCTTATCGCGACGGTATGCCCAGTTTCATGGGCCACTGCTTGTAGGGCCTGAGATACTGACCGCAAATTGCCCATCCCATAATCAACCACCACAACCAAGGGGCTTGGATTCATCGCATACACACCGGATCAAACGTTAAAAGGCCACGTACAAAGATCATAAGCTTCCCTTGGTCGAGGGAATGGCATCCGCGGCGCGTTCGTTAGGTGCCAACGCGGCGCGCAGCGCGCGCCCGAAGGCTTTGAATACAGTCTCAGCCTGGTGGTGAGCATTGACGCCTTTGAGGTTATCAATGTGCATTGTGACCCAAGCGTGGTTCACAAACCCGTGGAAAAACTCAGATACGAGTTGGGTATCCAATTGGCCGATTTGCTGGGTGGTAAATGGCACGTTCATATCCAAACCCGGACGGCCTGAAAAATCAATCACGACACGAGACAAGGCTTCGTCCAGCGGCACATAGGCATGACCGTAACGCTCAATGCCCCGCTTATCTCCCACTGCTTGCGCAACTGCCTGCCCAAGGGTGATACCGACGTCTTCTACGGTATGGTGCCCGTCGATGTGTAGATCGCCTTTGGCTTGTATGGACAGATCGATCAATCCATGCTTGGCAATTTGTTCCAACATATGGTCAAAAAAGCCTATACCGGTGTCCACTTGGCAAATTCCGGTGCCGTCAAGATTAACGGATACTTGGATTTGTGTTTCTTTGGTAACGCGCTCGACTACGGCGCGTCTTTGGATGGCTTGGGTCATAAACTAGCCTCTAGGGCCGCGATCAGTTGAGTATTTTCTTCGACAGTGCCCACGGTGAGCCGCAAGCAATTGCGCAATAGTGGGTACATTTTAGAAACGTTTTTTACTAAAACACCTTTTTCTTTCATCCGAGTAAACACTTTGTCTGCCAAATCCGCCTGATCTGGGCCCTTAATTTGGATCAGGATCATATTCGCTTGGCTTGGATACACGACTAGACTTGTCATTGAGCTTAAACGACCAAGCAGGCGTTCACGCTCAGATTTAATAGCCTGGGCCTGTACGAAAAACTCAGATTCGTGTTCCAACGCAAACAAGGCGCAGTGAGCATTTAAAACGCTAACATTGTAAGGTGGACGAATCTTCTCTAAATGCTGCACGATGGCCTGTCGCCCCATTAAATAACCGATTCGAACACCCGCGAGCCCGAATTTACTCAGGGTTCGCAACACCAAAACATGGCAGTGGTTGGCGACGCGGTCCATATAAGTTTTGGCGGCGAAGGGTTGATAGGCCTCATCGACCACCACCCATCCACCTATCTGGCCTACCGCCTGAATTACCGACTCCATGTCGGCATCCGACCAAGCGTTTGCCGTTGGGTTGTTGGGATAGGCCAAATAAACCACCGCAGGTCGGTGTTTGACAATGGCGGCCAACATAGCCGGTACGTCTAAATCAAAGTGGTCGCTAAGGTCTACGCCTACAAACCCAACCCCGGCCAATTGCGCACTCAAACCATACATTACAAAGCCAGGGAGCGGCGCCATAATGGTTGCTCCAGGTTTGGCAACAGCAAGGGCCAACATGGCTATCAACTCATCAGAGCCGTTGCCTATGACCATATCAAAGTCTGGGGGCATTTGCGCGTGATCGGCCAGCGCCTTTTTCAACAACGCCATCTCCGCTCCAGGATAGCGGTTGATAGCCACCCGCCCCAGCCGCTCTCCCAATGCGCGTTGCAGACTGTCTGACAATCGATAGGGATTCTCCATTGCATCAAGCTTTATCAGACCGGCACTGGCCTGCACCGGGTAAGCCTGTTGCGCTTTGATGTCATCGCGCAAAACTGACAACAAATGGGTGTGGGTCGGAGCGTAACTATCAGTATGGGTCATGGGGTTTCATTCGGAATTCGGCGGCCTTGGCGTGTGCATGTAAGCCCTCAGCATTTGCCAGCACCACTGCGATCTCGCCCAACTCTCGAGCGCCTTGGGACGACACCTCGATGAGACTTGAGCGCTTTTGAAAATCATAAACACCCAACGGGGACGAAAAGCGTGCCGTTCCGCTGGTAGGCAGCACATGATTAGGTCCGGCGCAATAATCGCCCAGGGATTCGCTGGTGTAAGCACCCATAAACAGTGCACCGGCGTGCCTTAGCAATGGCTCCCACTGCCAAGGGTTTTGACTGCTGATTTCCAGGTGTTCGGGCGCAATGCGGTTGCACAGTTCACAGGCTTCCTGCATATCCCGGGTCACGATCAGCGCGCCTCTTTCATTCAATGACTTGGCGATAACGGTGGCACGCGGCATGGCGGGCAAAAGGCGCTCCATAGACCGTTGAACCTGATCAATGTAGTCGGGGTTTGGACACAACAGCAGGCTTTGCGCCATTTCGTCGTGCTCCGCTTGACTGAACAAGTCCATCGCAACCCAATCGGGTGGTGTTGTACCGTCCGCCAACACCAGTATCTCGCTGGGACCAGCGATCATGTCGATGCCCACTTTGCCAAAAACTTGGCGCTTGGCTGCTGCCACATAAGCGTTGCCAGGGCCCGTGATCTTGTCGACCGCAGCAATGCTGGCTGTCCCATATGCAAGCGCACCAATGGCCTGCGCTCCACCGACCGTAATGACACTTTGCACACCTGCCACGTGGGCTGCTGCGAGCACCATGGCGTTGCGTTGCCCTCTGGGGGTTGGCACCACCATGACAAGCTCAGGCACCCCGGCCACACGGGCCGGAACAGCGTTCATTAGCACTGACGAGGGGTAAGCCGCCTTGCCACCAGGTACATAAATCCCGACTCTGTCGAGCGGTGTGACTTTCTGACCCAACAGGGTGCCATCGGCATCACGGTAACTCCAACTGGCCCCGCAATGCCTGTTTTGTTCGACGTGGAAGGCTTCGATTCGCTCAGCAGCAAGGCTTAGTGCCTTTTGGTGTTGACTATCCAATCCCTCAAAAGCCAGTTTCAATTGAGCAGGGCCCAAAACCAGCTCTGACACATGGGCGGCATCTATGTGGTCGAACTGGCGGGTGTAATCAAGCAAGGCGACGTCACCCCTGTCCTGAATATCTTGCAGTATGCGTGCGACGGTAGCTTCTATGGTGCGGTCTACCGTAGCCGACCAAGCTAAGCGTTGTCGCAGTTGCTGGTCAAATTCAGCCTCACGGCTATCGAGCCGCTGCGGCGACACTTTAAGTAATTGCATAAGTTGGAAACGCGGCAAAAGTGGTAGGGGAGTAGCGGTGAAAATCAACGGGCCACGGGCTGAGTGGCCTTGGCAAAAATGTCGACCAATTCTTGAACCCTGTCATGCTTAAGCTTAAATGCGGCGCGATTGACGATTAAATGGGAACTGATAGACATAATTTGTTCGACCTCAATCAAGTCGTTGGCTTTCAAGGTGCTACCGGTGGAGACCAAATCAACGATAGCATCAGCCATACCCGTAAGGGGGGCTAACTCCATGCTGCCGTACAAGTGAATTAAATCCACATGCACGCCCTTGTTCGCAAAAAACTCCCGGGCAATTGAGTCATATTTGGTCGCTACAGTCAGGCGACTACCGCGCCTGGTCGCGGCGATATAGTCGAAATCGCGGGGGACGGCGACACTAATTCGGCACTTGGCGATCGCCAAATCAAGTGGCTGGTAATAGCTATGACCACCATACTCCAACAATACATCTTTACCCGCTACGCCAAGGTCAGCACCACCGTACTCTACGTAGGCAGGTACATCACTTGCTCGCACCAACACCACTCGGATGTTGGGATTGTTGGTTGCAAAAATGAGTTTTCGAGAGGTTTCAGGATTGTCTGCCAAACGGATACCAGCTGCGCGCAGCAACGGCTCGGTTTCTTCAAAGATGCGTCCCTTGGAAAGGGCTAGGGTAATCATGGCAATTCCGTCTCGGGTTATCGGCATAGGTCAAGAGTGGGCTTTATTCCCCCGTCCGGGGATACAACGCCCAAGCAACCCAACAGCGTGTCAAACAAATTGTGGTGCCCCACTGCCTCTGGCGGAGCACTACCAAGAGTAGACACTTGTTGCGCTTGAAGCGTTTTGAACAGGTCGGCGCGCACCGGATGCTGAAGGTATTGGGGAGAGGCCCATATTATCAGCGGTACGGCCAGCTGTTCGGGCGGAGCCAGCTGCTTGGGTGTTGCATGAAAATGAATATTTTCACCGATAGATTCGCCGTGGTCTGATGTGTAAATCAGCAAGGCCTTTTTGCCATGCAGTTGGTTCGTTAGTTGATCAAGAAAATGATCCAGGTAAAGGATGCTGTTGTCATAGGAGTTGATGAGCTGGGCGTGGCTACAGCCCTTGTCAATGCCGTTGCATTCGGGCTTGAATTGAGCAAACTCGCGCGGGTAGCGACTCGTGTAAAGGAAGTGGGAACCTTTGGTGTGCAAAACAAGTGCTCTGGGTCCCGAGGCCTGCGCTTTTAACGACGCCGCTACCTCGTCGAGCAAAAGTCCATCATGTGATGGCTTGCTATGATTTTTCGGATCTGAGGCAATCACTTCCCGAATTTTGTAATGCTCGGCGAGCACAGAGTTATAAAACCAAACTTCCGACTGCATCGCAAACAGCTCTATAGAAAAGCCCAGCTTTTTCAGCACCGAGAAAACCGGCCGTTCAGAAACTACGGGCCGATTCAAGCCGTGCTCGTACACTGCCTCTGGCCGCACAAACATGCACTGAAGCGACAGTTTGGTTGAGGTGTTGCACGACTGCCCAGCCAATACAACCAAGTTATTTTTTTTGGATAGCAACGGTGTGGTCTGCCGTTCATAGCCCAACAATCCAAAATTATCGCAGCGTGCAGACTCGCCAATGACGATGACCAACAAAACGTCGTCCAACGGAGCCGTTGGGTGGTAACTGAACAAAGTGGCGGGATCAGCCAACGTACTTTGGGAGCGCCAACGACTGAAATCATTGGACAACGACATGGACAGACCCGCCAACCAATTAGACGGTAGGTAGCTATGTGCAGCCAACACCGATGGTTTGATGACGACCGTTTGTGAATCAGGGTGCTCAGCCACCGGATCTTCCACACGGTCTATCGTTGCGTAGCTGGCGTAAAACAACAATCCGCCGGTACACGCGGTCAAAAGCACTCGTTTTAGCCGCATCGTCGCGCCGACTCGGATGGGCTCGGATCGCCATACCCACCACAATACCGGCAAAGCAAAACCAAGCACCCACCCTATCAATCCTAGGCCCACAGACTCTTTGGAAAGATCGATATCCGTGGTCAAAACCGCCTGCATCACCCCAAACCCGATCACAACCTGAAAGAGTGTCATGTAATAACTGGCCACTACAGAGATCACCAGAAATGCACTGCCCAATACCTGCCCTAACCTACGTCCCCCCAACTGCAGCGCAGCCATCAGTAGTAGCGAAGTGGCCAGCACTAAAAGAGCCTCGACCGTGACGCGCCCAAGCGAACCCAAAGCGCCCAACCCGTCTTGTAATTGCAGAAAACGACGCCAAAAAACCGGCAGGTTCAACCCAAGCGAAATGTAGGTGGCCAACCATGCGTACCAAGGTACTGCGCGTAAAAACTTAACCCCTACCATAGCCATGAATCAGGTGCTTATGATTGGACGCGTTGGATGTCTGCGCCCAGTGCCAACAACTTCGCATCCATGCGGTCATAGCCTCGATCCAGATGGTAAACCCGGTCGATAGTGGTTTCACCCTCTGCAACTAACCCAGCAATCACCAAACAAGCGGATGCGCGTAAATCGGTGGCCATAATAGTTGCACCTGAGAGCTTGGGCACCCCTTCGACCATGGCCACTTTGCCGTCGATTTGAATTTTTGCACCTAAACGCACCAATTCGTTCACGTGCATGTAGCGATTCTCGAAAATAGTCTCGGTCACCTTGACCGTACCTTCAGACACTGCATTGAGGGCCATAAACTGCGCTTGCATATCGGTGGGGAATCCGGGGTACTCCGTGGTTCGAAAACTTTGCGCGGTTAATCGTTTATCGACCTCTATCGCAATACCCTCGTCGCTCCCAACCACCTGCGCACCCGCATCTCTTAGCTTTTCTATCAACGCCTCCAGGTGGTCGGCCCGTGCATGGCGCAAAAAAACCTTGCCCTGGGTGGCCGCAACAGCGCACAAAAAAGTGCCCGCTTCGATTCGATCGGCAACGACACGGTGCTCACAACCATGCAGGCGTTCGACACCTTGAATTCTTATCTTGCTGGTGCCGTGCCCTTCAATTTTTGCGCCCATTTTGATAAGCATTTCTGCCAAGTCAGTGATCTCGGGCTCTTGGGCAGCGTTTTCGAGCACTGTTTCGCCAGTGGCCAAGCACGCGGCCATCATGAAATTTTCAGTACCAGTCACCGTCACCATATCGGTGGTAATGCGCGCCCCTTTAAGGCGCGTCAACCCGGCAGACAAGCTGGCCATCATGTAGCCGTGCTCCACGTTAATCACGGCACCCATGGCTTGCAAGCCTTTGATATGCTGATCGACGGGCCTAGAACCAATCGCACATCCACCAGGCAGCGAAACTTTAGCCCTACCAAAACGTGCCAATAGTGGCCCCAGCACCAACACCGAGGCACGCATGGTTTTTACCATTTCGTAGGGCGCAACGGGACTGTGCAGTTCACTGGCGTTCAACGTCACTTGATCGCCCTGGCGAGCAACCGACACGCCCATATTGTCGATTAGCTTAAAGAGAGTGGCGGTGTCGGCCAACTGCGGCACGTTGGTCAACACCACCTGACCATCCGTGAGCAAAGCGGCGCAGGCCTCGGGCAAGGCGGCGTTCTTGGCACCCGAAATTGAAACTGTGCCGTTTAGGCGGTGCCCGCCTTTAATTCGCAATTTGTCCATAAAGATTTATTGTGTTGGATGATTCGACCATTCGGACGGGGTCATGGCTTTGATGGACAGGGCATGAACCTCATCGGTATGCATGCGTTGGCCCAATGTGGCATACACCCTGCGATGTCGAGCAAGTGTGGTGAGGCCATTGAAGGCATTAGATACGATAAAAGCGGACCAATGCCGCCCGTCGCCGTCGACCTCAATATGGGTGCAATCCAGCCCCGCCTGTATCAACGCTTGTAACTCACTTGCCAACATGGTTATCCTCTGATTTTGTAGCCAATTTTCAAAAGGTGTATCACCAGTGCACTCAGTAGCACAAAGCTAGTACCCACCACGCCCAGGCTCAACCACGGAGAAGCGTCCGACTGTCCAATAAACCCGCGGCGAAACCCATCAATCACATAGAAGAAAGGGTTCAAGTGGCTGACGTTTTGCCAAAAATCGGGCAGTGTATGAATAGAGTAAAACACGCCACTCAAAAAAGTCATGGGCACGATCACAAAGTTCTGAAACACAGCCATCTGGTCAAATTTATCCGCCCATAGACCCGCCAGCAACCCCAGCACGCCAAGTAACGCAGCGCCTAAAAGCGCAAAAACGACGACCCACCACGGCGCAGCAAAGGCGATGCCCCCCATCCACGCGGTGCACAGGTAAACCCCCATGCCGACCACCAAGCCCCTTAACACCGAAGACCCCACGTAAGCGAAATACCAACTCCAATGTCCCATAGGGGTGACCAGGATAAAGATCAGATTGCCCATCATTTTGCTTTGTACCAACGAGGACGAACTGTTGGCAAACGCATTTTGCAAAATCGCCATCATGACCAGACCAGGAATGAGGAATGAGCTATAGCTGATAGATTCGTAAACTTTGACATGCTGGTCCAACACGTGCCCAAATATCAACATGTACAAAACGGTGGTCATCACGGGTGCTGCAACAGTTTGGAAACTGACTTTCCAAAACCGCAAAACCTCTTTGTAAAACAGGGTTTGCCAACCGCTCATTGTGTGTCCCCCTTGGCCATCATGTCCAGAAACACATCTTCTAAGTCGGCCTTTCGGATTTCAATTTCTTGGGCATCCAGGCCGGCTTTTCGAATGGCTGCCAAATGCTGTTCAACCTCGGCAGCGGAATGGGCCTTCAACTGCACCACCCGTCCAGTGACACGCGCCTTGCTTGCCAACTCAGCAGGCAAATCACCATCCACCTTGAGACGCAGCACGTTGCTGGACGCATTGGCCAAAAGTTCGGCAGTAGGAGCGAGCGCAACAACGCGCCCCGATTTGAGCATGGCGATCCGGGTACACAGCGCCTCGGCTTCCTCCAGATAATGGGTGGTGAGCAAAATGGTATGGCCCGCTTTGTTGAGCTTGGCGATAAACTGCCAGAGCGTCTGCCGTAGTTCCACATCCACACCGGCCGTAGGCTCATCCAAAACAATTACGGGCGGGCGATGTACCAAGGCTTGGGCGACCATGACACGGCGCTTCATACCACCGGACAACTGGCGCATATTGGCATGCGCCTTATCGGTCAACCCCAAACTGGCAAGCAACTCGTCAATCCAGTCGTCATTGCGGCGAATACCGAAATAGCCAGATTGAATTTTTAGCGTTTCTCGCACCGAAAAAAATGGATCAAACACCAGCTCCTGAGGAACAATTCCCAGTCGCCTACGGGTAAATGCAAAGTCGTTGACAACGTTTTTGCCCAGCACCTCAATACGGCCTGAAGTCGCCTTTGACAGGCCCGCCAGTAAACTTATCAGCGTGGTCTTTCCCGCACCGTTGGGGCCCAACAAACCAAAAAATTCCCCTTCTTCAATGCTAAAGCTGACGTGGTCTAGCGCTTTAACTGGGGAGCCTGAAGATCGATTGGCCGCGAAGGATTTGGATACGTCGCTAAAGTGTATTGCGGACATAGGTGGGTGAATTGGGAGCGGCAATTTTATGCGATCCGTACCGTAGCGACGGCAACGGTAGCAAGCTGCAGCAACCTTACGGGCGAATAAAGCCCAATTATGCGTGTGCCAGCCCCAACACGCGACTCACGCCGTACAGATTGGCCAGATCGGCCAACCGAGGTTGCACACTGTGCAATACGATTTGTTTACCCAAAGAGGCAGCTCTTCGACGCAAATCAAGTAAGACTACGATGGCCGAGGAGTCAAACTGTTGCAAAGCTTTGGCGTTCACCACGAACTGTGCACCCGCACTTTGCACCAACGCAGCGGCCGCCTGCTCAGCGCACAGCATTGCGTTTTCACTGGTCAATCGGCTGGGCAGTTCGTACATGGAGTACTCCAAAAAGTCTGCAATTAATTCGTTCTTACAGCGCGTCAAATTATCACACTATTTTTTCAGATTGGATTTGTTGCGTTCTTTCAAGGACGCGATTAAACCGTCTATCCCGTCCGCATTGACGATTTTTGCGAACTGCCCGCGGTAGGTCTCCATCATCCAGACGCCCACCACATTGAAATTGATGATCTTCCAGCCCAAGCCCTGGCCGCTGGCCTTTTCAAGCCGATAGTCCAACTGCAAAGGGTCCCCGTTTCCGCGCACTTCGGTACGGATAATGACTTCTGAATCTTCTGGGCTGTACCTTGGCGACCTGACCGAAACTGTTTGATTGTTGATTTGTGACAACGCACCCGAATAAATCCGGATGAGAAGCGTTTTGAACTCATCTTGAATCTGTAGTTGTTGCTCAGGTGTCGCTTTGTTCCATGCAGGTCCGACCGCTGCTGCCGTCATGCGCCGAAAATTGACGTGGGGCATTATCTTTTGCTCGACAACGATCGCAATTTTTGCGACATCACCCGCGTAGGACTTGTCAGATCGAATGGTCTGCATCACGTCGGTGGTTACTTGATTGACCATCACTTCAGGGGTTAAATCCGCCGCTGTTGCCCACAGGGGAAGCGCCAGCAAAGGGGCGACAAACAATGAGGAAAAGAGAAGCTGAAAATTCCGTCGATTGAGCATGAATAACCTCTGTGGCGTGCCAAATGTGGCTAATTGGTTGGTGGGTACTGCACCCTCTTTATTGGATTATGTCCCTAGGTCAGCGAAAAAAAAGGCTGGTTACCTATGCTTACCCACTCTGGTCGCTTGATGCACCAGGGTCAATTGGGCGCATCAGGCCGGTCTTTCTGGTCGTCCTGTACCTCAAGCGGGTCTCCGTCCACTTGGTTGCTCCTAACCTGAAGAAATACATCTCGTGTAAAGGTGTATTTATCCAATGCCGCCTCTTCCATAACGCCCGTTGCCCTTAGCAAATTCGCACGCTGCTCTATGGCCCTCAGCAAGTAAAGCTGATAGCGTACCGAATCGCGCCGAACGTGCCGCAGTACCTCATCGCGAGGCAATGCCACATTGGCCACGGTATCACGTAGGGTCGTGGGCCCCATCAGTGGAATTACCAGATAAGGCCCAGTGGGCACACCCCACTTGCCCAGTGTTTGCCCAAAGTCAGCCTTGTGTCTATCGATTTTCATGTCACTGGCCAAATCGAAGACACCGCCCAGACCAAACACGGTGTTCACACCCACGCGCATGACTCCCTCTGCAGAGTAGCGCAAATTACCTTGCAGCAAATTGTTGATGGCACTAGGAAGGCTGGAGAGGTTAAAGAAAAAATTACTCACCCCCGTACGTACCAAATCAGGGGTCACCTCGATATAGGCTTCAGACAGGGGTTTGGCAAAAACAGCATCTACCTTATCGTTAAAGTCGGTCACATGGCGATTGAACGCCTCCCAGGGGTCAGGGTTGGGTGCTGACGTGGCGGGTTCCTCGACGGGTTGCAGTGCAGCATTTTGCGCGGGTAGGGTGCTGCACCCCGTCAGGTCGACCACTACAGCCACTAAAAGCGCAGTGCAAAAACCCGCGCGAGCAACAGGGCGGGTCAGCCACAACTGCGGCTTCGATACCAAAGAGTACATCAAGGGCAATATCACTTTGAGGAAGTTCCTTGTGACGCGCCAGCACCTTCTTGCGCCTTGTTAAACAAAAACTGTCCGATCAGGTTCTCAAGGACCACGGCCGACTGGGTTTGTGTGGTGATGACGCCATCGGTCCAAACGGCCTCCTCTGAACCTGGCTCAACGCCGATGTATTGCTCGCCCAGCAAACCGCTGGTCAATATCTTCAGAGAGCTGTCTTTGGGAAAGGTAAATTGGCTATGCATGGCCAAAGAGACCCGCGCCTGGAAAGACTTATTGTCCAGCGTGATGGAATCAACCCTACCCACCAACACCCCGGCGCTGCGTATTGCCGCTTTGGGCTTTAAGCCACCGATGTTGTCAAACTTCGCCACCACGGTATAGGTTTTTTGAAAGTTAAGGCTTAACAGGTTGGCGGCCTGCATAGCCACAAAGGCCAGTGCAGCGCAACCGACCAACACAAAAAGCCCCACCCACACATCATTTTTTGATTTTTGCATTGTTGATCCTTAAATGGTGAACATCATCGCGGTCAGGATAAAGTCCAGAGCTAACACGGTCAGCGATGACACGACCACCGTCCGTGTGGTTGCCTTGGCGACGCCTTCAGGCGTTGCATTGGAAAGGTAACCCTGTAGGAGGGCCACAAAGGTGACTGCAAAACCAAAGACAACGGACTTAATAACCCCATTGCCTACGTCGCGCCAGACGTCTACACCGCCTTGAATCTGACTCCAAAACGACCCCCCATCAACGCCTATCAACACCACCCCAACCACCCAACCACCCAAGATCCCCATGGCACTGAAGATGGCAGCGAGTAACGGCATGGTCAGTACACCCGCCCAAAAGCGCGGCGCAAGCAAACGCGCGATGGGATCGACCGCCATCATCTCCATCGCAGTAATTTGTTCGCCGGCCTTCATCAATCCAATTTCTGCCGTAAGCGAGGTCCCTGCACGACCTGCAAATAACAAGGCAGTGACCACAGGCCCCAACTCCCGAACCAAACTCAAGGTCACCAGTTTGCCCAATGCCTCTGCCGACCCGTACTGTTGGAGGGTGTAGTACCCCTGCAAACCAAAGACAAAACCCACAAACAAGCCAGAAATAGCAATGATGGCCAGCGAGTAGTTGCCTAAAAAATGAATCTGATCACGCACCAGCCCGAATCGTTTCATGGCCGATCCGAACAGCAAAAACAAGCGCACAAACAGGCGCGCACCGTAGCCAAGATCGGCCAGATAGCCCCTTACCGATGCACCCAAATTCTCTAAATAGGCCTTCATGCTTGAACAGTAGATATGCCCAAATCGATATCTATGGGTTCGGCTGGGTAATGAAACCGTACAGGTCCATCGGGTAGCGCATTCACGTATTGCTGCACCATAGGGTCGGGGTTGGAGCGAATTTCGGTGGGACTGCCTTGTGCCACAATTTTGCCGTTGGAAAGAAGAATAATTTTATCGGCTAGGGCAAAGGACTGCTCCAACTCGTGTGACACAACGACACTGGTCAGGCCCAACGAGTCGTTCAAATGGCGAACCAATTTTGATGCCGTTCCTAATGAGATAGGGTCCAAACCCGAGAAGGGTTCGTCATACATGACCAATTCCGGATCCAGCGCAATCGCTCGGGCCAACGCCACACGACGTGCCATGCCACCGGACAACTCGGCCGGCATCAGGTCCCTTGCGCCCCGTAATCCAACAGTTTGTAACTTCATTAGAACGATGTCTCTGATCATGGTTTCAGACAAACGGGTGTGCTCCCTAAGCGGAAAGGCCACATTGCCAAAGACGCTCATGTCGGTGAACAATGCCCCAAACTGAAACAACATTCCCATTTTTCGACGGGCCAGGTACAGACCCTCTTGGTCGAGTTGTCCGATGTTGGATCCACCCACCAGCACTTCGCCAGATTGGCATTTCACTTGACCACTGAGCAAGCGCAACAACGTGGTCTTTCCCCCGCCCGAGGCCCCCATCAGCACAGTGACCTTACCCTTGGGAATTGAAAGGCTGACGTCTTCGAGAATAACCCGACGCCCATAGGCAAAATGCACGTTTCGCATTTCAGCCAACGGGGGTATTTCATTGATTTCCATAAGCAATCATACGAGAAACCAGCCAACTCATCGTACCGGGCAAGTTCGAACTTGTTGCGCGATGTACTCCTGTTATCTAGGTAGGGTGGACAGGCCCAAGAGCGCTCGTTCAATCGCCCTCGCAGCCTGCCGCCCTTCACGTATAGCCCAAACCACCAAACTTTGTCCGCGGCGTATGTCGCCCGCAGCAAACACCTTAGGCACATTGGTGGCATAACCCGTCCCGTCCTCGGTGGAGGCTTTGGCATTGCCACGGGCGTCGACCTCCACGCCAAACCCCTGCAAAATCGATGCGGCTGGATGCACAAATCCCATCGCAAGCAACACCAAATCGGCCGGGATAATTTGTTCGGACCCGGCTATTTCGGTCATTTTCCCGTTGATCCATTCAACGCGCACTGTTTTTACCCCGGTCAATTTACCGTTATTTCCCAAAAACTCCTTGGTCGATATGGCAAATTCGCGCTCGCAGCCCTCATCGTGACTGCTGCTGGTGCGCAACTTGAGGGGCCAGTAGGGCCAGGTCATTGGACGGTTTTCTTCCATCGGCGGTTGCGCCATGACCTCAAACTGTGTGACGCGGGTCGCGCCATGCCGGTTGCTGGTCCCCACGCAATCGCTGCCGGTATCACCACCGCCAATTACCACGACGTGCTTGCCATGGGCACGAATTTGTTGCTTCAACGTGTCGCCCGCGTTGACCTGGTTCTGTTGTGGCAAAAACTCCATTGCAAAATGTACGCCGTCCAGATCTCGCCCTGGAATAGGTAAATCGCGTGACACTTCCGATCCACCGCTAAGCAGCACCGCATCAAACTCAGCCACCAGCGCGCTCGGGGACAGTACATCCTTGGAAAGGTTGGTGATCTTGCTGCCAGAAGGCAATTCACCTACCAAAACGCCCGTGCGAAACACTACGCCTTCTTCGCGCATTTGTTCAATGCGCTTATCAATGTGGCTTTTCTCCATCTTGAAGTCAGGGATGCCGTAGCGCAAAAGTCCACCGACCCTGTCGTTTTTCTCAAACACGGTGACATCAAATCCGGCTCTGGCCAATTGCTGCGCAGCGGCCAGTCCTGCAGGGCCTGAACCTACGATTGCAACGGTTTTGTTGACTTTGCGGGGCGCCAGTTGCGGGGCAATCCACCCTTCTAGCCAGCCTCTGTCAATAATGGCGTGCTCAATCGATTTGATACCCACTGGCAGTTCGTTGACATTCAGCGTGCACGCAGCCTCGCAGGGTGCGGGACAAATACGGCCGGTGAACTCCGGAAAGTTATTGGTACTGTGCAAGACCGCCAAGGCGTTCTTCCAATCTTGGTGGTACACCAAGTCGTTGAAGTCCGGAATGATGTTGTTAACGGGACAGCCATTGTTGCAAAACGGCGTTCCGCAATCCATGCATCGCGCGGCTTGCTGTTTGGCCTGATCGGGGCTCAACCCTATGACAAATTCTTTGTAGTTTTTTAGCCGCGTTGGGACCGGCTCGTAGCCCTCTTCCAAACGCTCAAATTCCATAAAACCGGTGACTTTTCCCATGATCAATAACTCCTCAACTGTACGGGGGCTGCGCCCCAGAAAACGCCAGGCTTAAACGGCTAGGGCGGCACTTTCGCGTTTGGATAGAACTTTTGCGGGGGCTGACTTTTTGCTTTGCCCCATCTGCGCAAGTGCGCGCTTGTACTCGTGCGGAAAGACCTTGACGAACTGCCTGCGCGCGGTTTCCCAGTTGTCCAACAAGTCACGGGCGCGCTTGCTGCCCGTCCAACGGTTGTGTTCTTCAAGCAGCTTTTTGACTTGCTGCTCGTCTGAGACACCCTTGTGCCACAGTGCAGCATCCACCGTATCGACTTGTTCTTGGTCTGGGAGTAGCTTTTCAATGCCGACCATCGCTGTGTTGCAGCGCTTGGAAAAGTCTCCGGTCTCGTCCCATACGTAGGCAATACCTCCGCTCATACCTGCCGCGAAGTTACGCCCGGTGCCGCCCAATACAACCACGGTACCACCGGTCATATATTCACAGCCGTGGTCTCCGGTTCCCTCTACCACCGCGGTTGCTCCCGATAGGCGCACGGCAAACCGCTCTCCCGCAACACCGCTAAAAAACGCTTCACCGCTGGTAGCGCCATACATTACCGTGTTGCCAACAATAATGTTGCCCGATGCAGCACCTCTAAAGTCAATGCTGGGGCGCACAACAATACGCCCACCGCTCAGTCCCTTGCCGGTGTAATCGTTGGCATCGCCAATCAAATACAGCGTAATGCCTTTGGCCAAGAAAGCGCCAAACGATTGCCCGCCTGTTCCCTCCAACTGGATGCGAATGGTGTCGTCAGCAAGGCCTTGCGGGTGCATTTTTGTCAACGCCCCAGACAGCATCGCGCCAAGGGAGCGATTTCCATTGCGTGCAACCTCCATGATTTTCACTTTTTCGCCTGTCCTAAACGCCGCTTGAGACTTCTCGATTAACAAGTTGTCTAAGCTGCGCTCCAGCCCGTGGTCCTGCACATCGACATGCCGCCGAGGCACTTCGTCGCCCACGATAGGCTGAGCGAATAAGCGCGAAAAATCCAGCCCTTTCGCCTTCCAATGCTCAATACCTGATCGGGCGTCCAGCAGATCAGAGCGACCCACCAGGTCGTCAAATTTTCGAATGCCCAACTGCGCCATGATGTGACGCACCTCTTCAGCAATAAAGAAAAAGTAGTTCACCACATGTTCAGGTTTGCCCGAAAACTTTTTGCGTAACACTGGGTCTTGCGTAGCCACCCCAACTGGGCAGGTGTTGAGATGGCACTTGCGCATCATGATGCAGCCTTCAACCACCAGTGGCGCCGTGGCGAATCCAAATTCGTCAGCACCCAGTAAAGCGCCAATGACCACATCGCGCCCCGTCTTCATCTGCCCGTCGGCTTGAACGCGGATACGGCCACGAAGGCGGTTCAGCACCAAGGTTTGCTGCGTTTCCGCCAGGCCGATTTCCCAAGGGCTACCAGCGTGTTTGATGGAGGACCATGGCGACGCACCGGTTCCTCCATCGTGCCCCGCAATCACCACATGATCGCTCTTGCATTTGGCCACGCCGGCGGCAATGGTGCCGACACCTACTTCGCTCACTAATTTGACGCTAATGCTGGCGTGGGGCGCCACATTTTTAAGGTCATGTATCAGTTGGGCCAAATCCTCAATAGAGTAAATGTCATGGTGCGGCGGAGGTGAAATCAACCCCACACCTGGCACCGAATAACGCAACATACCGATGTATTCGGAGACCTTGCCTCCAGGTAACTGCCCTCCCTCGCCTGGCTTAGCGCCTTGAGCCATCTTGATTTGGATTTGGTCCGCACTGCTCAAATACTCTGCCGTTACCCCAAAACGCCCCGAAGCGACCTGCTTGATTTTGGATCGCAGCGAATCATTGTCCTTCAGCATGTAATCGGCTGCCACCACATCCTTACCTAGAACCGTAGCAAACGACTCACCCTTTTTGATAGGGATGCCTTTAAGCTCTTGACGGTAACGGGCAGGGTCTTCTCCACCTTCTCCAGTGTTGCTCTTGCCACCAATACGGTTCATTGCCACCGCAAGGGTGGCATGGGCTTCGGTCGAGATAGACCCCAGTGACATCGCACCGGTGGCAAAGCGCTTGACGATCTCAGCGGCTGCTTCGACTTCTTCTAAAGGTATGGCCTTGGCAGGATTAACCTTGAACTCGAACAGGCCGCGCAGCGTCATATGGCGACGCGACTGGTCGTTGATGAGCTGGGCGTACTCTTTATACGTGCTCCAACTGTTTGATCGCGTGCTGTGCTGAAGTTTGGCAATGGCATCGGGTGTCCACATGTGCTCCTCACCACGCGTACGCCAAGCATACTCGCCGCCTGCGTCCAGCATGTTTGCCATCACCGGGTCGTCTCCGAAGGCAACTTCATGCAGTCGGATGGCCTCGCTGGCAATATCGAAAACGCCTATGCCTTCGACTTTGCTTGGCGTACCCGTAAAGTATTTATCTATGGTGGCACTGTTAATGCCAATAGCCTCAAACAACTGCGCGCCACAATAGCTCATATAGGTTGAGACACCCATTTTTGACATGATCTTTGACAGACCCTTGCCAATGGCTTTGACGTAGTTGTATATCGCCTTCTCAGGGCTTAGGTCACCTGCCAAGGATTGGTGCATCTGCGCCAAAGTTTCCATCGCCAGGTAGGGATGAACAGCTTCCGCCCCGTAACCGGCCAGCACAGCAAAATGGTGCACCTCACGCGCACTACCTGTCTCGACCACAAGACCGGCTGTGGTTCGTAGCCCTTCGCGCACCAGATGTTGGTGAATAGCGCTAAGCGCTAACAACGCCGGGATCGCGGTTTGCGTGACACTAACCGCTTTATCGCTGACGATCAGGATGTTTTTCCCTGATTTGATGGCATCAACCGCTTCCGCACACAAAGAAGCCAGCTTGGCCTCCACCCCTTCTGGGCCCCAAGCCAAAGGATAGGTAATGTCCAGCACGTAGCTTTTAAACTTACCATGGGTGGTGCGCTCAATATCCGTAAGCTTTGCCATGTCCTCAAAACTGAGCACCGGCTGGGCCACCTCAAGGCGCATGGGCGGATTGACCTGGTTGATGTCCAGCAGATTGGGCTTGGGGCCAATAAACGACACCAAGGACATGACGATGGCTTCGCGTATTGGATCGATTGGCGGATTGGTCACCTGCGCAAACAATTGCTTGAAATAGTTGTAAAGGGGCTTGTCCTTGGCCGACAACACCGCCAAAGGGCTGTCGTTGCCCATGGACCCAATCGCTTCCTCGCCTGCGCTGGCCATCGGACCCAGTAAGAACTTGACGTCTTCCTGCGTGTAGCCAAAGCACTGCTGCACATCCAGCAGCTTCGTTTCCCGCGCGGTCTCAACCGGTTCGCCGACACTTAAATCATCCAGCCGAATCCGCAGGTTCTCTATCCACTGCTTGTACGGCTTGCTGTTGGCCAAACTGGCCTTGAGCTCGTCGTCATTGATCATGCGTCCCTGCTCTAGATCAATCAGGAACATTTTCCCCGGTTGCAAGCGCCATTTGCGCACAATCTTGTTTTCCGGGATTGGCAATACGCCCGTTTCAGACGCCATGATGACCAAGTCGTCCTCGGTCACGCAGTAGCGTGATGGGCGCAATCCGTTGCGGTCCAAGGTGGCACCAATTTGACGTCCATCGGTAAACACGATAGAGGCCGGCCCGTCCCAAGGCTCCAACATCGCCGCGTGGTACTCATAAAACGCGCGATGGCGCTCGTCCATTGTGGTGTGTTGTTCCCACGGTTCCGGGATCATCATCATGACCGCCTGCCCAATCGGATAACCCGCCATGGTGAGCAACTCAAGGCAGTTGTCGAATGTGGCGGTGTCTGACTGTCCTGCAAAGCTAATGGGGTATAGCTTTTGTAAATCTGCGCCCAGTACCGGGGACGACATCACACCTTCCCGGGCTTTCATCCAGTTGTAGTTGCCTTTAACCGTGTTGATCTCGCCGTTGTGCGCCACATAGCGGTAGGGATGCGCCAAAGGCCATTCAGGGAAGGTGTTGGTAGAAAACCGCTGGTGCACCAAGCCCAACGCCGACACGCAGCGAATATCGGTCAAATCTGTATAGTAAGTACCAACTTGATCTGCAAGTAGCAAGCCTTTGTACACCACGGTACGGCTTGACATACTAGGAACGTAGTATTCCTTGCTGTGCTTGAGTTGTAAGTTCTGGATCGCGGCACTGGCGGTTTTTCGAATGACATACAACTTACGTTCCAACGCGTCTTGCACAATGACATCGTTGCCACGACCAATAAACACCTGTTTAAGCACTGGTTCTTTGTTGCGCACTGTTGGTGACATCGGCATTTCACGGTTTACTGGCACATCACGCCACCCCAAAAGCACTTGCCCCTCGGCTTTGATCGCCCGCTCTAGCTCTTGCTCACAGGCCAGCCGCGACGCATGCTCCTTGGGCAGAAAAATCATGCCTACACCGTATTCGCCCTGAGGCGGAAGAATGACGCCCTGCTTAACCATCTCTTCCCGATAGAGCTGGTCGGGCAACTGGATCAGAATACCCGCACCATCGCCCATCAGTTTATCAGCACCTACGGCACCCCTGTGGTCTAAGTTTTCAAGGATTTTTAGCGCATTTTTTACGATATCGTGAGATTTAATGCCACGGATGTGGGCCACAAAACCTACCCCACACGCATCATGCTCGTGTGCGCTGGAGTACAAGCCGGATTGCTCCAGATGCTGCTTTTCTTCAAATTGAGACATATCCATTCCTTTTCTGGTCGAATCGTTCAGCGGCACCAATAGCCTGCCGAATGGGCACTCATGTGAGTAAACCCTTACGGGGGCAACGCCTAAGAACCCTTTGCATTTGGAATTACACCAACCCTAGTGCGCGTATGCATAGGGTAACCCCGTAATTCTACTGAAAAGAATAAACTAATTTCAAAAATTAAAAGGGGTCAGATCATAAATAAAACTACCCAATAGAAATCTCCTATTTAATTGGGGACGCAATTGATTTTGCTGTCGATACTTTCAAGGGACGACCCGGTTTTCGCTTGGTCAATCGGCGGTCGGTCAAACTCTCTAAATGGATATGGAACGAGTCGCTGCCCAACACCCAATCCCTGCCCAAGGCGCGCGTCAACTCAATCGCTTTGGCGTCACTCAACCCCTTGTCAACCTGTCGCTGAAACACTGATTCACGCTCAAAAGGGGTATTTCCTATCGCCCACCATAGGGGATGTGGCGTGATGCAACGCTCCTGTACGCTGCCAAAATAGTGGGGTGCACTACTGCCTAGAACCAGAGGCCAACCGGTAACCGAGGAGGCCATTGCGCTTTGACCGGCCATCCAGGTCATAACATCCTCATAGTAGAGATGGGTCTCAAGCACCGTCACTTGAAAGCGTCCGTTCCATATGGTGCCGCTACGCACATGACGCCGGTTGAATTGCCTTGCGTAGCTTCGCCCTAGCGCCTGAACAAACTCGGACAATGCCCCCTCTACCAGCGGTGTGATCAGTAGTCCATAGCGTTCAGGCAAAACCATATAGGCGTGCAATTGGACAGCGTAACGTGATGTTGCGTCGCGCAATGCGTCCAGGAACGCTTGGGCGTCGGTTGCATCCTGAAAGGCGTTTGCACCATTGTGGCCAGTTTGGCATACAAAGTGCAGTTGTTGAGGGATGGCCAGACGGGGCAGGCGTGCCATGGTTACGTCTCGAAATAGCGCTCTGCCATGGACTGCAGACCAAACTCCTGCACCAAGACCTGTAGCCGCTCTTTTGCGGTCGACACTCTCTGGCCCGTATAGCGCGCAATGATGAGTTCATTTTTCATGCTGTGCTCCCAGCCAACAAGCTCGGTGACGACAATTTGGTACCCGCGCGCCTGCAAATTCAGGCAGCGCAAGACATTGGTGATTTGGCTACCCAATTCGCGCGTATGCAAGGGGTGACGCCATAACTCGGCCAGCGGAGACTTGGCCAATTTCAGTGCCTTATTTTGATTCATCAACCGCGCCCCATACGCTTGGCAGCAGGGTACCAACACCATGGTTTTCGCACCTTTTTTCAAGCCGAACTCAATGGCGTCGTCGGTGGCGGTATCGCAGGCGTGCAGCGCGGTTATCAGGTCCACTGTTTCAGGTAGTTGAGAGGACAGCGAAGCCTCTTGCACTGTGCAGGCCAAAAACTTCATGCGGTCAAAACGCATTTGCTCGGCCAACAAAAGTGAGCCTTTAACCAGTTCGGGTCTGCTCTCTATGGCCACCACCGACCCCTTTTCGCGGGATTGGAAGAAAAGTTCGTAGATCAAAAATCCCAGATACGACTTGCCTGCACCCAAGTCGGCCACGGTAATTTCAGGACTAAGGGGTGCCAGCCGATTCAGCTCAGTCTCAATGAACTGGTAGAGATGGTAGATTTGTTTGAGCTTGCGCAGTGAATCTTGATTGAGCTTGCCTTCGCGGGTAAGGATGTGCAAAGCTTTGAGTAAATGTATAGACTGACCGGGGCGCAAAAGGGATGCAAGCTGCACCATAGCCGCAGACGGCTGTACCGCTTTTGACTGTTTATCTGGACGATGCATGGTGCAACAAATAATTGTTCAGCAGCCGCACAGAGTGGCCGTGGACATCAGGCTTGGCAGCATGCGTCAATCACTTGCGCCACCCACTCGTCAGGTACAGTTTGAAGCGAGGCACTATTGTCATTGTGGATCACTACAAATCGAATCGCTCCATTTTGCGACTTTTTGTCTATACGCATAAGTTGCAAGTAGCGTTTGGCGTTGTCCTGCGAGTCCAGCACAGGACCCATCGTCGGCAATCCAGCCCGATCAATCAATGCCGTCAACGCCTTAACCTTTTCGGGATGTAGCAAGCCCAAACGCACTGACAAATGCGCCGCCATCACCATACCCGCAGCGACGGCCTCGCCGTGCAGCCAACGGCCATAACCCATTCCGGCTTCTATCGCGTGACCAAAGGTATGCCCAAAGTTCAGGTGGGCGCGAAGCCCCTCTTCTTTTTCGTCACTGGCAACGATGGCGGCCTTGATTTGGCAACTACGCTGCACTGCAAACGCGGTCGCGATTGGCTCAAGTTGGCGTATTTTTTCAATGTCCACTTCCAGTCGGCGAAGAAAATTTTCGTCGGCAATTGGCCCATATTTGATAACCTCGGCCAGACCTGCCGAGAGCTCGCGCCCTGGCAAGGTTTTTAGGGTGTCCGTATCGCAAACAACCAGTACCGGCTGATGGAAGGCACCTATCATGTTCTTACCCAAGGGATGGTTGATGCCCGTTTTCCCGCCCACCGACGAATCAACCTGAGCTAGCAGGGTCGTTGGCAGCTGAACAAAACGCACCCCTCGCATAAAACACGCTGCAGCGAAACCAGTCATGTCCCCAATGACACCACCACCCAGAGCAAAGAGCAGCGTTTTTCGGTCGCACCGCTTCTCAAGCAACGCACTAAAAATGAGATCGAGACTCGCCCAAGTTTTGTGTTTCTCGCCATCAGGTAGAACAATCTTGTGTACAAAACCATAGCGC
The DNA here is from genome assembly GCA_040382935.1 of Burkholderiaceae bacterium. Lineage (GTDB taxonomy): Bacteria > Pseudomonadota > Gammaproteobacteria > Burkholderiales > Burkholderiaceae_C > JALQUL01. The sequence goes on from JBEIEP010000025.1 coordinate 40,035, forward strand.
TGTTGCAAGGCTGCATGCACACCATCGGCATACAACGCATCGACCGTCGTGTTGGTGATGATGACTGCGCTACTGGCCTCAGGCAACTGCGCATAGGTCGCGGACAAGTTTAGTAAACCGGGACCAATTTGTATGCAATACCCACGCCCAGCCAGGTCGATATCGACTGTTTGGCGGGTATTCGTCTGTTTTTCTATCATTTGAAGCTAGGGGTTCAACCAGCACGGACATTTAGGCGTGAATCAACAACCGGCTTATGAGTTTGTGTGGGCAATTTACCTGCAAGCTCCAACTGCATCAACAAGATACTGAGGACTTTGCTGTGCGACGGTCTATGGGTTTCTACCACAAAGGTCGCCGTTTCTTTATACAACGGGTCACGTTGACCAAACAGTTCACGCAAGCGCCCAAGAGGGTCTGCCACCTGCAATAGCGGACGGTCGCGGTCGTAACGCAACCTGCGAAAAAGCTCTTCGGGGGTGGCGCGTAAATAAACCACATCACTGTGCGAAGTGAGCATCTCACGGTTAGCAGCGCGTAACACCACGCCACCACCCGTAGACAAAACGCCAGCATCTGACCGCACCAACTCTGCAATGGTTTGTTGCTCGAGGTCTCTAAATTTTTCTTCGCCCTCACGGTCAAAGAAATCACGAATGGAACAACCCAAGCGCTGCGCGATGATCTGATCAGAGTCGTAAAAAGGCAGACCCACACGCTTGGCCAGATTCCATCCAATCGTCGTTTTACCAGAGCCCGGCAGTCCAATCAGGGAAATTAATGCCACAACAGATTAACAAGCTCTAACGCACCACTTGCCCCGAGCTAATCACCTTGGGTGTGATAAACACCAGCATTTCTTGTTTGGACGTTTTACGTGTTTTGGATTTGAACGCGTTACCCACAAATGGAAGGTCGCCCAGCACAGGTACACGGGCCTCTGACTCGGTTTCGATAACCTCAAAAATACCGCCAATAACGACAGTTCCACCGTTTTCAACCAACACCTGGGTCTTAATGTGTTTGGTATCAATGGCAAACCCGGCAGAAGTTGATTGACCCACACTGTCCTTGGTGACATCCAAGTCAAGAATCACATTGCCTTCGGGGGTAATCTGTGGCGTTACCTCTAGTTTGAGGTTGGCTTTTTTGAACTGAACAGAGGTAGCGCCGCTTGCAGTGGCTGCTTGGTAAGGCAACTCGGTTCCCTGTTCAATCAATGCCTTGGTTTGGTCTGCCGTGACGATTCGGGGGCTAGAAACGATTTTTCCCTTGCCATCAGCCTCCAGAGCCGAAAGTTCCAAATTCAAATAACGCCCTGCGATACCGCTGAACAAAGACACCGCAATAGATGCTGGACTATAGCCCCCTTGCCCGGTCGCAGGCATGCTCACCAATTGCGTGTTAGTGGTGGTGAGCGATCCTGACGACTGACCTGAGCTAATGGTGGCCGCGTCATACGTAGCTCCAATACCTATTCGTGTGCCTGTCGATCCAATTGGTTCACCACCCTGACCACCTCGAGCTGAACTCAGGTCAGCCGCACCCCACTTGACACCAAGAGATTTGCCAAAACTATCGTTGGCCTCAACAATGCGTGCCTCTATCAAAACTTGGCGTACCGCAACGTCTAGCTTGGCTAGCATTTCCTGCACATGCACCAAACGGGAGGCTATATCCGTAACAAAAAGCTGGTTGGTGCGTGGCTCTGCAACGACGCTTCCCCTTGGGGATAAAACACCACCTTTGCCACCTTCGCCAGCTCCCGTCTGTGGTGTTAGTTGGGCAATAATATCCGTCGCCTTTGTATAGTTCAATTGAAAACTTTGAGTTTTCAAAGGCTCGACATTTTGAATCGCCAACTGAGCGTCCAACTCCCGTTTCTCTTTGGCCGCCAGTTCTTCTTTGGGGGCAATCCAAAGCACCCCACCCGATTTACGCATACCAAGCGATTTAGTTTGCAAAATAATGTCCAGCGCCTGATCCCAAGGCACATCCTTTAGGCGCAGAGTTACATTACCTGAGACGGACTCTGAGGTAATGATATTGAAGTTAGTAAAGTCAGCGATAACCTGAAGCAAGGATCGAATCTCAATGTTTTGAAAATTGAGCGAGAGTTTCTCCCCTGTATAACCGACTCCCTGGCTAACCTTGTTGGCATCAATTAAAGGGGTCTTTATATCAATCGTCAGTTTTGTGTCGCTTTGAAAAACAGTGTGCTCCCATGCGCCTTTAGCTTCGATTACCAACCTAACTCTATCCCCAGAGACGCTGGTGTTGAGGTACTGAACGGGCGTACCAAAATCCTTTACATCTAGCCGACGACGCTGACTATCTGGAACGGTACTTTTCAGAAACTCAATAACTAACTCTGGGCCAATTTGCTTGACATCGACACCCAATTTGTTACTAGGCAAAGGAACCTCAATCCGACCCCCGCCGTCAGCTATGCGCTTAAAATCAACGGAACCCAATTTCTGCAGAATTTCATTACTAGGCTCAGCAATCACCGCCTGGTTAACCGTCAAAGGAGTTTGATCCTGAACCGGCCTGAATAATACCACTATGGAGTTCCCCGTCGTACTCATTGTGTGCAGGGCTGTGTGCTTTAAGGTGACCACCAATCGAGTCCGGTCTGCCGCTTCAACAACATTAATTACCCTAATTGACCCTTGGGCAAAGTCCAGCTTGTTTTGGTTCAAGGCCGACTTTGCAGTCGGCAAATCAATAATCAATCTGGTAGGAGACGCAATAGTGTACGCAACTGCGTCTTTTGGGGCGTTGGAGGCAAAATCAATCTTTAGCACATCGACGCCCTCCTGAACGGACGTAGTTATGCCGACGACAACGGGCTGGGAATATGCCAAGGCTGGCAAACCAATACCACCTATAAAAAGCAATAACGTCGCCAAGATTCTACGAAGGGGTTCAACATTAAAATTCATTGGCTATTCTCCTGCAACTGCATGATCGTCATTCGCTCTTCCCAATCACCCGATCCACTCTGCACAATTTCTCTAATTGACAACTCGGATTCTGAAATTTTTACAACTCGACCAAAATTTTGTCCGATATAGTCGCCCACTTTGACATAGTAGAGCTGTTTACCCAATTTTACCAAGCCTATAGGCTTCCCACTTCTATTGATGGAACCAGAAAACAAAAAGGATTCTCTAGGGTATTGCTCCAAAGGCTCCTTTCTGCGTTCAAGCTCATTGTTGAGTAGCTGGTTGCTATTGGTCTGCTTATCAGGCTTCAATACGTTAACCAGTTTCCGAACCGAGAAGGGATCTACTAAGTGCCCAAGTTCGTACGCAACCGGAATAAACTTGACGGGATCAGGCGTAATGACTGGCTTAGCGACAGGCGCCTTTTTTTGCGCTATAAGCCACAAATTCAAATCGTCTGTCGACTCTTTGCTGCACCCTGAAAAGCAAAGGGAAAGTGCCAGAAGTGAAGCAATGGAAGCGATACGCATCATTTTTGATCCGCCTTTACCTCGACATCGCGTTTAGTCTTACGTTGAGCAGATAACTCGTTGTCGTTTAGATACCTATACGTTTTTGCTGTGGCATCTATTTTTAAAACATCTCGACCATCTTTATTTGATGAAATTTGAATATTGTGCAAGGTAACAATTCTTGACAACGCCGCCACCTCCGCGGTAAATGCTGCAAAATCATGGAATTTTCCACTAACTTGCATTGATATAGGCAACTCCGCATAATAATCTTTTATCTCCATCGCTCCCGGCTTCAACCGCTCAAACCTAAGCCCTCGCTCAATACCGCTTTGATTGATATCGGATAATAAAGCATCCATTTCCGCAGTACTAGGCAATTGCCTTTCTAATTGACTCACTAATAAAATAGCTTGTTGCTTTTTTTCTTTTAGAAAAACCAAATTGTTAGCCTTACTCAACTTCGCCGTAAATGACTGCTTTAAAGTGACTTCTTCAGCAATCATATCTTGAATGGCAGTTACAGTAGATCCGAGTAAAAAAAACCATGCAAAAATGTACCCAGCCAAAGCAACTACCCCATACAAGACTATCGTCGGAAGTTTTGGCCAAAGCCAAGGATCAACTCCGCTAAGATTTTTAAACTGCGACCTCCAATCTAAGGACAATTTCCTTATATCATGGTTTTTTTTCCAGAATAATTTCATGGTGAGTAAAACAAATAAATTAAAACTTAACGATTGGCACCTTGAGCCGAATCAGTACTACTACCAGATTGTTGTTTTAATTTAATATACATAGTAAACTGAACAGTGCTAGGCTGATTATTAGAATTAGACTCAGTACCGACTGCACTTATCTCGACCAACTCAGGAGACCCAATCCACTGTCCTTTTGTTTCAAGACTTTTAAGCAGATCAGAGACACGTTGATTGGATTGAGCCACCCCGCTTAGAACAAATCGTTTTGACTCTTGGCTCATAGAGGTCAGATAAACCCCCTCAGGAATCAACCTCGTTAAATCAGCTAAGATCTGAACCGGTAGGTTTCTTTCTGACTGAAGGTTTTCAACGGCTTTGCGACGAGATTCAAGTGCTGAAATTTCAACTTCAAAGTCGGCGACTTCACCAATCTTTTTTTCAAGTAGACCTATTTCATCTTTCAATAGTCGGTTTTTCAAATTTTCTTGCTCAAGAACATACTCCAGCACCATGTTGCTAGGCACCGCTAGTATCAACCCAAACAATCCAGCAATGACAACTGATACCAAAAATTCTTGCCTTTTGCGCAGCCTAAGCCCTTCCCGGTACGGAAGCAAATTAAAAGTAATCACTGCACCATCCCCCTCAATGCCAACCCAACTGCTGTAAGGTAACCCGGGCGCTCCGTCTTGAGTCTACTCTTAAGCGAATCTTTTTTGAGTCCGATTCCAACGAAAGGATTCGCCAAAGAGCTGGGCAGCCCTGATTGACTAGCAACCGCTTTCGCCAGTCCGGGTAAGCAAGCCCCACCTCCAGATAAAAGAACATTTGCGATACGTGAAGGGCCAGATTTGGAATGAAATGCATGCAGCTCCCGCTCAATCTCTGCTGCCACATTGTTGATGTAGGGCACGATGACCTTTCCTTCAAATCCCGAAGGTAACTCTCGGCTTCTCTTTTGGCGTTCTGCCTCTGCCGGCTCCAAACCGTAGACGCGCTCAATTAACTGCGTAAGATGCATACCACCAAAAGGCAAGTCTCTATCGTAGATAATCTCGTCATTTTTTGACACCTGAAAAAGAGTCGTCGAGGAACCAATCTCGATGATTGCAACCAATTCTTTTGGATTATCCAGTCCCGTCGTACCCGTTAGATGCTTGGCTGCACGCGTCCGCGCATAGGGTTCGACGTCAAGCGCGATTAGATCCAGCCCGGATGCATCAGCCAAGGTCGCCCGCTCTTCAACCATGTCCCGCCTTGCGGCCGCGACCAAAACCTCCGTCTCTGTGTCAAGGGCATTGGAAGATACCACATGGAAATCGATGGATGCATCATCAATTGCCCAAGGCAAATACGGACTTACTTCTAACTCTACCTGCGCATCAAATTCAGCGTCTTTCAGATCTCGCGCAATACGTACCTTTCGCGTCACAACAGCGGCAGTGGGCAGCGCCATCACAACGTTTTTCGTTCGCACACCATTTTTTTCCAGCAGACGTTCAATAATGTCTGCAACCGCATCAAGATTAGTGATGCTGCCTCCAATAACTGCCCCTGGCGGAAGACGTTCGCTGACACACACGTCAAGTGAAAGCTTACCTGTGTTGTCCTTGCTAATGCCAACCACCCTCACGGATGACGCTCCCAAGTCCAGACCCAAGAAAGGAGATGACCGTTTTCCAAACAACGTCGCAATGCGATCCAGCGTAGTTGCCACAAGTTATCCTAGTAAATTACAAATCACCCAAAATACTGACCTGCTAAGCAGTCCGATTGAACGCTTGACTGCCACGCGCCAGATCCAACCTCTGTTACACAAAACTCATCAACTCCAATCGAGTTTTTGTAAGTCTATAAGGTTACCATGCCAACGCGAATTGCGCCACCCCAGTCAAACTATGCCATACCCAACTTCGACCGGAGCGCGCCGTGCGCTTGGGCGCCTGTTCAGGATTGCCAGTGGCAATCGATCCGACTACCGCATTGTATTGAAATATTCGTCATAGACGCGTTGTAGGTGTGGATTGATGAATGACTTTCCTCCGAAAATCAAATCTTGTTTCCCGAAATGACCAAAACCATAAATTTAGCCTCTAAAAATGGCCCGGCTTGGAGGCTCGCCGTCCTATGGTTCGCAGCAGCTTTAGGATCCTTGGCAGCCATCGTTCTCATCTGCGCGCTGGTCTTTATGGCCGTGGCCTATCCAAGTTTGCCTGACGTTAATGAGCTTTCGGACTATAGGCCCAAGTTGCCACTGAGGGTGTACTCGGCGCAGGGCACTTTAATCGGAGAGTTTGGGGAGGAGCGTCGCAACTATGTTCCTTTCAAGGACATACCGCCAGTGATAAAAAATGCAGTGCTTGCGATTGAAGACTCGAATTTTTACTCGCATGGCGGGATTGACTACAAAGGCGTGTTGCGGGCAGCGCTAGCCAATTTAGGAGCATCACGTAGCCAGGGGGCTTCTACGATCACGATGCAAGTGGCCCGCAACGTGTACCTATCATCTGAGCGCACCTACTCCCGTAAACTCTTTGAAACACTCCTTACATTTAAGCTAGAAAGCGCTCTGACCAAGGACCAAATCTTGGAAATCTACATGAACCAGATTTATTTGGGTCAGAGGGCCTACGGGTTTGCGGCTGCGGCAGAAACCTATTTTGGCAAGACGTTGATGCAGTTGTCTATCGCTGAAGCTGCTATGTTGGCCGGATTGCCTAAAGCACCATCGGCCTATAACCCCGTTGTAAATCCAGCGCGCGCGCGAAAGCGTCAACAGTACATTATCGAGCGCATGCTGGAAAACGGTTTTGTTTCAGAGGCGCAAGCCGCGCAGGCCAAAGCTGAAACTCTGTTGGTACTACCCAGCGGCGACCATTACAAGGTATCGGCCGATTACGTAGCCGAGCAAGTGCGTCAACTAGTGTATGCGCAGTATGGCGATTACGCGTACACCCGCGGCTTGGAGGTGCACACCAGCATCGATGATGCTCAGCAATCAGCCGCCTATCAGTCTCTGAGGCAGGGGCTACTTGACTATGACCGTAAGCAAAGTTATCGTGGTCCTGAAAGATACATTGCGCTGTCAAGCGATGCAAAAGAGATGGAAGACGCCATGGATGAGGCGTTTTCTGAACATGCTGCAAATGGCGACCTACTGCCAGCAGTTGTCTTAGCGGCTGGTGTTCGACAACTTTCGGCACAGCTTCAAACCGGTGAGATCATTACCATTGCAGGAGAGGGATTGCGGCGGGTGCAGACCGCTCTGAGCGATTCAGCCCCGGTGAATCAAAAAATTCGCCGTGGGGCTTTGATTCGGGTAACTAAAGCAGCGAAAGGCCATTGGGAGGTGACTCAATTGCCTCTTGTCGAAGGGGCATTTGTGGCGCTTGACCCAAAAACAGGCGCCATCAAAGCGTTGGTCGGCGGATTTGATTTCGGTGCCAACCAGTTTAATCACGTTACCCAAGCTTGGCGCCAACCCGGCTCAACGTTTAAACCTTTCATTTATTCCGCCGCTTTGGAAAAAGGATTTACGCCAACGACAGTGATCAACGATTCGGAACTCTTTTTCAGCGCAGCGCAAACCGGAGGGCAGGCCTGGGAACCCAAGAACTATGACGGTACGTTTGAGGGACCTATGCCTATGCGCACGGCTCTGGCGAGGTCAAAGAATATGGTGTCAATCCGGGTATTGCAGAACATCGGCGCTGAGACGGCTCAGGATTGGGCCACCCGATTTGGATTTGACGCGGCCAAGCATCCCCCGTATCTGACTATTGCACTGGGCGCAGGGTCGGTTACACCCATACAAATGGCCAGCGCCTACGGCGTATTTGCCAATGGTGGGCACTTTTTGGTACCCACCTTGATAACGAAGATCACGGATCAGCGGAAAAACCCACTCTATGTTGCCAAAGAAGCCAAGCCCGATGCTTCTAACCAAGTCATCGAACCACGCAATGCGTTCTTGATGACGAGCTTGTTGCAGGAAGTTACGACACGCGGAACTGCTGCGCGGGCAGCAGGCACATTGAAGCGGACAGACATCTACGGCAAAACAGGCACAACCAACGACGCGATAGACGCATGGTTTGCGGGGTATCACGAGTCAGTGGTTGCGGTTGCATGGGTAGGCCATGACACCCCGAAAAACCTAGGCTCACGGGAGACTGGAGGGGGGTTGAGTTTGCCTATCTGGATCCGGTTTATGGAGGTGGCATTAAAAGGGGTGCCGGTTACCGAACCCGTACCCCCTGAGGGGATCACCCGGATCGGCAACGACTGGTATTTCAGCGAGTACACGCCGGAATTGGGTATAAAAAGCTTGGGGCTGAACGGCGAGAACCCGGAATCATCCACCGCACCCAAGAAGGTGGTCGATGACGAAAGGCGCGGAATCCTTGATCTATTCAGGAACTAAGCGCTTCTCTTTGAGTCGCTAGGTCCGCTGCCATCAACCATCAGGATTGCGGCCTAAAGCTGACCTGACGGCCCGAATGACGGGTAGCGTCTTGACTAAGTTGCTGGAAGAACTCGCCCTGCGTTTTGGTGTCTTGCCAATTCGTTCCGTCAAAGCGGTAATGAAATCCGCCTGTTTTTGATGCCAACCACACCTCGCGCAAGGGTTTTTGCAGGTTTATCACGATTTGTGAGCGATCAGCAAAGGTCAAAGTCATCATATTGCCGACGCGTTGAATCTCCCAATCGATGTCGGTACTGTCATTAAGGGTGTCAACCTGTGCCTCAACGGTCATTAGCAACGATTCTGCAGCCTGAAGATAATCGAACTGTGCCATTAAAATACTCCGATGCATATCTGTCTTGTTTCGATTTTAGCGCCCCGCCTGTGGGGGGCACTTTGCGCGATGACAATTGCCTTAGCCAGTGCAGGATGCGGGCAAAAAGGGCCACTGGTACCGAAGCCCGCCCCCCCCCACAAGCCGACCGCTACCGCGGCCAAAAGCGGCACCCTGGACTTACCCCGTTTCCACGGACACATTTAGGTTCTTGGAATTAGAGTCTGATCAGATCGGACTCTAGGTTGATTATCACCGCTGCAGGGTTATCCACGGGGCTTGCCTGTGGACAAGGCGACGTGCTTTTCATTGGCA
>JBEIEP010000026.1:0-46832 GCA_040382935.1 Burkholderiaceae bacterium
AGAACGCGGGCAAAGGCCCCAAAGGGGGCAAAAACACCCCAAAAACAGGCCCAATTGCCCCAAAATCGTGCATCGGTTCCAACATCTGAACATTTACGATTCAGCCCTCGCTTTGGCGGGGGTTATTCAGACCATCCCTAGGCTAAAATTAGGGGGCTTGGGGCACTGTGTCGCCTTGCTCCGCCCAACATCCAAGGACCCGCTATGCGAATACTGATTGCAGAAGATGATCAAGTGTTGGCCGACGGGCTGCTGCGCACGCTGCGAGGTGCTGGCGCTGCGGTCGATCATGTGCCCGATGGCGCGCAGGCCGATGCGGCGCTGATGACCAATACCGAGTTCGACTTGCTGATTTTGGACTTGGGCCTGCCGCGTTTGCATGGCCTAGAAGTGCTGCGGCGCTTGCGTGCCCGTGGTTCAAAATTAGCGGTGCTGATTTTGACGGCGGCCGACAGTGTGGAGGAGCGCGTCAAAGGCCTAGACTACGGTGCCGACGACTACATGGCCAAGCCCTTTAGCTTGCAGGAACTTGAAGCGCGTGTGCGCGCCTTGACCAGGCGTGGCATGGGTGCCATTACCAACATGATTAAACATGGCCCTCTGGAGTACGACCAAGGCGGACGCGTGGCCGCGATTGACGGCAAGATGGTTGATTTGTCGGCGCGTGAGTTGGGTCTTTTAGAGGTGCTGCTGCAACGCACGGGGCGTCTGGTTAGCAAAGACCAACTGGTGGAGCGTTTGTGCGAGTGGGGGGAAGAGGTGAGCAACAATGCCATCGAGGTCTATATCCACCGCCTGCGCAAAAAAATCGAAAAGGGGCCTATACGCATTGTGACGGTCCGAGGCCTAGGCTATTGCCTAGAAAAAATCTCACCGTGACAGGCTAATGTCAACCCGGCAAGGCGTGCGCCCATGATTGGATTTAAGCGTGAGCAACGCTCGCTGTTTGGCGAGATTTTGGACTGGATGCTTACGCCCTTGCTTTTGATTTGGCCGGTGAGCCTCGTGTTGACTTGGCTGGTAGCGCAAACGATTGCCGACAAGCCGTTCGACCGGGCACTGGAGTACAACGTGCAGGCCCTGGCCCAATTGGTCACCTTTATGCCCGGCGACAAGGTTCAGTTCAATCTGCCGCAGCAGGCGCGTGAGTTGCTGCGGGCCGACGATGCGGATCAAATTTACTACCAGGTGCTGGGCCTAAAAGGTGAGCTTGTCAGTGGTGACAAAGATATCGCCCCGCCTACGTTGTCGCCACGCAACTATTTTGGCGAGATATCTTTGCGAGACGATGAAATTCGGGGTGTCAAAGTGCGGGTGGCCTCGACCTGGGTGGATTTGGGACCGGCCGGTTCGCCGCAGGTGGCCGTGCAAGTGGCCGAGACTCGAGACAAACGTTCGGTTTTGGCCGCTGAGATTATCAAAGGCGTCATGCTGCCGCAGTTTGTCATTTTGCCGATGGCGGTGCTTCTTGTGTGGCTGGCTCTGGCGCGGGGCTTGAAGCCACTCAACCAGTTGGAAGCCCGTATACGTGCCCGCAAGCCCGACGACTTGAGCGCCTTGGACGACAGTGCAGTGCCGCAAGAGGTCGTTCCCTTGGTCATGGCGGTAAACGATTTACTCGAGCGTTTAAAAGACTCTGTTGCCTCGCAGAAGCGGTTTTTGGCAGACGCCGCTCATCAACTGAAAACCCCATTGGCTGGCCTTCGAATGCAGGCAGATTTAGCTCTGCGGGACTCTATCGATGCTGAGGTGCTCAAGCACAGCTTGGCACAAATTGGTCGCTCCAGCATGCGTGCCACGCACACCGTCAACCAGTTGTTGGCACTGGCCAGGGCCGATGCGGGTGGCCACGCACTGGTCAAGACCGCCTGTGACCTAGCCGCTTTGGTTTTAGAAGTAGTACAAGACTTGGTGCCCAAAGCCTTGGACAGAAAAATAGACTTGGGCTACGAGGGTGTCGCCAGCGAAGACCCTGCTGGTAGGGTGGCCGGAAATGCTACCTTGCTAAAAGAGCTGGTGCGCAACTTGGTAGACAACGCTATTCATTACACGCCCAGCACGGAACAGCGGCAAGGGGTGGTGACCGTGCGCTTGTTGTTAGACCGCTTTGGCAGGGCCCTGGTATTGCAGATAGAAGACAATGGGCCGGGCATCCCCGAGGCCGAGCGAGAATTGGTTCTGCAGCCGTTTTACCGCGCACTGGGTACCAACGCCGACGGCTCCGGTTTAGGGCTTGCCATTGTCCAAGAAATTGCCCAAAAGCATGACTCTGAATTGTCAATCCAATCCGCTAGCAACGACCTCCATATGCCCGGGGCCCTGTTGAGTGTGAGGTTCAAAGCCTTGGCAGTGTTAGAAAGCTTGTAAAACCGGCGTTCTCTGCGGTGATTGGCTAAGCCTAATTGTCAATGCTTATTGGCTAGGACCTGAACCGAGCGCACTGACTGGTGCTAAGGGTGGATTTATCGTCACACGCTCGGGAAAGATCTGGCGCCCCAGACGCTGGGGTTCGCTGGGATCTGGCTTACCAAACCCAAACGGCGTCAGCAGGCCCTGTGCCCATACAAAAAAGCCCAAGTTGGCGCACAGCAAAATTACGATATAGGCGGCTATGGGTTTGCGGGTTTTGCTAATAGGTGTCAATGGTTTCACTTTGTTTTTCTGGTGGAAGCGCCGCCGGTGCGTAATTTACACTACTAACTTGGTGCAAATCAACTGCTGTTATGTTAAGGCTTGCCGATGCTAGATTATGTCCAACTACTTGCTGGTGACCCAGCACCATGGTTTCAACAGCGCTCGTTTGCCAACCCCCGCTACACTTTTCACACCGCCGCGGGGCGCTACATCGTGTTGTGTTTTTTTGGTTCTGCCGTAGACGATCACAGCCGATCAGCCATCCGCGCAATGCAAAGTCGGCCAAGTTTTTTCGACGATACGACCGCTTGTTTTTTTGGTGTCAGTCACGACCCAAGTGACGAAAGTGCGCAGCGCGTAAAAGATCAGTACCCCGGTTACCGGTATTTTTGGGACTTTGATGGCGCTATAGGCAAGCAGTATGGGTCATTGCCCGCGCACACCGCTGGGCTGCAGCCCTATGTCAGGCGCCTATGGGTGGTGCTTGATCCAAGCTTGCGTGTTATGACCACCGTTGATTTTGCGCCCGATCGTTCAGATATAGCCAAGGTGCTGAATTTTATCGACCAGTTACCTCCTGTCAATCGCTTTGCCGGTGTAGAACTACAGGCCCCAATATTGTTTTTGCCCAAAGTGTTTGAACCCGAGTTTTGCCAACAACTGATAGCACTGTACGAGGCCGACGGGGGAGAAGAATCTGGTTTTATGCGCGAAGTGGACGGACGAACGGTCACTGTTCAGGATCACCAACACAAGCGCCGCCGTGACTACACCCTGCAAGAGATTGATCTGATCAACGCCTGCAATCTGCGCGTCATGCGTCGCATTGTTCCTATGATTTACCGTGCGCATGCGTTTACGGTGACTCGGATGGAGCGTTACATTGTTGGCTGTTACGACGCCAAAGACCAAGCCCATTTTCGACCCCACCGCGACAACACCACCAAAGGAACGGCGCACAGGCGCTTTGCCGTCTCCATCAATCTTAACGACGACTTTGAAGGCGGTGAGATCGGGTTCCCGGAGTATGGCCATCGTCGCTACAAGCCGCCAATTGGTGGGGCGGTCGTTTTTTCATGCTCGTTGTTGCACGCTGTTTCGGAGGTCACGCGCGGGAGGCGCTTTGCCTTTTTGCCATTTCTCTATGACGACGCGGCGGCACTGATACGAGAGCAAAATATTTCATTTTTAGAGGATGGAACTGGGCACTACCAAAGCGGCCTAGGCTAGGCCTTTGGGCACGTGCTCGCGCTAGTGCGCTGGCGTGCTCGGCAGCGTTGACAGCCGTACACTCACTTCCCCACTGACCACCCGTTGCAAGGTTGAATTAACAAGGCCTGTGCCTGTGCTCTGTAGCAGCAGCGCACCATCCATGTCTACCCTAACGGCGACGCCGCTTTCACCATTGCTCAATTCAACGGCCCTGCCCGCGAGCACGTCGCGCGCGCAAAAACCGGCTTGAAACGGCGCAAAGCCGGTTTGCAAAAACTGTCTGATGGAGGTCATCAAGGCAGGCACGATGCGTGCCAAGGCCTCTAGCGGGGCAATGCCAGGCAGCAGTGTTTGCAAAAACGCGGGGGGCACCGACACCCCTTCAAACGGCTGGGGCGCAAGGTTTAGGCCTATGCCAATCACCAAAAGGCTGTTCCCACCTTGGTCACTGGCACCACTGCCCACACTTTCAATCAATATACCGCCCAACTTGCCCATACGTCCGTCTTCACCCCGCACCCACAGGTCATTGGGCCACTTCAGGCCAATAGCGGGATGAAGCGAAGTGGCCACCGCCAAGCCCACCGCCAGCGACAGGCCTGACCAGTCCTGCATGGGCAGGGGCAAACCCACCGAAAACGTGAGCGACGCATCCCTTTTGCTTTGCCATTGCCGACCCATCCTACCGCGACCTGCGGTTTGGCTTTTGGCCACCAACAATATCGCGTGCTGACGCGTAGCACGCCAACGCCGTTGTACTTCTAGATTGGTGGAGTCCACCGACTCTAAAAATTCAAGGGCTAGGCCCGGCCAAACCTGGGTGGCCAAGGCTTGTAGGCTCTTAGGCGTGTGCGTCGGGGTGGGAAGGTCTGGCATTTTGGGGTGAACCTTGGCACTAGGTTTGTGGGCGTCGCGCCTTAGGTGCCAACAGCGTGCCCCGGCAGGCGGTGGTGCCGCACCAACAAGCGTATTCCGCTTTAAGCTTTTTGGTGTAACGCTCGTCCAGTACCAGTCCGTAGTCGTAGTTCAACTCTTGCCCTGCTTGGATAGTGCGCCGCGCCACAATGAACACACGGCCCTCCACTTCGTCGGCCACGCAGTTGCCGTCACACGAGTGGTTGATCCAACGCGCCGCGTTGCCGCCCACTTTGGCGTCAATCACCCGGTTTTCATCCACATGGAAGTAAAACGTGTGGTTGGGGTCCTTAAGGTCGTGCGGGTGGCGGTCTTGCGCCTCTTGCCAGGTGATGATCTCACCCACGTACTCGATAATGCGCTGCCCTTTGGGGATGTCCTGCAAGGCAAATACCCCCTTGCCATGCACGCCGCTTTTGCGAACTTGAATGGTGCGGGAATCGATTTTTGGCAGGGCGTTGGTCACAGCAACAAAATTTTGGTATGGTGAAGGTGTGCAGGCGCGCGCGTATGCGCGCACAACAACGGATTGTAGTCAGATGAAAACCTTAGTCATTGCAGAAAAACCATCGGTTGCCCAAGATATTGTGAGGGCACTCACATCACAAAGCGGCAAGTTTGAAAAAGCCGCCGAGTATTTTGAGAACGACCGCTACGTGGTCACCAGTGCGGTGGGCCACTTGGTAGAGATTTGCGCCCCCGAAGCGCTGGACTTGAAACGCGGCAAATGGAGTTTTGCCAACCTACCGGTGATTCCGCCCGAGTTTGATATCAAGCCCATCGACAAAACCAAAACCCGCCTGAACGCCGTGGCCAAGCTGGCCAAGCGCAAAGACATTGGGGCCTTGGTGAATGCCTGTGATGCAGGGCGCGAGGGCGAGTTGATTTTTAGACTGATACAGCAATACGCCAAGGTCAAACTGCCGGTGACGCGCCTGTGGTTGCAGTCCATGACCCAAGAGGCCATACGCGATGGCTTTGCCCATTTGCGTACCGACAAACAAATGCTGCCCTTGGCCGATGCCGCCCGTTGCCGCTCCGAGGCCGACTGGCTGGTGGGCATTAACGGCACCCGCGCCATGACGGCGTTTAACTCACGCGATGGGGGTTTCTTTTTGACCACTGTGGGCCGGGTGCAAACGCCTACCTTGTCCTTGGTGGTGGAGCGCGAAGAAAAAATCCGCCAGTTTGTGAGCCGCGATTATTGGGAGGTGCACGCCGAGTTTGGGGTAGAGGCTGGCCTGTACCCTGGCAAATGGTTCAACCCTGCGCACAAAAAGAGCGACGACCCCGAACTAAAGGCCGACCGGGTCTGGTCCGCGGACCAAGCGGCGGCCATTGCCAAGGCCGTCCAAGGCCTGCCCGCCAAGGTCACCGAAGAAAGCAAGCCCACCACCCAGGCCTCGCCTTTGTTGTTTGACCTAACCAGTTTGCAGCGCGAAGCCAATGGCAAGTTTGGCTTCTCGGCCAAAACCACACTATCCCTTGCACAAAGCCTGTACGAGCGCCACAAAGCCTTAACCTACCCGCGCACCGATTCACGTGCTTTGCCCGAGGACTACGTTAAAGTGGCCCAGGACACGCTCAAAATGATTGCCGGCAGCGATATGCGCCACCTGGCCCCCCACGCCGCTTTGGCCGTTAAACAGGGCTATGTAAAGCCCAACAAGCGCATTTTTGACAACAGCAAGGTCAGTGATCACTTTGCCATCATCCCCACCTTGCAAGCCCCTAGTGGCTTGAGTGATGCGGAACAAAAAATCTATGACTTGGTGGTACGCCGCTTTATGGCGGTGTTCTACCCCAGTGCGCAATACCAAATCACCACCCGCATCAGCGAGGTGGCCGGCCACCAGTTCAAATCTGAGGGCAAGGTGTTGGTCAACCCCGGTTGGTTGGCCATTTACGGCAAAGAGGCGTTTGACGAAAGCGTGGACGCCGACGGCAAGGCCGATGGCAAAGGCAGCAACAGCCTGCTGCCGGTTCAACCCGGCGAGAAGGTGATGAACGAAACGGCACAGGCCAAGGCCCTCAAAACCCGGCCCCCTGCCCGTTACTCCGAGGCCACCTTGCTGGGGGCCATGGAGAGCGCAGGCAAAAACATGGAGGACGACGAACTGCGCGAAGCCATGCAAGAAAAAGGCTTGGGCACCCCGGCAACACGCGCCGCCATCATCGAGGGCCTGCTGCTTGAAAAATACATGCTGCGTGAAGGCCGCGAGATCATCCCCACGGCCAAGGCCTTCCAATTGATGACGCTGCTGCGCGGGTTAGAGGTAGAGGAACTCACCAAGCCCGAGTTGACAGGAGAGTGGGAATTTAAGCTGGCGCAAATGGAGCAAGGCAAGCTAAGCCGCGAAACCTTTATGGCCGAGATTGCCGCCATGACCGAGCGCATGGTACGAAAAGCCAAAGAGTACGACCGCGACACGGTGCCCGGCAACTACGCCACCCTTAAAGCCCCCTGCCCCAACTGCGGTGGTGTGGTCATGGAAAACTACCGGCGCTACACCTGCACCGGCACACCTGCCAGCGGCAAAGGCAAAGCGACCGAGCCTTGCGGCTTCTCGTTTGGCAAGACCCCAGGGGGCCGCACCTTTGAATTGGCTGAGGTAGAAACCTTTTTGTCCGAGCACCGTATTGGGCCATTGGATGGTTTTAGGTCCAAAGCGGGCTGGCCATTTGTGGCCGAGCTGGCACTGGTGCGCGATGAAGACACCAAGAACTTCAAACTGGAGTTTGATTTTGGTGACGACGGGGCCGATACTGAAAACGGCGAGCTGGTGGACTTTAGTGCCCAAACCGCATTGGGCGCTTGCCCCAAATGCGGCGCAGGCATTTACGAGCACGGCAAAAACTATGTGTGCGAAAAATCCCTGCCCAGCAGTAAACAGGTGGAGCCCAGTTGCGACTTTAAGAGCGGCCAGGTGATCTTGCAGCAACCCATTGCCAGAGAGCAAATGCAAAAGCTGCTGGCCACCGGCAAAACCGATTTGCTGGACAAGTTTGTCTCTATGCGCACGCGCCGGGCCTTTAAGGCCCATTTGGCCTGGGACGCCGCTGCTGGTAAGGTCAACTTTGAATTTGCGCCTAGCAAGTTCCCACCACGCAAGACGGCGGTTGCCAGAGGGACGGCTGCGGCTGTTGCAGTGGCGGCTAAAAAGACGGGTTCTAAAGCGGTCTCTGCAAAGGCGGCCCCCGCCAAAAAAGCGGCTGTTAAAAAGCCTCGCACCGCCGCCGGTGGCACGGGCGGCAAAACACCCAGCACCGCATTGGCCGCCGTGATAGGCAACACCCCCGTGCTGCGCACCGAGGCGGTCAAAAAAATGTGGGACTACATCAAAGCCAATGGCCTGCAAGACGCCAAAGACAAGCGCAGCATCAATGCCGATGCCAAGCTCTTACCGGTGTTTGGCAAGGCGCAAATCACCATGTTTGAACTGGCCGGGGTGTTGGGGCAGCATTTGACTTAGGATTCTCACTGCAGCCTGTGTACCCCCGGCGTTGGGCTGTGGGGGCGCTCTGGCAGCTGCAAGCGGGGGCTAGTTTGTGCTGGGGCAGGATGATGCGATTGGCCTTCTTTGGCGACGCTATTGACGAATGCTTCGACCTCTTTGGTGCCCCATTGATTCAATTGCACCAGCTTGTGAAGTTGGTCTTTGGCGGCTTGGTTCCATGTGTCAGTGACCGCCTTGACTGGCGCGGTCAATTGCTCCACCCACAGGGTTCGCAAGCGCTTATCGACCTGTTCTAGCCCGGTCATGTGCGGGTGATCTAAAGCAATTTGCAACCGGGCGTCTGCCGCTAACAATCCCAGTTTCACGCCGTGGGCGGCCAAAGGGTTGACGGTTGGGGGGATATGCAGTGTTTCCATTGGCGCGCGGGCAGACGCGTGCAGGCCCGCGACTACTTTAGGGCCTGACCCGACCAGGGCAACCGTTTGAAGTTGTGTCAAATCCACGGCCGAAAAGCCCAGTTGTTGTTTGACAAAGTTAAGCACGATTTGCGCGTCTTTGGTGGCCAGGTGCGGTGCGTTATAGGTGGTAGAACGGGTGCATTGCAGCAAGGCGCTGGCCATGATGCTTTCTGGCCCGCCCTCCGAATGGCCCGCAGCCACTTTGCAACGACCCAGGGCGGTCCCTTCACCTTTGGTGTAGCCTGATACGAAGGGTTCAACCGGCTTGTTCTGCGGCGCAATCACGGCAGCAGCAACCGGACTGACGGCTAGCAGGGCCGCTTTTTGCGCCAGTTCTACAGCATTAAGCGCGGCGGGTTTGATGCCAAATTGCGGCACTGTTTGGTCGGCAGGTGTGGTGCTGCGGGCTAAAAAATTGACAATATGCGCAACCTGTTTGGCGGGCAAATCACCCTTTGCCAAAGCGGCGTTTGCCACCAAGTCGGACTTAAGGTTGTTGGCTAAATCAGTGCCCCTTACCCCCACAGCCAATAGCTGGTCCCTGCGGTCCCTAAACACCACAACGCCTGCCCCTTCCTTATCCAAGGCTGCCACCGCGTGGTATTGGGCTGCAAAGCGCTTGGCTTGGCTTGGCGTCATGTCACTGCCTGGCGCAGAGAGTATTTTTTCTAAAGCCTGACCGCTTTGCGCTGGCGTCGCGTTGGGGTTGCGCACCAGTTCTTCTTTGATCTGCTTAGCAAAGTAGGCCGCAGCGTTGAGCGACAAGGCTTCTAGGTCTTGCTGAAGCTTCAAAAGCATCTCAGCACGGGTTTGAGGATTGGACATTGGATTGACCTTTCGAATGCACCTAAGAGGATCAGATCATACCCAAAAAGTAATAAATGGTGATTGATAACTAAGTACTAACAAGAAATTCATGGACTGGCTGGTTTCATCTTGCCGCTATCTACAATCCGTTCCATGGACATCCCCCTTCGCCCCATGAACGGCCCCCAGCGCATTGTTTGCATGACCGAAGAGACCACGGAGTGGCTCTACCTGCTGGGGCAGTCGCATCGCGTTGTGGGAATTTCTGGGTACACCGTCAGGCCGGTACAAGCCCGTGCCGAGAAGCCTCGTATCAGTGCATTTACCAGCGCAAAAATAGAAAAAATTTTGGCGCTGCAGCCCGATTGTGTATTGGGGTTTTCGGATATGCAGGCCGATATTGCGGCAACATTGATTCGTGCTGGGGTGCAGGTTGCGGTGTTTAACCAGCGCAGTGTCGATGAGATTTTTTCCATGCTTTGGCAGGTGGCCGCCATGGTGGACGCCAGCGCCCAGGCCGCCCCTTTGCTAGAGTCCATGCGCGCCAATTTGACTGCCATCAAGGCGCAAGCGGCTGGCCTAAAGCGCCGCCCAATCGTGTACTTTGAGGAGTGGGACCATCCGCAGATCAGCGCCATTCAATGGGTATCAGAACTCATTGCCATTGCAGGCGGTGACGACTGCTTTGCCGAGTTGGGGCGGCAATCCTTGGGCAAGAACCGCATCATTGCGAATCCGCAAGAGGTGATTTTGCGTAACCCCGACATCATCATTGGCTCTTGGTGCGGGAAAAAATTTCGGCCCGAGACCGTTGCACAACGCCCCGGTTGGGACGCTATAGCCGCCGTGCAAAACAAACAACTATTTGAAATCAAATCGCCAGACATATTGCAACCCGGACCCGCCGCACTAGGCGACGGGGTGGCGCAACTGCACCGCATTGTGATGGAGTGGTCGCAGCGCACTTCTTAAAAGCGTATGGATAGCTGCCTGAGTAACGCCACTTGCATTTGTTTCATTCAAAAAACGGCTTCAAAGGAACGCTGAGTGTCCCCTAGCGCTTAGCCTCCATCTTCAACACCTTAAACCCGGTCGCAGAAGTCATATAACCCTTGGCTTCGACCCGGCCGCTGGTCACTACGGTGCCGTGCTCCCAAACGGTTGTGCTGATGTCAGCGGTAAGGGCGACGCCGTTGGCGGTGAGGGTGCAGGTGGTGCTGGTGCAGTTGCTTAGTACGCCGTAGATTTCATAGATGGTCTGGTTGTTTGAAGAACTGCTATCGGTATCGGGCGATGGAATTCTGCTGTGCTTGACTTCATCATGGTCGTCGTCGTTCAGGTCATCGCTGTAGTCAGAATCACTCAAGTCACGGTTGCCGCCGGTGGTTTCAAACTCTACCCTGTGGGCCACCAAAATGCCGTTGGCAAATAGGCCTTTGACTTCAACATAGTCGCCGTCTTTTAGCGAGGCGCATAGCGTGGTGCTGGCCATCGAGACCGGTACGCTTTGTACCTGTAGCGTGCAGCCCGTGCCCGATAGGTTTAAGTTGGTGACCATGCCGTACAACTCGTTGACCTCGTTGTGCACCCCGGATGTGCCTTTGTACTTTGTGGCGTAGTCGGTGAACACGGCGGCGCTGCTGGCTCGCACATACACTTGGGTGGCAACGACCGGCTGGCTGCGGGTGGTGGCGGTGGTGCGAACCGATACCACTGCACCGTTGGCCAAGCCCGCAGGGGTAGTGCCAAGCTTGGCATACGAGACGGTCACGGTATTGCTGCCCGCGCCCAAGGCAAAGCGGGTGTTGGCTGCGTCCCAGTTAGAAACCACGCCCAGCAAGCGAATCGGCACGGCACTGGTTTTGATCTCAATACGCCCGGCCTTAAAGCTGCCGTCCCCTTGGGGCAAACCGTAGACTTCTACGGCCTGGTTGCCAAGGGCTGACCAACTGCCCACGGCCCCCGACGCCAAAACGATAACGGTGCTGCTATCGGTGCTTACCGGCAGGCCCGCCACGACCAGCGTTTTGGTGTTGGCATCGAGCTGTTCGATGGTGCCGTGGATACCACTGTGAACCTCAATCACAGCCGCTTGGTTGGTGGTGCCGGATTTGGATTCAACAGAGACCGACATGCCCATTCCCAAAGCGGTTGTAACCGCGCTGTGGTCGTCGATGTCCAGTACCGATGCACCCAGGGTTTCGTAGCGCACACCGTTCACCACAATAGACCCCAGGCCGCTAATGGTTCCGGCAGCCGCTTTGGGGTTGGCTGTGGTGCTGGTGCTGACCGTTTCGCTGACACTGGTGCTGTCATCGCTTTGGCTATTGCCCGCGCTTTCGTTGTCGCTGCCGCTGCCACCGCCGCAAGCGCTCAACACAAGGGTAGAGACCAGCGCACTGGTCAGTAGCAAGGACTTCACTTTTAAATCAAACATGGTGCACTCCATAAAAAGAATGCAGTAAGTGTGCAGGGCGCAGATTAAGACAGTCTTAAGGCTTGATTCTTGACGCCTGTGGCCGCCCTTAAGAAAGCGTTAAGACGCGCCCCCTAGCATGGAGGCAAAGGAGGTAGCACTATGCGAAAAACCCTAACCATGATGGCAATGATGATGGCCGTGCAGGCCTATGCGGCAACGCCTGCCGAGTTACTGGCGGGCTATACCGCGCAGAGTGGGCAAAGCGCACAAGCGGCGCGCGGCCAGGCCTTTTTTAGCGCCAACCACGGGCAAGAGTGGCAATGCAGCACCTGCCATAGCAAAACACCAACGGCGGCAGGATTGCATGCGGCCACCGGCAAAACATTGGAACCACTGGCCCCGGCCGCCAACTCCAAGCGCTTTACCGACAGCGCCAAAGTAGAAAAGTGGTTTAAGCGCAATTGCAAAGACGTGCTGGCGCGTGAATGCACGGCCTCTGAGAAAGCCGACGTATTGGCTTGGTTGATCACACTGCGTTAAAGGATTGTGATGAACACATCTTCAAAACTTTCTGTTGGAACCTGGCCGCTTTTGGTCGTATTGGTTTTATTTGCCGCCACGGGTACTCGCTTGGCCACGGCGCAAGTGCAACCCGCTAAAGCGCCTTCGGCACAAACCCTTTACACGCAAGAATGCGGCAGTTGCCACATGGCCTACCCACCCCAGTTATTGCCTGCTGCGTCGTGGCGTCGTGTGATGGCGGGTTTGGACAAGCATTACGGCAGCGATGCGGCCGTGGATGCAAGCACGGCCAAAACCTTGGACGCATGGTTACAGGCCAACGGTGGGCAAGACAAACGGGCGCGCCAAGATCCACCGCAAGACCGTATGACCCGGTCCGATTGGTTTGCGCGTGAGCATAGAGAAATCAGTGCCGCCACCTTTAAGCGCCCGTCTATTAAAAGCGCATCCAATTGCACCGCCTGCCACACCGGGGCAGCCCAAGGTGATTTTGACGAACACCGGGTGAGGATTCCCAAATGAACAATACCGTTTATGCTGACACAGCGCCTCTGGCAGCGAGCTTGCCCTTGGTGCAAGCCCGCAAGCCACTGGTAGACCTGGGTAGCCGCATGGCACATGCCAGCATGGCCTTGGCTTTTTTGGTGTCTTACGCCAGCGCCGACTCCGAGTACTGGCGCTTGGTGCATGTGATGAGTGGCTACAGCTTGGCGGGGGTCTTGGCGTTTCGATTGATTTGGGGCTGGCTAGGGCCTACGTCTGCGCGTTGGGGTTTGTTGTGGCGCAGGGTAGGCACCTGGCGTATGTGGTGGCCCAAGCTGCGCCAAGGCCAGTGGCAAACCCGCTCGTTTTGGGTGGCGGGCAGTAGCTGGCTGTTGAGCACAGGGGAGTTGCTGGTGTTTGCCTTTTGTGCGGTGGCCATTGCCAGCGGGTGGGCCAACTACAATGAGTTGCTGGGCGATGGCTGGCTGAACGATGCCGTGCAAGAGCTGCACGAAGGACTGGGCAATGCAGCCATGGCCGCAGTGGTGTTTCATTTGGTGCTGGTGGTCATGCTGCGTATCTGGCGCGGCCCACAAGCGGTACGACCCATGTGGCGAGGCAATGCGAATACTATTGGCCGAAGATGACGAACTGCTAGGCGCAGGCCTGCGCGCAGGCTTGGACCAGCGCGGGTTTCAGGTGGACTGGGTGCGTGATGGCCTGGCCGCCGAGCGCGAGCTGCTCAGTGCCCAGCACCAGGCAGCGGTACTCGACATTGGCCTGCCGCGCCAAGACGGCTTGGCAGTGCTTAGAGCGGTGCGGGCGCGGGGTAACACCACCCCCGTCTTGGTGCTTACCGCCCGTGATGCTATTGCCCAACGTGTAGAAGGTCTTAACGTGGGGGCCGACGATTACGTGGTCAAACCCGTGGACTTGGATGAATTGGCCGCGCGCTTGCACGCTTTGGTAAGGCGTTCCCACGGCAAACCCCAGGCGCAGCTAAAAGTGCGCGATGTAGCGATGGACTTGGGTGCCCGCCATGTGAGCCGTGCCGGGCAGGCCATTGTGTTGTCCACCCGCGAGTTTGACCTGTTGCAAGCCCTGTTGCTCAATACTGGGCGCGTGTTGTCACGCGAGCAGTTGGAGCAGCATTTGTACCGCTGGGGCCACGAGGTTGAAAGCAACACCATAGAGGTACACATCCACCACCTGCGTCGCAAGCTGGGCGGCCCACTCATCGACACCGTGCGCGGCGTGGGTTACATCGTGATGCCTTAAAGCCCAATACCACTACCCCTTCACCCCCCCTTCACCCACCTCTCCACCTAAGCGCCCTCGTCAACTCACAACCTCTCACCATGCGTTCATCCATCTCTTTGCAAAAGCGCTTGCTCACCCGCACCCTGGGCGCGGTGTTGGTGGCGTGGTTGCTTACCTCTGCGGTGGTTTGGATGGAAGCCAGCCATGAAGTGGACGAATTGCTAGACGCCCACTTGGCCCAGGCTGCGGCGCTGTTGGTGGTGCAGCAAGCGGCCACACCGGACGACGACGAACCCCTGCCCGATGCACCCACTTTGCACAAATACGCCCACCGGGTGGCCTATCAGGTGTTTGATGAAGGCCACTTGGTCATGCATTCGCCCAATGTGGCGCATACGCCCATGGCCCCGCACGCAGCAGGCTTTGCCACCTTGACCTTTGCCGACGGCAAGGATTGGCGGGTCTTTGTGGCACCAGGCCAACGCCCAGACGTGCGGGTGTATGTGGCCGAGCGGGTGGACAGTCGCGATGACATTTTGAATGCCGTGATGCGAGGATTGTTGTTGCCACTCACGGTGGCTTTGCCCTTGTTGCTGATTGGGTTATGGTGGAACGTGAGAGCGGGCCTGCAACCCCTGCAACGCTTGCGCCAACTCTTGCTAGAGCGTGACACCCGTGCTTTAACGCCAGTGAGTCTGCCTGACCCACCCCAAGAGGTGCAGCCACTGGTGGATGCGCTCAATGATTTACTCCAACGATTGGCCCAGCGCATGGACACCGAGCGCCGCTTTACCGCTGATGCTGCCCACGAGCTGCGCACCCCCATTGCCGCCATACGCGTACAAGCCCAGGTGGCCCTGGGTAGCGCTACCAACGACTTGGCACGCCAACAGGCCCTAGAGGCAACCTTGCAGGGTTGTGACCGTGCCACCCGTGTGGTGGAGCAACTACTTACTTTGGCCAGGGTAGAGGGGGCGCAAGAGGTAGACCGCCAAGCGTTTCGCTTAGACCAGGTGGCACAAGAGGTGGCCAGCGATTTGGCACCCGAGGCCTTGCGCCGCCAGCAGTCCTTGGTGTTGCTGGCTCCGCACCCGGTGAACCTGCACGGCTCCAGCACCCTGTGGCATATCTTGCTGCGCAATTTGGTGGACAACGCCCTGCGCTACAGCCCGCGTGGGGCAACAGTGCAAATTCAGATGCAACAGGTCGCGGACGGTGCGGTGGCGTGTAGCGTGCAAGACAGTGGCCCTGGCCTACCCCCCGCCGACATGGCCCGCTTGGGCGAGCGCTTTTTTAGAGGCGAGGGGGCCAGCGCCTCCGGCAGCGGCCTGGGTTGGTCCATCGTGCGCCACATTGCCGCTTTGCTGCACATTGAGGTGCAAGTGCAATCCAGTCAAACCTTGGGCGGCTTACACGTAACACTGCGCCAGGGGGGGGTGAGAACCGTCTGATCATCGCCCGAAGTCGGTAGCTCATGGGAAGCATGGGCATTTACTCACGCCCCTGCAAACGGGTGAGCAGTTGGGGGACATGCAAGTTGGCAAGTAGCAACCCACCTTGCCCCGTCGTTTAGATGTCACAAACGAAAAATAAAATTTATTTTTCAAACCGACTGTAAGAAAGCGCAATAGCCAGCGACTAAACAGCAGCGACACATTGCCGTGGCGCAAATTTAGATCTTTCATTTTTCCAAGGATTGCTATGTCACACACTATTTCTCGCACCGCTTCTGCCGCCGCACTGTCATTGGCTTTTGGCGCTGTTTTGTCCATGGCCTCGGCCCCTGTTGCCGCCCAGGCCACTGAAAAATGCTTTGGCGTTTCGCTGGCAGGTAAAAACGATTGCGCCGCAGGCCCTGGCACCACGTGCGCGGGCACTTCAAAAACCGATTTCCAAAGCAACGCCTGGAAAAAAGTACCGGCTGGCACCTGTGAAAAAACCGCATCCAAAACTTCACCCACCGGTTTTGGTCAGTTAAAAGAATTCACAGCCAAAAAAGCCTAAGCGCTACGCGCGAGCCACTTTTAGGTTGGCCATGAAGGGACTGACCGCAGGCAGCGTGGGCATTGGGCTTAAATCGGCCCATGTTGAGGCGCTGCTCTCGCAATTGCCACCTCTGGGTTATCTGGAGGTGCACGCCGAAAACTATATGGTTGACGGCGGGCCCTTGCACGACCAACTCCAAAAGTGCCGCGCGCACTACCCCTTGTCATTGCATGGGGTAGCCCTGTCCATGGGTGGGGAAGCCCCCTTGGACAAAGGCCATCTGGGCGCACTCAAAGCTTTGGTGGACCGGTACCAACCGGCCGTTTTCTCCGAGCATTTGGCCTGGTCCAGCCACCAAAGCCACTACCTGAATGACTTGTTGCCCCTGCCCTACACCCGGGCAACCCTGCAACGCGTGTGTGACCATATCGATCAAACCCAGCATTTTTTAGGCCTGCGTCTGTTGCTGGAGAACCCCTCCACCTACGTTGAATTTGCCTCTTCCCACTACACCGAGCCGGACTTTATTTCAGAGGTGGTTAAACGCACCGGTTGCGGTTTGTTGTTGGACGTGAACAACGTGTACCTCAGTTGCACCAACCACCATTGGGACAGCGTGACTTACCTCAACGCCTTGCCGCTGTTTGCCACCGGGGCCATCCACCTGGCCGGCTTTGACCGTCAACGGGATGCGGCGGGAGATCCCTTGTTGATAGACCACCATGGCGCACCGGTAGACGATGCGGTGTGGGAGTTGTTCCGTTACGCCCAAAATTGTCTTTTGAATGCGACCCACATTGGACCGGTGGCCACCACCATTGAGTGGGACAACCACGTCCCCACCCTTGATCGCCTGGTGCAGGAGGCCATGATGGCCAAGGCCGCAATGACGCATTTGGCCCATGAATAGCTTAGCCCCCTCACACACGCTGCTGGAGCTGGACAACCAAACCCAGGACCCAAGTGCCATGCCGCGGTCTATTGACAAGGCGGTTTCAACCCTCAAACCGGAGGCGCCTCAAGCCGCTTTCGCCAGGGCCTTGCTAGACCCTGATCTGTCTTGCCCGCCCGACGTCACAACATGGAATGGGTCTGACCCATTGGCCCGGCTCGCGGTATACCGCAACAACGTGGTGGTGTCGCTGATCGATGCCTTGGTGACTACGTTTGACGTCACACAGGCTTTGGTGGGACAAGACTTTTTTCGTGCCATGGCCAGGGAGTTCGTACGCCGGTCACCGCCCACCCACCGGGTGTTGACCTACTATGGCGACGCCTTTGCAGGATTTATTGAACAGTTTGAGCCCGCACAGTCGGTGCCCTACCTGGCCGATATGGCCCGGCTGGAATACGCCCGCGTACGGGCTTACCACAGTGCAGACCAAGCCCTTATCACACAAGAGCATTTAGCCCCCTTGTTGCAAGACCCCTCAGCGCTCATGCACACCCGTTTTAAATTAGGCAGCGGTTTGGCCTTGTTGCGGTCGGACTGGGCGGTGGTGGCGCTTTGGGCTGCGCACCAAGACCCCGCCACCCTGGATGCACAACTGTCTGGCCTTGACGTCCAGCAAGCCGACCACCTGGTCGTTTTCCGCGAAGATTGGACCGTTAAAGTGCAGCGCATGGAACCGGCGCCCTGGGCTTTTGTGCAGGGCATGGCAGAGGGATTGAATTTGGCAGACGCCAGTGCGCGCGCGTTTGCCATAGACCCCACCGTCAACCTACCGGAGGTACTGGGCTGGTGTCTTCAAAAAGGGCAGTTGGTAGGGGTAGCCCCCTAGGGATACTCTCACGCCTTGCAGTTCACTTTCATCGTCTCTCACTAAACGGTCACATAAGCCATGAACAAGACTTCACCACTCGCAAAGTTAGATTTCATTGTTGCCCAATTGGCGCAAAAGATTCCCCATTCCTTGATTGCACTGCTGGCGCGTTTTTCGATTGCCGCCGTGTTCTGGAAATCCGGTCAAACCAAAATCGAAGGCTTTGTGCTGGACATCGTGTCTGGCCATTACATACTGGGCTGGCCCCACCTCAGCGCCTCGGCCGTTGATTTGTTCAAAGAAGAATACAAGCTGCCGCTGATCAGCCCCACCCTAGCGGCCCCCTTGGCCGCATTTGCCGAGCACCTTTTCCCGGCGCTGATTTTGATAGGTTTTTGTACCCGTTTGTCAGCGCTGGCCCTACTGGGTATGACACTGGTGATACAGGTATTGGTGTACCCCGGTGCCTACGCCACCCACGGCACCTGGGCCGTGGTGTTGCTCTACCTTGCGGCGCAGGGGGCAGGGCGGATTTCGGTGGATGCGTTCATTGGCCGCAAATCAGCCAGATGATTTTGCAGAGGGTTGCGAGGTGACGAAATCACCCCAACCGCATCACAAACCCGGTCTGCGCATCGGCCTTGCCACCCAGCAGGTCTAAGTAGGCCGCCACCAGGGGTGCTTGGCCCTGTTGGTGTGACACCTTGATCCAAGGCGGGTTGGCGCTGCCCACGCGATTGGTAAATGCAAACCAGGCGGCTCCCAGGCGTTGGCCCAACTCTTGCGCGCCCCATTCTTGGCTGCGCTTTTTAATTTGGCTGGGGGCAAAAAACAGCGTGGGTTTTGGGCCGGGCAGTTCATCTGCGCCGCCCAGGTTCTCAATATGGGTGCCGCCAATGGCGCTGCTGTGCATTAGGTTGTAGAAATGTTGGTGCACGGTTTGGCGTATCTGTGCATCGCCTGAAAAATCCACGTAAATGCAGGGGCGTTCTGCGGCAAGTTCGGTGATTTGGCCATACGACACCACCGAGCTATATAGCCCTAGGCTCTCGCAAAACTCCACATTGCGTGGTGAAGTTAAACCTACCAATTCCAGGTCGTTGCGGTGGCTTAGCTGGAATGCGGTGGCAAAAGCCGTTTTGCTAGAGGCGCTACTGAGCAGTACCAGCGCTTTTGTTGGGGCTACTTTTGCACCAAAAAAATCGTTGTCCGCTAAAAAGTCATCGATCAACCACGAGGTAAAAAACAAGGGGCGCAGCAGGGCTTGAATGGCTTCGGAGGTGGGGGTGTAGAGTGGATCGGTGGCTGTGTTGGTGTAGTAGTTGTACACCCCGTGCAGGCCAGCTCGATGGGCGCTGCCCTCGGTAAAGCCTTGCGCCGAAACCCGCGCGGGCTGTAGCACCGCGTGTGAGGCCATCGGGTAGTAGCCATAAAAACGCTCACCCACCTTTACTTCCTGGGTGGCGGACTCCTCCACCGTCGCAAACCCCCACACCGGAATAATGCCCCACCGCTCGTCTACCGGATAAAAGCCCCAGTACTGCATCGTTTCGCCAAACACCGCATAGGTTAGGTTGTTAGACGTCAGGGCGAAGTGCTCGACCTTCAGGCGGATTTGACCGTCGTTTAAGGCCGTGTGCGCCCGCTCGCGCCAGTCGGTAATCGACAGCTTGGACTTGCGTATGAGTAGTTCGGTGCAAGGCATGTTGGAGTTTCCTTTCGGGAGGGAGTTGAACGCTGGCGTCTTACCATTGTCTATCAAACAATGTAAATTCAGGCAAGTTACCCATCCGCTCACTGTTTCAATCCCAGAAAGGCACGTTATGACAAACGCCGAGTCCCCAATCATCCCACCAGGGGGTCCATTTAACCCCCTGCTCGATTTAACTTTCACCCGCGTGGTCGATGTACCCCGCGCCTTGGTATGGCGGGCCTGGACCGAGCCCCAATTGCTCAAACCTTGGTTTTGCCCCAAGCCTTGGAACACCATAGACTGCGAAATCGACCTGCGGCCCGGTGGCATCTTTAAAACCGTGATGCAGTCGCCAGAAGGGCAAACCTTTCCTGGTACGGGCTGTTATCTAGAGGTCATTGTCAACACCAAACTGGTGTGGACCAGCGCCCTATTGCCCGGCTTTAGGCCACGCGCCGCAGCGTCCCCTGACGCGCAAGCCAATGGCGAATTTTTGTTCACCGCTACGATTGAGCTGGCCGACCAAGACGGCGGCACCCGTTACACCGCCACCGTGGTCCACGCCGACGAAGAAGGCTGTAAAATGCACGCCGCCATGGGCTTTGAAGGCGGCTGGGGCACGGCGCTAGACCAATTGGTAGCGCATATCAAAGCGGGCTACGTGGTATGAGCGTCACTAAGAGACGACCACCGGTACCCACATCACCCAACGCCAGCGTTTTCCATGTGAGGCCGCGTTTCGAGAGGTGGTAACGCGTTATGGGGTGATTGAGTGGGGCCACCAACCGTGTGCCCTCAAAAGGCAAACTCAAAAAATCCTATATGCCTTTTGACCTGCGGGTGCCACGCATCGCTCACCAGGGCAAGCTTCATTTGGCAAAGGCGGTTACGGCCTGGACAGTTTTTGAGGGTTGGCCCGTCAACCGTTGAGGGTGCAGTTCGTCCCACGCAATAAGCTCAAAGCGCCCGTCTAGGTGCTCGACCAAGGCGGTTCGGCTTTCTACCCAGTCGCCATCGTTGCAATACAAAATACCGTCTATCCAGCGCATCTCAGCGCGGTGGATGTGCCCGCATACAACGCCTTGATGGCCGCGCTTCTTGGCTTCTTTGGCAACGGCTTCTTCAAAATCAGTCACGTAATTCAAGGCGCACTTCACGTTCAATTTCAAGAAGGCTGACAGCGACCAATAGGGCCGACCAAAAAATGCCCGCACCCGGTTGATGTGGCGATTGGCCCGCAGCGACGATTCGTAAACACTGTCGCCCAAATAGGCCAGCCACTTGGCCACTTGAATCACACCGTCAAAAGCGTCACCATGAATGACCCATAGTTGGCGTCCATCGACCGTGCGATGAACGGCTTCTTCTTGCACCAAGATGCCACCAAAGTGGTGGCCAATAAACTCCCGCGCGAACTCGTCGTGATTGCCTGGAACAAACACCACTTTGCACCCTTTGCGGGCCTTGCGTAGCAGCTTTTGCACCACATCGTTATGGCTTTGTGGCCAGTACCACCGTTTGCGCAACTGCCAGCCGTCTACGATGTCACCCACCAGGTACAGGTACTCGCTAGAAGCGTGCTTTAAAAACTCCAACAACAATTCGGCCTGGCAGCCTGCCGTTCCTAAGTGCAGGTCCGAGATAAATACCGCTCTGTACACGGGCTTTTCGGTGTCGGTTCGCCTGTCGTTTGTTTGAGGGGGCGTGTGCAAAACCCCTGTGGCGAACGAGTCAAAAGTGTTTCGGTTCAGCCGCATTATTCGCCTAGAAAATACTTGCGAAATCGCGGTGGCAAATCAGAAAGTGTCGCCATGATGGGCAGATCGGCGGTGTTGAAATGCGGGTCCCAAGACGGAGGTCCCAGCACCTTGGCACCCATGCGCAAATAGGCGCTGATGAGGGGCGGTGGGTCAATCGCCACATTGTGGTTTAACTGGGCAAGCGGCAGGGGCAAATGGGGACGCACACGCTGCGCCGGGTCAGACAGGTGACTTTGCATTAAACGGTGCCAGATACTGGCCGCCGCGTCGCCCCCGCGTGTGCCTTGGTAGGCCATGGGGATACTGGCGCAACCTATCATTTGTTCAAACCGATTGGCCTGCATGAATTTGAAAATGGCGCCCCCCAGCAGTCGAATCACCGCGCCATCACGGTAAGCAGGGTGCACGCAGCTGCGCCCCAACTCGACCGTCTGGTCACGCGCGTGGCGCATAGGCCCCAGGTCAAACTGGGTCTCGATATAGGTCTTGCCCAGCCTTTTGGCTTGTAGCGGCATCATCAAGCGATAGGTACCAACCACCTGGGATGTCGACTGGTCTTTGATGAGCAAATGCTCGCAGTGTTCGTCGTATTCGTCTTGGTCTAAGCCCTGCTCGGTGGCGCCAACTGGGTTTGCCAAGTGGGCGCCCATTTCACCGCAAAACACCTGAAAACGCAGCTTTTGCGCCGCCACCACATCGTCGTGGTGTTTGGCCCACACCACCTTTAGTTGGGACCCGTCTGTAGAGATGTTCGGAAGTACCGATGCAGGCGCTCGGTTAAAAGCTATTGCGGGTTGCTGGTTACGAATCGAAATGCCCAATGGCACAACGGTCGTTGAATCGAATCGGTCAAAACTGGTTTCTAAATTTCGCATGCGCCAATTCCCCTTTCGTGGATCTCTGACGCCTAGGCGGGAAGCCTAGGTCGCCAAGCGATCATGATTGGGAAAAATGACGGGCTAATGGCGGTTTGATGACAAAATTGTGAACCCTGAGGGGCCTAGCGCATGTCTTTGTGAATGCCCCAGGGGCCTCAATCCCAGTTCAATATCACCTTACCCGACTGCCCCGATCTAGTGGCGCGCATGGCCGCCGGGGCCGCGCTCACACCGCCCGATATGAGCACCTTTTACACGCCGTGGGCCAAAGGGTATATCGATTACCCGGCGACGGCCTAGCCGATGTGGGCGAAGGCCTTGCTTAAGGGCCGGTCCACACCTTATGGGGGTACCGCCCCCATTGTTCCAGATAGGTGTTTTCAGCGTTCCCAAATGTGTACTTTATCGTTGCCCAACGGTCCACCTGGCGCGTTTCAACGTTGACCAGTCGGTTGGCGGGCATAAAGTCCACGACGAGGCCGTGGGCGGTCAACGCGCTACGCAGCGACTGCCGTTTGAGTACTTTTTTGACGGATTCGCCTACAAGGTGAAGGTGTGCGGGGCTTGTGTTTCTTGATGCAAACAGGCCGTAGCCAGAGGTTTGATCGTGGTAACCCTCGCCTAATTCGGCAAAGGTGGGTACTTCGGGCAGTGCGGCTTGGCGTGCATGGCCGGTCACGGCTACCACACGCAGCTGGCCAGAGCGGTGGTGCTCAATCCAGTCAGAAGCCGGGGCCATTGCGGCGGCTATTCTGTGATCCAGCATATCGCGCAGTAGCAAAGCGCTCCCATGGTAGGGGATAGGAACCAGGTCGTCCGGCCTTGGCCTATACATTTGCCCCATCCCTCTGATCAACATATATTCCATCGAATTTAGTGCAGGCACACCCACCTCGACCGTGTTTGTCTGTGTTACCCAAGCCTTGTAGTCACCAAAGGTTTGAACAGGCGTGCGGCCCGACACGGCCAACGCGTATCCTTCGGTGGCCAGCCCGGCTACTGGTACAAAGTGGTCAATGAAGCCGGTGCTTCGGCTTTTGCTGAGCAGCCGCTGTACAGAGACGAAGTGATCGCGCGATAAAAGCAAGGTAGTAACACTAGGAGCGTCCAGGCGTGACACCTGCGCTGCCAATTGGCCCGGGTCGCCCTCAGCGTTTTCTATACCTACGATAACGCCCATCTCCTCCTTTAAGCCCTTTGCCAGCAGGCGTGCCAACTGATGGGCGCCATTGCCCTGCGGAAAGGCTACCAACAAGTGAAGAGACGGTGCCGGCCAGCTCAAAGCAGCATCCCAAGCCAAGGCAGCGCCGGTGCCCACAAGCGCGGCAGAAAAATCGCGACGTGTCAGATTCATGCAAGCGATCGTAAACGAACGCTGGAGCCTCTGGCGGTTCGCGCAGCCAAGTCGCTGAGGCGCTTTAAGGTGCCAATCCCCTGGCCTTGATAATCTTGGCCCAAATCTGCGAGTAGGCCTTCTCGCGCGTGGCCAGTTGGGCTTGGGGCATATAGCCTACCGTGAGGCCCATATTGGTCAGGGTATCGTGCACGGCCTGTTGCTTGAGCACTTTGGCCAAGGCTGCGCCCACGGCGTCGATATTGGCTTGCGGTGTGCCTTTGGGCGCAAACAAGCCGTAGTAGGGGATGTCTTCAAACCCGGCCAGCCCTAGCTCGGCAAAAGTGGGCACATCGGGCAGGGCGGTTTGGCGGGCACCGCCCAACACTGCCACCACGCGCAGTTTGCCCGCACGGTGGTTTTCAATAAAGTCAGGGATAGAGGCCACCCCGGCGGCAATCTGGTTGCCCAGCATATCGCCAATAAGCGGGGCGCTGCCACGGTAAGGCGCGGCCACCAAGTCCAGGTTAAACCGCTCGCCTACCAACTTGACTAAAAACTCGGGCACCGACCCTGGTGCAGGTACGCCCACCGCGCCCTTG
This sequence comes from Burkholderiaceae bacterium, assembly GCA_040382935.1. Classification (GTDB taxonomy): domain Bacteria; phylum Pseudomonadota; class Gammaproteobacteria; order Burkholderiales; family Burkholderiaceae_C; genus JALQUL01. The sequence continues at coordinate 24,184 of JBEIEP010000026.1, forward strand.
CCTTTGCCCGCGCTATTCACCCAAGCCACGTATTCATTAAAGGTTTTGGCAGGAGTGCCGCCCGACACGGCAAAAGCGTTCACAAAAGTGGCAAACCCCGCCACCGACACAAAGTCCGCCGCAGGGTCAAAGCCTGGGTTCTTGGTGACTAGTGGCAAGATGGAAATGGTGTGGTCGTGCGACAAAAACAAGGTGGTGCCGTCTGGGGTAGAGGCCTTCAAGGCCTGAGCCGCCAACTGGCCCCCCGCACCCGCTTTGTTCTCGACCACCACCGGCACGCCCAGCTCTAGCGCCAAACGTTCTGACAAAAGCCGCGCAATTGCGTCGGTACCGCCACCGGGCGGGAAGCCCACCAAGATGCGAATGGCCTTGGCTGATTGGCTTAAAGCCCAGCCAGAGGCTAGGGCAGCGCTGGTGCCCACCAGGGCAGCAGAAAAATGGCGACGGGTAAGGTTCATGGCAGGGCTCCAGAAGGTTTAATTTTTGAAAAAGGTTGGGTGCGGCAAACGGATACGGCAAATATGAGGGTCGAGAGCAGTCTCTACTATACCCACGCCAGCAAAGGGCGCAATGCGAACCCCCCTTAAAACTCTACAATGCAACTCAACCCATTTTTCGATAGCCTATGCACGCCTCTTTTGCACCCCCCACCACTTCCCTCCAATCCAACGGCAGCCCGGCCACCGCCAAAGGATTTCCAGCCGCCCGTGCCGCCGATACGCTGTCCACCTCAGAGCGCTTGGCCATTGCCGAGCAGGCCCTGCTGTTACCCTTTGGTTTGACCCTGGACCATTTAGGGGGTGTGCTGGCCGAGATTGCCCAGCACCAGGTGAACGAGGCCGATGTATATTTTCAGACCACGCGCTCTGAGGGCTGGAGCCTTGAAGAAGGCATTGTTAAAACCGGCAGCTTTAGCATTGACCAAGGCGCTGGCGTGCGCGCCGTGAGTGGCGAGAAAACGGCCTTTGCCTATACCGACGATATTTCGATGGCCTCTTTGTTAGACGCGGTCCGCACGGTGCGCGCCATTGGTGCTGCGGGCAAGACCGCCAAGGTGGCGATGAAGCGCGCCAAAGTGGCCAAGAGCCGTGCCCTGTACCCTGGCCTAGACCCTATTGCCACGCTGACCAGCGCCGACAAGGTGGCCCTCTTGGGGCGGGTGGAAACCTTGGCCCGCGCCAAAGACCCACGCGTTAAGCAGGTGATGGCCGGACTGGGCTGTGAATACGATGTGGTGCTGGTGGCCAGAGCCGATGGCACCTTGGCCGCCGATGTGCGCCCCTTGGTGCGCTTAAGCGTATCGGTGATCGTTGAAGAAAAAGGCCGCAGAGAATCGGGTTCTAGTGGTGGCGGTGGCCGCTTTGGCTTGGACTATTTTGACGATACGCTGTTGGGCCAGTACGTGGACCAAGCGGTACACGCAGCGGTGGTCAACTTGGCCGCGCAAGCGGCACCCGCTGGCGAGATGACGGTGGTGCTGGGCAGCGGCTGGCCGGGCATCTTGTTGCACGAAGCGATAGGCCACGGTCTAGAGGGGGACTTTAATCGCAAAGGCTCTAGCGCCTTTAGTGGCCGCATTGGCCAACGCGTGGCCGCCAAAGGCGTGACGGTATTGGACGATGGCACCCTCACCGACCGCCGCGGCTCGCTTAACGTGGACGACGAAGGCAACCCCACGCAACGCAACGTGTTGATCGAAGACGGCATCTTAAAAGGCTATATCCAAGACAGCATGAACGCCCGCCTGATGGGTGTGGCCCCCACCGGCAATGGCCGCCGCGAAAGCTATGCCCACGTGCCCATGCCGCGCATGACCAACACCTATATGCTGCCCGGCACCAAAGACCCCAAAGAGATTGTGGCCAGCATCAAAAAAGGCCTTTATGCGGTCAATTTTGGCGGCGGTCAGGTGGACATTACCTCGGGCAAATTTGTGTTCTCGGCCAGTGAGGCCTATTGGGTAGAAAACGGCAAAATCCAGTACCCCGTGAAAGGCGCCACCCTGATCGGCAGTGGCCCCGAGTGCCTGAAAAAAGTCGGCATGATAGGTAACGACTTGGCGCTGGACAGTGGGGTTGGCACCTGTGGCAAAGAAGGCCAAAGTGTGCCTGTGGGCGTGGGCCAACCCACTTTGCGCATAGAGGGTTTGACCGTAGGCGGCACGTCCTGAAAAGGGAGTTGGTTTAGCTTGATCGAGGCCCACCCCATCTGTGCTACATTACGCCCATGCAACACAGCGTGTTTTATTTTCACTTTTGGTTCTCAGTCCTAGGCGGACGAGAGGCCCATCTGTAGCAGATAGACCCCCTCTTAGCAACCGCCGACGCTTTACAGCCCGGCGGTTTTTTTTGCCTTTTATTTTTGACGCCAAGGAGAACCTGCCCATGAGTCCCAAGTCCAACACACCAGTGGATGGCTGGTATGCAAAGCCCACCGAAAGAACCGGTCAAACCGACGACGAACGTATCAAGGACATCACCGTGCTGCCGCCCCCTGAGCATTTAATACGGTTCTTTCCTATCAAAGACACGCCCGTCGAGTCCTTGATCAGCAAGGAGCGCACCGCTATACGCAACATCATTCATGGCAAAGACGACCGCTTATTGGTGATTATTGGCCCCTGCTCGATCCACGACCCCGCGGCTGCCATCGAGTACGCCCGCCGTCTGGCCGCTCAGCGCGCGCAGTACGCCGACACCCTTGACATTGTGATGCGCGTCTACTTTGAAAAGCCGCGCACCACAGTGGGCTGGAAGGGCTTGATCAACGACCCCTACTTGAACGACAGTTACCGCATTGACGAGGGCCTGCGCATCGCGCGGCAGTTGCTGATCGACATCAACCGCGTGGGCGTGCCTGCAGGCACTGAGTTTTTGGACGTGATCTCGCCGCAGTATTTGGGCGATTTGATTAGTTGGGGCGCTATCGGCGCGCGTACCACTGAAAGCCAGGTGCATCGCGAATTGGCCTCAGGTCTTTCGGCCCCGATTGGGTTTAAAAATGGCACCGACGGCAATATCAAAATTGCCACCGACGCCATTCAAGCGGCCAATCGTGGACACCACTTTTTGTCGGTGCATAAAAACGGGCAAGTGGCGATTGTGCAAACCAAGGGCAACCTTGACTGCCACGTTATCTTGCGCGGCGGCAAAACACCCAATTACGACGCTGCCAGTGTGGCTTCGGCCAGTGCCGAGCTACAGGCCGCCAAGTTAACGCCAAGCCTGATGGTCGATTGCAGCCACGCCAACAGCAGCAAACAGCACCAACGGCAAATTGACGTGGCCAAAGATGTTGCCAGTCAAATCGCCAGTGGCTCCACCCATATCTTTGGTTTGATGATTGAAAGCCACCTAGAAGCAGGGGCCCAAAAATTTACCCCAGGCAAAGACCCCGTAGAGGGCTTGCGTTACGGGCAAAGCATCACCGACGCTTGTATCAACTGGGACGATTCGGTGGCGGTGTTGCAGGTGTTGTCGGACGCGGTGCGGGCACGGCGGAAAAAATGAGTTGCCATGGGTCAAGTGGTCTTCAAGCGCCCACCGGTTACTCATTCGTCCACTAAACTATGGCGTTAGGGTAGGTAAGTGCCCACCTGCGTTTTTTGCCAATTAACACCTTGCTGTTTCTGACCGCCATGACCGCTACCTCCAGTTCTACCCCTCTCGCCGCGCAAGACAAAGCCCTTATCCTGGCCCAGGCCTTGCCCTACATCCGTAAGTACCATGGCAAAACCATGGTCATCAAATACGGCGGCAACGCCATGACCGATCCGGCCTTGCAAAAAGCCTTTGCCGAGGACGTGGTGCTGCTTAAATTGGTGGGCATTAACCCCGTGGTGGTGCATGGGGGTGGCCCGCAAATCGACAACGCGCTTAACCGTTTAGGCAAAAAAGGGCAGTTTGTACAGGGCATGCGCGTGACCGACGCCGAAACCATGGAAGTGGTGGAGTGGGTGTTGGGTGGCGAGGTGCAACAAGACATTGTGGGCCTGATTAACAGTGCAGGGGGCAAGGCCGTGGGTCTGACCGGGCGCGATGGGGCCATGATTAGAGCGCGCAAGCTCAAAATGCTGGACAACGCCGACCCCTCCATCGAGCACGACGTGGGCCAGGTGGGTGACATTGACTCCATAGACCCCAGCGTGGTCAAAGCGCTACAAGAAGACGCCTTCATCCCCGTGATCAGCCCGATTGGGTTTGGCGAGCAAAACGAAAGCTACAACATCAACGCCGATACCGTGGCAGGCAAACTGGCCACCGTGCTGCAAGCTGAAAAACTTTTGCTATTGACCAATATCACCGGGGTTTTGGACAAAAGTGGGCAGTTGCTAACTGACCTTACCATGCGCCGCATTGACGAACTATTTGCCGATGGAACCATTTCCGGCGGCATGCTACCTAAAATTGCGGGAGCACTGGACGCCGCCAAGAGCGGGGTTAATTCGGTGCACATTATTGATGGCCGGGTGCCCCACGTCTTGCTCTTAGAAATTTTGACAGACCAAGCGTTTGGCACCATGATTCGTTCCCACTAAACGGCGCTGGCCGTGACACCTTCTGATTTGGACCTACCGCTATGACCACCTCAACGCCACCCGCTACAGAAGTCCCTGGTAGCGCGCCTGAAGCTGCGGCGCGCAAGCGCCCCAAACCGGGTGAGCGCCGCATTCAAATTCTGCAAGCCCTGGCGAGCATGTTGGAGTCCCCAGGTGCCGAGCGCGTCACCACTGCAGCACTGGCCAAGGCCTTGTCCGTAAGTGAGGCCGCACTCTACCGCCACTTTGCCAGCAAAGCCCAAATGTTTGAAGGCTTGCTCGACTTTATTGAAGAGTCGGTGTTTTCGCTCATCAAGCAGATCACCCACGCCGATCCATTAGAGGTCGAGGGCCATGCATCGGATGGGGCCTCGCTTGCAGGCCAGGCAGGGCAGCGTCAAGTGCAGCGCATCGCCGCGATGGTGTTGCAGTTTGCCGAAAAAAACCCCGGCATGACACGGGTGATGGTGGGTGACGCACTGTTGGGAGAAAACGAGCGCTTGCAAGAACGCATGAACTTGTTCTTTGACAAGTTGGAGAGCACCCTGCGCCAAAGTTACCGGGCCATCGCCAATGCTGAAGGTTGGGCCACCCCCACTGTACAGGCGCAAATGCAAGCCTCTATGGCGCTCTCATTTGTTTTGGGCCGCCTGCACCGCTACGCCCGTACCGGCTTTAAGCGCCTGCCCACCGAGCACCTTGAGGCCAGCTTGCAGCGCTTGGTTTAAGACCTACTCTAGCGCTCGGATTGTGGGCTGTTAGGGTTTAGCCGATCCGCCGCTATCCAGCAGGCATGAAACCCCACCAGTACCCGTTGGGGCAATAGCACTTGGTCAATCGGGCCAGCGCGTCGTTGTTAAGATTGACCGAACTGCGCGATCTAGAGCCACGATGTCCAATCCTCTTTCAGAAAACCAATTGAAGCTTGCCTTACCACTTGGCACAGACCTGCCTCTTGCGCCCGGCCTTACCTGGTTAATCGGCGACGAAGGCACAGGCAAAACCACTTGCTTGTTGCGCTGGGCTGCCGCGCTTGAGGTGGCCGCTCGGTTTGCCCCCGACGCGCTGGGCTTGCCGCAGGACAACGAGGGGGTGACAGACTATTTTTTGCGCCAGCAGCAGCGCTACCCCACTTGGCACCTGCCCTTACAAAACGATTTGACGGCCGAGTTTGGCTTAAGCCCACACTTGGGCAAGCAGGTGTACATGCTCTCGGCGGGCACACGGCGCAAGTTGTATTTGGTGGCCGCGTTTGCGGCGCGGGCCCCGCTCACCTTGTTGGACCAACCCTTTGCGGCGCTCGATAAACCCTCTATTGCCTTGCTGCACGAGTTGTTGCAAGAGGCCGCACAAGACACGCAAAGGGCTTGGGTGGTGGCGGACTATGAGGTGCCTAGTGAGTTGGCTGGGTTGGAGGGTTTTAGGGGTGCCAAGGTCATTGAGCTACCCCTGCCCAGCGCTTGATACCGTCACCTGCAACACCGGCGAAAACCCACCCCCTGGCGTGCGCATATTGGTGGTTTGCCCCGTATAAGTACGCGCCGCCAGCAGTTGCACCTGCCCTTGGTAAGCATAGGCCCGCACGTCCACCTTTAAGCGCTGGGCTTGGCCGTCTACCATCACCAATCTCTCACTGGGCGGCACCATTTCTTGCGCCAGGTAAGCCCCGCTTTGCAGCATCTCTTGCCACACCCGTTGGGTGAGTTTGTCACCCCGGTACACCGCTTTAGAACCATACCCCGTTGCAGGCTTAAAAAACAATTGCCGCCGCTGTGACCACAGGTCCGCACTGTTGGCCGGGGTTAGCCATTGCGTGGTGGGCAGGCAGGCGTCTAGGGTGGCCATGGCATCGGGTGCCAGCCCCAGTTGTGCCAGCCAGGGCTTGTCTTGCAGGGCAATCAGGTTGCTTTTGTGGGCCGTTAAGGCATAGGCACGTGGGTGCGGTGTGAGCACCACCGCGCTTTCTAGGTAGGCTTGGCGCAGTACGGCATGGTGCGGCTCTGCCAAATAAAAATCGGTTAGCCGGTTGTACACCAGGTCTATGGGCGTGTCACTGGGCAGGCCCTTGCACCACAACTGGCCGTCCCGCAGGTAAAGGTCTTGTGGGTCTGCAATCACCGCCTTCAGTCCGGCGTGTTCTAGCACCCAACGCGCCAGCTCAAACTCTGGGGCTAGGTATTGTTGCAAGGGCTTGTCGTCCACAATTGCCACCATGCGTAGCGGTGGGTGTGGCCGTGGCGGTGCATCACCTCGCTGCAAGCGCCACTCCTCTTTCAACATTTCCACATACGCCAGTAGCGCGTCTTGGGCGGGCATGGCCAGTGGTGCCCATTCTTGCATCGCCGCGCAACAGGCACGGTGGGCCGCTGCCAAGGCCGCGTTCAAAAAACCACCCCCTGCGTTGGTGTTCACCTCAATCAGTTTGGGGCCCGCATCGGTTAAATGAAAGTCATAGCCCATAAACACCCCGTGCGGGCCAAAAGCGGGCTGGGCCACTGCAGGCGCATCCGCCAGCACACGCTGGGCATAGGCAGGCAAGGCCATCACCGCATCCAGGGTTTTGACGGCATGGGCAATGGCCTCTACCTGCGCCCCATCCAAAAACACGCTAGACCTAGAGAACAAATGCGGGTGCGAGGTTTGCAGTCTGTGCGTCAACCCCGCCAAGCGTGGGTCGGCCTCTAACTGCGCCGCCAGCAAGCCCTCGTCTAGCGTGATGCAGGCGCAGGTTTGGTTGAGCAGCTGGGCAACGGGCAGGGCACAGGCTTGGCAGTGGGCAGATGCGTTAGGCGCTAGGCCAGAGGGGGTGTTCATGACTTGCACCTTTGGGCGTTTGGGTGCGATTCAAGGGGCTTGTCTTGTCTGCCCTACAAAAGGCGATAAAGCGGAACAAAGCGCACGACTGTTTCTCCAACGGATTCAACATGCTCCAGCCCCATGTTGACCACCCAAGCCTCTTTTGGGTGGTACTTTTCAATAAAGCTGCGCAGAGAGCGGGTGATTTCGGGGCGGTGCAAAGCGGCATATTTGACTTCGACCGGAAAGATTTCTCCTTGCACTTCATCCACCACCACAAAATCCACCTCTGCCTTGTCCACAGTACGCCAAAAGCGTACGGGCGTCGTTGGGTAGCGCTGGCACAGGATGTGATACACCATGTTTTGAAACACAAAGCCCAGATCGCTGGCATCACGCAAGTTCCCCCACTTGTTGAGAACCAAGTTGCGCAGCCCAAGATCAACAAAGTAGGGCGTTGGGGCTTTGACAATTTCCTTTTGTGCGTTGCGAAAAAACGGCTGTGCCAAGGCGATTGAATAGGTCTTTTCGGCGTAGTACAGGTAGTTCTTGAGCGTCGGAGCGCTAATCCCCAACTGGCTGCCTAGCATGGTGAGATTGAGGAGTTGGCCACTTTGGCTTGCCAGCATCGCCAGCATCTGCCTAAATACATCGGGTCGTGCTAGGCGCAACAGTTCGCTGATGTCTCTGTCCACATACGAGGTGTAGATCTCCCGCATCACCTGGCGTTTTTCTTCCTGCCCTTGCGCCACAACAACCTTTGGGTAGCCACCGTAATTAAGGTATTCGCTAAGCAGGCCCGATACACGCGCGGGTTCCATTTGACCCCATTGAGCCAGGCGGCCCGTAAACGCATAGTCGGTACGGTAATCCACAAACTCGGCAAACGATACCGGGGTAATAGAGAATTCTCGCTTACGGCCCATCATGGATTCGGCAATTTGCTCTTTGAGCTCTATGCTCCCAGACCCTGACAAAATGAACTTGTAGGGCAGTCCCATGTCATACAGCCCCTTCATGAACCGGCCCGCGTCCATCTTGCGCTGTATCTCATCAATCGCCACATAAACTGTCTTGTCTGACTTGCCCACCAAAAAGTCCAGCCTATCCAAGAGCTGGCGCTGTGAGTCAAACCAGTGCATGTCTTCTTCAATGTCAAGATTGAAAAACACCGTACGATGGCCTTTGCTCTGCACACCTTGCAAAAGCATCTTAATCAGGGTTGTTTTTCCGACTTGGCGAGGCCCCACCAACAGCGTCATTTCGGGCGCAAGCAAATGCGCCTCTAGTGCAGGTAAGATGCTGCGGCGTATAGGTTGCGTCATTGCCAGTTGAGTACAAAATGAAGAGAAGTTCGAGTTTAATACCAGTTTTTTCAAAGTCAATTTCTAATTTAACCCGATTTTTTTGAAAGTAGATTTCCAATTTATTCTTGATGATGGGTTCATAATTCACGTTGCACCAAGCACACACCATGGCCATTAGCAAAGAATTTGCCGACTACTGCTGCGAGTTACTGGCCAGCATAGGCCCCGTTACCGCCAAACGCATGTTTGGGGGCTGGGGCATCAGCGCACAGGGAATGTCTGTGGCGTGGTTGGTGGATTTGTCAGACAAAGGCGCTGGCCCCAACGAGCGGCTTTACCTAAAAGCCGATAACGACACCCGCGCCATTTACGAAGCCGCCGGTTGCGTGCGCTTTGCCTACGACGTCAAAGGCGTGCAAAAAACCGTGAACTACTATGCCGCCCCAGACGAGGCCATGGAGTCCTCTGAGGTAATGCGGCCTTGGGCGCAGTTGGCCTTGCAGTGTGCTTTAAAGGCCAAGGTGGCTAAGCCCAGCAAGCCAAAGAAGCCCAAATCTGCTAAACGAAGCAGTCATGAATCAGTCGATTAGTATCTTGTTGGCTAGCTTTCGTCAGTGCAAATGGTGAGGATGTTGCGCACGAAAAGCAAACGCCTTGACCCTTATGACTCCGACTGCAATTTTTCGATACGGCCCCAAAAATGATGATTCATAATTTTCAAATGCCTCTGGACGCCACGGTACAGTCATTTTTGTGTACTAAGGGTTAAGATATGGGGCGAGCTGTTTACATCCCTTAATATTTTGCATTGGAGACCCAAATGAAAGAAATGGTAAAAAAAGTCGTTTGTTACGCAACCATCGCGGCATTTTTGACTGGATGCGCCACCGCTGGTAAAGATGTCACGGCGTCCTACACATCGCCAATCCAGTATGCCAACTACGACTGTGATCAGATTCGCCAAGAGTTAGGACGAATCAGTGGCCGCGTTAGCCAACTGACAGGTCGACTTGATGAAGCCGCAAACAACGACAAAGCGCTTGTGGGGGTTGGGATGATTTTGTTTTGGCCTGCACTTTTTGCGCTGGGAGGTACCAAACAACAGGAAGCGGAGTTAGCGCGCCTGAAAGGCGAGCATGACGCTTTGCAAATCGCAAGCACCAATAAAAAATGTGTTGCCTAAAGGACATTGACATGAAAAAGCTAATTGTTATCTTGTTGGCCGTGGCGCTTGGCGGTTGCGCTGCTCCAGCAGCTGTGGAGAACATGTCCGTTTTTAAACCCATCAGCCATACCAATACAGCGCTAAAAAACAACATTGGCGTTGATTCGGTAAATGGTGGTAAGGAAACAAATCCCATGTGGACATCGCAGGTGTCGAGCGAAGGGTTTAAGCGTGCGCTAGAACAATCGCTCGAAAATGCCGGGATGTTCAGCAAGATTGTCTCGGGCGGCAAGTACCAGTTGACAGCGGATCTGAACAAGTTAGATCAACCGATTGCGGGGTTCGATATGACAGTGACAGCAACGGTTCGTTATTCGCTGGTAGAAACGAAGAGTCGCAAAGAGGTTTATGGGCGCGTGATTCAGATGGCGTACACAGCAAAACTCAGTGACGCTTTTGCGGGTACCACACGTTTGAAACTTGCCAACGAAGGGGCTGTCAAGGCTAACATTCAAGCCCTTATTGACGATTTGGTGGCTCTCAAGCTCCCCTAAGCCCTTGTTTCGGCCCGGCAATTGCCGGGCCTGTGACGTTAACATCCCCGCTGCAAGTTAACTAAAATACACAAAATACCGCTCCCGCATCCGTTCACAATACGCCACCAGTTGCGGGTAGCTCCTAGCAGTTTGGGTGAGTTCAGATTGCGGCACACCGGGGGCGACTTGGTTGGCAATAAAGGCGTAAGCCACGGCGTCTAGCGAACACGGTTGATCGCCCATCATGTAGGGCTTACTACCCAAAAAATGGGCAATGGCGGCAATGTCTTGTTGGCCAAAGGCCACGATTTGTGCATGGCTGTGGCGGCCCATGCCGTGGCCACGCAGTTGCTGGCGTATGCTGCGTTTGACCAAGGCGGGTACAAACAGTTTAAGCAGGGCGGGCATCTTGGCAAAAAACACGTTGCGGGTGGTTTGCCAGCCGGTGGGTGTCATCCAGCGGTTGTGAACGCCGGTCCAATACATGTGGTCTTCCATCAAGCGCTGAAACGCCAGTGCAACGGCTTTTTGTTCGGGTTGCAGCCAGTCGTCTAGGGTCACGCCATAGCGTTGGGTTAAGTGATCAATGATGACGCTGGAGTCGGCCACGATTTGGCCTTGGTCTTCTATAAACGGCATTTTGCCCTTGGGGGCCTTGGACATTTGCATCATGTCATAGGGCTGGATTTCAAAGGGCAGGCCGGTAATGCGCAGCCAGGTTTCTAGCTTGAAGCAAAAGGGGCTGGCGTTGGGCAAGCCAAAGGCGGGGGCGTATTGGTAGAGTTTGATCATGGTGGATTAAGGTTGTGGGGGTAGGTATTTTGCGCGCTTCCAAGTGTTGCCAAACCCAACCACCAAAAGCGTGGCTTAAAGATAGCCGACAATAGGCGGTTTCGTTTTCTCAAACTGCCATGAACCAAAGCTCCCTTGATGCCGCCCCACCTACCCTAGAGGTTGACACCCTATACGGCGACGCCCCAACGGGATCTACGCCCGCGATCGCTCCTGAGACAGATGGGGCAGACGCACCCCCTGCACCCGGCGCACCCGCCGTACAACCCGTACTTGAAAAGTTGTTTGAGCTGTACCCGCATTTGTTTGGTGCGCGCTTTTTACCGCTCAAGCTGGGGGTGTTCCATGATTTGATGGCGGCGCACCCAGGGGTGTTTGACAAGGCCAGTTTAAAGTTGGCCATGGGCCGCCACGCCCGTTCAACCGCTTATTTGCAGTGTGTGGCGGCGGGCCACCAGCGCCATGATTTGGCGGGCCAACCGGTGGGCGAGGTAGCGCCTGAGCATGTTTTGCAAGCATTGATTGAGTTGTACATGAGGCGGCAGCGCCGTTCTAAAGCCGATATACGACCGCAATTGGGCAAGCAAATTGCCACCGCGTTTGCCAAGAGTGGTTTGTCGGCCACGGCATACCGTGCCCTGATGCCGTCTTTGCCCGCAGAGATGGCCACTTTGATGGACGAGGTGTTGGAGCAGGCCCTGCAAAAAGAGGCCAAGCAAGAGGCCTTGTTACGGGCTTATCAGGCCAGCGGTAAATCGGTGGACGAGTTTGCCCAAATGTACGGGCTGGACAGGCGCGATGTGTTGGCGGCGTTTAAGGCGACCCTCCCGCTTGGTGGTTAACGGGGCGTTGCGGGCCACATTGCCCGGCATCATCAGGTCTGGCCGCTTTTTTGATCCCCGTCTTTCTCGGGTAAACCCTTGATTGGCCTAGGGCTTAGGGTCTAAACCACCTATTGGCATAGGGTTTTGTCGGTGTGCGTCATCAGCACGCCACAGGCTTGGGCTATCATTCGCCGAAAATAGCACGACCGTTCGTTTTATTCCATGTCCATCTACGCCCTTGTACCAAAACCCCGCAGCACCCCGCGCCCAGACGCGGACGGCGCAGCCCTGAACAAAGGCCAACAAACCAAGGCCAGCATTGTGAGTGCGGCCTTGGGCATGGCGGCCCAGATTGGCCTAGAGGGCTTGTCGATTGGTGCGGTGGCCGAGTTGATGCAGATGAGTAAATCGGGTGTGTTCGCGCACTTTGGCTCGCGTGAGGAGTTGCAGATTTCGGTGGTGCGGGAGTATTTCAGGCGGTTTGAGGATGAGGTGTTTACACCTGCGTTGCAGGTGCCCCGTGGATTGCCACGGGTCACCGCATTGTTTGAAAACTGGATGAAACGGGTGGCGGTAGAGCTGGATTCGGGTTGTATTTTTATTAGCGGCGCGGTGGAGTTTGACGACCGCCCCGGCCCGGTGCGCGAGGCGCTTAGCCACTCGGTCAAAACCTGGATGGCGGCCATGACCAAAGCCATTATTCAGGCCCGGGAAATGGGCCATTTGTCGCCTAGCGCTGATGAGCAACAACTTACGTTTGAGATTCACGGTTTGATTTTGGCCTTGCATTACGAGGCGCGATTTTTAAAAACCCCAGGGGCCATAGACCGCGCCAACCGCAGTTTTGCCCATATTTTGAAGCGCGCCAGCCAAGCCTAGAGCGAGTGCTAGCGCCATTGAAGACATTGACATATTGATTTTGTTTTAAGGAGTTTTGTGATGGCTGTTTACACCCCCCCACTGCGCGATATGCAGTTTTTGATGCACGAGGTGTTCCACGCGGTGGACGACCTTAAAACCATTCCACGCCATGCCGACCTGGACACCGATACGGTGAACGCGGTACTAGAAGAAGCAGGTAAGTTTGCCAGCGACGTGTTGCTGCCGCTCAACGCGGTAGGCGATACCGAAGGGTGCTCGCTGGACGTCACCACCCACGAAGTACGCACCCCCACAGGCTTTAAAGACGCCTATGCCAAGTATGTAGAAGGGGGTTGGCCCGGTTTGTCGTCTGACCCTGACTATGGCGGCCAAGGCCTGCCCTTGGTGGTCAACCAGTGCTTTTACGAGATGATGAACTCGGCCAACCAAGCCTGGACTATGTATCCTGGCCTCACCCACGGTGCCCATGCCGCCGTGCGTGCCTACGGCACCGATGAACAAAAGGCGATTTACCTGCCCAAAATGGTGAGCGGTGAGTGGACCGGCACCATGTGCCTGACCGAACCCCATTGCGGCACCGATTTGGGACTGATGCGCAGCAAGGCCGAGGCCATGCCCGACGGCACTTACCGCATTACCGGCACCAAGATTTTTATTAGCGCAGGCGAGCACAACCTATCGGGCAACATCGTGCATTTGGTGCTGGCCCGTTTGACCGACGCGCCACCCGGCATCAAAGGCGTCAGCCTGTTTGTAGTACCCAAGTTTTTGCCAACGGCTGATGGCGGCGTAGGCGCGCGCAATACCATTCATTGCAGCCGCTTAGAAAACAAAATGGGCATTCATGGCAACGCCACCTGCCAAATGGAGTTAGAGGGTGCCATCGGCACCATGGTGGGCCAGCCCAACAAGGGCATGGCGGCCATGTTTGTGATGATGAATGCCGCGCGTTTGGGCGTAGGCAACCAGTCACTGGGCTTAACAGAAGTGGCCTACCAAAACGCTTTGGTGTACGCCAAAGAGCGCATCCAAATGCGGTCACTTTCGGGCCCTAAAGCCAAAGACAAACCGGCCGATCCTATTCTGGTGCACCCCGATGTGCGCAAAATGCTGCTAACGGCCAAGGCCTACGCCGAAGGCGGGCGCGCTTTGATGGTGTTCAGCTCTATCCTCTTAGAAAAAGAGCACTACCACCCCGACGAAAAGGTACGCAAAGACAGCGGCGAAATGCTGTCCATGCTCACCCCCATCGTGAAAGCCTTTTTGACCGACAACGGTTGGATTGCCACCTCGGGCTGTTTGCAGGTGTTTGGTGGCCACGGTTTTATTAAAGAGACGGGCATGGAGCAATTGGTGCGTGACGCCCGTATCAACTTGATTTACGAAGGCACCAACACCATTCAGTCATTGGACTTGTTGGGCCGCAAAGTGTTGGGCAACAACGGGGCCACACTTAAAAAGTTTGGCAAGCTGATTGGCCAGTTGGTCGAGCAAGAGGGCGTGAATGAAGACATGGCCGAGTTCATCAACCCGATTGCCATGCTGGGCGACAAAATGACCAAGTTCACCACCGAGCTGGGCTTTAAAGGATTCCAAAACGCCGACGAAGTGGGCGCTGCCGCAGTGGACTACCTGCGCGTGGCCGGCCATTTGGTGGTGGGTTACTTTTGGGCGCGCATGGCCCAAGTGGCACTGGCAGAAATTGCCAAAGGCAACACCGACCCCCTTCTACCAAGCCAAGCTGCAAACCGCACGTTTCTACTTTGCCCGTTTGTTCCCCGAGACAGCCTCTTGCATGCTAACCGCCCGCACAGGGGCGAAAGTCCTAATGGACACCGACGCCGTATTTGCTTAACTTGTTAGGGATCCTCTGCAAAACCCGCTGTGCAAATATGAGCCACGAGAATGGATGCACCACAAGGCGGATTTTGCAGCCCATACCGGGAGGTATGGGCCAAAAAGCCAACGAAGTGGGGCGCCATTATCGGGGCCTCAGATCGCGCATGGGGTTTTGCGGAGGGTCCTTAGACATGCCGTTCGCAAACCGGCGTTCTGCATCGGGTGGTTTGACCCTTTTTATTCGTTTTATTCTATTGAAGGAGATTTTTATGATTCGCCAACTCTTCACGGCTACCGTTTTACTCGCCAGCCAAGCCGTTTTTGCGCAAATGACACCCGTGGGCACCTGGCACACGATTGATGACGACACCAAAGAGATCAAGTCAGAGGTGGTGGTGACTGAAGCGGGTGGTGTGTTGTCGGGCAAAGTCTCAAAACTACTGCGCAAAGGCGCCGACCAGAACAAAGTGTGCGACGTTTGCAAAGATGACCGCAAAAACCAAAAAGTTCTTGGCCTAGAAGTCATTCGTGGTGCCAAGAAAGTAGACGGCAAAGAGGTCTGGGAAAGCGGCAAGATTTTGGACCCTGAAAACGGCAAGGAATACACCCTGCGTTTAACGCCCATTGAAGGCGGGAAGAAATTGGAAGTGCGTGGATCGGTGTTTGGTATTGGTCGCACCCAAACCTGGGTACGCGTGCAGTAAACCCCTTGCGTGGAACCCTGCCCCTTGCCGCGTGGAGGCAGGGAGCGGCTAACGCCAGGGTGAGGGAAAAGGTTTGGATGGCGCGTGCTTGGTGACGCGTACTTGAGAGCCTGTTGGTATTCGCCACGGTAACGGTGGCGTACCTAATTTTTCGTATGGGAACCGTTGTGTCTAAATTTCAGATCAAAAAAGTCGCCGTCTTGGGCGCAGGGGTGATGGGTGCACAAATTGCCGCTCATCTGGTGAACTGCCAAATCCCGGTGGTGTTGTTTGACCTGCCCGCCAAAGAGGGGCCTAAAAATGGCATCGTCACGCGGGCGATTGAGAACCTGAAAAAGCTCAAACCTGCGCCACTGGGTGTGGCCGATGATGCGGCGCTCATCCAGGCGGCCAATTACGAAGAGCACATGGCCTTGCTGGGCGAGTGCGATTTGGTGATCGAGGCAATTGCCGAGCGCATGGACTGGAAGCTGGACCTGTACACCAAAATTGCCCCCCACGTAGCACCCCACGCCATTTTGGCCAGTAACACCTCGGGTCTGTCGATTACCGCCTTAAGCCGGGTGCTGCCCGAGTCGGTCAAGCCAAGGTTTTGCGGCATTCACTTTTTTAACCCCCCACGCTACATGATGTTGGTGGAGTTGATTAACACCCCCACCACACAGGCGGGGGTACTGGACGATTTAGAAGCTTTTGTGACCAGTGGACTGGGCAAGGGCGTGGTGCGGGCACACGACACGCCCAACTTTATTGCCAACCGCATTGGTATTGCGGGCATGTTGATGACCATGAAGCAGGTCGAAAACTTTGGCCTGGGTTACGACGTGGTGGATGACCTGACCGGCAAAAAACTGGGGCGTGCCAGCTCTGGCACCTTCCGCACCGCCGATGTGGTGGGCCTAGACACCATGGCCCACGTGATCAAAACCTTGCAAGACAACCTAAGCCCAGAGACCGACCCCTTTTACGAACACTTTGCCACCCCCAAGGTGTTGGCACGGTTGATGGAAATGGGTCACTTAGGGCAAAAAACCGGCGCGGGTTTTTACAAAAAGGCGGGCCGCGATATTTTGCGTTTTGACCTGAACGCGGCCGATGGCGGCGAGTACGTGCCCAGCGGTGCCAAAGCCGATGAGGTGGTGGGCCGAATGCTTAAAAAGCCATTGGGCGAGCGCCTGGCTTTGTTGCGTGGTGCCAAAGGGGCAGAGCCCCGCTTTTTGTGGGCCATGATTCGGGACCAGTTGCACTATTGCGCGGTGCACTTGGCCGAGGTGGCCGAGACCGCCCGCGACATTGACCTGGCCATGCGTTGGGGCTTTGGTATGGCCCAAGGCCCGTTCGAGATGTGGCAACAGGCCGGGTGGGCCACGGTGGCCAAAATGATTCAGGACGACATCGATGCGGGCGCCTCGCTGTGCAGTACGCCTTTGCCCGCCTGGGTGTTTGAAGGGCCGGTGTTTGATGCGGGGGGTGTGCACACTGCCGCTGGCTCGTGGAACGCCAAAACCCAGTCCTTTGTGGCGGTTCGCAGCTTGCCGGTGTACCAGCGCCAGCACTTCCCCGAGCGTGTCATGCAGCCCCAGGCCGCTGCTGCCAAAGCCGCAGGCACCACGCTGCACGACGACGAGGCCATTCGTTTGTGGACCTTAGACGGCGAGGTGCTGATCGCCAGCATACAAACCAAAATGCACGCCATTAGCGCGGGCGTGGCCGAGGGCCTGGCCCTGGCGGTTGAGATGGCCGAGAAAGACTACAAGGGTTTGGTGGTGTGGTCGCCCGACGAGATGTTTAGCGCCGGGGCTGATCTGCAAGAAATGCTGCCCGCCTTTATGGCCGTGGGCGTGAGCGCGATTAACGACGCCGAAGAGCACCTGCAACAGACCATGCTGCGTATGCGCTATGCCAACGTACCCACCATTTCTGCGGTGCGGGGCCTGGCCCTGGGGGGTGGTTGCGAATTGGCCGTGTACAGCGCCAAGCGCGTGGCCGCGATGGAGAGCTACATTGGCCTGGTAGAGGTGGGCGTGGGCCTGGTGCCGGGCGCGGGTGGATTGGCCTATATTGCCCGCCGTGCCGCAGAGAACGCCCAGCAAAGCGCCAACAAAGACGTGCTGCCCTTTTTAACCGAAGGCTTTACCGCTGCGGCCATGGCCAAGGTGGGCACAGGTGCAATCGATTCACGCCGCCTGGGTTACCTGTTGCCCAGCGATGTGATCGTGCCGCACAAAGACGAATTGCTCTACGTGGCGATTGCACAGGCCAAGGCTATGACCGAGTCGGGTTATCGCCCACCGCTCAAGCGCCCTTTTGCTGTAGCGGGGCGCAACGGCATTGCCACCATCAAAGGCAGTTTGGTGAATATGTTGGGCGGTGGCTTTATTAGCCAGCATGACTTTTTAATCGCCAGCAAAATTGCCCATGTGGTGTGCGGTGGCGATGTAGACGCAGGCACCCTAGTCACCGAGGAATACCTGATGGCGCTGGAGCGCGAGGCGTTTTGCAGCCTGCTCGTGCACCCCAAAACACAGGAACGCATTATGGGCATGCTCAGTACCGGCAAACCCGTTCGCAACTGAGCCGCCCCACTTTTCTAGAGAATCCCATGAAACAACTCCAAGACGCCTACATTGTTGCCGCCACGCGCACCCCGATTGGCCGCTCGCACAAAGGGGCTTTTCGGCATTTGCGCCCTGACGATCTATTGGTCAAAGCCCTGCAAGCCGCACTGGCCCAGGTGCCCAGCCTAGACCCCGCTGCCATTGAAGACATTATTTGCGGTTGCGCCATCCCCGAGGCCCAACAGGGCCTGAACGTGGCCCGCATTGGTGCCGTACTGGCAGGCTTGCCCACCAGTGTGGGGGGCATAACCGTGAACCGCTTTTGCGCATCGGGCCTGTCGGCGGTGCAAATGGCGGCCGACCGCATCCGTGTGGGCGAGGCCGACGTGATGATTGCCGCTGGCGTTGAGAGCATGAGCATGGTGCCCATGATGGGCAATTCGCCCAGCCTGTCGCCTGCCATATTTGAGCGCAACGACGATTACGGCATTGCCTATGGCATGGGCCTGACCGCTGAAAAAGTGGCCACCCAATGGAAGGTAAGCCGCGCCGCGCAAGACGAGTTTGCCTACCAAAGCCACAAAAAAGCGGTGGCCGCCATGCAGGCCGGTGAGTTCAAAGACGAGATCACCGCGGTTGAGGTGCAAGACCGCAGCTTAGATTTGGACAGCCACCAGATCACTGTTAAGTCCCGCACGATTGCCCTGGACGAGGGGGCCCGCCCCGACACCACGGTAGAGGGTTTGGGCAAATTGCGGCCGGTGTTTGCCGCGCGTGGATCGGTAACAGCAGGCAACAGTTCGCAAACGTCAGACGGTGCCGGTGCCTTGATTTTGGCCAGTGGTGCCGCTGTGGCGCGCTTTGGCCTGACCCCGTTGGCGCGTTTTGTGAGTTTTGCCAGCAAGGGCGTGCCGCCGCACATCATGGGCATTGGCCCCATAGAGGCCATCCCTGCCGCGCTTAAATCGGCGGGACTCCATCCACAAGACATCGACTGGTTTGAACTCAACGAAGCCTTTGCGGCCCAGTCTTTGGCCGTGATCAACACCTTGCAATTGGATGCCAGCAAGGTCAACCCTATGGGCGGTGCTATTGCGTTGGGCCACCCGCTGGGCGCTACGGGGGCGATTCGTGCCGCCACTGTGGTGCATGCACTGCGTCGCCACCAGCTCAAGTACGGCATGGTGACCATGTGCGTGGGCATGGGTCAGGGGGCGGCCGGTATTTTTGAGCGGGTGTAATGCACCATGATGCTGCATCCCTTTGACCACTTTATCGCGCTCACCCACACGGGCGCCGACCAATTCAGCGGCCACGCCCAAGCGGCGTACTGGAACATGGTGGGCCCTTTTGGTGGTGTGGTAGCGGCGGTGGCCACCAAGGCCGTGATGGTGCACCCCAGTCGCTTGGGCGATCCGGTATCGATAACAGCCAACTTTTGTGCGGCCATGGGGCCGGGTGAGTTTGTAGTGCACGCTAGGCCTGCCCGCACCAACCGTTCTACCCAGCATTGGGTGGTAGAGGTCAGCCAAGCCGACGCACAGGGGCAAATGCAGGCGGTTTTAACGGCCACCTTGGTCACAGCGGTGCGGCGCGAAACCTGGGGCATTAACGACAGCCCTATGCCCGCTGTTCCACCGGTTGAGACCATCCCAACACCCCGCCAGTTTGCGCTGGTGGAGTGGATTAACCGCTACGAAATGCGGCAGATTGCAGGCGGTATGCCCGGTGTGTTTGACGACCATATCAGCAGCGATAGCCCCAGCACGGCCAGCCAAAGCCAGTTGTGGTTGCGTGACAACCCACCACGCGCCCTTGACTTTTGTTCGTTAACCGCCTTGGCCGATGTGTTCTACCCCCGCGTGTGGCTGCGCCGCAGAACCCGTGTGCCGGTGGGTACGGTCTCTATGACGGTGTATTTTCATGCGGACGCCAACGCCCTGGCCCAAGTGGGTGACGGCTACCTGCTGGGCCAAGCCCGCGGGCAGGTTTTCCGCAATGGTTTCTTTGACCAAGCCGCCATGCTTTGGGGCAGTGATGGCACACCGCTGGCCAGTACGCACCAGACGGTGTACTACAAGGAATAAGTCGCCAATATTTGGCGCTAAATTAACTCGTTTTTGATATGACCCTTGTTATCTAAATAAATCCTATTTCAATGGGACTATTCGCGATCCCTAAACTAGCACCCTGACTTGATCGCCAGCCTCTAATTAGAATTCGCACCATCTGATTTTCTATCAATATTTGCGATCACTTAAGCCATTGCGCAAGCGCGGTTGTCAATGACGCAACCCAATCGCGTGCGGGTGGAGTTAGCGTCAAATAGACGACATGCGAAAGTAAAAATCCCACGATGACAAAACCGGCAATGATCCGAAGAATCACTCGTTGTGTGATTGTTCTTTTTGACAGGTAGCGAAATGTATCTGTGAATGAGCCTGCTACAGCGGCGTATTCTTTTGTGAGCTGCCGTTTTTGTCGATCAATCTCGCCGCGAAGCACCTCAAGCGTATGTGACTGGTTGTGGAGCAAGAAGATCATGAGTATAGAAAACACCCAGCAACCGACCAAAACAGCTGTGTTTACCCAGAACTCGTAGCCTAGGGCTTTGGCATCTTTCATCTGTGTGGCCACGATGATCGTCGCAACAGGTATGCCAAGCAGCTGGTTCTGGATATCAGCAAATACTTTGTGGATTTTTCCGCTGTATTCCACACGAGCCGCCTCAACTTCGTCGCGGACCTTTTCATACGAAAATCCGGCCGCAAAGAGTTGATAGCCCTGCTCAAACTGCTTTTTCAGCTCGCTAGCATTAGTCAGCAAATGCTTGAATCTTTGATGGCTGGCAAGGTGCTCCGTCAGAGATATCACAGTTTCTGCCAGGATAGAGGCGCATTGCTTTTCGTGAGTCCCTTCGGGCAGCACTTTCAGGAGATCGCGAATAACGGAAAGCGGAAGCCTTTTGAGGTCATCAGCATCATATTCAATCGGCAGCTCAAATTTTCCATCTTTGATGAACACAAGCGATAGTTCATCAGAATCTAAGAATGCTGCTGCCCGTTTAAGCAATTGGATGAACTCAAGAACTGCACGATATCTGCTGACAAGATGCTCATCACCGACAATATCTGTGCTGGAAATTCCATCGGCCATCAAGAAAAACGATGGCTCTTTTATCCGTGTTTTGCGTGTGTCTGCCAGCAAGCTTCCAATATCGTGCTTAACCAGTCCGAATCCCAGTCTAGGTGAAATGGAGAGTTCGACAGACTGCCCAATCGCAAGCGCGCCAAGACTTTCATCGTTGGCAAGTGTGCAATGGGTATCGCGTGGCTCAGACAGGCAGACGTTCAATGCGCGGAGATCATCATCCGTTCTGATGGCAAAACTACCCCGAACCGGAGGGCCTTCTTGGCGGTTTTGGAGGCCTCGGACAACCTGAACCAAATCAGGCCAAGTTGCCTTAGTCGTCATCGCCTGTCTCGGTGGCGAGTTCAGCCTTTAGTGCATCTGGCAAGTTGAGCAGAGTGAGCGTTCCCTTCTTTTGGCTGTATTCAGCGTAGCCTTGCGAGAGGGCGTGACGATCAATGTCGATGCTCCAGTACTGCGTCTTGTACTTCATGCGCATGAGTGCCTTGATACTGCGACCATCAGGCACGAAACCATCTGAAATTTGTACGTCGCCCTCGACAAACGCATCCTGCAACTTCTTTGGTTCGTTGGGCCAAACAGCATTGGATAACGCCTCCAGGCTCAGTGGCTCATCGTTTTTGTTTCGCTCATCGCAGTAGTTAAAAGCTGATTGCAGAAAGTCTTCTTCCGCCTTTTGTTCAAGCCCTTGACCTTTGGCGAATTTCTTCAATGCCGCGACCAACTTCTTGGTCTCTTCGGTGTCGGCAATCAGTTCGTCACAGCCAAGAAAGAGTTTGAAATAGTCAGCCACCTCACCACGCTGTTTTAGGAATCCGACATATCGAATGTCTTCGTCGCCCTTTTCCCAGTCGGTCAGATTCACGCGGCCAGCGACCCGTAGGTTTTCAAGATCGACGTGCATAGCGTCAATTACCTCAAGTGTCTTGTCGTCAATCACGCTGCCATCGACGTTGTTGATGATCGCAACAATGAACCAGGTTACGTTGGCTGCATTCGTGACCTGAGACATGAGCACATACCCGCCAGTGGCGAGTGCCGCCGCATTGGCCTTGGTCGCGAGTACCCCCATAAGAAGCTTTGAAGCATCCAGAAAGCTGGTTGTTTTATTCTTGAAACTGTTCCTCAGAATGGCTGCTGATGGATAGTTGATTTCATCGGCTTCAAATCGTCCATAGCCTTTGCTGGCTTTTCCTGCATACAAGTCATGAATTGCAAGAATGAGCTTTTCTACAGGTGCGGTGATTTGAAGTGGGGCCGGTCTTTCTGTTACGCTGGCTTTGCCATGCTTCTCTTTGTGTAGTTTATGGACAACGGCATGATTGATCGTGTACAAATGGTTCTCCAACTGATGGCTGTTTTCGTTTTTGATTTTCTCGTTCTCACAAAGGGTGCAAAAGCAAATCCTCGATCCTGAGAGATTAAGTCCCTAAACTGCTGCAAATTAAAGGGGTAGCCACCGCAGCTCTCCGAGTTTGACAGAATCGAGTTTTCGAGAACGATTTTGTTAACCAAGGAAGGAGTGAGTGCGATGGCTGGAATAGATATTACCGTAGATG
>JBEIEP010000027.1:0-42332 GCA_040382935.1 Burkholderiaceae bacterium
AGCGTTGTAACGCTCACCCGCGATACGGCTGGGGGTAAAAAACGCGTTGATTTGGGCCAGTAGCTCGGGCGGTAACTGAACCGAATCGGCTTGTACGTTTTCTTGCAGGTGCTGAACGCTGCGGGTGCCGGGGATCACCACCACGTGCGGGGCTTGGGCCAGTACCCAGGCCAGGGCCAGTTGGTTGGTGGTGCAACCGGCTTGCTGGGCAAAGGCTTGCAACTGGGGGAACCATTGCAGATTGGTGCTTATGTTTTCGCTGGAAAACCGGGGCATGCTGAGTCGGAAATCACTGGGCACGAACTGGTTGGGCGATTGGATTTGGCCCGACGAGAAGCCGCGCATCAAGGGGCTAAACGCCACAAAGGTGGCTCCGATTTGGGCGCAGGTTTGCAGCACACTGATCTCGGGGCTGCGGGTCCACAACGAGTATTCGGTTTGTACCGCCGCAATGGGGTGCACCGCATGGGCTTTGAGAAGGGTGTTGCTGGAGACTTCAGACAAGCCTATGGTTCTAAGCTTGCCTTGGCGTACCAAGTCGGCCAGTGCCCCCACGCTGTCTTCAATGGGGATGGATTTGTCCCAACGGTGGAGGTAGTACAAGTCGATGACATCGGTTTTAAGGCGTTGCAACGCCGCCTCGCAGGTGCTACGAATCATCTCTGGTCTGCCGTTGATTTTGCGTTTGCCATCTTCTTTGGTAACGCCGCATTTGCTGGCCAGCGTGAACTCGCGCCGGTAGGGGGCCAACACCTTGCCCACCAGTTCTTCGTTGGCACCAAAGCCATACAAGGCGGCCGTATCAAAATGGGTAATACCAAGATCCAAAGCCTTGAGCAACACCGCCCTGCCCTGCTCTTCGGTAATCGGGTCGCCGTAGGCGTGGCTGAGGTTCATACAACCCAAGCCTATAGCGGTGACATCAAATGGTCCTAATTTTCTTTGTTGTTGCACGGGATGCTCTCTTAGCCTAGAAACGGCAGTTGGGGTGAATGCCAATTGTTGCCGATATTCTTATTGCAACTGCTGCTCCAACTGGTGCAGCACCTGGTAGCAGGGTAACACCTGGGCCACACTGGCATTGGGCGCCCTGCCCTCACGGATGGCGGCAAAGAACTCGCGGTCTTGCAGTTCAATGCCGTTCATACTGACCGCCACCTGGCTGACGTCGATTTTTTCGTCTGTGCCCGAGTAAAGATCGTCGTAGCGGGCGATGTAGGTGGCCGTGTCGCCAATGTACCGAAAGGTGGTGCCCAAGGGGCCGTTGTTGTTAAAGCTCAGGCTAAGGGTGCAGATAGCCCCCGTGCTGGCTTTAAGCTGAATGGACATGTCCATGGCAATGCCCAAGGTGGGATGGATAGGCCCTTGGATGGCATGGGCCTGCACAATAGGCCCGCCCGCTTGGTAGGCAAACAGGTCCACGGTGTGGGCCGCGTGGTGCCATAGCAAATGGTCGGTCCAGCTACGGGCTTGGCCCAGGGCGTTGGTGTTGCTGCGCCTGAAAAAATAGGTTTGCACGTCCATTTGTTGCAAGGCAAACTGGCCGTTGTTAACGCGTTGGTGCACGTATTGGTGGCTGGGGTTAAAGCGCCGGGTGTGGCCGCACATGGCCACCAATCCGCTGCTTTGGGCCAGTGCCGCTACCTCTTGCGCGTCGTGCCATGAGTCCGCTAAGGGGATTTCGACTTGCACGTGCTTGCCCGCACGCAGGCAAGCCAGGGTTTGCTGGGCATGCATTTGCGTGGGGGTACAAAGAATAACGGCATCGACCTCTTTGAGCGCCAAGCTGTCAGCCAGGTCGGTGGTAACGTGGCCAATGCCGTACTGGGCCGCCACCTCTTTGGTTTTGTCCAGCTCTCGGCTCACCAGCGAGACCACCTCTACCCCCTCAATGTTACGGATGCCATCCAGGTGCTTGATGCCAAATGCACCCGCCCCAGCCAGGGCCACTTTGATCGTTTTGCTCATGCTATGCGTTCTCCAAAATCAGATGACCCACCGCCGTGTTAGAGGCGGGCACATGGTAAAAGCGGTGTTTAACGGTGGGTGCTTTGCCCGGCAACATGGTGCTGCCATCGGCCACATCCGACATGGCCCCCCGCGCAATCAACCACATCACCAGTTCAATCCCCTCGCTACCGGCCTCTCGTACATAGTCAATGTGGGGCAGTTGTGCCAGATCGGCCGGGTCGGCAATCAGGCGGTCTAAAAAGGCGTTGTCCCATGGCTTGTTAATTAAGCCAGCACGTGGGCCTTGTAACTGGTGGCTCATGCCGCCAGTGCCCCAGATCTGCACCTTTAAATCTTGGTCAAACGAATGAACTGCGCGGCGAATCGCCTGCCCCAACTGAAAGCAGCGCCGGCCGCTGGGCACCGGGTATTGCACCACGTTGACGGCAAAGGGAATGATGGGACAGGGCCAAGCGGTGGGTTGCCCGCACATTAGGCTAAGCGGCACCGTTAGGCCGTGGTCCACCTCCATTTTGTTGACGATGGTGAGGTCAAAGTCATCCAAAATCACCGACTGGGCAATATGAGAGGCCAGTTCAGGGTGGCCCACCACAGGCGGTACTGGGCGTGGCCCCCAGCCTTCATCGGCCGGTTGGTAGTGGGCGGCCGTGCCAATGGCAAAGGTGGGAATCATCTCTAGGCTAAACGCCGTGGCGTGGTCGTTGTAGACCAAAAAAATCACGTCGGGCGTGTTGTCTTTGAGCCATTGTTTGGAGAATTCGTAGCCTTGGAACAAAGGCTGCCAATAGGGTTCCTGGGTTTTGCCCAAATCCAAGGCCACGCCAATGGCGGGGACGTGAGAGGTGTAAACCGATGCAGTAATGGTGGCCATAGGGGGATGGATCAGGTGGGGTGGGTTTTGGTTGCGAGTAGACAAATGCTTGGGCGGCAGATTGCTGCTTATTAGAAATTTGCGCGGCGCTTAACGTGCTTGAACCGTGCGCTTTTGTGGCTGTCGATGGGCTTGCGCGTCTCCGTCTTCGCCGATGTAGCGATTGCCTTCAACAGAACGCCCACCGCTAACCATCATGTCGCGGTACTCGGACTCGGACAGGCCTGTCATGCTGCCTGCCATTTGCTGAAAACTCAAACCGTGGGTGGCCCCTAGCTTGGCCAAAAAGTAGATGTTGCCGCCCAAGCGCATGGCCCAGTTCAAGTCCACGGCCAGCACCGCCTGCTTTTGCTCTTCGGTCATGGGCCATTCGTCCAAATAGGCCTTTTGGTCGGCTTTAAAGCGTTCGCGGTTGGCCGCTTTCATGAGCGACATACAAAACTGGTTCAGCCCGTACCCTTTGCGGCTTTGCTCGGCATCAAAAATAAGGGTGCCGGGCACATCGGCATAGTCTTTTTTGAGGGCCATGTTAGTCGCTCCAGTACAGGTGGGTGGGGTTATCAACCAGCAGCTTTTGCTGCATTTGCGTGGTGGGGGCAATGTGGGGAATAAAGTCCACCAACAAGCCGTCGTCGGGCATATGGTCTTTTAAGTTGGGATGCGGCCAGTCGGTGCCCCACAGCACGCGGTCTGAAAAGGCCTCTACGATGCGCCGCGCAAAGGGCACCACATCACGGTAGGCGCTTTGCTCGCCGTGCAAAGCCTTGGGGCCGGTTACCGACAGACGCTCGGGGCAGGACACCTTGCTCCACACATTGGGATGCATCTGCATGAACTTGAAAAACAACTCAAACTCGGGGCCGTCCAGCGGTTTGGACACATCGGGTCTGCCCATGTGGTCCACCACCACTGTTGTGGGCAAGGCGGTAAAAAAGTCCCACAGCTCGGGCAAATCCACTGCTTCAAAATAGATCACCACATGCCAACCCAGGGGGGCGATACGGTGGGCGATTTCTAACAATTCGTCTTTGGGGGTGAAGTCCACCAAGCGCTTCACAAAATTGAAACGCACGCCCCTGACCCCGGCGGCATGCATGGCTTGTAGCTCTTGATCGGTCACCGAGCGGCGCACGGTGGCCACCCCTCTGGCTTGGCCCTGGGATTGCAACAAAGCATCCACCAAAGCGCGGTTGTCGGCACCGTGGCAGGTGGCCTGCACGATCACGTTTTTGCTAAACCCCAAATGGTCGCGCAGGGCAAACAACTGGGCAGCGGATGCATCGCACGGGGTGTACTTGCGCTCTGGCGCGTAAGGAAATACATCGCCCGGACCAAACACGTGGCAGTGGGCATCCACGGCACCCACCGGTACCTGGAACCTAGGCTTGCTGGGCTTGGCGTACCAATCCAGCCAGCCGGGTGTTTTTTGAAACAACACGGGGGAATTAGTCGACATAACGCAAACCCGCTTTGGCCAAGGGCTCGCGCATAGCGTACATGTCTAGGCCCAGCTCACCCGCTTCAAAGCGCACCCGTTTGGCTACTTCGTTGGCCTCACGCGCGGCAGCGGCATCGGCCACCTGGGCTGCAATGGCGGCAGGTACCACCACCACGCCGTCGATATCTGCGATCACCACGTCACCGGGGTTAACCATGGCCCCAGCGCACACCACGGGGATATTGACCGAACCCAGAGTGGCCTTGATGGTGCCTTTGGCGTGAATGGCTTTGGAGAACACGGGGAACTCCATTTCGGTCAGGTCTTTAACGTCGCGCACGCCGCCATCAATCACCAAGCCCACGGCACCGCGGGCCATAAAGGAGGTGGCCAGCAGGTCACCAAAAAAACCGTCTTCGTTGTCGGTAGTGCAGGCGGCCACCACCACGTCGCCCGTGGTAATTTGTTCTGCCGCCACATGCATCATCCAGTTGTCACCCGGTTGCAGCAATACCGTTATTGCCGTGCCACAGATACGGGCCTCTGTGTAGATGGGGCGCATATAGGGCTTCATCAGCCCTACCCTGCCCATGGCCTCGTGGATGGTGGACACACTAAAGGCCGACAGCCGTTGCACAGCCTCTGGGTCGGCACGGGTGATATTGCGTTTAACAATTCCGAGTTGGTTGAGCATTGCTGTCTCCTTTAAAAATTAACGCCCTCAATTAACGCCCCTGGGCGGTTAATGCTTTGTCCAAACGGCCAAACACCCTGCGGGCGTTGCCTTCGTAAATCTGAAATCTATCGTCGTCGCTCAAGCGCGTACTGGCCTCAATGTAGCGTTTGGTGTCGTCGTAGTAATGGCCGGTTTGTGGGTCTATGCCGCGCACTGCACCAATCATTTCAGAGGCAAACAGCACATTTTTGACCGGGATCACGGTGTTGAGCAGATCAATGCCCGGCTGGTGGTAAACGCAGGTGTCAAAAAAGATGTTGTTCAGCAAATGATCTTCTAGCAAAGGCTTTTTGAGCTCTTGCGCCAGGCCCCTAAAGCGGCCCCAGTGGTAAGGCACCGCACCGCCGCCATGCGGAATCAAAAACTTGAGCGTTGGGAAATCTTTGAACAAATCCGAGGTCAAGCACTGCATAAATGCTGTGGTGTCGGCATTGAGGTAGTGCGCGCCCGTGGTATGAAAACAAGCATTGCAGCTGGTCGACACATGGATCATGGCCGGTATGTCGTACTCCACCATTTTTTCGTAAATCGGGTACCAGTGGCGGTCGGACAAGGGGGGTGAGGTCCAATGGCCGCCAGAGGGGTCGGGGTTCAGGTTAATGCCCACAAAGCCGTATTGGGTGACGCATTTTTCGAGTTCGGCCACACTGGTTTTGGGGTCTACGCCGGGGGATTGGGGTAGCATGGCCGCACCGATAAAGTGCTGCGGAAACAGTTGGCTAACGCGGTAGCACAACTCATTGCAAATGGCCGCCCAGGTGCTCGAGATGTTGAAGTCACCAATGTGGTGCGCCATAAAACTGGCCCTTGGCGAAAAAATCGTGACATCACTGCCCCGCTCTTTCATGAGTCTTAACTGGTTGGTCTCTATCGACTCACGCAGTTCGTCGTCGCTAATCTTAAGATCTGCCACTTTGGGCATCACCGACGGGTCTTTGATACCGGCGATTTGCTGGTTGCGCCAGGCCTCTAATGCCTTGGGCGCGGTGGTGTAATGCCCGTGGCAGTCAATCACCAATGCTTGTTTCATTTGATTGTTTCCTTTAGTGGGTTACTGGCCATCCCAAAAGGCCGCAGGCACCATGGCCTGCCCTTGCATTAAAAGCCGAGCAGTACGCAGCAGTGCGGCGCGGGTCACGTGGGTGGGCTGTGCGGGGTCTAGCCCCAGTTCAACACTGAACTCGCCAGTGGGATGCTCCACCGACACCGTTTTAACCAAGCCACCGGGCACCTGGGCCACGCCCTCGCACACCGAACCGGGCAGCACACAGGCCGTGCCCACCGTGACCGCTGCCAACACCCCAATGGCGTCGTGGCAGGTGTGGGGGATAAAGCTGCGGGTACACAGGGCACCGCCTTGTTGGGGTGGCGCAACCAAGGTCATCTTGGGATAGTTTTTGGTGCTCACATCGCCCAGGCCCATTAAGTGGCCGGTGGCCAAGCGTAGCGCTTCAATCTTGGTTTTAAGTGCCGTATCGGCGTTGAGTTGGTCCACGCTCTCGTAACCCGTCTTGCCCAAATCACTGGCCTTAAAGATCACCAAAGGCATGCCGTTGTCGATGCAAGTGACCGCGATTTCAAACGCCTCAAATCCTTCACCCTGTACCGCAACGCGGTCTTGTACTTGCCCAGTGGGCAGCAAACCACTGCACACCGACCCGGCCGTATCTAAAAAGTTGATGGTGATAGGGGCCGAAGTACCGGGTGCGCCATCGATACGGGCGTCGCCGTCGTAACGCACGCGCCGCCCGGTGGGGGTCATGGGCGTTTGCACGGTAATGTCACACTGCATTTGGGTGTTGAGCGTTAACACCCGTACCGTGGTGGTGTCGCCCTGGGGGGCAATCAAACCGCGCTCAATGGCAAAAGGCACCGCGGCCGCCAGCATATTGCCGCAGTTGGGGGTGGTGTCCACCACGTCTTTGTCGGGCTGCAACTGGGCAAACAAAAAGTCCAAGTCCACCCCTGGCGAGGTACTGCGCGACACAATGCCCGCCTTGCTGGTCAGCGGGTGTGCCCCGCCAATGCCATCAATCTGCCGCTTGTCAGGTGAGCCCAAAATGGACAGCAACACCCGGTCGCGGGTAGCAATTTTGGCGGGCAGGTCAGACGCCAGAAAAAACGGCCCCTTAGAGGTGCCGCCGCGCATGATGGAGGTGGGGATTGCGGTTTGCATAGGGGTGATTTTGACGTGCGTTGGTGGAATTGAAAAGAGTAATATCTAGCTATCTGTTATTCAAATTAAACATACCATGATATGGAACTCAAACAACTTCGCTACTTCCTAAAAATTGCCGAGCTGGGTAGTTTTACCAAAGCCAGCACGGATTTGGGTGTGGCGCAGCCCTTGTTAAGCCGCCAGATGGGCTTGCTAGAGCGTGAACTAGGCCATCACCTTTTGCTGCGCAACGGCCGGGGTGTGACGTTAAGCCCTGCTGGCAAGGTCTTAAGCGAGCACGCCCGTGGCATCTTGCACCAAGTGGACCAAGCCACAGAGGCGCTAGGCACGCTGCGGGGCACACCCACCGGTAAAGTGGCCTTGGGCCTGCCCACTTCGTTAGCCCTGCGCTGGGCGGTGACCATTGCCCGTGCCTTTAGAGAGCAAATGCCGCAGGTGGCCCTAACCATTAAAGAAGGCTTGTCGGATGTGTTGCTGGAATCACTGGCCAATGGCCGTTTAGACATCGCCCTGCTCTACAACCCGGCACCCCACAAAGATTTGGATTTTCAGTTGCTGTTTGCCGAAGAGTTGGTACTGGTGCAAAACCGCCATCCCAAAGGCAAACACCCGACTGCGGCCACCCAGTCGGCCACACTGCGCGAAATCGCCGCGCTGCCACTGGTCATCCCCAGCCCACCCAATGCTATACGGGCACAGCTAGAGTCCGCGTTGGCCGCCCAGGGTCAGCGCCCCACCATTGCCATGGAGATGGATGGCGTGGCCGCGATATTGGAATTGGTGGCCGACAACGCAGGTGCAGCCGTTTTGTCCAAAACCACCATGCAGAGCGCCGCCCGTCCCGAGCGCTTTGTACAACGCGCCATTGAAGGCGGTGGCCTAAAAGCCCAACTGTGCCTGGCCACCAGCCAGCGCCGCCCACTGACCCTGGCGATGAAGCGGACGGTGGAGTTGGTGCAGGGGTTGACGGTGTTACCCGGTTCAAACCAAATCTAGCGCCTGTCACGGGCTGGGTGCACACGTCAAGCCTTCTGTTCTAGAGCGCTACACCCTTATACCCTCAGTATCCTTGGCCGCAACTATACGAATCTAATAGCAAACGCCTTCTGTACTGGCACAATCCCCGTTACCAGAAAATCCGCTGCTCACCAAGGGTGGCGCAATACATTAGGGGATCAATATGTCGATGTGGGGCTTGGGTTGGGGCGCATTTTTAGGGTTTGTTCTGGGTGGCTTTAGCGTTATTGGCGCCTTTATTGGCGCAATACTTGGCTTGGGTATGGCCATGACCCTGGAGCGCCAGGTTAGGGACATTTTGGAACAACAACCCAAGAAGGCTGCCAAGCCGTCGCCTCAGACTTCGCCCCAGCCCTCGTCTCCGTCAACGCAGCAGGCCACGCCTGAACCATCGCGCACACCGATTCCACGGCCAGTCCCCGAGGCGTTTACTACGCTTTTCCCCCCGCTTTCAAGCGTGCAGGCGGATTCTGTTTACCCACCGGAAACCACCATCAGCCCGGAACCCGAACCACCACGGGTAAGCGCTGCACCCATCTGGGCAAGCACCCAGGCGGCCCCAAGCGCCACGGACTGGCGAGGCCGGGAGATACGCGCTGCCGTCAAACCCAAAGCGAGCATCTCGAACAAAAAGGAAGAAAGCCCGGGGGACGTCTTCGGACAGTGGTTTTCGGGTGGCAATTTACTCATCAAGGTCGGTTTGGTCGTCCTGTTTATTGGCCTCTCTTTTTTAGCGCGTTATGCGATTGTTTCAGGGTTTATCTCACTCGAGATGCGTTTTGTAGCGATTGGGTGCGTGGGCTTGGTGTTGCTGGGCCTGGGGTATTTCAAACGTCATGAACGGCCCGATTTTGGGGTAGCCATGCAAGGGGCTGGGGTGGCGGTGCTGTACCTATGCATTTACGCTGCCGTGCGCCTGTACCCTGTCTTATCACCCGCAAGTGCCTTTGGCATGATGGTGGTGGTTGTAACGGTAGGGGTGGTTCTGGCCTACCAGCAAGACGCCAAAGCCTTGGCCTTGGCTTCGTTTCTTGGGGGTTTTGCGGTGCCCCTGTTGTTGGCCTCGGGCCGGGGTGATCACATCACCCTGTTTGGCTATTACGCAGTGCTTAATGTTGCCATCCTCTTTTTTGCCATTCAAAAGGGTTGGCGTAGCCTGAACCTGTTGGGCTTTTTGGCCACCTTTGGCACCACCGGGGTTTGGGGGTATTGGCGCTATGAGCCGGCTCAGTACGCAAGCACCCAGCCCTTTCTTATCTTTTTTGTCCTTAACTACATCGCCGTGGCGATGGGCTACGCCAGACAAACCCTACAAAATGGTCAAAGAGCGGTTGACAGCACGCTGATTTTTGGCGTGGCGTTGGCTGGTTTTGGTTTGCAAGCCGAACTGACCGAGAGCCTTCACTTTGGCCAGGCCCACTCCTCGGTTGCCTTTGCCCTCGGCTATCTGGCGCTGGGTCTGTGGGTGCGTGCCAAAGGGCAAAACTACCGATTGTTGGCCAGTTGCTTTACCGCCATAGGCATAGGATTCGCGACCCTTGCGGTGCCCCTGTACCTGGACGCCAAATGGACCTCTGGTGTTTGGGCTTTGGAGGGGGCTGCCGCGTACTGGGTGGGCATGCGCCAATCGCGCTGGCTGCCCAGAGCCTTGGGGGTGTTACTGCAACTGGTGGCTGCCGTGATGTATGGTTGGGCGCGGCCGGTCAATGTTTCTGAACTTTATCTGATGAGTCCGGCGGTGATGGGGGTTTTGTTCATCGCAGTTCCGTCTATGGCGATTGCTTGGTGGAGTCGCCAAACCCCACCGACCAACGGCAATGCATGGGCAATGGCCTATGCCAGTCTAGAAAAATCCCTCTCGACCGTGGGCTATATGTATGCGATGGCGTTTTGGGCCTTGGCCATTTACCTGGAATTAAACCGGGTGCTGCCTATGAGTGCCGCGCAAAGCGTGCCCGTGTATGCCTATGACATCAACCACCGCGCACTTTGGGCGATGCTGGCCTGCGTGCTTACAGCTTGGTTGTCGACGCAGTGGGCTTGCAAAGGCAACTGGTCGGTTGCGAAATGGCTGGGGCAGCTGGTGATTGTGCCCATGCTGGCAACTCAGTTGCTAGAAATGGCCGCTGATCGCAGTGTTGTCACAGCACCGGCAGCTTTGATTTGGATCGTCGCCCTAGTGCTGTTCTATTACCAAATGTATGTTCATGACACGCACATGGAAGATACGCGAACTGGCCGTGCAGCCTTGCGTCCATTCTCTGCCCCACTGGCCTCGATCAACCACACGCTGGGCGTTCTGTTGGTCGTGCTGTTGCTGGCGGATGCGCTGCACTACAACCTAGATCGGGCGCAATTGGCACACACCAACTGGGCGGGCGTCGCATACCTTGGTAGCGCTGCACTGTTTCTGATACTGCTCACCCGCTGGTCGGCGTCGGTAACAACCCACCGCGCGCCCAGCTGGCCCTTACGGCGTTTTGCCAGCGCGTATTACAGCGATGCCGCCCTGCCGGTGGCGATAGCCATCGCCTTTGGTGCACTGGCCTTAACCATCAGTTCCAATGGACTGACAAGGCCCCTGCCCTATTGGCCTTTGTTCAACCCCACAGACCTGTGCATTGCCACAGCGCTGGTGGCACTGGCCTTTTGGCGAAATCGGGTGATGGGCCGGCCAGGAGCCGCCATCACATCAGCCGCCGTCCACGAGAAACTCTGGTTTGAGGCCTGGGCAGGTTTGTGCTTTGTGGCACTCAACACCGTATGGCTACGCATGGCCCACCATTTCTTTGACGTCGAGTGGTACAAAGTAGCGCTGTTCCATAGCTTCATCGTACAAACCGGCTACGCAATTTTGTGGACCCTGATGGCCATGGTTGCCATGCTCTATGGCCACGCGCACAAAATGCGCCGCCTGTGGGGCGTGGGTGCCGGGTTGTTGGTATTGGTGGTGCTCAAGTTGATGGTGGTGGACCTGTCCAACTCGGGCGGCGCAGAACGCATTGTTGCGTTTATTGGCGTAGGCGTTTTGATGCTGGTGATTGGGTATTTTGCGCCTATGCCGCCTAAGAATGCGCGGGAGGTGGAGTCTTAATGCCTGGTTGGCTGACTTGCGTATGCGCCAGCGCGAGGGGGATTACCGATGCAGAAATTCATTCATAGAAATTTCTAATTTCCAAACCGGTGGATTTTTTGGGGGATTACCCTTTCAAAAACTCCCAGAAAGCAGGCTCTATTGAGTATCTATTTGAGAGATTTGACCATCCGGATTCACCCCCGATCATCAGCATTCATGTGGGCTACCGGGGATGTGCAGGGACGACTTTTAAGAGGTTCCTCTTATGTTGATCTCCCATCTCATACCACCCGCACCCAATTTAGCTTCAGACATCTCTATCCAACGTTTAACATCTGAGTCATAATAATCAAAGCTGCTCTCATCGTATTTCAAATGCCGACGAAAAACTCCAAAAACATATTGAACCCACTTTTTAAACTCTTGAGATTTTTCAATTATTCTACCATCTGGTGAAAAATATTTATCAATCACATAAAATCGACCACGTGTATGAAAGTTGTCAAGGAGTCTACTAGCAGAAAATTCAATGACAGGAGAGCGATCAATATCAATCAACCATCCATCATGGGTTTTGTAATATTTTGTTATAATACTGGAAAAATCAATCATTCGACAAATATAAATCGTATATTCATTTTTAAGTATTTTTTGTAAATCTATTATTTCAAAAACTTCTGGCAACTCCGTTGAGAATTTTCTTTTGATCAGAATGATTTCATTTTTACTGGAAATTTTATTTAAAAGATTAGTCTGTGTGTTTAAACTCATAAAAAAATTAATTTGCTTACTCATCATATTCCTCATTAATTATAAGAACTGAATCCTGGCTTTACTTTAGTCGCCTTTTCAATATCTTTCATAGCTTTTTCTTCTCGACTTACTGGAGTTCCATTCTTATTTTTTTTGCCTACTTGAACAGCACCAACTAATTGATTGGTTTTTGGATCAGTCACACCAACATCTGCAAACCTGTATCTTTTATCACCTTCTGGTGTATTTATTTTAACTTCTTTAGAAACTATCTTATCTGGATATTGTTTCAACATTCTGTCATATTCTCTTTGTACTTCCGCCTGATGTTCAGGTGAACCTAATTTTCCATAAGGATTCGGTACTGAATCGGATTCGCCTTTCCTTGGCTTCATTCTTGGCTGTTTTGCATTCACTATTCCTTGCATCATAGCCAAACCGGCAAGTTGTTGATGTCGAGGGTCAGACCAATCAAAATCATCCGGATGAGGTAAATCTGTAGGAGCTGTTACCGATTCTGCATACTGATTGATTGCTTTTTTTACTAAGCTTTTCTCAGTTGGTGGTTGAGCTGTTGAAGTACTCGAACTGCCCGAATTATTTTTACCTGACGCGTCGCCGCCTTTGTCACTGGTCTTAACCGCTCCAGGGTAAGAACCAGCCTGTTCTCCCGGATGGTCTCCAGGATCCCACCCCGTAGGATCAATAAACCTCAACGGGTTATCCATCGCATACGCATAGCGGTTAAAGCTGGTGGCCCGGCTTGGGTAGGTCACCATGGGGTCTGCGCTCATGAAACGGCCCAGCGCAGGTTCATACACCCGCCCATTCATGTGGATTAGGCCTACCTCGTCTAGCATTTCGTGCAGGGTAAAGCCCCTGTCTACGCGGTACAGGCTTCCCGTGGTGGTGCCCAACTGGTCGTTGGGGTCGGGTACGCCGTTGGTGTTTCTTCTATTGCCCCATGGGTCGTAGGCCATGCGCTCCACCACTGTGCCATTGGCGTCTGTTACCGCCATCACCGAGCCGATATGGTCTTGGTGCAGATAGCTGATTTCTTCTGCACCTTGCTGGCCTGTGGGGTTTTTGGCAAGCGTACCGCTTCTAAGCGTTAGCTGCGCCAATGTACCGCTCTTGCCGCTGCCATCGGGCAGATTGAGGTAGTGCTTGTACTCGGTTACGCCGTTGGCTTTAACGGTTCTCTCAAACGTCAGATCCAGGCTGTCTGTACCATTCAGGTACACCGTCTCACCCGCTTGTAACCCCCCGGATACGGATTGCTTAAGTCGTTGGTGCTCGGGGCCGTACACAAAGGCTAGGCGGGTGGTGGCACCTTGTGGCAGTGCACCATCGGCTGGGCAGATAAAGCTGCTATCGACTGACTTTTGTTCTATCAGGATGGGTAGGTTGTAGCTGCTGTACCCTTGCCAGCGGGCCACCTTGTTGCCCTTGTCGTCGGTAATGATGCTGCACCGCAGGTTGCCGTTGCCCATCAGGTTGCCATTGACGCTTTGGGCGCCTGCTAGTGCGTCGTCATATTGCAGTTGGTGGGCTTTGGTGCCACTTAAGCTTATCCCACCCGCAGGGGTGTTTAGATTAACAGCTGTGAGCCGGTAAGGCCGGGTTGCATCGTAGGTGTAGCTACCGGTATCGCTCTTGTAGGTGATGTTGCCCTTGTCATCGTATTGCACTTGGGTAATGGTGAGCGAGCCAACCGCACCCCCAGCCATTTGGTAGGCGATGAGTCGATCCCGGTTGTCGTAATCAAATACCTCGTCGAGTTTGGCCACTCCTAGGCCTTGGCTTCTATCGGTACGGCTTGTAAGGTTACCCAGTTGGTTCCAGCCGTAGTCGCGGTTGACCACTTCGCCGCAACCGTTTGTTGTCTTGGCGTCGCAGTAGATGTTCTTGCCTATGACTTGGCTGTATAGGCGTCCACTGGGTACCTGGGAATTGGCGTAGACATTTCTGCCCTTTACCCCATTGCCCAGGGAATAAAATCGCAGCCTTCCATCGTTATCCAAAACGTCTGCGGTCCAGACCGTTTTGCTAGGCTGGTTGCCCATTTGTAGCGCTGCCGAGGCAAAGTTGCCCAACGCCGAGTAACCATAAATCTCTTTAACACCCACGCTACCGGTCAAGCCCGTTGCAGGGTAGGTTTTGCTGCTTAGCCTTGCAGTGTTGGCATCGTAGCCTAGGGTGACTTCAAAGGTCTCAGTACCCAATTTGGTTGCCACCTTATCTGGGCGTGACAGGCCATCATAGGTGTGGGTGCGGGTGTAGTCGTTACCGCTGGTGGTGGTACACAGCTGCCCTTTTTTGCAGCTGTCGTAGGCCCAAGTGCTCTTAAGATCGGGTTCATCGCGCCCGGTCATACGTCCCAGTGCGTCGTAGCGTATATCAGTGACGTTGCTCAGACCATCGGTTTGCCCCACCATCTCGCCATGCACGTTGTAGCGGTACTGCCAGTACCCCATGCTGGGGTCTTTCATCCACCGCTTGTTACCGGCGGCGTCGTAGCCGATTTCGGTGGTCACCCCGGCCGCTACGGTTTTAACGAGGTTGTTGTTGGCGTTGTAGGTGTAGTCGATATCGACATAGGTGCCATCTTCTTTCAGATGGCTTACTTTAAGGTCTTGGTTTTGTGGTGATTTAATAAAGCGCTTGGTCTGCCGCTCGTTGGTCAAGGTAACCGTAAGCCCTTGGTAGCTTTGTTTGACATAGGCAATGCCCCCGAACACATCGGGGTCCCGCCTTTTTTGTTCAATAACCCTGTCGCGCTCGTCGTAGGCCGTGCTTATCCAAGCTGAGTCCGTTGCTGTAGTGGTGACGTCATCGTACCAGCCGGTTTGGTGTATCACACGACCCAGCGCATCGTAGTAGGTGTCCTGCGTAATATTTGCGCTTTGCAAAAGTGCCTTATCGCCTTGGCGCACCGTGCGAATTTCTTTACCGTTGCGGTTGTAGTACACCGTTTTGGACGGAGCCATCTGGACACCGGCCTTGCTGTACTCGGTCTCTGTAATGTACCAAGCTGGCGCGTTGTATGCGTTGGGTGCATTGGGGTTGACCCAAGCCAAAGGCACAGATAACGGGAAATCAAAAAATTGATACGCGTAGCGCCAAGTGGTGTACGTACCATCGGGGTCGGTTTGCTTGGTTTTTCGCCCAAACCCATCGTAGCTGTACATGGTTACCAGACCATTGGGGTCTGTTTGCTCTATCACCTCACCAAACTGTAGTTCGTATTTTTTGGTGGTGGTATGCCCCACAGCATTGGTGCTGCTGTTGGGGTACAGGCCTGCATAGGCTGTATAGCTTTGGCTGACGGTGCGGGGGGTGTTGGCACTTGAGAGCGCCATTGCGCTTGCGCCTGAACAGGCTTGCACAGTTGTGCTGGCAATGTTGCCGTAGCCGTCGTAGGTGTAGGTGCTGATCCGACACAAGTCAGGGTTACCCGCATCTTGTGTCTCTGTTGCAATGCGGCCCTTATCGTCATAGGTGTAGCTTTGCACGCGGGTGATGGTGTCGGCAAATGCATTGCCCACCAACAACGCGAAGGACAGTGAGAATAGCATGGCAGTGCGCCACCAAAGGCTTGGGTTGGATGACCCAAGGGTGGTTTGCGCATGCTGCGCGGGCGACCGGGGAGGTTTTGATAAGTGCAACATATCAATCTACCTTAATCGTCAGCGAAAAGGATGTTCAACAGGAATCCCAGCGTCTGCGTGGAGGGATCTGGCTGAGGTGGTGGTGGCGGTGGTCGATAACCGGACCCTATGGTTCGGTGGTTATTGCCGCTACCGGGCGGGCAGGCTACCGGTGGATCGCCTATAGACGCTTGGCTGGTTCGAGTCTCCAACCGCCCAATCACCCAGTTGTTCCAGTCGGCTGCTCTGTAATTTTGCTTTACATCCACCTTGCGGCAGTCCCCCTCGGCAATCGTCAATACGCTGGTGGGTTCTCCTTGTTGGGGACTGGTGCCGTACTCCCAGAAAGTGCCCACGCTAGGGAATGCCAATCCAGCCAGTTCAAATTCCTGCTTCCATTGCGCTTCTAAATACGGAAATACGCTCTTAACCGAGGTGGGGGTATAAGAGCCTTCGGTCTTGGCGTACACGTTGTTGGTCTTGCTCAGCACTTTACCGCTGGCGGTGTGAATTTCACTGACCTGCGCTGGCAAACCGATATAGGGCCACGTTTGCAAAAACTGTGTTTCTTCGGTCTTGCCACTGGCCGCATTGCGTCTTTGCATGCTACTAAATCCCAACGACCCTCGCCCTAACCCCGGGCCAGCCGGCCATTCGGTTTTTAGGCCTTTGTAGCTATAGGTGTATTCTGTTGTCCCACCGGCATCATTCACGGTAGACATTTTCGCCACCACAGGCAACGGGTAGATCATGGCTACGGTTGGGTAGGTAGCAGGCTCGGGTACATACTGCCCCGAGCTTGCCTGGCTAAGTGCAACGTACTCGATATCGGTCCTGATCCCTAGGGGTACCGGTAAGTTGTGGGCTATGCGGGTGAGTACAAGAGTATCAGGTGGATGGCTTAAATGGCAGACCACTTCTGACTCGTTCTTGGCAATTCCGCAATAATCTGGTGTACCGTCCCCATTTACATCAGCCCAAGCAACGGCTTTTGGGAATTTGTGAGCAATATCAGGTGAAAAAGGGGTAATGTTAGTAGAGTTAAAGCCATCTTTTCCATTAAATACGCTACAACCCACTTTACCGGTTTTTTCTGAGTCTTTCGTAGGGCCATAACAATGATCAATAAATCCATCATTATTTATATCAATATAATATGAAGTTGATGATTGGCTGGAATCAATATAAGAAGGCCTTTTTTCAATTTTTACAATAAATTGATTTCCTGAATTTATATAACACCCGATAGAATCGCCAAAATAGGAACAATAATCATCAATACCATCGCCATTGATATCATAAGCTTTTCCATAGATGGAAAAATTTACTGGCATCTCGAATTGAGATTCTCTATTTGAAAGAATATGATCACCTGTTGACGCGAAACAAACTATTTTTGAACCATTAAGTTTCGAATCATACTGAGAGTTCCTATTCGATGCATAACACAAATCAAAAAAACCATCATTATTATAATCGCTAAAAAAAGGGGCGGAATTTTTAGTGACGATTGATTCTGCATTTCTTCCTCCTGGTGAATAGGTTAAATTTTCTTTATCGCTAAATGCACCTTTAAGTGCACCATAAGTAGTGTCCAGAAACCCATTAACTGAAATTTTACAAATTATATAGACACCAGCTGGAGTTATTTCTCCCGACGAACCATCAGGGCGGTAAGAGTTATGAATAGATTTCCGCGTGCATAAATCCATTTTTCCATCGCCATTTAAATCGAACCACAAATAGTGTATATCATTTAAATATTTAGGTATATTGTTTCTGCAATCATTTTGATAGCAATCTTCAACATTGCCGAGATGATCTAATCCTGTTAATTCAGCACGCTCGCTAAATCCAACTCCTGTGGACAACCAACACTGCCCAATTGGTGCGCGTCTATCTATTCTGCAAAAATCAACTTTAAAGTCTCCATTTATATCTACCCAATGCCCTGTTGAAAGAGGGCGATCTTGGCTTAGATTCGGATGCGATACAAATTGTCTACCTTGCCATTTAATATTTCCTGCATTACCACTTTCCTCAAACCCCAATCCGGTAGAAATCAAACAACCAACAGATATTTCTCCGGAACTCAATGTGACTCGTCTGCAATAATCAGCCTTTCCATCGCCATTGAAATCCACCCAAGCAGATTCTTTATCTAATATATTGCTTGAAAAATCTGTTCTTCCAACGGCTCCAACGCCAGAGCGTATCGTTAACCCTGAATCACCTACTGGCGAAGATATATTTTTAGCATAGGTAAATAATATTGAGGGCATGCAAACACCAGATGAACCAGATTCACATTCAGTCAGTGAAATCAAAGTTGAAAATACTGGGCTTCCTTTTTGTTCATAATTTAAAATAAATTTTCGATAAGATGAATTACTAAATACAGTACCAATATCTATCCCTATCAGTCTATTATTTAATCGATTGATAGATCCTCCGTAGTAAAACGGATAATTATCTGCCCGTTGTTCATAGTTAAAAGAAATTTTGTAGAGTGGTATATAACTATTTTTTGTGTAGCCATAATATATTGCGGTTGGATAAAATTCTCCATCTACAGTAAGTCCACCATTCACTTCATTTTTATAGCTCACGGTCATCCAGTTGCCATGAATATCACTAATTTTATTCACTAACCAAACTGCGACACCTTTTTGATTTTTTAACCGCCCCCCCAATGTCGGGCCCGAATATTGTGCCCAAACTCTTGCATTTTCTTCTGTGCCGTATTCATAGATTCGGCCATTTTTAGTTTTAACGATGAATGAGATTGGACCATTGGCGGACCCGCTAGAGGTAATCTTTGAAAAGGTTTCGATCTCTGTACGGTATTCAGTTCCGTCAGCGCCATTAACACCTGCCACTGCTATTAATCGCTTTCCATCTAGGCAGTAGCCATCGTCTGCAGCATAAGTTACTGGTTTACGGAACTTGTCAGTGGCCAAAGTTCTGGGGCACCGAACGATGCTGGGCAGCCCTGCGAGCCGCCAGCCCATTCCTGCTATGCCGTTGCCGCGTTGACTGTTGTACTCTAGCGCCAATTCGGGCTGTAGGCCTGCCAAGCCCTTGGGCGGGTCTATCGGAATACGATAGGTGGCGGCCCCAGTTTCACTGACGCCAAAGGAGGCTTCAGTTTTCATGAGGCTGGCGGTGTTCTGTTGCGCGCTGGCCATGCTAACTGCGAAGCTTAGTAATAACCAAAGTGGGTATTTAAATAATTTCATGGCATTGAGTCGTTTTCGAGAATAAAGAGCCTCTAAGACACTAAGCGCCCGATGAATCAGACCTTGTCCTGCTCTATAGCATGTACCAGAGCGGACGCTCCCGTGCATTGGTATGGAAAGGAAAAAATTGCTCATTTCAAACCATCCAAAAATAAATGAGGCGGCTCCTCATTAGCTAGATTTAAGGGGTTGGACCTACCCCCAAAAACTGTATCGTAACGTAACAGATAAAGTTTGGGTAGCTACTTTTTGCGAATCTTGTCAAAAAAATTGGAGGCAGTTGCGCGGTGTCCACGTACCGCGCAATTGCGTCCAAGCCCGCTCTCGCTAAGAATGCGTAACATGTCCCAGCTGTATACCGGAATGCAACAACCGATCCGCCACCCGCTGCCAATCCCCATTCTTAGGTGCCCCATCGAACACCCCCCTGCCCTTTTGGTCGGCCATCCACTGTTGCACCTCGGCAATGGCGCTGGCCATGGTGCCGTTTAGGCCCATTTCTTGTACGGTGCGGGCGGATTCGCGCATTTCTTCGGCGCGGCGTTGGCCGTGTTGCATCACGCGGCTAAAAAAGTAGCTGCCCTGCTCTTGCCAATTGATGCTGGGGAAGGTCTCTACCAGGGTGGGCAGTACATAGTCTTCTACCCCGTAGGCGCGGGCTGTGGTGTAGCTTTCTATGACCAGTGCTTCTAGGCCTTTAATCATCACGCTACGGCACATTTTGATGGCGCTGGCCACGCCCAGTTGGTCGGATACGGCCTTG
This sequence comes from Burkholderiaceae bacterium, assembly GCA_040382935.1. Classification (GTDB taxonomy): domain Bacteria; phylum Pseudomonadota; class Gammaproteobacteria; order Burkholderiales; family Burkholderiaceae_C; genus JALQUL01. Next base: position 19,694 of record JBEIEP010000027.1, read on the forward strand.
GTGTCGCAACCCCATTGGTTTAGCAACGCCGATAAATCGGCTGCATAGCCCCCGCCCAGCAGCATAGGCACGCGTACGCCGTACGGGGGCACTGAGGTCATCACGCCTGCCTCTACATAGCGGCTCTGTGCGGCATCCACCAGGGCGGCACAACTCTTTTTGGTGCCGGGCGAGGCCGAGTTCAAATCTAAAAACAAGGTGCCGGGTTTTAAAAATGGGGCGGCTTGCTGGGCCACGGCCAGGGTGTTGGAGGCTGTAACCGCAGAGATGATGAGGTCGGAATGCTGGCAAAGCGCCTGCATGGAATCACAGGGCAAGACCCCGGCGGCCTTTGCATGGGCTTGCATGGCGGCTTGTTGTGGGTTGCCCTCTTGACCCTCTTGGCCCTTTTGAAGATGGGCATCCCAGCAGGCCACAGCGCTAACGAATGGGCGCAGGCCTTGAGCAAAAATTTTGCCGACTTCGCCGTAACCAATAACGCCGAGTTGGATGGGTTGAGATAAAGACGTTAAAGAGGGTGTGGAAGTAGGTGAAGAAGTAGGTGTCATGGCGTTCACCCTCTCAGTGTGAATGTTGCCCAGCCTCAAAAGCGGCAAAGGCATGGTGGGTGCTTAAAAACACCCTTTGTTGCAGGCGTTGGCCCAAGGGCGTGGGGTTAAGGCGGTCGGTAACTGGGCCTTTGACCTCTGACAGCCACAGTTGTACGCCCTGTTGGGCCAGGGTGGCTTCTAACTCGGTGAGCGCTTCTAGGGCGGTGCTGTCGATTCGGTTAACGGCCGAGCAATTGAGCAAAATCACCGTTGGGCGTTGTGGGCTGGTGGCCTCGGCCATTAGGCGTTCTTCTAGTGCCGCCACATTGGCAAAAAACAGGCTTTCGTCCACGCGCAGGGCCAATAAGCCCGGCAGGGTTTGCACGCTGTGCCGGTCCACATTGCGAAAATGCTCGGTGCCAGGCACCCGGCCCAACACGGCCATATGGGGGCGGCTGCTACGCCATACCAACACCCCCAGGGATACGGTTACGCCCACCACAATGCCTTGTTGCGCCCCCAGCGCCAACACACCCACAAAGGTAAAGGCCAATGCCAGGGCGTCGGCACGGTCGTAACGCCAGGCGTTGGCAAAGGTGCGCCAGTCCAACATGCTGCCTATGGCCATCACGATAATGGCCGAAAGCGCCGCCACCGGCAGCTTCATAAACAGTGGCGTTAGGGTGAGCACAATCACCGCCATCACCCCTACCGACAAGGCCCCCGCCATACGGGTTTGTGCACCAGCGGCAGAGCTGATAGAGGTCCGGGCCAAACCACCGGCAACGGGGTAACCCCCGGTAAAAGCGCTGGCCACGTTGGCGGCCCCCAGTGCGGTGAGTTCGCGATTGGGGTTGATTTTTTCATGGCGGCGCAGGGCCATGGTTTGGGCCACCGACACGCTTTGGATAAACCCCACCAACGCAATCAACATGGCGCTAAGCCATAAGTCAGATACCTGGGACAGGCTTTGCCAAGGTTGTGTCCAACCCGGCAAACCTTGGGGCACCTGCCCTACCAAGGCCACGCCATGTTGCGCGGCCCACGGGCCCTGACTCGCCCAAAGAGTGGCACCTGCTATAACGGCAATAGGGGTTAGGCGGGCCATCAGATCGGCATGGCGGGGATTAACACCCATGCGGCAAAGGCCTTGTGCCAAGGTGTTTTTGCCCAGCCAAAGCACCAGTATGCATAGGGCTGAAACAAGCACAGTAACGACCTTGCTTTGGGGCAAGGCAAAGGCCAGGTTGTAGAGTTGTGCCAACACGTTGGGGCCAGTGGTCTCTACGCCCAAAAGGTGTTTGAGTTGGGATACGGCAATCACAATGGCCGAGCCCGAGACAAAACCGCTCAGCACCGGTCGGCTCAAAAAATGCGCCAAAAACCCCAAACGCAGCGCACCAAACAACAACAAAAAACCGCCTGTGAGCAGGGCCAATACCATGGCCAGTTCTGTGTAGTGGGCGCTGCCCGGCAGTGCCAAACCGGCCAAACTGGTGGCGGTCATTAAGGATGCCACGGCAACCGGGCCTACCGAAAGCGTGCTACTGGTGCCCAAAAAGGCATAGACCAACACGGGTAGCATGGCGGCGTACAAACCCACTTGCGGGGGCAGGCCGGCCAACATGGCGTAGGCCAGGTTTTGCGGTACCAGCAGCACCGTCATCACGATGCTGGCGATCAGATCACGGTAAAAATCGTCGCGCTGGTAGCCCTGCATCCTCTGGGGTAACCAGCGCTTCATAGGGCTTACAGATTGGCGGCAAACTGGGCCAGTTGCGCAGACCGAGCACCACTGCGGCAAAACGCCAACACGGGTTGCTGGGCTTGCGACAGTGTGCCTGCAAAGGCCTGCACTTGCTCCATCGTAATCTGCCCGGCGACCACTGGCAGGTAGGTGTAGGCCAAACCAGCGGCTTGCGCGGCCCGTTCTAGTTCGGCGTTAAGGGGCTGGCTGTCGCCACCCTCGCCATCGGGGCGGTTGTTAATAACTGTTTTGTACCCAAGGCGTGCGATCTCTTCAAAATCAGCAGCACTCACCTGCGCGGCGGTGGCAAAGGTGTCAGAACGCATAAAAAACTGCAAAGGCATAGAGTCTCCAAGATCGGTCAGAACGGTTTAAAGAGTGATTTTACTGGGCCTATCCCCAATATGGTTTGAAACTGGTCTGGTGAAGTGGCCTCAATTCATGCGATAATCGCGGGCTAATTTGAGCAATTTTCAAAGGCAAGTGCACCTGTAAGTTACCGCATCGGGTGTGGCTGCCACTAACCCTAGGAAAAATATGAAAGACGGAATTCACCCCAACTACCGCGAAGTTTGTTTCTTGGACTTGTCCAACAACTTCAAGATTGTGACGCGTTCTTGTGTCAGCACCAAAGAAATGATCAAGATGGACGACGGCAAAGAGTTGCCCTTGTACAAGCTGGACACCTCCAGCGAATCCCATCCTTTCTACACCGGTACACAAAAATCCGTGGACAACATGGGTGGCCGCGTTGAGAAGTTCCGTAACCGCTTTGGCAAGACCGCCGCTAAGTAACCGGTTTTTCTCGCAAAATAAGGCAGTTCGGTTATCCGCGCTGCCTTTTTTTATGCGCCAATCCCGTTAAGCAAAACCTCTCGTGAACCTAAGTCAATTGCTTTTAAAGCCACCTACCCCTGCTTTGGTGAGCAAGGAGGGTGCAAAGCGCCTGTCTAGGTGGGCCTTGTTGCTCATTGCGGGTGCCTATGTATTGGCGGGCTACGTTGGACGTGCGCCTTGGAAGAGTGCGGACATCATCAGCACTGCGTTGATGCAGGGGATGGCGCGGGGTGAACTGGCTTGGTGGCACCCTGCTCTTTTTGACCATAGCGAGGCGTTGGGGGCTTTGCTCCCGTATTGGTTGGGCGCTTGGTCTCTTCAATGGTTGGGCGCAGTCGTGGGCACGGACCTTGCCGTGCGCCTTCCATTTATGTTGATGCTGGCAGCCAGTCTGGCACTGACCTGGTTTGGTACGTACTACTTGGCGCTTACCACTTCGGCACAGCCACTGGCCTTTGCTTTTGGGGGCGAAGCCTCTCCAAAAGCCTACGCCAGAGCGGTGGCCGATGGTGGCGTGTTGGCCATGATGGCTAGCCTAGGGCTGGCGCAGCTGGGCCACGAAGTGGGGCCGCCTGTTGCTCAATTGTTTTTTGTGAGCATGCTGTTTGCCGCTACCAGTGCCCTGCGGTTTTATACGCTGGCACCTATGGTAGGAATGGCCGTGGCCACTGTTGGACTGCATTTGAGCGGCGCACCGACGGTGGCCACGCTACTTTGTCTGGCCAGTGCAATAGCGCTTTGGCGAACAACACCTGCTGACTTGGCGGTGGGGCGAAAGGCTGGTTTGACACTTCAATGGAAGGCCTTGGCTATGCTGGGCTTTGCCGCCGCTGGCGTAGGGCTGGCTTTGCTACTGGGTAGTTTTGCCTTGAAATTGGTAACACCCAAACTCGAGTGGGCCGAATGGCAACGTTTGGGCCGTTTGGGCTTGTGGTTTTTGTGGCCTCTTTGGCCTTTGGTTTTGTTTACCTTGTGGCAATGGCGTCGCCATTTGACGAACCCGCACCTGCTGTGGCCTATGTGCCTTTTGGGAATAACGCTGGGTCAGGTGCTTTTTACGCAGGCCGCTGACATCAGTTTGCTGGTGGGGCTACCGGCGTTTGCCGCGCTGGCGGCGTTCAGTCTGCCCACGTTAAGCCGTGCCGTTTCGGCCCTTATTGACTGGTTCACGCTGCTGTTTTTTACCCTTTGCGGCTTGGTGGTATGGGTGATGTGGGTGGCAATGTTGACGGGTTGGCCCGCTCAACCCGCCGCTAACGTCAAGCGATTGGTGCCGGGATTTACGCTGGAGTTTTCTTGGTTGCCGTTTATCGCTGCCGTTGTAGCAACGCTGGCGTGGTTGGCGTTGGTGAGGTGGCGTACCAGCCGCCATCGCAGCGCCATATGGAAAAGCCTGGTGCTGCCCGCTGGAGGTGCGGTGTGGGCCTGGGTATTGCTGACCACGTTATGGCTCCCGGTATTTGACTATGCCCGAAGCTACGGCCCTCTGCTTACCAAGGTTGAGGCGCACATCCCCGTAGGTGTGTGCGTCGTTCCAAACGGGGTTTCAAATTCGCAATGGGCCGCGTTGAAACTACATGGTGCTTGGCCCCTGGTGGGTCTGAAAAGTGACAAAGCGCAAGACTGCACCTGGATGGTGTCCACGTCACGGTCCATCATTTTTTGGCCCACCGGTTGGGAAAAGGAGTGGGTTCAGGTGCAAACGCTTGCACGACCGGCCGATGACAATGAAGATCTGGTGATTCTTAAACGTCAACATCCCTGATGGCGACTTAGAGGCTGCCAGTTGCCTCTAAATCCGCATCGCCACGACAAATACCTTACGTTGTGGTCATCAATTCCTTGATTTGTGCGAGCGCACCAGGGTCTTCCATGGTGGTTAAATCACCGGCGTCCCGGCCTTCACAAACCGCTTGAATCGCCCGCCGCAACAGTTTACCGCTGCGCGTTTTAGGTAAGGTGTTAACAAACTGCACCCTGGCTGGCCGCGCCACCGCGCCCAACTGGGTGTCTACCAGCTTCATAATTTCGCCTTCAAGCTGGCGCTTGGCTGCGTCAGTGTCTAGGCCATTGGTGTTTTTGACGATGGCAAAGGCCATGGCCACCTGACCCTTTAAGGCGTCGGCCACGCCCACCACAGCCACCTCTGATATGTTGGGGTGGCTGGAAATGCTTTCTTCAATTTCTCGCGTTCCCAAACGATGGCCGGCTACGTTAATCACGTCATCGGTTCTACCCAGGATGAAGTAATAACCGTCTTTGTCGCGTATGCCCCAATCAAAGGTGGAATACACCATGCGCCCAGCCACGCTTTGCCAATAGGTTTTTACAAAACGTGCGTCGTCTTGCCAAACGGTTTGCATACACCCCGGAGGCAAAGGCCCCTCGATGGCGACTACGCCTTTTTGGTCGGGTCCGATTAGCTCGGCACCGGTGTTTTCGTCAAATAGCTTGACGTTGTAGCCGTACATAGGGATGCCTGGACTGCCAAACTTGCTGGGCATGGCTTCTAACCCGTTGGCGACCGTCAAAATAGGCCAACCCGTTTCAGTTTGCCAGTAGTTGTCAATGATGGGAACGCCAAGGCCTTCGCTAATCCATTGGGCCGTGGTTTCGTCCAGTGGCTCGCCAGCCAGGTACAGGGCTTTTAGGCTACTCAGGTCGTAACGTGTAAGGTAGGCGGGGTCTTGCTTTTTAAGCACCCTCACCGCGGTAGGCGCCGAAAACATACGGGTGACTTTGTATTTTTCAACAATCTCCCACCAAATCCCGCCGTGGTCTTGCCCCTGCATTCCGCGGGTGGGCAGACCCTCGTACATGATGGTGGACATACCGGCGATGAGCGGCCCATACACAATGTAGCTGTGTCCGACCACCCAACCAATATCGCTGGTTGAGAAGTAGGCCTCGCCCGGCTTTCCTTCAAAGATGTACTTCATGCTAGCAGCCAAGGCGACGGCGTAGCCACCCGTATCGCGCTGAACGCCCTTGGGTTTGCCCGTGGTGCCGCTGGTGTAGAGGGTGTAGCTGGGGTGGGTTGCGTCGACCCACTCACAGGCCACCTGGGTACCCATGTGCTTGGCGCGCAAAGTGGCGTAGTCATGGTCACGCCCTTGCACGGTAGACATCTCGGCAAGTTGGCGGTTCACCATCAAAACAGCGGCAGGCTTGTGGGCGCTTTGCCGAATGGCTTCATCGAGCAGGGGTTTGTAGGGCACCACTTTACCGCCGCGAGAGCCTGCATCGGCACTCACAATAAGTGTAGGTGTTGCGTCCTCAATGCGGGAGGCCAGCGAACCAGCGGCAAATCCGCCAAACACCACGCTGTGCAACGCGCCTATGCGCGTGGCAGCCAACATTGCAATTGCCGCCTCGGCAATCATGGGCATGTACACCAGTACCCGGTCGCCCTTTTTTACGCCTAACTCTAGGAATATGGCCGCCATGCGCTGCACCTCTTGGTGCAACTGAGCGTAAGAGATGACGTTTTCGGTGCCGGTTTCTGTTGAGATGGCAATAATCGCAGCCTCGTTCCCACGGGTCGCAACATGGCGGTCTACCGCGTTGTGGCACAAATTGGTGGTACCGCCCACAAACCATTTGGCAAAGGGGGGATGGGTGTAATCGAGTACCTGCGCCGGTGGGGTCTGCCAGTCAATGAGTTGGGACTGTTCAGCCCAGAAATCCGTGGGGTTGTCTATGGAATGCGCGTGAAACTCAGAAAAACGGCTCATCAGGGTCTCCAATCGAATGCTACTAGAGCGCAAAAACAGCGCACCACCAGAATTTGTAATTATTGATTATTTTCTGTCAGGACCCTTACTTTCTGGATAATCCATGCAGAAAGTGGGAAATAAAGCGACGGCGAGCTTATTGACCGTCTGACTACTTGATCAATTCAAGCGTCGCCTTGAACTGTGGATGGTGAGCGTCGGCCAGCCATTCGTAGGCCACCATTTCGGTGGTGACCAGTTCGGCACCTGCGCCGGCCAGGCGGTCAAAAGCAGCGTCTCGGCTACGCAACTGGCGTGACGAGCTGGCATCCACCACCACATAGATGTCAAAAAGTTCTTCTTCCAACAAAGACAAAGCGGTCTGCAACAGGCAGATATGGGCTTCAACGCCAGCCAACACCACACTGCTTCTTTCTAAAGAGGGTGGCTTTTGTAAGTGTTTGGGTAGGCTTTTGGCATTGGGCGCCGGTTTTGGCGTGCCCGCCGTCGTCAATAGGTCAGATAGCCCCGCCTGACAGGCGTCAAAATGTGATTTTTCTAGGCAGTGGCTACGAAACGGCATCAGTTCTTCAACGGTAGCCCCCAACTTATCGGGGACCTGCTCTGTAAACTGCATAGGAATCTGAAACAGTCGCGCTAGCTTGGCCAGTACAACGGCATTTGATAGCACTTCTGTGCTCTCGGCGATGGCGGGCATCAGGCGTTGTTGGTAATCAATCAGAACCAGTTGGGAGTGTGGGGCGGATAGCGGCATGGGAGTGTCCTTCAAACAGCGCCTTAGAATACCACTTCCCTCCAGCGTAAACCTTGACAAAAACGTACCCCGTTGATAAGCTTGCACCCTTGATATTATCGTTTTTATAGCGTTCTAATTTTGAAAAATTTGGGAAAACTCATTGCTGCAGGTGCATTGGCCGTTTGCCAAGCGCTTAGCTTGGCTGCACCCAATACGCCAAGCAACGTTGGCAATTCGGGGCAAAACCCCCTCCCCGCTACGGCTCCAGCCACCAAAGGCAACTTTGATTTTGCCGCTTACGGGTTTGGCGATCAGATCAACCAGGCCAAAAACTTGGTCACTACGACGGCATCTGATGTCATTAGCTCAGCGATGGGGTTTTTGGGCGTTCCATATAAACGTGGCGGTAATAGTGTCGAGACAGGGCTAGATTGCAGCGGCTTTGTCGTGGCCCTCTACCAGCAGGTACTCGGGTTGGTGCTTCCGAGGACAGCCGTTGAGCAGGCGCAGGCAACCCGCAAGATTGAACTGACCGAGTTGCAGCCGGGGGATTTGGTTTTTTTTAACACCATGCGCAGAGCGTTTAGCCACGTGGGCGTGTACATGGGCGACGGCAAGTTCATTCACTCTCCACGCGCCGGTGGGCAAATTCGAGTGGAGGACATGGGTACCCAGTATTGGAAAACCCGTTTCAACGGCGCCCGGCGCGTTGAAAGCCTGGAGCAACAGCCGTAATTTAAGCGGCCATATTGTCCAGCGCCAGAGTCGATTGACTCAACAACCAGTCGTGTAGGGCCTTGACCATCGCGTCGTGAACCGGCGATTCAGCTGCACGCCGGTCGGTTTGCACCAGCCAATAGCCAAAAGGCCCCACCAGGGTGCTTTCGTCTACCCTTACCAGACTGCCATTGGCCAATTCCGTTTGCACCATCAGCCGGTCAACCAAGGCGACGCCCGCACCCGCTACGGCTGCGTGTATGGCCTGGTCTAGGGTGCTAAATGTGATGGCTTGGTAATCGTCTACCGGGGGATGGGTGGACTGAATCAGCCAGTTGTCCCAAACCGGCAGGCGGCTGCCATCACTGTTGAGCAAATGCAGCAGCGTGGCATTACCCGACTCAATTTGGCGCTTGGCCTGCAGCAACTGCGGGCTGGCCACAACAATGTGCTCCTCCAGGTACAGCAGTTGGCATTGGCCATGCAACCAGGGGCCGCTTTGGAACACGATGCAACAGTCGTACTGTTGTGCTTGATGCGCGGTACTGACCAAATTGGTTGTGATGCGCAAATCCAGCGCCCCGTGCTTTTTGTGCAAGGCCCACAGTTTGGGGGCCAGCCAGCGCGAGGCAAACGTGTTGGGCGCATTGAGCAGCAGCCGCTGATGCAATCGCGAGGGTTGAAGGTTTCTAACCCCCTCCTCCAAGTGGGCAAAGGCTTTGCCTACATCGTCGGCAAATGCGCGCCCAGCCGCGGTAAGGACTAATTCTTGGTGCTGGCGCAAAAATAAGGGCAATCCCACCCACTCTTCCAGCAATTTGATTTGTCGGCTCACCGCACCTTGGGTAACGTGCAACTTGGCGGCGGCCTTGGTAAAACTTTTGAGTTGCGAGGCAACGTAAAAGACCTTGACGGCGTTAAGGGGTGGGAGTTTTTGCATGAACCAAGGACATTCTCAGGGATGTTGGTTTGTACCATATCGCCCTGGTGCTGAACTCCCACCTGATCAGGTTGTACCGATAAAGACCTACCTTTTTACAGGCGGAACATCGGTACAACTGCCGTGTGCCACTTCAGCCGCCATGCCTATGCTTTCGCCCAGGGTGGGATGGGGGTGAATGGTTTTGCCGATATCCACTGCATCCGCACCCATTTCAATGGCCAGCGCAATCTCACCAATCATGTCACCGGCATGGGTGCCAACCATGCCGCCGCCCAAAATCTTGCCATGGCCGTGCGCCTCTGGGCTGTCGTCAAACAGCAGTTTGGTGACGCCCTCGTCGCGCCCGTTGGCAATCGCCCGGCCCGATGCACTCCATGGGAACAGGCCTTTTTTAACTTTAATGCCCTGCGCTTTGGCCTGGTCTTCGGTAAGCCCCACCCATGCCACTTCGGGGTCGGTGTAGGCCACGCTGGGGATGACCCTAGCGTTAAAGGCGCTGCTGGCCAGTTCGGCATTGCCTTGCAATTGCCCGGCGATGACCTCTGCGGCCACATGCGCCTCGTGGACGGCTTTGTGTGCCAACATGGGCTGGCCCACCACGTCGCCAATCGCAAAAATATGCGGCACATTGGTGCGCATCTGGATATCGACGTTAATAAAGCCCCGGTCGGTCACAGCCAAACCGGCTTTTTCTGCACCAATCTTTTTGCCGTTGGGTGTGCGGCCCACGGCTTGCAGCACCAGGTCGTACACCTGGGGGGCCGGGGCGCTACCGCCCTCCTCTGCCGATGCAAAGCTCACCTCAATGCCCTCGGGCAAGGCGCGGGCCGACACGGTTTTGGTTTTGAGCATGATGTTGTCAAAGCGCTTGGCGTTCATTTTTTGCCAGATCTTGACCAAGTCGCGGTCAGCGCCTTGCATCAGGCCGTCCATCATTTCCACCACATCCAGGCGTGCGCCCAAAGTGGAGTACACCGTGCCCATCTCTAGGCCAATAATGCCACCACCCAAAATCAGCATGCGCTTGGGCACTTCTTTAAGGGCCAAGGCACCTGTGCTGTCTACCACGCGCGGGTCATTGGGCATAAACGGCAGGCGAACGGCTTGTGAACCAGCCGCCACGATGCAGGTTTTAAAGCCAACGGAGGTAACCTTGCCGGTTTTTTCTTGGCCTGTTCCGGTGGTTTCTTCAACGCTTAAATGGTGGGCATCTGCAAAACTGGCATAGCCCCGGATGAGGGTTACTTTGCGCATTTTGGCCATGGCACCCAAGCCACCCGTTAACTTGCCAATGACTTTTTCTTTGTGCGTGCGCAGTTTGTGAATGTCTACACTGGGTTCGCCAAAACTAACGCCTAGGGCTTCAAAGTGCTTAACTTCGTCCATTACAGCGGCCACGTGCAGCAGGGCTTTGGAGGGGATGCAGCCCACGTTAAGGCACACGCCGCCCAAGGCGGCATAGCGCTCAACAATGGCTACTTTTAGCCCCAAGTCGGCGGCCCTGAAAGCGGCAGAATAACCACCCGGCCCACCACCCAGTACCACCACATCAAAATCGTCGGCAGATTGGCCAGGGTAGCTTGCATCAAAGGCAACAGGGGCCGATGGCGGCGCTGCGCTTGCCGTTGGTGCGTCAGTTGCGGGCGTTGATGCGGGGGTTGCCGCGGGTGCGGGTGCGGCAGGTGCTGTGGGTGCTGTTGCAGGCACAGCGGCCGCAACGGCGGCGTCGACCTCTAGGCTGGCAATTACCGAACCCTCTGCCACTTTGTCGCCCAGGGCCACTTTAAGGGCTGTGACCACCCCCGCATGGCTGGAGGGAATCTCCATAGAGGCTTTGTCGCTCTCAACCGTAATCAGGCTTTGCTCGGCTTTGACGGTGTCACCCACCTTGACCAGCAATTCAATCACCGCCACCTCTGAAATATCCCCAATATCGGGTACTTTGATTTCGATATTCGCCATTTTTTATCCTTTGAATGAACCGGCCCGCCGTGAACCCTGCTCACGCTTGGGCCATTCGGGTGCGGTTTAGAGCAGAACGCGCCTAAAGTCGGCCAAAATTTGCCCCAAGTACACGTTGAAACGTGCTGCAGACGCGCCATCAATGACGCGGTGGTCCCAGCTCAAGCTCAGTGGCAGCATCAAGCGCGGCACAAAGGCCGACCCGTTCCAAACGGGCTCGTGGGTGGATTTACACACACCCAAAATAGCCACCTCTGGTGCGTTAATGATGGGTGTAAAGTAACGTCCGCCAATGCCGCCCAAGGACGAAATGGTGAAGCAGGCCCCCGACATATCGGCGGGGCCCAGCTTGCCGTCACGCGCTTTTTTGGCCAACTCGCCCATTTCTTGCGAGATTTGCAGAACGCCTTTTTTGTCGGCGTCTTTGATCACCGGGACCACCAGCCCGTTGGGGGTGTCGGCGGCAAAGCCAATGTGGTAGTACTGTTTGAGCACCAGTTGATCGCCGTCTAGGCTGGCGTTGAAATCGGGGAACTTTTTAAGCGCCGCCACACAGGCTTTGATCAGGAAGGCCAGCATGGTGACCTTGACGCCCGATTTTTCGTTTTCTTTGTTGGTGGCAACGCGGAAGGCCTCTAGGTCGGTGATGTCGGCATCGTCATGGTTGGTGACGTGCGGAATCATGACCCAGTTGCGATGCAGGTTGGCACCACTGATTTTTTTGATACGGCTAAGGTCTTTGCGCTCAACGGGACCAAATTTGGCAAAGTCCACCTTGGGCCATGGCAACAATCCTAGGCCGGCACCGTCGGCTGACGTTGCGGCTGGGGCCGCTTTGGCGTTGGCCGCTTGGGCAGCCGTTTGAACGCTACCGCTCATTACGGCTTTGGTAAAGGCTTGTACGTCGGCCTCTGTAATTCGGCCTTTGCTGCCGGTGCCTGTAACTTCCACCAGTGGAACACCCAACAAACGTGCAAGTTTGCGCACCGAGGGTGAGGCATGGGGCAGTTGCCCCGTGGGGGCCTGGCCGGGGTTGTGGGCTTGCAGGGCAGCGCTGGGGGCTGGGGCCAATGCCACCGTGGCTGCTGCCGCAGAGGGCGATACGGCTACTGCTACGGCTGGCGCAACGATAGAGGCGGCCGTAACGACGCCACCACTGCCTTGCAACACAGCGATTAAATCGCCAATGTTGACCTTGTCACCCACCTTGACGCGCAACTCTTGAATGACACCAGCGGCACTGCTGGGAATTTCCATTGAGGCCTTGTCGGACTCAACGGTCATTAGCGATTGTTCCACTTTGATGGATTCGCCGGGTTTGACCATTACCTCAATCACGACGACGTCTTTAAAGTCACCAATGTCAGGCACAAAAACCGAGATGGCACTACTGGCAACAGCGGCCGCGACGGGCGGTACCACGGCTGCCGGTGCAGCCTGCACAGAGGGTGCGGGCGCTGTCGCCTGCGGGGCAACAGGCGCGGCACCGGTTGCCTGGTCAGTGGTTTCCAGTGTGAGTACAACGCTGCCTTGCTTGACCTTGTCACCCACCTTCACCTGCAAGGCCACCACCGTACCGGCATGGCTGCTGGGGATTTCCATAGAGGCTTTGTCGGACTCGACCACGATCAGGCTTTGGTCGGCCTTGACCTGGTCGCCGGGTTTTACCATCAATTCAATAACGCCCACTTCGTCAAAATCGCCGATATCGGGGACTTGTATACTAATTGTTGCCATGTTTGCTCCTTTTTGTCGACGTCGTGCCGGTTTATGCAAATAGGGGATTAATTTTGTCGGGCTGGATACCGTACTCCTTGATGGCATCCTGTACCTTGGCTTTGTCTATCAAGCCCTGCTCTGCCAACGCGGCCAATGCCGCCACCACCACAAAATGGCGATTCACTTCGAAGTGTTCGCGCAGTCGTGTTCGGAAGTCGCTGCGGCCAAAACCGTCGGTACCTAGCACTTTGTAGACCCGGCCTTTTGGAACAAAGGCACGAATTTGCTCAGCGTAGGACTTCATGTAGTCGGTGGATGCCACCACGGGGCCGCTGTGGGCCTCCAACTGGCTGGTGACAAAGCTCTTGATTGGTGCTTCGAGGGGGTGCAACAGGTTGTGGCGTTCTGCCGCTTGGCCTTCACGGGCCAACTCGTTAAAACTGGGGCAACTCCACACATCGGCCGATACCCCCCAACTGGACTCCAACAGCTCTTGCGCCGCCAGTGACTCGCGCAAAATGGTGCCAGAGCCCAAAAGTTGTACACGAAGCGTGTTGCTGCCACCCTTTTTAAGAAGGTACATGCCTTTGATGATCTGGGTTTCGGTGCCTTCTGTGATCCCTGGCATGGGGTAGTTTTCGTTGAGCAGGGTGATGTAATAAAACACGTTTTCCTGTTTTTCGACCATGCGCTTGAGGCCGTGGTGCATGATCACCGCGACCTCATGGGCGAAGGTGGGGTCGTAGCTTACGCAGTTAGGAATCGTGCCCGCCAAAATGTGGCTATGCCCGTCCTCATGTTGCAGGCCTTCGCCATTCAAAGTGGTTCTACCCGATGTGCCGCCTAACAAAAAGCCCCGGGCTTGCATGTCACCCGCCGCCCAAGCCAGATCGCCTATGCGTTGGAAGCCAAACATCGAGTAATACACATAAAACGGCACCATGATGCGGTTGCTGGTGCTGTAGCTGGTGGCCGCTGCAATCCAACTGGCCATACCACCGGCCTCGTTAATGCCTTCTTGCAGAATCTGACCGGCTTTGTCCTCGCGGTAGTACATCACCTGGTCTTTGTCTACCGGGGTGTACTGCTGGCCGTCGGGGTTGTAAATGCCGATTTGCCTAAACAGGCCTTCCATACCAAAGGTACGGGCTTCGTCTACCAAAATGGGCACCACGCGCGGCCCCAGGTCTTTGTCGCGCAGCAGTTGGGTCAGGAACCTGACGTAGGCCTGCGTGGTTGAAATCTCCCGGCCTTGCGCGGTGGGCTCCAAAATCGCATTGAAGGTTTCAAGGGCAGGCACGGTAAAGCTCTCGCTGGCTTTTGTGCGCCTTTGCGGCAGGTACCCGCCCAGGGCTTTACGCCTAGCGTGCAGGTACTGCATTTCAGGGGTGTCGTCTGCGGGCTTGTAAAACGGGATTTTGGCCAGTTCGCTGTCTGGAATTGGGATGTTGAACCGGTCTCTGAAAATTTTGATGTCTTCATCGGTAAGCTTTTTGGTTTGGTGCACCGTGTTCTTGCCCTCACCGGCTTTGCCCATGCCAAAGCCTTTAACGGTTTTGATGAGCAATACGGTGGGTTGGCCCTTGTGGTTCACCGCTGCGTGGTAGGCGGCGTACACCTTTTGTGGGTCGTGCCCACCACGGCGCAGGTTCCAGATGTCGTCGTCACTCAGCTTGGACACCATCTCCAGTACCTTGGGGTCGCGCCCGAAAAAGTGCTTGCGTACGTAGGCGCCATCATTGGCTTTAAAGGACTGGTAATCGCCGTCCACCACGTCCATCATCAACTTGCGCAATGCACCGTCTTTGTCACGGGCCAGCAAGGGGTCCCAATTGCTGCCCCACAGCAGTTTGATGACGTTCCAGCCGCTGCCCCGGAACTCGCCTTCGAGTTCCTGAATAATTTTGCCGTTGCCACGCACCGGACCATCTAGGCGTTGCAAATTGCAGTTCACAACAAAAATCAAGTTGTCCAGGTTTTCTCGCGCCGCCAAGCCTATGGCCCCCAGCGATTCGACTTCGTCCATCTCACCGTCGCCGCAAAATACCCAAACCTTGCGATTTTCAGTATTGGAAATACCACGGGCATGCAGGTACTTTAAAAACCGGGCTTGGTAGATCGCCATCAACGGCCCCAAACCCATAGAGACTGTAGGAAACTGCCAAAACTCGGGCATCAGTTTGGGATGGGGGTAGCTGGACAGGCCTTTACCGTCTACCTCTTGGCGGAAGTTGAGCAATTGCTCTTCCGTCAAACGCCCTTCTAAAAAGGCCCTCGCGTACACGCCGGGCGCCACGTGGCCCTGGATGTACAGGCAGTCACCGCCATGCCCTTCACTTTCGGCATGCCAAAAATGGTTGAACCCCGCGCCAAACATATGGGCCAATGAAGCAAAAGATCCGATATGACCGCCCAAATCACCACCGTCTGCCGGGTTGTGCCGGTTGGCCTTAACGACCATTGCCATTGCGTTCCAGCGCATATAGGCGCGCAGGCGTTCTTCAATTTCGATATTGCCGGGGCAACGCTCTTCCTGCTCTGGCTCCAAGGTGTTGACGTAGCCGGTGTTGGCTGAAAACGGCAGATCAATACTGCTTTGCCTGGCATGCTCTAGCAGTTGCTCCAGCAACCCGTGGGCTTTTTCAGGGCCTTCTGCGGCGATGACGGCAGACAGGGCATCCAGCCACTCTCTGGCCTCTTGTGGGTCAATAGTGGCTTGGGTATTGGGTGTTGCTGATTCACTCATATTGGAGGCCCTTAATAAAGTTCAAAATGGGGGTGCGCTGACTCGATCGACACTGTTTTAGCTGACATTATGGCTGGGCGGCACCTGATACGGCGGCACAAAAAAACGTCCCTCAACTGCGTGTGCGATCTACACGGGGAATTTTCCCACAAATTGGGGTAAATTCCAAATTGTGCAGTATGTTTTCATATTGTAATATTTTGCGTTGATCGTTGATACCTGTTAAGCCCGCAGCTTAGATCTTGGATGGCCTAAACTACTCCTCGGGACATTGCACTGCCTTACTTATCCTCCATACAAAAAGCCGCACCATGCCAAACAGCGCTTCAGTCCTAACCAAGTTTCGCAAGCTTGGGATGCCATCGACCCCCCTGCCTTTCTGGACTTGGCGAAGGTGGTGGCGCCAGCAATCGCCACATAAACAAGACCGGTTTGCCATTTTGGCGCCGCTTCTTGCGGTAGTGGTGTTCAGTATGGCGATCGTAGCAACGCTTACGTATCTGCGTTTGGAAGAAAAAGAGAGGGAAGCAGAAACAGTGCAGCGCGACGTTGAGCATCTTCAGCAACGCTTGCGCCAGCGCCTTACACACAGCCAAGACATGATTGCAGAAATGGCCAAAGACTTGAGTGCCGGTCGTGCCAATGTAGGCGATTTTGTATCTACGGCTGAACAATTACTCGAAGCACACGGAGAAATCAAATCGCTGCTTTTGTTGGATACGGCTGGAAAAGTGCGCGCAGCCTATGTCTCAACCAGTCAGTTCGGATTCTCCGGGTATTCGGTGGGCGCAAAGCTCAAAGAGCACGAGTCTTTTTCTGCTCGCCAAAGAGCCGCCAGTACGGCTGTTCCGGCGTGGACCCACCCCTCCCTTGCACCGGAAGGTTCACTGGAGTTACATGTGCCTTACTATCGCAAGGGCAAGTATGCTGGGGTTATTTTGGCGGATTATGCCGTCCACGCGCTGCTTAACTACGCCGTTCCCTCCGAGCTTGCGGGCAAGTACGCGGTGGCAGTTTTAAACGACCAAGACAAGCTTGTCGCTGGCACGTTAATGCCAACACGCGGTTTAGAAAGTCCTCTTTTGCCTTGGCTTGGAATGTCGCAAAGTTACGCAACACCCGTTAGCCCAATGGTTGAGGGCTTGCGGCTACGGGCTCAGTCCTTTCGCACCTCTTCTGGAGTGCTAGGTAGCGGCTTGATATGGGTGGTAGCTGTGCTTAGCGCGTTCACGATTTGGTTGTTAATGGGAACTTGGCGCCATACGCGGCGACGGCTGGAAGCGCAGCAGGCCTTAATCAAGGAGACGAACTTTAGGCGCGCAATGGAAAACTCGATGCTTACAGGTATGCGGGTACTGGATACGGCAGGCCGCATTACCTACGTGAACCCGGCTTTTTGCCAGATGACCGGTTGGTCCGAACAAGAACTCATCAACCAAACTCCTCCCTATTCTTACTGGCCAGACGAAGACCACGAGCGCTTGCAGCAACTACTCGCCGATGAACTGGCTGGGCGTACGCAAGCGGGCGGCGCACAAATGCGGGTGAGGCGGAAAAATGGTCAACTGTTTGACGCTAGGATGTACGTTTCGCCACTAATTGACCCTTCGGGCGTGCAGGCGGGCTGGATGACGTCAATGACCGACATCACCGAACCTAACCGGGCACGCGAACAACTATCGGCTGCGCAGGAGCGGTTCACCACGGTGCTAGAGGGATTAGATGCAGCCGTCTCGGTGGCGCCCTTGGGGTCGTCGGAGTTGCTCTTTGCCAACGGCCAGTACCGGCAGTGGTTCGGCCCCCAAGCACATGCACATATGCATTTAGTGGCCCAAGCGGGCGTTACGGCCATCGTTTCAGGGGACTCGACCGATGCGGTGGACCAACTGGTGGGCCTGCCCACCGCCACCATGACACAGGCAGAGGTTGAACAGGTCGAATTGTTTATGCCCGAGCTTGGCAAATGGCTAGAAGTGCGCTCGCGTTATCTCAATTGGGTGGACGGGCGCTTGGTGCAAATGGTGATTGCCTCTGACATCACCGCGCGCCGTTTGGCTGAGGAACAAGCGATACGCCAAACCGAAAAGGCCCAAGCCGCAAGCCGCCTGATCACTATGGGCGAGATGGCCTCCAGCGTTGCCCATGAACTAAACCAACCTTTAACGGCCATTAGCAACTACTGCTCGGGTTTGCTTGCACGTCTTAAGGACAACCGCCTAGATGAGGCCAGTCTACTAACGGCGCTGGAAAAAACCGCCCATCAAGCCCATCGGGCGGGCCAAATTATTCAACGCATTCGCGCGTTTGTTCAACGCAGCGAGCCCAATCGCTCGCCCGCTGACGTGAAAGCCATGGTGGCAGAAGCAGTGGAATTGGCCCAAATCGAATTTAGGCGACGCCGAGTGAGGCTCACGCATTTCGTGGCTGCAAAACTGCCTCAAATCGAAGTGGATCCCATCCTTATAGAACAGGTCATGGTCAACCTCCTCAAAAATGCCGCTGAAGCGATTGACTTGGCAGGCTTACCTCCAGCCAAGCGAAGTGTGGATCTGAGGGTCGTCGCCCGTGAAATTGAGGCGCAGTCGGTGGTTGAGTTTACGGTGACCGACACGGGCAAGGGCATATCTCCCGAAACGCTTAAACATCTCTATGAAGCCTTCTTCACCACCAAAAGCGAAGGCATGGGAATGGGGCTAAATCTATGCAGGTCAATTATAGAATCACACCAAGGGCGCATACAGGCGAAGAACCTCTACAATGACGGCGATGTCGTCGGCTGTCAGTTTATGTTCTGGTTGCCGGTACAACCGACACCGCGTCCCGCCGTAGTGGCGTAACCGTAGGGAAAGTCCCTGTCAATCACGGGTGCGAGACACCACCCGCATTGCCATTAATTGGGCGTTAGCCTGTTCGGCCCAAAGGCTATCTATTGGAGTGCTGCATGAGTTTGATTCCTAAAAAGGGTACGGTGTATGTGGTGGACGACGACGAGGCGGTTCGCGATTCCATGCAGTGGTTACTTGAAGGAAAAGACTATAGAGTGCGCTGTTTTGATTCAGCAGAATCATTTTTGGCGCGTTATGACCCCCGCGAAGTGGCCTGCCTTTTGGTCGATATCCGAATGGGCGGCATGACAGGCTTGGAGCTGCAAGACCGACTGTTAGAGCGCCAATCCCCGCTGCCAGTCGTTTTTATCACGGGTCACGGTGACGTGCCTATGGCCGTTGACACCATGAAAAAAGGGGCGATGGACTTTATTCAAAAGCCCTTTAAAGAAGAAGAACTGGTGCGCTTGGTCGAGAAGATGTTGGTGCAAGCCAAAGAAGCCTTTTCAGGCCAACAGTTGGCAGCCAGCCGCGAGGCCTTAATGAACCGATTGACTTCGCGCGAAGCGCAGGTGCTAGAGCGAATTGTTGCTGGGCGTTTGAACAAACAAGTGGCCGACGATTTAGGCATTAGCATCAAGACGGTTGAAGCGCACCGCGCCAACATCATGGAAAAATTGGGTGCCAATACCGTGGCCGATCTGCTCAAGATCGCTTTGGGCCAAACCGTTGCCGCACCTGCGAAAGTACCAGGGCATTAAGAAGCGCACAATCGCATTGCCTTTGGGCTCGCCATTGTTTGACCTTTTTATTGGGCGCTGCTGCCCCCTACCCTATGACCGCACAATTGATTGACGGCAAAGCTCTTGCCCAACTAACCCGCCAAGACGTACAGCGCCGCGCCGCCACTTTGACTGCCAAGGGCATCACCCCTGGTTTGGCGGTTCTTTTAGTGGGCGAGAACCCTGCCTCTGAGGTGTACGTGCGCAACAAGGTCAAAGCCTGCCAAGAAGCGGGCTTGCACTCGGTACTTGAGCGCTACAGCGCTTCAATGACCGAGGCTGAACTGTTAGAGCGCCTTCATCAGCTCAACAGTGACGCATCGATTCACGGCATTTTGGTACAACTGCCACTGCCCGCCCATATGGACGCGCAAAAAGTGATTGAGACCATCGCCCCTGAAAAAGACGTCGATGGTTTTCATATCCAAAGCGCGGGTGCTTTGATGACTGGCTCTGCCGGTTACTGGCCCTGCACGCCTTATGGCTGTATCAAGATGCTTGAAACCCTGTTCCCTGCGCCTTTGAACTTAAAGGGCAAGCATGCTGTGGTGATTGGGCGCTCCA
Organism: Burkholderiaceae bacterium; assembly: GCA_040382935.1. Classification (GTDB taxonomy): domain Bacteria; phylum Pseudomonadota; class Gammaproteobacteria; order Burkholderiales; family Burkholderiaceae_C; genus JALQUL01. The sequence continues at coordinate 39,536 of JBEIEP010000027.1, forward strand.
ATATCGTGGGCAAACCCATGGCCATGATGCTGTTGCAGTACAACGCCACCGTTACCATTTGCCATAGTGGCACCGCAGATTTGGGTGCAATGACCCGCCAAGCTGACATCGTGGTTGCTGCAGTTGGCAAGCGCAATGTGCTAACGGCCGATATGGTCAAGCCCGGTGCCATTGTGTTGGATGTAGGCATGAACAAAGACGATGCGGGCAAGCTGTGCGGCGACGTAGACTTCGAAGGCGTGCGACAAGTGGCCGGGCACATCACCCCTGTGCCAGGTGGTGTAGGCCCCATGACCATTGCCATGCTGTTGGTGAATACGCTGGAGTCAGCTGAGCGTTTGGTCTAAGGGTCGATGCCCGGCACACGGGTGAATGAGTGGCTTTACATCATCTACGCCTTGATCATTTCGTGATTCGGCAAGAGTGCCAATAACTCTTCGAATGAATCAATCTGGGTAATGCCGGGTTGGTTAATCAGCGCTGCCGATTTTGGATCGATGGTAAACGCCTGATCGGCAAGGCGCATCAATGCCAAATCGTTCAGATTGTCACCGACCACCCAAGTAAGATTGATTTTGGGTGGATTAGGGTCGTTCAAAAAGTGGGACAAAACGTTGCTCTTGCAAATACCACTGGTTGCATCGGCATGCGGTAAGAATGCCGGATTGATCTTAAGTTGCCCGGTGCAGACTTCATTGTCAAAATTCAAAATATGCGCCAGCGCGAAGTCAGCGAAGATTCTTCGCCTAAGGATATCGGCTGCCACATAGTAGCTATCGCTAACAACACCCACCATAAAGCCGCGACGCCTAACTTGATTGACAAAGTCAATGACACCCGTCCGAATCACTAATTGGTGGGCAAGCTGTTCAAACGTTTTTTTGTGCACGTACTGAAAAAGCTTGGCGATGCTTTGGCTGCGGGTTGCCGCATCTCCCAAATTTCCATCTAACACAGCCAGCAGTTGGGCTTCGCGCCCGGTTGCTCGCGCCAACTCTAGCGCGAATCGGGATGGCGTAATAGTGCCATCCATATCCAGCAACAAGAGGCGCTGGCGATTACGCCGCCGCAGCAATACATAATCAATGCTGGCAGACGCTTGACGTTGGGATTCGAACATCGCCGACACCTGCTCCACATGAAGTCTGCCTGCAGCTTTGGCCCGCGTAAAAATGACACGTCCTATTTCGTTTGCCATTAGGGTCAAATCAAGAAGTGGTTGACTGTCATGCTCCAAGGAACCAATATCAACCTCGGCCAGTTGCGCTCCTGCAAGGTGCGCATCAATCAGCAAACCCACATCGACACCGTAGCCATCTTCAAAGTTCAAGCTTTGAAGCAGGGATTTTCGTGCCGCAATAATGCCACCCAAGGGCTGTGAAAACCGCGCCAACTCGGGGAAGAATACTTTCAACATGGGCTTTGCGGTTAGTTCTGTCACCCGACCACCCCCCCGTCCAAAACGTGCCTTCACAAAATCGGCCTGCCCTTGTAACAATGGCCGGCAAAGATCGGTAATGATGCCGCTTCGCAATCCGCTCAAATCGCCGTCAAGGTAAACCAAAATATCGCATTGGGCCGGAGCAATACCGTCCCGCATGGACATGCCCTTACCCAACATACTGCTGGTCAGTACCTTGGCACCGGCCTGCTGTGCCAAGTCGACTGTGTTGTCTATTGAACTGTCATCAATCACAATGACCTCTGCGGTGGCAGGGTCGCTAAGCGCATAGGCCACGACATCAGCAATTCGCTTGGCTTCGTTAAGCGCTGGAATAACCACCGTGGCATAGGCGGTTGATGGCAAGGTTAGGGCTGGGGTTTGCAAGGTTGCCGCTAATGGTTCTTGTCCAGTTACTTTTGCCCACCAACGCAAGAATCTTTTGGTGAGGCGACGAATTCCATGCGCGAGGATTGATCTTGTATCCATCAAGAGAGTCCTTTATAGAAATTTAAAGGCTAGGCCGGCCACCAGGGTCGGAATCAACGCTGCAGTCAGCAGTCCCAGGGGGTGAACTGTTTCGTGGTCAAAGTGCTTTTTGAGTATGGCAACACCAGCTGGGTTAGGCGCATTGGCGATGATGGTTAGACCCCCGCCCGTAACGGCACCTGCGACCAACGCGTATTTGAAGCTATCCGAAAGACCTTCGACCAACGACCCCAGATAGGTCAACGCAGCGTTATCGGTGAATGCGGTTAGCACCGTTGCACCTACAAAAACTTGGTTGTTACTCATGCCCATTAACAGTGGTTGCAACCACCATTGCTGCTGTCCTCCCAGCACAACCAGCCCAGCTAGAAAAAACGCGACCAATAGGCCCTCACGCAGGATTAGGCGATCTTGGTGCCGCTGATAGGCATGAGCGATCCCCAGAAAAAATAGAAAAAGACCCATAAACATGGCTGGGTGGTGCGCAAAATACACCACACCCACAAGAAAGGCAAAATGCACGCCCACTAGCACCCGTGGCACGGGGGTCTGGGTGTCCTGCCGATCCAAAGCGACGGCAGCCAACTCCTTGCGAAAAATGAAGGTAACCCCCAAGGCGTTGATGAACACCGCGATAGCTGCTTTCCAGCCGAACTGGGTCATCATGAAGACAATGTCCCAGTTCCACTTGGCGGCCACCATCAGAACAGGAGGTGCCGCGAACGGGGTGTCACTGACCGCCGTAATGGAGCCACCAATGTTCGGCGTAATGGAGCCACGAACAGGTAGTTAAAACGACACCCTGAAGGGGGTTAAACAATGGTCGATTGTGCCTGTTTTTTGGTGACGGTTTTGCCCGATTTTGGC
>JBEIEP010000028.1:0-42258 GCA_040382935.1 Burkholderiaceae bacterium
CATCTACGGTAATATCTATTCCAGCCATCGCACTCACTCCTTCCTTGGTTAACAAAATCGTTCTCGAAAACTCGATTCTGTCAAACTCGGAGAGCTGCGGTGGCTACCCCTTTAATTTGCAGCAGTTTAGGGACTTAATCGCGGTTTACTCCCTACGATTTTGAGGATAAGCAGCACATTACCCTTTGTTGCGAATCACCACCGGAGCACAGTTCAAACCATGACTAAAAGCCACATTTCACAGAAATTGCCGTTGGCTGCTGCCGATGCCGACACAGTACCCCACGCCAACCAGTTTGCTTTGATGCACCAGCGGCGTTTTGCCCCGTTTTTCTGGACCCAGTTTTCCGGCGCTGCTAACGACAACCTGTTCAAGTTTGCGTTTACGGTGTTGGTCACTTATCACTTGAGTCTGGATTGGTTGCCACCGTCCAAAGCAGGCTTGGTGATTGGCGCCTTGTTTATTCTTCCATTTCTATTGTTTTCGGCCACCGCCGGTCAAATCACAGACAAGTTTGACAAGGCCACCCTCATTCGCTTTGTCAAAAACATGGAAATTGCCATCATGGCCTTGGCGGCCTATGGCTTTGTTCAGCACCACGTGGCCGTGCTGCTGTTGTGTACCTTTCTGATGGGCTTGCATTCAACCTTGTTTGGCCCGGTCAAATACGCTTTGTTGCCACAAACACTAGGGACGCATGAGTTAACCGGTGGCAACGGCATGGTGGAAATGGGCACGTTTGTAGCCATTTTGCTGGGCAATATTGCCGGTGGCTTGTTGATTGCCATCCCTGAATCGGGAGCCCAGTATGTGGCCATCGCCTGTTGCGGCATGGCTCTTGCTGGACGTGTGGTGTCACAGGCCATACCCAGTGCGCCTAGCGGCGACCCCAACATCAAAATCAATTTAAACCCCATTACAGAAACCTGGCGCAACTTAAAGCTCGCGCATGGCCATCTCGCGGTGTACCGTTCCTTGTTGGGTATCAGTTGGATGTGGTTTTTTGGCGCCGTGTTTTTGAGCCAGTTTCCCAGCTTTGCCAAAGAAGTGCTGCATGGCAACGAGCAGGTTGCCTCCTTGCTGTTGGCGGTGTTCTCTGTGGGTATTGCCATTGGAGCGCTGCTGTGCGAGGTGCTGAGCCGACGGCACGTAGAAGTGGGTTTGGTGCCCTTAGGTGCCTTGGGAATGAGTGTATTTTCTATAGACCTTTACTTCGCCTCCAGAGGCTTGCCCAGCGTGGTAACGCCCTACACGCTATCGGAGTTTGTACACCAAAGCGCGCATTGGCGTGTGATGGCCGATCTGTGTTTAATCAGCCTTTTTGTGGGCCTGTACAGCGTACCCATGTATGCACTGATCCAGTTGCGCTCGCCCGTCACGCACCGGGCTCGTATCATCGCGGCCAACAACATTTTGAACGCCTTGTTCATGATAGTGAGCTCTGTTCTGGTCGGACTCTTGCTTAGCCTGAACTTTTCCATCCCTCAGATATTTTTTATCCTAGGGATCGCTAATGCAGTTGTCGCGCTGTACATATTCTTAGTCGTGCCCGAGTACCTGTTGCGATTTGTAGCCTGGGTACTAAGCCACACCATTTATCGTTTCAAAATTGTGGGTGAACACCACATCCCCACCGAAGGAGCGGCCATTTTGGCCTGTAACCATGTAAGCTATGCCGACGCGGTGTTGTTGATGGCCGCCAGCCCACGTCCCATTGTGTATCTCATGGACCACCGCATCTTCAACGTGCCCGTTTTTGGCGCGTTGTTCCGCCTGGCCAAGGCCATTCCTATTGCGCCCAAAGCCGAGGACCCAGTAGCTTATGAAAAAGCCATCAAAGCAGCCGCCAAAGTGCTAGCAGAGGGAGACCTGTTAGGAATTTTCCCGGAAGGTGGCATCACCGTTGACGGCGAACTTAAGCCCTTTAAAGGCGGCATTATGAAAGTTCTGGACGCTGCGCCCGCGCCGGTCATTCCCATGGCCTTGTCCAATCTATGGGGTTCATTTTTCAGTCGTGTCGAGTCCGGTGGCGCCATGCGGCGGCCATTTAGACGCGGGTGGTCAAACCCGGTCACTTTGCGCGTTGGACCACCTATTGCGCCCCAACTTGTGACGCTTGAATCCCTTAGCGCCGCAGTGGAACAATTGCGCGATAGCCCTTAAACTAGGCGGTGATTTCAGCCCTACTTCAAGCGCAAATGACTGCGTTGCCAACCCAAGGTGCCTATGACGATCTGGAAACGCCCTATCTCTCTTGATCTATTGCAAGCCATAGACGGTGAAAATGCTGTCACCCATTTGGGCATTGAGTACCTTGGCTTTGGCGATGACTATTTGACCGGACGGGTGCCGGTCGACAAACGAACAATTCAACCCTATGGCTTGATCCATGGAGGCGTGAGCGTGGTGCTGGCTGAAACCCTGGGCTCGGTAGCCGCGAACTTTGCCGCACCCTTCGATCAACAATGGGTAGGGCTGGACATTAACGCCAACCATTTGCGTGGCGTAAGCAGTGGCTGGGTGACCGGTACCTGCCGTGCGGTGCATATCGGGAAAACCACCCAAGTCTGGCACATTGATATGCGCAACGACGCCGGTGAACTCAGTTGCGTTTCGCGCATCACTATGGCGGTGTTGCGCAGCCGTCCGCATCTCAGCCTGGTTGGCAGCACCCCTCGCCCATGAACCCGGTCGCCCGCCCCCTACCCAACCTAGCCGACATTGCGCGTGCCAGCCATGTGCGGTTTGGTATGACCGATATTGACGGCGTGTTTCGTGGCAAATTTGTGTCTGGCGAAAAAGCCGCCGCCATGGCTCAAGGGGGTGGCAGCATTGCTGGCGCCGTGTTTGGTTGGGACATAGCCGACGAGTTGCTAGACAACCTAAGCTTTACCGGACCCGAGCGGGGTTACCCTGACATTGGCCTGCAGCTGCACCTGGACACCGCCCGCGCCGTCCCCTGGGAAAACGACCAATGGTTGCTTCTGGGTGACCACACCCAAGCCAATGGACAAGCACTGCCCATATGCCCTAGGCAACTGCTAAAAAAAGTGCTTCAAAAGGCCAAGGCGCTGGGCTTTGAGGTCAAGGTGGGCATTGAGTACGAATGGTTTGTGTTGCAAGAAACACAAGCCTCACTACGCGAAAAAGACTTTAGACACCTGAGCACGGCCACGTTTGGCATGACCAATTACTCACCGTTTCGAATGGGTGTGCAACAGGCATTTGTCAAGGATTTGCTGACTTTTTTACCGCAAATGGACATACCGTTAGAGGCTCTGCACACCGAAGCCGGGCCAGGTAACTTTGAAGCGGCGATCCGTTATGGCGATGCACTAGAGACAGCCGATAGAGCCGTGCTGTTTAAACAAGCGGTACGTGAAATCGGCCAGCGCCACGGCCTGATCAATACCTTTATGGCCAAGTTTTCAGAGGCTTATGCGGGGTGTGGTGGACACCTGCACCAAAGCCTGTGGCAACAGGGGCGAAGCGCTTTTTATGACCCTGAGGCCCCCAAGGGCATCAGCCCTGTTATGGCCCATTACATTGCGGGGCAATTGCACGCCATGCCCGACCTGATGGCAATCTATGCTCCTTTTGTTAACAGCTACAAACGCCTGGTTCCTAACTACCTGGCCCCCGTTCAAGCCAGTTGGGGCATAGACGATCGCAACACCTCGCTACGTGTGATTGCCTCGCAAGGTAACGCCATGCGCCTTGAAACCCGCACGCCAGGTGCGGACGCCAACCCTTACCTGGCCATGGCCGCCGCCATCGCCTCAGGGCTTTATGGCATCGAACACCAGCTACCCTTAACGCAGGATGAAACTCCGGCGCTGTCGCAAACCTTGGAACAGGCAACTGCCCGACTCAAATCCTCTGGTCTAGCCAGGGAACTACTGGGTGACGAATGGGTTAACCACTTTGTACAAACACGGGAGTGGGAAGTGCGCCGGTACAACCGAGCGGTGACGGATTGGGAGCTGCGGCGCTACCTTGAGCTGGTATAGCCTGCCTTGGCCAAGCCTTTAGATTCCCCTTGCCCGGTCACGATGAAACTGGCTAACGTATGCCTCAAATCGGTTATCCACTAAAGCCTGTCTAACTTCAGCCATCAAATTCAAGAAGTAGTGCAAATTGTGAATGCTGGCCAGCATAGGCCCTAGCATTTCACCGCAGCGGTCTAGGTGATGCAGGTAGGCGCGGCTAAATCCGTCTCTTGCGCCTTCGTCCCAAGACACCCCACTGCTGCCCGCACAGGCATAGCATGTGCAACTCGTATCCACCGGTTGCGGATCGGCCTTATGGCGTGCGTTGCGCAGCTTTAGGTCGCCAAATCGGGTAAACAGGCTGCCGTTGCGCGCGTTACGCGTGGGCATCACACAATCGAACATATCTACGCCGTTTTGCACACCGTCGATTAAATCCTCTGGCGTGCCTACGCCCATCAAATAGCGCGGCTTATTGGCAGGTAAACGGTGCGGGGTGTGCGCAACAATGCGGCGCATTTCTTCTTTAGGCTCACCCACACTCACACCCCCGATGGCGTATCCGGGGAAGTCCATGCCCACCAGTTGATCCAGCGACTCCTGGCGCAAGCCCTCATACATACCGCCTTGCACGATCCCAAACAGCGCGTTGGGATTCTCAAGGCGCGCAAATTCTGTTTTGCAACGATTGGCCCAGCGCAGGCTCAACTCCATGGACTTGCGTGCGTCACGCTCGTTGGTGAGCACCCCCTTGGTCTCGTAGGGGGTGCACTCGTCAAACTGCATCACGATGTCGGAGTTCAAGGTGGTTTGTATCTGCATGGACACCTCGGGCGTCAGGTGCAGTTTGTCACCATTGACCGGGCTGGCGAATTGAACGCCCTCCTCGCTGATTTTGCGCATGGCGCCCAAACTCCATACCTGAAAACCACCCGAGTCGGTCAGTATTGGCTTGTGCCATTGCTCAAACGCGTGCAAGCCTTTGAACTGGCGTATTACCTCTTGGCCGGGCCGCATCCACAGGTGAAAGGTGTTGCCCAAAATAATCTGGGCACCCATTTCTTCCAGACTTTTAGCACTCACACCTTTGACAGTGCCGTAGGTGCCTACGGGCATAAATATCGGCGTTTGCACCACCCCATGGTTAAGGGTGAGTTGCCCGCGCCGGGCGTGACCACTTTGGGCCAGTATTTCAAATTTCAGCATGATGGGATTTTAGGCGGAGTCAACGCCAGCACCGTTGGCTGGGGCTGTCGACGCGCGGGTCAAAAACATCGCGTCGCCGTAGCTAAAAAAGCGGTAGTGCGCCGCAATGGCATGCCTGTACAGCCTGTGCATGTGCGTATAGCCGGTAAAGGCGCTGACCAACATCAACAAGGTGCTTTTAGGCAGATGGAAATTGGTAATCAAGGCGTCGATCAAACGGAACTGAAAACCCGGGCGGATAAATATATTGGTATCACCCTCGGCCTGGCTCGATAGCGCCCACGATTCCAAGGTCCGTACAGTGGTAGTACCCACTGCCACTACCCTGCCACCTCTGGCCTTGCAGGCGTGGATGGCCTGTTGGGTACCTTCAGGCACCCAATAGCGCTCGTGGTGCATGGCGTGTTGGTTAATATCCTCTGACTTGACGGGCATAAAGGTGCCCGCCCCCACGTGCAAGGTCACGTAAGCCAGTGCAACGCCTTGCCGCTGTAGCGCCAGCAGCAAGTCCTCATCAAAGTGTAGAGCGGCGGTAGGGGCGGCCACCGCACCGGGTGTTTTGGCAAACACCGTTTGGTAGCGGGCCGAGTCTGCTTCACCGGCTTGGCGCTCAATATACGGTGGCAACGGCAAATCTCCGTAGGCTTGCATGAGCGCGTAGGGGTCTCGGCCTTGCAGGTCGTCAAATCGCAAACGAAACATAGACCCCGTCTCGTCGGGCCAACGGCCTAGCAATTGGGCATCAAACGCGTCGGCCACCCGCAAGACTGCCCCATCCCGCATTTTTTTACTCACACGCATATGCGCGATAACCTGGTTGCCTTCCAGTACTCGCTCAACCAACAATTCAACTTTTCCCCCTGTGGGTTTTTCGCCCCAGAACCGTGCTTTAACCACTTGGGTGTCGTTGAACACCAACAAATCACCTGCATTTAGGAGTTGTGGTAAATCAGTAAACTGCCTATCGATCACGTTTTGGCCCGACCCGTCCAACAGGCGTGATGCGGTGCGTGTGGGCAAAGGATGCTGCGCGATCAAATGCGCGGGCAGTTCAAAATCAAAATCGCTCAGCGTGTAGGCGTTCACAATAGGTTCCAAAAAAAAGAGCTAACCGCATCTGGGTTCCTAGTTAGCGCACAATGTCAGTCCAAAAATAGACCACAATTGTCCCATGTCGGGGCTGGTTCGCGTGGCCCATACCTTGTGAATGGTTTTCGCAAATCGCTGTTGGTGCGCGGTTTTTTATTCCCCTAATGACCTTCCTTGTTCAGGCCCATTTTGATTGCTTCGAAAGCCCCCGTCTCCGTGCCTCGCGAACCTGCCGCCAAACCGTCGGCGGCGCAAAAGGCGTTGCGTACTTTGGGCCTGCACCGCGCTATAGATCTGGTCTTGCATTTGCCAATGCGCTACGAGGACGAAACACAGATCACCTCGCTTGACCAAGCGCAAGACGGGCAAGTGGTACAAATTGAAGCAACCGTTCTGCAAAGCCATGTGCAACCCGCTCCACGCCGCCAATTGATCGCTTTGGTGCAAGACGGATCAGAAACCTGTCAGCTCCGCTTCTTTCATTTTTATCCGTCAACGCAAAAGGCCCTTGCGCCGGGCCATCGCGTGCGACTGCGCGGCGAAATCAAGACTGGCCTTGTCGGGGCGACCATGATTCACCCAACGGTTAAGTCGGCCGACGCGCCACTTGCCGCCACGCTCACGCCCGTCTATCCATCGGTTGCAGCGCTGCCTCAGTCTTACCTGCGCAAAGCCATTGCCAATGCCCTGGCAAAAATTGAATTGCCGGAATTGATACCACCTCACCACTTACCACGCGCACTGTGGTCGCTGTCGAAGTCACTGCACTACCTGCACAACCCCGAAACCGGGGCCTCGGTCACTCACCTGCAAAACCATCAACACCCGGCCTGGCAACGTCTCAAGGCCGAGGAGTTGCTCGCGCAGCAGGTCTCGCAATGGCAAGCCCGGTTGCAGCGCCAGCGGCGACACGCCCCGGCACTGCCATCCGACAACGCCAGAACTCGGGCCATGCAAAAGGCATTGTGCGCGCAGCTAGGTTTTGAGTTGACGCGGGCCCAAAATCGGGTCGTGGCCGAAATCGGGCAGGACCTGGCGTGTGCCCAACCTATGCACAGGCTACTGCAGGGCGACGTGGGTGCAGGTAAAACCGTTGTCGCTGCACTGGCGGCGGTGCAGTGCATTGCAAACGGCTTTCAATGTGCCTTAATGGCTCCCACCGAGATTCTTGCGCACCAGCATTTTGAAAAACTGGTGACCTGGTTGAAACCGCTGGGTGTAGAAGTGGCCTGGTTGACCGGAAGCTTAAAATCCCGCGAAAAGCGAGAGATGATCCAAAAAGCCCAGGAAGGATCAGCGCGATTGGTCGTTGGCACACACGCCGTCCTTTCAGAAAAAGTCCGATTGCCCCAACTGGGCTTGGTAATTATTGACGAGCAACACCGTTTTGGTGTTGCACAGCGCCTGGCGCTACGGAGCAAAGCGGTGCCGGTATCTACAGCGGGCGAGGCCCAACTTGAGCCGCACCTACTCATGATGAGCGCCACGCCCATACCGCGCACATTGGCCATGAGTTACTACGCCGACTTAAACGTATCCACTCTAGACGAGTTACCACCAGGTCGCACGCCGGTGGTAACCAAGGTGATTCACGAAGCCCGCCGCGACCAAGTTATTGGACGCATACAGGCACAAATTGACGCAGGGCGGCAGGTGTATTGGGTATGCCCACTGATTGAGGAAAGCGAGGCCATCGACTTGCGCAATGCCAGCGATACCTTGGCCGAGCTACAGGTCGCTTTGCACGCACCTTCGAGGCCGGTAGTCACCACTGACACCGTAATCACGGTCGGCTTGCTCCATTCCCGACTGCCGCCCATTGAGAAAAAGGCCGTCATGCAGGCGTTTGTGCAGGGGGAACTGGCCGTGTTGGTCAGTACCACCGTGATCGAAGTGGGGGTAGACGTGGCCAACGCCAGCTTAATGGTGATAGAGCACGCAGAACGCTTTGGATTGAGCCAACTGCACCAACTGCGCGGGCGCGTGGGGCGCGGTGCGGCGGCATCGGCGTGTATCCTGATGTATGCCAGCGGTGATTCGGGACGTTTGGGTGAACAGGCCAAGGCGCGTTTGCGTGCCATGCAAGAAACCCAAGATGGGTTTGAAATTGCCCGGCGGGACTTGGCCATTCGCGGCCCGGGTGAGATACTTGGAGAGCGCCAGTCAGGCGCTAGCCTGCTTCGGTTTGCCAATCTGGATGAAGACCAACATTGGTTGGACTGGGCGCAAAGATTAGCACCCCTGCTGTGGCGCGACCACCCCGAACTAGCACAAGGCATGATTGACCGATGGCTGGGTACAAAGGTGGCTTACATCAACGCCTGAGGGTACTTCTTTATAAATCTGTGCAGGTCGCTAACTGCGTTTGCCCTTGAAGTTTGCCCACATGGCACGCAACCGCGCATCGTTTTCAGGCTTGGCTCGAAAAGAACTAAGGCCATGCGCAACAAACACGTAGAGCAATAACAAAAATCCGGTCATCAGCATGGCAACAGCAGCCACGATGACACGCTTAGGTTTGCTTTTTCTCTCGGGCTCGACGGCCAAGTCCAACACCTGAATCACGGTTCCGCCTTGGCTTTCGTTCAAGCGAGCCACTTCGTACTGCCTAGATATCAAATCAAACAGGGTTTCGTAGTATTTGTAGTTCCGAAAACGCTGTACATAATCACTTTGACCCGCTGGCCCACCCTTGGCTATTTGCGTGCCCTCAAGTTTAGTCAACTGACTTCGTAACGCACCAAGTTCAACCGCCGCCTGTTTATAGTCAGGCGCGGTTTCCGTCATATAGCCACGCATCGCCCCCAAACGCACCTCTTGGGCAGCAATCTGGGCTTGAAGCTGTGCAACGGCGGTTACGGCCGCTTGCGGATTGCTTTTAAAGCTATCACCGTCAATACCCCCCGCTTTTAGCGCAGTCTCTGCCTTGGTCAACTGCTCTTTGGTGTCCACCAGTTGCTGTTCAAAAAACTGACGCCTTTGCTGCGCTTCGGACCGTGCCAGCTCACCCAATAGCCGGGTCAACTCCTGAGGTACCGCGTTAGCGATCTCCATTGCGCGCTTGGGACTCGTGTCATCCACTTCAATGGATATAAGCCCATCTTTGCCGGCACCAGCGCGCATCGCACCCTCAAAGGCTAAGCGAGCGTCCTGCATCAAATCAACCTCATAGACTTCTTTAAGGCTAAATCTGGCAATCACACGATCTGCCAAGGTTCTGCTTTTCACGATAGACACAATCTGATCGGACGGATTTTTTAATCCCACACTTGCACCGACTGCACCGCCAACCGAGCCTAAACTCTGCAGCAATGAAGCGGCAGAACTTTGCGAACCACCCGGCAGCATCACCACGGTTTTTGCGGTGAATATAGGATCTGAAATGAACAAGAAGATCGCAGTGACCAGACCCACGATGAGCGGTCCAACGACCAATAATCGAATCCGACTGAACACGACCTCCAAAAGCCCCAGCAAATCCACCTCGGGCTCGTCAGTCGTATCCGTTACAGCCCGTGAAGTCTCAACATTCATATGCATATCATCATGTAAAGGGCGTGTTGCATCAATTCAGACTTTTGAATGCCGCGATCCCAAGGCCTAACTGATAGATCAGTTGCGTCCAATCTTTTGCTGCGGTGACGAAGGTGGTGTAACCAGACTGTCTGTCAAGTTTTTCGGGCACCAGTATGGCATCACCTGGGCGCAGCGGCTGATTGAGTAAACTTTCGTCGGTGCGCCAGCCCAACAGGGACAAACGTCCGGCCACTGTACGTCTGGTCTTAACGGTACCATCGGCTTTGAGTACTGCAATACTGTCCAAATCTGCAAAGGCCTTCAAGCCCGCACGCTCTAAATAATCTCGAACCGTTAAGCCTGGCCGATAAATCATGGCGTTAGAAAGATCCACTGCACCCACCACGGTCACAAAATCGGAATGGCTGGGTACGTCCAAGGTGTCTCCATCTTCAAGTGCGAGCGAGGGCAATACCGGATGCAAAACGTTTTCATCCAAATCCAAGGCGATGCGGCCAGACACCTCTGCCTTACGCAAGCGCTCAATGGATTGACGCTGAATTGCGAGCAATGTTTCCTGTTTTTGGGCGTCCTGAGCCGCCTGATTTTGCAAAGAGGCAGAGCGCTGGCTGATCAGATCTGCTTCCAGGTTTTGAATGTAGGCGGCCAGGTTCTTCTTTTGCTCTAGGCGTGTACTTTCACGGGTAAAGCGTGCCCCGTAGGCATAGGCCTGTGAAGTGAATCCACCCGCGCGTCGAACCATATCGTTCAATGTCTCGCCGGGGTTTACCTGATAGGTACCCGGGGTAACGACCTCACCCAATAACTTGACCAGGCGAGTCCTGCGCTCTATAGGAACGGGTACCTCGCGCTTGGAATACAAGCTGATGCGATCGCCCCGCTGAAGCGCCAGGTTATGCGCCGCATCACCGGCAAGCGCTTTTGACAGGTTAAAAGTAAGTAGTTTGACTTCAAGCGTCAGCGGGTCGAGTCGGCGAATATCGGCGTACTCCAAATTGACTTCTTGCAGTTCAGATGCAGAGAGCTTACCTGTCGATAGGTCGCCCGAAAGATTTGTTCTGGAATTTAGATCGTCTATGCTGACCGCCACACCCGTGTTGCGCGCTTTGCGAACCACCTCGTCTTGCAACCAACGTACATCGGGAATGATGTCCTTAACATGGTATCCCTCACGCCAAACCGACCTTCGCACACCTTGCGACACAAGAAAACCAGCCTCTAAGGTGACACTATCGAGCGCGTCCTGGGCGACTTCATTTGCACCATATACCCGCACCAGATCACCTGGCTTAAGTGCGAGGTTCTCGGTAGTATCGCCCATTAAGGCCTTGGCCAAATGAAACGAAATGGTTTCAGTACGCAACCGCACCGGGTCCAAACGCTGCACGGTGGCGTATTCCAAATTGACCTCGGGTTTGTCGATCCCCGTGATTAAAGTCCCGGCATTCAGGCGCAGCCAATAGCTCACCGGTACCAAGAAATTGTTGTTCATCACCAAGTCGCTGACCCGCATACCCTCGCGGTGCGCCAAACGCATGGGCATCGCGACACTGCCTTGCAAAGTAACGGCATTGGCAAATTGGGGGCTGATGGGGTAGACCGTCACCACATCACCGGCTTGAAGAGCAGTGGCTATTCCCTGGGCGTCCAAGGCGATGGTTTGAACCCGGCGTGCAGGATTCTGTTGGGGATTGATACGCTCAAGCTGGGCTTTTTGCGGTGTAGCCAGTGCCGTAACACCCCCCGTGAGGGCCAACACCGACTGCAAGCTTGTCGGTGTCGTGCCCGCAAGCTCAAAGATAGCTGATTCGTTCACGCTTCCCAAAATGGCGACCTGCGGACCCACCGGTGGAATGAAAATAATATCCCCAGGCTCAAGCGGACGGTCGGCCTGGTTGTCACCACGCGCAATGAAATCATAGAGATCAAGCCGAGTTACCACTTTTCCAGCTCGGCGCAATTCGATGCCACGCAAGGATCCACGTACCGATGGACCTCCGGCTTCAAATAGCGCATTGATCAGTGTCGACAGACTGCTGACCACTTTACGGCCCGGTTGCCGCGCTTGGCCCAGCAAATAGACCTCGATGGAGCGCAAACGCCCCATGCTCACTGAAAGCTTGAAGTTTTTATACACGTCACCCACTGTACGGCTAAGTGCTGCCTCCAGTTGCGCAAAGCGTAGGCCTGCCACCTTGATAGGCCCCACTTTGGGCAAAGTGACACGCCCGTCACGATCCACTACCAGGCGCTCCGCGTAATCGAAAGCACCATACACGCGAACCACCAGCTCATCGCCGGGGCCAACGATATAGCTGTCGGGTACCTGGGCGGCCTGCACTGAGTCAAATGCACCGGTTTCAAACACTTTGGTGCCATAAATGGGTAGCAGGCGACCGGTGGACTGCTCGACAAATTGTTGAAACTCGGTAGGCAACTCAGGCACTACGGGAGCAGCGGTTCGCGTCGGTGCAGCAGCACCTGCCAGCGTCTCACCTGCCGCATTAGCCGGGTCTACCACCCCTTTCGCAGGGAAAACTTGCACACTTTTGGCTGCGGTCATGCCTTTGGGCACCGCGCCCGCGACCGAACTGCTCGATTTCAAATTGGCTTCGGCCACAGGGTCCGTTTCTGGTGTAGCCGCTTTGGGCACCATGGCCAGGGATGTCCCCTGCGCCAAAGCCGGTTGAACAACAAAAATAGAAAGAAGAGCCACCAACAAAAAACCAAAAGGCCAGCTGTTTTTGCCTTTAGTCGCTTTTGAGGCATCGGAACCTTGAAAAAACCAGCGCTTGTCAATCATGGGCATGTAGGCAATGGAATCAAAACTGTGAATGGGGTACTAGACCGTGCCGCTACACAGTGGCCAAGCGCAGTCCCTTGCTCCGGGCTGAAGGGCAGGAGAGTACATAAACGGCCATTGTAGCCCAGCCCTACTCTACGGTCACACTCTTTGCTAGGTTCCTAGGCTTGTCCACATCCGTGCCCTTGGCCAACGCGGTGTGGTAGGCCAACATTTGCAGCGGCACAACGTGCAGCAACGGGCTGAGTGCGCCGTAGTGCTCAGGCATTCGGATGACGTGTAGGCCTTCGCCGGGCTCGATTTTGGTATCTGCATCAGCCAGCACGTAAAGAACACCGCCACGGGCGCGCACTTCTTGCATATTGCTTTTTAGCTTTTCAAGGAGGGCATCATTAGGCGCAACGGTCACCACAGGCATGGCGTTGGTCACCAATGCAAGGGGGCCGTGCTTAAGCTCACCCGCAGGGTAGGCTTCAGCGTGGATGTAACTTATTTCTTTGAGTTTGAGTGCCCCTTCAAGGGCAATGGGGTAGTGCAAGCCACGCCCCAAAAAGAGTGCATTGTCTTTTTTGGCAAAGTCCTCGGCCCATTGCATGACCTGGGGTTCAAGTGCCAATACCGACTGCAAAGCCACCGGCAAGTGGCGCATTTCGCGCAAATAATTTTGCTCCTGATCAAGGCTTAGGTGCCCGCGGCGCTGAGCCAATGCCAGGGTTAACAAAAACAAACCGGCCAGTTGGGTGGTAAAGGCTTTGGTCGAGGCCACCCCGATTTCAACACCTGCGCGGGTGATATACGCCAATGAACACTCACGCACCATGGCACTGGTGGCCACGTTGCAAATGGTCAGGGTGTGCAGCATGCCCAGGCCTTTGGCGTGGCGCAGCGCGGCCAGGGTGTCTGCGGTCTCACCCGACTGGGTAATCGTAACCACCAGCGTTTTGGCATCCGGCACCGAATCGCGGTAACGGTACTCGCTAGCCACTTCAACCTGGGTTGGAATTTTGGCAATACTTTCTAACCAATACTTGGCCGCGCAACCACTGTAATAGCTCGTCCCGCAGGCCAAAATCAGCACCCTGTCGACCAGACCGAAAACAGCATGCGCGTTGTGGCCTGGCGCATGGTTCATCGCCGCTTCAAACAACTCCGGCACGATGGACTCCACGCCCTCCAAGGTATCGGCAATTGCGCGGGGCTGTTCAAAGATTTCTTTTTGCATGTAGTGGCGGTACGGGCCAAGCTCGGCCGCACCGCTGTGCGCATGCACGGTCTTTACGGGCCGCTCATTTACACCAAGGAGTCTGCCATCGGGGCGCGCGACCCAATACTTACCCAATTGAAGGTCCACCAGATCGCCTTCTTCGAGGTATACGATTTGATCGGTCACACCTGCCAGGGCCATGGCATCGCTTGCAAGGTAATGGTCTTTACCCTCTTTGCCTACGCCCAAAATCAGCGGCGAACCCGCTCTTGCTCCCACCACCCGGTGCGGCTCATCTTTACAGAACACCGCAATCGCATAGGCACCGTGCAATTGGGGCAGCGCGGACCGCACCGCCTCAAACAGATCACCGTTATAAAGGCTGTCCACCAGATGCGCTATGACTTCGGTATCGGTCTGGCTAGAAAACACATAGCCTTTGGCCTGCAAGGCATGGCGCAGCTCATCGTGGTTTTCGATAATGCCGTTGTGTACCAGTGCTATGCGCCCGGGACGCTCGGAGGCATTCGCTCCCGGGCCGTGACTAAAGTGAGGATGGGCGTTGTGTACCGCGGGCGCACCGTGGGTGGCCCAGCGGGTGTGTGCAATGCCAGTTTGCCCCCCAATGCCGTCTCTTTGGATGAACTGCATCAACTCAGCAACGCGGGAGGTGCTGCGCGCACGGGTTAAACCGTTGGCATACACCGCAACACCGCAAGAGTCGTACCCTCGGTACTCCAAGCGCTGCAAGCCCTGCACCAATATGTCTACGATGTTATGCGCCGCAACGGCGGCAACGATTCCACACATGCTAATTCCTTTGTTTCAGTCAAGCGGATGAACCTATCAAAAAGATGTTAACCGTCTTTATGTGGTGATTTATTGCATTTATAGTTTGTATTTGAAGCAAAAAATAGAATTTTTCCTATAATGAAATTTATATCCATAAAATACTGTTAAATGAATAAATCCGTTAAAAACTTGGATGACTTGGACCTGCGCTTGCTAGGACACCTCCAGCGCCAAGGCGATGTCAGCAATCACGCCCTGGCCATACGGGTCGAAGCCTCAGCGGCGACCTGTTTGCGTCGGGTGCAACGCCTCAAAGACGCGGGCTATCTGCAACGAACCGTTACGCTGCTTAACCCTGACCGACTGGCAGGCCAACTGGGCCATGGACTCACGGCGGTGGTCGAAGTTACCCTAGACAAGCAGGGTGAGGAGTACCTCACGGAGTTTGAAAACCGTGTGGCACAAGACCCTTCGGTGACGCAGTGTTACCGGGTGTCGCCGGGCCCGGATTTTGTGATCATGGCGGTGGCCGAGGATATGCCCAGCTTTCTGGCCATGGCTCAGCGCCTGTTTACCCAGCACGCCAACGTGCGCAATGTCAAAACCTATTTCAGCGTTAAGCAAACCAAATTTGAACCACGTGTGCCGCAGGCTTTACCTCTGTAAACCCCTCACGCCGTCGATTTTTATTTGCTCTTTTGTGGCCGCGACCAGTTGGTCACGGTCACCTGCTTGGCGCGGGTCACGGTTAGATGACCCGGTTCGGTGGTTTTAGAAATAGTTGAACCTGCACCTATGGTCCCCCTTGCCCCAATGGTGACCGGGGCCACTAGAACGCAGTTGCTGCCAATATGCACATCGCTTTCAATCACGGTTCGGTGTTTGTTGGCGCCGTCGTAATTGGCGGTGATACTGCCCGCACCGTAGTTGACCCGCTCGCCCACGGTGGCGTCTCCAAGGTAGGCCAAATGATTGGCTTTGGCTCCCTTGGCCATCGTGGAGTTTTTAACTTCTACAAAATTGCCAATATGAACCTGATCGCCCAGTTCGGTGCCTGGGCGCAAGCGCGCGAAAGGCCCTACCAGTGCGCCTTCGCCCACTTTTACGCCTGTCTTCTCACCATCAATATGGGTAAATGGATGAATGACCGCGCCCGCCGCAATTTGCGCGTTTGCGATCACGCAATGGGCCCCAATTCGCACCCCCTCACCTAAAGTGACGCATCCCTCGAACACGCAGTTGACGTCAATCTCGACGTCGGTGGCGCATTCCAAAATGCCGCGCACATCGAACCGGCTGGGATCGGCCAACCGAACACCGGCGCTCATTAACGCCTCTGCGTTACGACGTTGCAGCACGCGCTCCAACTCGGCCAGCTGAAGCGGGCTGTTCACCCCTGCCACCTGGCTGGCGTCATCAATTTTGCAAGCCGCCACGGATACGCCGTCGGCCACTGCCAGTTTGACGACGTCAGTCAGGTAGTACTCGCCCTGGGCGTTGCGGTTGTCCAGCCTAGCCAACCATCGTTTAAGCCAAGCCGTTGGTGCAGCCATCACGCCACTGTAAATCTCTTTGATTTGGCGCTCATCATCGCTGGCGTCCTTGTGCTCAACAATGCCAAGCACTTGGCCGTTTGTATCTGGCAAGCCCGTGGTTGGATTCACTTGGCGCTTTACCCGGCCATAACCGCTTGGGTCGTCCATTTCAAGTGTGAGCAATGCCAGATGCTGCCCGTCGCAGCGTTCAATCAATTGGCGTAGTGTGGCTATTTGGGTTAAAGGCACATCGCCACTTAGTACCAGGGTGACACCCTGGTCCGACAAATACCCAGCGGCTTGTTGTACCGCGTGGCCAGTACCTAACTGCGGGCTTTGCAGCGCGGTTTGTGCGCTAAGTTCCAGGCGCACCGATTCGGCCCCCACATAGGCATTGACTTCATCCGCTTGGTGCCCAGTTACTACCACGCAACGCTGAACCCCCAATTGTTTGGCCGTGGCCAATACATGCCCCAGCAACGGCTTGCCACCTAACTTTTGCAATACCTTGGGAAGGCGACTCTTCATGCGCGTGCCCTTGCCGGCGGCCATGACCACCACCTCTAGGGTTGGCAAAGTAGATTCAACGAGGGTTGACATAAACGGCTTTCTGGCGACTAAATGTCGAATTATCCGGTGAATGAAGGGACTTGCTGAGGTCGACTGGCAAAATTGTAAAATGCCCAAGTGACTGAGACATCCACCCCCTTGTCGCGCCGCTTCTGCGCCGACCTCCATTGCCATTCCACCGTATCGGACGGCACCTTATCGCCCGCCGCCCTGGCCCTGCGCGCGCAAAGTGCGGGGGTGACCCTGTGGTCTTTGACCGACCACGACGAAGTGGGTGGGCAACAGGTAGCTATGACCGCTGCGCTGAATGCCGGTATGGATTACCTGACCGGTGTCGAAATATCGGTCACTTTTGCCGGCGCGACCGTGCACATCGTGGGTCTAGGATTTGACCCACTGCACCCCGATTTAGTAAATGGCCTACACGCAACCCGCAGTGGTCGCGACCAGCGGGGACGCGAAATCGCCGAAGGGCTGGCCAAAGTGGGCATACACGGGGCCTACGAAGGCGCCTTGAAATACGTTGGCAATCCCGCCTTGATGTCCCGCACGCATTTTGCACGTCACCTGGTGGAATCGGGTGTTTGCCACGATGCCAATGAGGTGTTTAGACGATTTCTAACCGATGGCAAGCCTGGCTTTGTACCCCACCGATGGGCCAGCTTGGGTGACGCCGTTCGTTGGATTGTTCAGGCCGGTGGGGCGGCAGTGATCGCGCACCCGGGACGGTACAAGTTCACGCCCAATGAAGAATACGCCCTGTTTACCGACTTTAAATACCATGGCGGACAGGGTGTTGAAGTTGTCACCGGCAGCCACACCACGGACGAATACCTTGAGTATGCAGACATGGCCCGTGAATTTGATCTGGTGGCGTCTTGCGGCAGTGATTTTCATGGCCCCGGCGAAAGTCGCCTCGATTTGGGCACGCTCCCAGCGTTGCCCCGCGGTCTAACCCCCGTTTGGGAACTCCTAGACCATCGCATTCTTCGAGCTTCATAGCACGTGGCGCAGTATTTCGACATCCACCCTAACAACCCACAACCCCGTTTGCTCAAGCAGGCCGCTGCGTTGCTGGAATCGGGCAAGGTGTTGGCGGTTCCTACCGATTCAAGCTACGCCTTTGCCTGCCATTTGGACGATAAATCGGCGTCGGACCAACTTCGCCAATTGCGCGGGGTAGACGACAAACATCATCTCACCCTCTTGTGCCGTGACCTGGCTGAACTGGCCCAGTACGCACGCGTAGATAACCAGCAATTCAGATTGCTCAAATCGCTAACGCCCGGCCCCTACACCTTTATTCTGGCCGCCAGCAAAGAGGTGCCACGCCGACTCTCGCACCCGCAGCGCAAAACCATTGGGCTGCGTGTTCCAAAACACCATGTGTTACTAGAGCTGTTGGCCCTATTGGGGCAGCCCCTGCTGGCCACAACATTGATCCCTGCGGGGGAAACCGAAGCCCTCAATGACGCCGCCGTTATCCGCGAGCGCTTTGAAAAACGCATAGGCGGCGTGCTCGATGCAGGCGCATGTGCCATGGAGCCAACCACGGTGGTCGATCTCTCCGGCGAGCAAGCGGTGGTTCTTCGAGAGGGCAGCGGGCCCTTGGCACCACTGGGCTTTTAACGCCCGCTCAGGCCCAATCACTAAGTCTGAGACAATCGACAATATGCCATTCAACGAAATAATCCAGACCGTACTGGTCTACGCCTTGCCGGTTTTGTTTTCCATTACCCTGCACGAGGCTGCGCACGGCTGGGTCGCCCACCGCTTGGGTGACAACACCGCCTACCTTCAAGGGCGGGTCACGCTCAACCCTATCGTGCATATCGACCCGATAGGCACGATTCTCATGCCGCTGGTACTGTATGTAGCCACCAGCGGCACCTTCCTGTTTGGTTACGCCAAACAGGTGCCTGTTCGATTTGGCGCCTTGCGACACCCCAAGCGCGACATGGTATGGGTGGCGCTGGCCGGGCCTATGGCCAATTTCATTCAAGCGCTGGCGTGGGCAGTTGTGGTGCTTGTACTGGCTATCGCCAGCGTTGACGAACCATTTTTTGTAAAAGTGGCGCAGGCCGGGGTTTTATGCAACGTGGTGATGATGGTCTTTAACCTATTCCCCTTGCCGCCGTTGGACGGCGGGCGCATTGTGACTGGGCTTTTACCCACCCGTCAGGCGATGGCCTTTTCTCGGATAGAACCTTGGGGATTTTTTATCGTCATGGCCTTGGTCGTGGCTGGCGTTGTCAGCGCCCTTTGGATGCGCCCTTTGATGGGCCTGACCTACGACCTGCTCGAACTGTTGATCACCCCTTTGCGATGGCTGGTTGGCAACTGACGTACACCATTTGTTCCTAACACCTGCAATTTGCTAAATGCCAATCACCCGCTTTTTAACCGGCATCACCACCTCAGGCACACCCCATCTGGGCAACTACGTGGGCTCGATACGCCCCTCGGTGGCAGCGAGCCTGCGTCCCGATGTTGAGAGTTTTTATTTTTTGGCGGACTACCACTCGCTCATCAAAATCGACCAGCCCGAACGCATCGCGCAATCCACCCTAGAGATTGCGGCCAGTTGGCTAGCCTGTGGACTGGACCCCAACAAGGTGGTGTTTTATCGCCAATCTGATATCCCGGAAATTCCTGAACTTAGTTGGTTTTTGACCTGTGTGGTTGGCAAGGGTGTGCTTAACCGGGCCCACGCCTACAAAGCGGTGGTCGACAAAAATGCCGCCGCAGGGCTGGACGCTGACGCGGATGTGAACGCAGGTTTGTTTATGTACCCCGTGCTAATGGGCGCCGACATCTTGATGTTTAACGCGCACAAAGTGCCGGTGGGACGCGACCAGGTTCAGCACCTGGAAATGGCCCGCGACATGGCCTACGCGTTCAACCACCGCTACGGCGAACACTTTGTTGCCCCACAAGAAGTGATTGACGATCAGGTGGCTACCTTGCCCGGCCTTGATGGCCGCAAGATGAGCAAAAGCTACGACAACACCATCCCCCTGTTTGCGGACCGTGAGCGGTTAAAAAAACTCATTTTTGGCATCCTTACCGACTCCAAAGCGCCGGGCCAGGCCAAAGCAACGGGCGATTCGGCGCTGTTTCAAATCTACCGTGCGTTTGCCAGCCCTGAAGAAACCAACGAGTTCGCCCGTGAATTTGAGCAGGGTATTGCTTGGAGTCTGGCCAAAGAAAAAGTGTTTTTGCGCTTGGACCAAGAGTTGGCCCCCTTGCGTGACAACTACCACGCGTTGATGAGCAGCCCCTCCACCATAGAGTCCTTGCTGCAATCGGGTGCCGCCAAGGCCAGAGCTATCGCCACCCCATTTATGGTGCAGCTGCGCCATGCCGTGGGTTTGCGTGCGTTGGGTAGCGCGGGTAGCAAGCCACCGGCGACCACCGAGAAAGTAGCGTTGGCCCAATTCAAACAATACCGTGAGGCCGACGGTAAGTTTTACTTCAAACTAACCGACGCCAAGGGCCAGGTGCTGCTACAAAGCCAAGGCTTTGCGTCGGGCCGCGAGGCGGGCGTACTGGTCAAACGCCTGCAAACCGAGGGCGCTGCGGCTCTTTCAGGTTTGGCAGGTCAGGTGCAAATGGCCACCGAGGTTGACCCTCAAGCCGTGATAGACGCGCTGACGGCGTTGCTAGATTCGCAGTCCGACTAAATCTCAAGGCGGCAATTTCAGCATTTTGATCATCACGCCAAGAACCGCTCATGAAAATCACTCCCCGCAAAATCTTCGGTTTTTTGATATCTTTGGCTTCTTACGTCAGCTTTAAGCTGGGTGTTTCTGGCGGGTTGTGCAGGCGTTTCCAGAGAGTCTGCACCGGCCGCCACCGCGTGTCCTGAATTGCTGGGGCAATGCCATGTATCCCCCTCCTTTTTTTCACGCTTGAGCTGGGTAGAAGCGGGCAGCAAAACAACCGTTCAATCCATTGCTGTACGGTATTTGGCTTTGCGCACGGCTACTCCGCAAGCAGGACTGTTCAGCGCTGATCGCTTGCGCGAATCCAGTTGCTCCCTACATTGCTCCTTTTCTAGGGCGGGCGGACCAACCAGCACTGGTACAATCCCGACTCGACAAAAAACGCAATCCCCCGGAGAGGTGGCAGAGTGGTCGAATGTACCTGACTCGAAATCAGGCGTAGATGCAAATCTACCGAGGGTTCGAATCCCTCCCTCTCCGCCAGAACAAGTCCTGCCAACTCGCTCAGTCGAGTTGCCAGGCGCTCAGAGCCCCGCACCACGCGGGGCTTTTTGCTATGGGCTCCTGACTGACCCCATGGCCACCCACTCCCGAAATCCGTCTCAAACCCCGTTTCGTCTCAGAACCTCCTGACTTTTTCGCCGTGGTACGGCAGGAGGTGGTTGGCGAAAAATCGGGGTTTTGGTGCCGTACCAATTAGCGGTCTAAGAATCCCAGGGAGAATCACATCTTCATGATTGCGCGAGCTGCTGCAATTGTTTCTCTGCACAAATTTTCTTGCTTGTCGTTCAAGAGTTGAACTGCAAGACGCCGAATGGATCTCACTTGATTGATTTCTTTTTCGGTGACCTTTGCGTCGGGACGCAGGTCTAATACCCGTAGTGCCCCTTTCCCGTACTGAGACGCGATTGCCGCGTCTACCTCAGCGATTTGCCGTTCGCACAGGCTCTTATACACAGGGGGCTCTGGCTTCAAGTAGACCCTGTAGTAATAGTTGCCGGCCGCTAAGATTGAAACGAATAGCGTGGCTGAGATCGAAATGGCAATTCTGGGATTCATCTGATTCGCAAGGGGGCATTACTAGGTGCAAACGCACCTAGCTCAGCTTAGCAACCCACTGTTGCGAAGAGTCTCATTCGATTTGCCGTGAGTCCCGTGTGCCAATCTCTTGACAACGGTTACCAGCGCAGCACCTTAGGCCCTAACCACTGGCCAACCCATCCTGTAAGTGCAATTCCTAATGAGTACCAAATCGCCACGAAGGCAACAGAAGTCTCCGGGCAGGCTAATGAATACCCCATCGCGCCCAGCACACCCGCTACCAATCCAGCTGCAAAACCTGCTTGCTTCAGTCGAGTAGGCGCGAGACTGCGCATAGCCCAGAGAATAGCGGTCAGCGCCGGCAACGAGAGCATCATTAGCATCCAAGGACAGATCCACCATGTCTGTCCCAACAAGGCAGTCCATCGCTCGCCTTCCGGTGTTGTGATCAAAGTCACAGCCCCTGCAAGCAGCATGAGTAGGAAGACACTTATGACCGCTGCACGAGCCATGACTGTGGAAGATACGGGGCGGGACAGTCTCGCCGCCAGAGCGCTGGTCCCAACCAGTAGCAGTACCGCGTAGACAAGCTTTATCCACGGAGCAGCCGTGTAAAAAACAGCTGCTGGCAAGGGGCCTATCAGGGCCAGTGCGAGGACGCTGCTGGCCAGAAGACCCAGTGATGCAGCTGCCGCCAAGTGGCGTCCCACAGGAAAGTCAGGCGCCGGGCCAGCCTGCCTGGCGAGCATCTCAATCAGTGTGCCGGTTTTCACTTGGGTTCCTTGCGGACGAGGGCCGCCAGACGTTTGAGGCCCCTGTGAACTTGAACTTTGATCGCCGATTCGGAAACACCTGTCCGTTTTGAGGCCTGGGTCACGCTCAGCCCTTCAAGTTTGGTCATTTCAATGGCGATACGTTGCGCTTTCGGCAACTCTTCGAGGAGGCTGCGCAGGTCAACGTTCGCCAGAGTCTCGCCCGGCTCTTCGGCTGCCAAGTAATCTTCCAGCCCGTCGATAGGCTCATGCAGGGCTTCACGCCGACCACGTCGGCGGTAAAGATCCATCAATTTGTGACGAGAAATGCCCAGCACCCACGCTGATACGGGCTGCGATGGGTCATAGCTGCCACGATGCAAATGCAGCGCCAGCAAAGTTTCCTGCACGAGATCCTCTACATCGTCCGGCAAGTTCATCAGATGGCGACGGAAGTAATGCCTCAATCGCCCCGCAATCAACCGGAGAGCCTCTCGGTACGCCAGCTCATCTCCTGATTGGGCGTGCATCCACAGCGGCTTCAGGCCGGACTCGAAGCCTCTGTGTTGCTCGTCGTTCTTCAATTCGTCGGAGATGATGGTTTGGCTACACCCACTCAGTGTGGGCAGCGCTTCTTTCATGATCGGCTTCTGGTCGCAGCTAGCATTGTAACCTTTGCCTTGTTCCATGCGAATTATGGAGGACATGGACTCTTTCCCTCCACTCCCCCTACGCAAGCTCCCCACCCCAGGTGCGGACATGCTGCTTCCGATCGCGTCCCGAAAACCACTGCACACGCATCTGGCCTTCCTGGTCTTGGCCTTGATCCCCTTGGCTACACCTGCGTTCGCGAGCGCAGGCGTCGTGCTGCCTACGGATCTGGCAGGGGTTCAGTGGGTGGGACGATTCGGCCTCGGCATGG
This sequence comes from Burkholderiaceae bacterium, assembly GCA_040382935.1. GTDB lineage: Bacteria > Pseudomonadota > Gammaproteobacteria > Burkholderiales > Burkholderiaceae_C > JALQUL01. Next base: position 23,167 of record JBEIEP010000028.1, read on the forward strand.
CTCCCTGGCAGGAGATTCAGCTTAAGTCTGGCCAACGTCCCAACACCTTTAAGTTGATCCAGTGGGGGGGAGTCCAAGCGGTCGAGGTCATTTCCCAGGCCAGCATGTCGCTATTGGCACGACCCATCAGCGTAGACCTGAACACGACTCCCGTTTTGTGCTGGCGCTGGCGTATAGGCGCCTCCTTGAGTCAGGCAGACATGACCCGGAAGGAGGGTGACGACTATGCGGGGCGGGTTTACGTGAGCTTTCGGTTGCCGCCTTCTGCAATGGGCTTTGGCATGCGTGCGCAACTGGCCTTAGCCCGGGCCATGTGGGGGCAGAATGTCCCCGATGCCGCTATCAACTACGTCTGGGATAACCGCCAACCCATCGGCACCACCCGTCCAAATGCATATACCGATCGCGCCCAGATGGTGGTCCTGCGAAGTGGCGACCAGGATGCTGGGCGATGGGTCTGGGAGCGCGTTGATGTACGCCGCGATGTGACCCGGCTTTTTGGCGCAGGGGCTGAACCCGTGCAACTTGCGATCACCGCAGATACGGACAACACCCAGGCAGCAACTCGATCGTGGTTTGCCGATTTTCATTTCTTGCCGGCCGATATCCCATGCGATCGACAGCAGAGATAGGCCTTGTAAATACTCATTTGTAACTTTTCTGACCAGCCCAGCGAATAGCTCAAGACCCAACAAATTGATCGAGTTCACTATGCGACCTACCCTGCCTCTTCTTGTCCAGACTGATTTCCCTGCATTGCGTCGCAAGGTTCTAGAGACACTTCAAGTCAACCTTGGCTACAAGTGCAACCAGTCCTGCGTGCACTGTCATGTGAACGCCGGGCCAAACCGGACTGAGATGATGGATGAAGAGACGGTCCAGTTGGTCCTGCGTGTACTTCAAGCCCGCCAAATAAAGACGCTTGATTTGACTGGAGGAGCGCCCGAACTTAATGAGAACTTCCGTACGCTAGTGCGGCAAGCGCGCCGCATGGGTGTGCGTGTCATCGACCGCTGCAACCTGACCATCCTCTCCGAGCTTGGACAGGAAGGATTGGCCGATTTCCTGGCCGAGCAGGGCGTCGAAGTGACGGCTTCTCTACCTTGTTACTCGCCCTCGAACGTGGATCGCCAGCGAGGCGATGGGGTGTTCGAGCGCAGCATCGCGGGCTTGCGGATCCTCAACGAACTTGGCTATGGACAGGAGGATTCGGGGCTGGTCCTCAACCTGGTCTACAACCCGCAAGGTCCCGTGTTGCCGCCCCCTCAAGGTCCGCTGGAGGCGGACTACAAGCGCGAACTGTGGCAACACTTTAGCATCCGCTTCAATCATTTGTTTGCCATCACCAACATGCCGGTTCAGCGTTTCGGCAGCACCCTCGTGAGCAAGGGCAGCTTTGAGGGTTACATGCGCCTGCTCAAAGACGCCTACCGCCCTGAAAACCTGCCCACGGTGATGTGCCGCACACTGCTGAGCGTGGACTGGCAGGGTTACTTATACGACTGCGATTTCAACCAGATGCTCGGCATGCCGGCTGCGCTGGGCTCGACGTCCAGGCCGCATATGCGCGACCTGCTCGCCACCGATGCAGTCGGCACTCCGATCCGCGTGGCCGACCACTGCTACGGATGCACGGCTGGACAAGGCAGCAGCTGCGGTGGCGCGCTGGAGGCCGAGCCTGGCGAGCAGAAACTGGCTTGCACCACTGGGGAAGCCTGATGAGTGCCCCACGACGCGGGTTGCGCTGGCTCATTCTGTTGCTTGCTGTGCTGGGCCTGTGGGCCGCCTACCGGCACTGGGACCTGGGTCAATGGCTCACTCTGGATCAGCTCAAGGCCAGCCGAGACACACTCGCCAACCTGTATGCCGCTCATCCGGTGCAGACGGCGCTGGGCTTTTTTGGCGTGTATGTGCTGGCCGCCGCCCTGTCATTTCCCGGCGCTTCCATCTTGACCTTGGCTGCGGGGGCGATGTTCGGCTTGGGTGTGGGCTTGTTGCTGGTGTCGTTCGCCTCCAGCGTGGGTGCCTTGCTGGCCTTTTGGGTGTCGCGCTACATGCTGCGCGATTTCGTTGAGCAGCGATTTGGGAAAATGCTTCAGCCTGTCAATGAAGGGCTGGCGAAGGACGGGACGTTCTATCTGCTCACGCTGCGGCTCGTGCCCGTGTTCCCGTTCTGGCTGATCAACTTGTTGATGGGGCTGACCAGCCTCGGGGCGCGCAAGTTCTACGTCGTCAGCCAGATCGGCATGCTGGTGGGCACGGCGGTGTACGTCAATGCAGGCACCCAACTGGCGGCGATCGATTCAGCCAGCGACGTGCTGTCGCCCGGTCTGCTGGGCAGCCTGGCGCTGCTGGGCGTTTTTCCGCTAGTGGCGAAGTTCATTGTGAGTGCTCTGCAAAAGCGCAAGGTGTATGCGCGCTGGTCCCGCCCCAAGTGCTTCGACCGCAACCTCGTAGTCATCGGCGCAGGCGCTGGAGGCTTGGTGTCGGCCTACATTGCCGCTGCCGTCAAGGCCAGGGTCACCTTGATCGAGGGCCACAAGATGGGTGGCGACTGCCTGAACTACGGCTGCGTGCCCAGCAAGGCACTGATCCGTTCGGCCAAGGCCATCAAGCAACTGCGCCAGGCCCACACGCTGGGTATTCGCCAGGCGCAGGGGGAGGTGGACTTTGCGGCGGTGATGGGCCGTGTGCATGACGTGATCCAGGCGATCGAGCCGCACGACTCCGTCGAGCGCTACACCTCGCTCGGGGTGGAAGTGCTGCAAGGGCATGCGCGCATCACCTCACCCTGGACGGTGCAGGTGCGTCTTGCTGACGGGTCCGAACAGACCTTGAACACACGCAACATCGTGATTGCCACGGGGGCGAGTCCTTTCATCCCACCGATTCCGGGTCTTCAAGAAGCTGGGTTTCTCACAAGCGACACCATCTGGGGCCTCACCGACTTGCCACCCCGGCTGGTGGTGCTGGGGGGCGGACCCATCGGCAGCGAGCTCGCGCAAAGTTTTGCACGCCTGGGCAGCGCAGTGACGCAGGTCGAGATGGCGCCGCGCCTTATGGTGCGGGAAGACCCCGAGGTGAGCGAGCTCGTGGCCACTTCCCTGCGCGGTGATGGCGTGAACGTTCTCACTGGGCACCAAGCCGTTCGCGTGGAAGTCGTGGAGGGCGAAAAACGCCTGATCGTCAAGCGCGGTGAGGAAGAGCTGCCCATCGCCTTCGACCAGTTACTGTGCGCGGTGGGCCGCAGCCCACGCGTCACGGGCTTCGGTCTGGAGGAACTGGGCATTGCGCTGACGCCCCGCAAGACCATTGCGACCAATGCGTTTTTGCAGACCCAGTACCCCAACATCTACGCGGTGGGCGATGTGGCCGGTCCCTTCCAGTTCACCCACACGGCAGCGCACCAGGCTTGGTATGCCGCGGTCAACGCGTTGTTCGGGCGTTTCAAGCGCTTCAAGGCCGACTATTCCGTCATTCCCTGGGCCACCTTCACCGACCCGGAAGTCGCGCGGGTGGGCCTGTCCGAAACCGAGGCCCGTGAGCAAGGCGTGGCCTACGAAGTCACCCGTTACGGCATCGACGACCTGGACCGCGCCATCGCCGACGGCACGGCCCACGGCTTCGTCAAGGTGCTCACCGTGCCGGGCAAGGACCAGATCCTGGGCGTCACCATCGTCGGTGAACACGCGGGCGACCTGCTGGCTGAGTATGTGCTGGCCATGAAGCACGGGCTGGGCCTGAACAAAATCCTGGGCACCATCCACACCTACCCGACGCTGTCCGAGGCCAACAAGTACGCCGCCGGTGAGTGGAAGCGGGCCCATGCGCCACAGCGGGTCCTGGGCTGGCTGGCGCGCTTTCATGCCTGGGAGCGGGCATGACGCTACAACGGCGCGATTGGCTAGTGTTGGCGGCAAGCGCAGCGTTCACCCGGGTGGGCTGGTCGCAGGGCTTGGACCACCGTCACGTCGCCTGGAGCCAGCTTCTTTCTCAGCACGTGGTCTTGTTGCGCAACGGGCAGGCTTCTGAAGTCCGCTATGCCGGCTTCGCCGCGCAGCGTGACGACTTGCGCCGTTACTTGTCCAGCCTGTCGGTCGTGACGCGTGCCGAGTTCGATGCCTTCACCAAGGCGCAGCAGATGGCGTTTCTCATCAATGCCTACAACGCTTTTACCATCGAGCTGGTGCTGACCCGTTATCCCAAGCTCAAATCAATCAAGGACCTGGGCAACTTATTGTCCAGCCCCTGGAAGCTGCGCTGGATCAAGTTACTGGGGGATACCGTGTCGCTCGATGACATCGAGCACGGCTGGCTGCGCAAACGCGGCTCCTACGACGATCCGCGCATTCACTTCGCAGTGAACTGCGCATCCATTGGCTGCCCCATGCTTCGGGAAGAAGCCTACGCCCCTGATCGCCTGGAGCAGCAACTGGACCAGCAGGGGCGCCGCTTCATGTCGGACCGAACGCGCAACCGCTGGAACGAGCCGCTGGGGCGCTTGGAGTTGTCCCGCATCTTCGATTGGTATGCCGAAGATTTTCGGCTGGGGCACAAGGGCATTGATTCGCTGCAGCGGTTTGTGGCGACGCATGCGCCCCTGCTGGCAGACAAGGAAGCCGAGCGCACACGCCTGCAGTCCCCACAGGTCGCCATCCATTTCCTGGACTATGACTGGCGCCTCAACCAGATCGGGGCGGCTGCATGACAGCGCCCTGGTTATCGATTGTGGTGCCTGTGCTCAACGAGGCGCAGCACATCGCGTCCACGCTGGCCCGTTTGGCGCCGCTGCGGCAGCGTGGGGTGGAGGTCGTGCTGGTCGACGGTGGCAGCCACGACGAGACGGTAGCCCAGGCATCTGCACTCGTCGACGCGATCATTCAGGCCCCGCGCGGTCGAGCCCGGCAGATGAATGCCGGGGCGGCCGCTGCCCAGGGGAAGGCCTTGCTGTTTCTGCATGCCGACACGCTGCTGCCGACGGCTGCCGATCACCTCGTGGAGGAGGCCCTGGCCAGCGGTGGGCTCTGGGGGCGGTTTGATGTCCGCATTGTCGGGCGGCACCCCATGCTGCGGGTGGTGGCGGCGCTGATGAACTGGCGGTCCCGGCTGACGAGTATTGCCACGGGCGATCAGGCCCTCTTCATGCGGCGTGAGACGTTCGAAAGCGTGGACGGGTTTCCAGACCAGCCGTTGATGGAAGACATCGAGATGTCCCGCCGGCTGGGCGCGCTGGCAGCGCCCGTCTGCATTGCCGAACGCGTGGCCACCTCGGGCCGCCGCTGGGAGTCGCGGGGCGTGTGGCGCACCATCGTGCTGATGTGGTGCTTGCGCTGGCGGTATTGGCGGGGCGAATCCGCCCAACGCTTGGCGCAGGCTTACCGATGACCACCGCACTCATTGTGATGGCGAAGGCGCCGGTCGCGGGGCAGGCCAAGACGCGGCTGATACCGGCCCTGGGAGCTGAGGGTGCGGCACAGTTGGCGCATCGTCTGCTGGTGCACACGCTTGATGAAGCGGCTGGCTTGCAGGCCGATCATTGGGAATTGTGTGTGTCTCCAGACACCGGCCACCTTGCCTTTGAACAATCGGTGGTCAAAGCAAACGGTGAGCTCAAGCTGACCTTGCAGGGCGAGGGTGATCTTGGCGAGCGCATGCATCGCGCCTTCGAGCGCGTGCTGCGGGCGCATGGCAAGGCCTTGCTCATTGGCACGGATGCGCCCGCGTTAACAAGGGACGTGCTTGGGCTTGCGCAGGCGGCCCTGGACGACCACGAGGCTGTGTTCGTACCGGCGATGGACGGCGGGTATGCGCTGGTGGGCCTGACCCGGCCCATGCCATCGCTCTTCCAGGCAATGACCTGGAGTACCCCCCAGGTGATGGCCGACACCCGCCTGCGCGCGCGCCGGGCCCAAGTCAAGTGGACAGAGCTGGCCCCAGTCCATGACATCGACGAACCGCCTGACCTTGTCCATCTGCCAGGAGGTTGGCGATGACCCAGCGTCTGGTACTCGTAGGCGCCGGGCATGCGCATGCCCAAGTTCTCAAGGCGTGGGCCCAAACACCGCGTCCCGGGGTCGACCTGGTGGTGGTGTCCCCCCACGCGCTGGCGCCGTACTCCGGCATGGTGCCCGGCTGGCTGAGTGGCGTCTACTGCTTCAACGAGATCGTGATCGACTTCCCCCGGCTGTGCGAGCAGGCTGGAGCGCGCTGGGTCAGTGCCGATCGCGAAGGCGTGGATCCCCAGCGCCAGACCCTCACGCTAAACAACGGTGAGTGCCTGCGGTATGACTGGCTGTCGCTGAACGTGGGCTCGACAGTGGTGCCGCCCAGCGGCGTGTTTCGTGCACAGGTTTTGCCCATGCGGCCGCTGGCGGATCTGCGTGACCGCTACGAGGCCTTGCTGTCGCACTGGCGCTCCGATACGGGTGACCAACCCTTGCACGTAGTCGCGGTGGGCGGCGGCGCCGCCGGGTTCGAATCGCTGTTGGCGGTGCTGCGCCGCCTGCGCTACGACAGACCCGATCGCGTTGTGCAGGGCTCGCTGATGACCCGCAGCCTCCACGTTCTGCCAGGCTACCCTCCGGCCGCCCGACGCGCTGCCCTGCGTGCCCTGCGCGAAGCAGATGTCAATGTGCAACTGGGCGCGGACTGGTGCGATACGGTCGGCCAAAGCAGCGACTGGGTACTTTGGGCCACAGGCGCGCAGCCACACGCCTGGCAACGCGATCCCGCACGCCGGGGCGGATTGGCGGTCAGCGTCGAAGGCTATGTGCAGATCGACGCGCACCTGCGGTCGGTCTCCCATCCCAACATCTTTGTCGTAGGGGATTGCGCTCAATGGGCGCAGCCTCTGCCCAAGGCCGGCGTGTTTGCAGTACGTATGGGGCCGGTCTTGACGCACAACCTCCAGGCCGCCTTGGCGCAGCGCCCCATGCAGTCCTACGAACCGCAGACGTCATTCCTTTCCCTGCTGGCGACTGCCAATGGGCAGGCCATCGCCTCGCGGGGGCGGTGGAGCCTTTCCGGCCGTTGGGTCTGGCGTCTCAAGGACCACATCGACCGGGGCTTCATCCGGCGATTTTCAGCCGCGGATTCACTTTCAGTTCAAGCGCAAGGAGATATGTCATGAACATCACCCGACGCAGCCTGGCGGGCGCCACGGCTGCTTTATTGGCGCTGCCCTTATGGCTGTCCCCGGCCCATGCCCAAGGCACGCCTCTGACCTTTGGCGTGGGCATGTTCCAGCCCGACCGCGAAAAGAACGATGCCACCTACCGCCCTTTGGCACAGCATCTGGCCAGTCGTCTGGATCGGCCGGTGCAACTGCGCACGGTGGACAGCTGGGAGGGCTTGGCCAAGAGCCTGGCCAATGGAGAGACCGACATCGCGTTGATGGGGCCGTGGGGCTACGTGCTGGCCAATCACTTCTCCGATGCGCAAGCGGTGTCCACCATCTTGTACCAAGGCAAGCCCGAGTACTTTGCCCTGATCGTGACGCACCCGGACTCGGGGCTTCAATCAATCGGCGATCTGGTCGGCCCCAAGGGCAAGGGGCGCACCTTCGCCTTCGGGGACAAGGGCTCGACCTCCGGCTATCTGATCCCGCGGCACTTCTTCATGCAGCAGGGCGTAGATCCCGAAAAGCACTTCTCAAGGGTGATCTACACCAAGCATCAGGCGATTCAAAACCAGGTGAGCGCCGGCCAGTTGGACGCGGGCGCTGACTACAACCGAAACCGCACAGCCATGATTGAGCAGGGCCTGATCAAAGCCGAGCAAAGCAAGATCATATGGCAGTCGCCTCCCTTGCCCAATGACGCCGTGGCCGTGAGTGCCGCACTGTTCAAGGACAAGGCCTTCGTCAAAAAGCTGCAGGACGCCTTGGCAGAAACAGGGCCTTTGCTGAAGGCCCAGCCGGCCTTGCTGCCCGCCAACTACACCGGCTTTGTGGCCACCGACAACGCCTTTTACAAGCCGATTCGCGACGCGGGCCTGGCAACGGGCTCGCTGACGCCGAGGAAGTAAACGTCCATGCACGCTGCTGCTGCACCATTTCGGCCTGGGGTTTTAGGGGCTCGCCTGGGCTTCCTAGGTCTGCTGCTGGCCTATGGGTTGATCGTCCTGGCTTGCCTGTGGACGCTGGCGGCGGCGGGCGATCTATCCCTGGGGCGCAAGCCCTGGGAGAACCTCGTCAAGTCGCTGGGTGAGTTTGCGCGCCCCAGCTTCGTGGACCTGTGGTTTGGCCCTGATCGGCTGGAGTACCGCAGCGACGACGGCACCTTGCTGCGCGTGGAAAACCGCCGCGAGGTGGAGGCCAGCTTCATTGCAGGCTTGGCACGCGCGACCTGGACCACCTTCCAGATCGCCACGCTGGGGTCCTTGCTCGCGGCGGTGCTGGCCATGCCGCTTGGCCTGCTGTCGGCGCGCAACCTGAAAGCGCCCCGCTGGGCGGCGCGTGCGGCGTCCTCCGTGTTGGATGCCTTGCGGGCCATCCACACCCTGGTGTTCGGCCTGGTGCTGGTCGGCATCGTGGGGCTGGGGCCCACGGCAGGCATCCTGGCCATTGCCCTGCACTCCATGGGTACTTACGGCAAGCTTTACGCGGAGAGCATCGAGACCCTGGACATGGGCGCCGTGGACTCTGTGCGGGCCACGGGCGCCTCGCCCTCGCAGGTTTTTTTCAGTGCGGTCTGGCCTTCGGTGCTACCCCAGTTCGTCAGCAACCACCTGTACGTGTGGGAGTTCAACATCCGCGACTCGACCATCCTTGGATTGATCGGGGCCGGTGGCCTGGGCTTGCTGATTTCCGAGGCGGTCAGCCTATTCCAGTGGAGCCGCCTGGTCACGATCATCCTGGTGGTGGTTGCACTGGTCATGGCCTTCGATGCCCTGTCGCGGCGCATCCGGAAGGCCCTGCTGTGAGCAGCGAGAACACACTGATGCCTGAAGCTGTCATTGACATTCGGGACCTGCGCGTCGAGGTCACGGGGCGGCGCTTGCTGGACGTCTCCTCTTTGACGATCAGGCAGGGCGAACGGTTGGCCTTGATCGGCCCCAATGGGGCGGGCAAGAGCACCTTGCTCAAAGTCTTGGGCGGCTTTGTGACGGCGACCGAGGGTTGTGTCTCGGTCCTGGGGCGCGAGGTTGCAGGGGGCGCCTCGCAAGCCCTGAGCGTGGTGCAATGGCGGCAATTGCGCGCCGAGATCGGCCAGGTGATGCAGGGCCTGCACCTGGTGCCCCGACTGAGCGCGCTTGAAAACGTGGTGCTGGGTGCCTTGGCCAGACCGGCTGCTTTACCCCTGTGGCGCAGTTGGCTGCGCTGCTACCCTGACACGCTGCATCGTGAAGCACACCAGGCGCTGGTCGACCTGGGCCTGGCCGATCGCGTCCATACAAGGGCCGATCGCCTGTCTGGCGGCGAACGCCAGAAGGTGAGCCTGGCACGCCTGCGCCTGCAACGGCCGAAGCTGCTGTTGGCGGACGAACCCACCTCGGCGCTGGATCCTGCCGCCGCCCAACAGGCCTGCGATGCCCTGATGACCTTGGCGGCCCAGGCCACGCTGCTGACGGTGGTGCATGACACCGACTTGCTGTCTCGCCTGGCCGATCGGGTGATTGGCCTGAAGGACGGACGGCTGATGTTCGATGTATCCCTGAAAGATTTGAGCCCAGAGTTGCTCAAGAACCTTTATGACACTGGAGACCCTGCTGATGGACGCTGTAGCGACCCCCGGACGAACTTGTCCCCTGCACTACCACTACGGCCCCGAGGTTTTCAGGCAAGCGCCGGCGGCTGCGCTGCGTGACCTAGAGGTCTTGTATGTCGTGGGTGGGCTCTACGGCAACGAGTCGGCCTTGCTGGAGATCCTGCGGCTTTTTGACGCTGAGCAAGGCCACAAGCGCCTGGTCTTCAACGGTGACTTCCATTGGTTCGATGTTGATCCCGCCCGGTTTGCCAGGATCCAGCAGGCGGTGCTAGCCCACACGGCATTGCGCGGCAACGTGGAAACCGAGTTGGCCGACCCCGATCCGCAGGCCGACGCGGGTTGTGGCTGCGCCTACCCCGACTGGGTCGGCGACGGCGTGGTGGAGCGGTCCAACCGCATCTTGCGCCGGTTGCGCGGTGCCGTGACGCCCAGCCAGCGGAAGGTCTTGTCGGACTTGCCCATGTGGCTCACGGCCGAGGTGGGTGACTGTCGCATCGGTATCGTCCACGGCGACGCCCAGTCCCTGGCCGGCTGGGGCTTCGCGCAGGAGCACTTGCGCGAACCCGTCCAGCGCGAACAGGTGCGGGACTGGTTCCGCCGTGCAGAGGTGGACGCGTTTGCGAGCAGCCACACCTGCCTTCCTGTGTTTCAGCGTCTGAACCTGGATGTCCACCGCCCGCAGGGCTGGGTCTTCAACAACGGTGCTGCGGGGATGCCCAATTTTCGGGGTGATCCCGCGGGGCTGCTCACGCGCATCGCACCCACGCCGTATGGCGGCCCGCTCAGCCGTGCAGGTGTGGTGCACCGGGGCCTGCACATCGATGCCCTGGCCATCGAGGCCGACCCTGAGGCCGTGAGGCAGACCTTCCTTGCGCAATGGCCCGCTGGGACCGATGCCCATGCGTCGTATTTCGACCGGATCGAGAGCGGCCCCGACTACGCACCCCACCAAGTCATTCGTCAGGAGATGTGAACATGCTCGCCATTGTCGGAGGCACCGGCCTCTATGAACTGCCTGGCCTTGAGATCACCTACCGATCCAGGGACAGCACGCCCTTCGGCGATCCGTCGGGGGAAATATTACGCGGTCGCATGGGCTCGAACGAGGTCTTGTTTCTGGCGCGGCATGGCGCGGGGCATCGGCTGCTGCCGCACGAGGTCAATTACCGCGCCAACGTGTTCGCGCTCAAGCAGGCCGGCGCCACGATGCTCCTGGGCTTCTCGGCGGTGGGCAGCCTCGCGCTCGAACTCAAGCCAGGGGACTTGGCCATGCCGGAGCAATATTTTGACTGGACCCGTGGTCAGCGCCAACGCACCTTTTTCGGTGAAGGTGTTGCCGCTCATGTGTCGACGGCGAAACCCGTCAGCGCCGCGCTGGTCGACGCCGTGCAGGCCGCTGCCGCCCGGTGTGAGTTGAAGATTCATCGCGGCCTGACCTACGCCTGCGTCGAGGGGCCGCGCCTGGGCACCCAGGCCGAAAGTCACTTCCTGCGCCAGGCCGGTTGCCACCTCGTGGGCATGACCAACGTGCCCGAGGTATTCCTGGCCCGGGAGGCCCAGATGGCTTACGCGACGGTGGGGCTGGTCACCGACTACGACTGCTGGCTGGAGGATCCGGCGCAGCATGTCAATGTGGCTTCAATCTTCGAGTTGTACGGATCGACCTTGAAGAAGGCCGCAACGGTTCTCGACGCCTTGCTGGCACAACCGCTGCCAGCGCCGGAACCCGCCATTCGCTCTGCGTTGGGCAGCGCCATGCTCACCCCCGAAGCGGCGTTGACTGACGAACAGAATTTGTGGCTAAACGTGCTGCGCCGGTGAGGTAAAGATGCACATGTCCGACTACACGCCCAACACGGCGATCCGGTGGAGACTACGATGGATGTCTTAGCGCACGGACTGTGGGCTGCGGTGGTGTGTCGTTGGCGTGGTCACAGTCGACCGATCGCGCGCAGCACCACGCGATGGACCATCGGTTTGGCCGTGGCGCCGGATCTGGTTCAACTGACGCCCATCGTGACGGCTGCCCTGATAACGCCACAGGGCTGGTCGGCCATGCAATCTTATTTCCATGCGCTGCCAGGCTATTAGCAAGTATTGCCACCACAGGTGGAACTCATTGCACATCATCTGCATTGCTCCATGCACAGCGCGCTAGTGGCCGCAGTGGTTACTTTTCTGAGTTGGATGCTCTTGCGGCGCTTCTGGTTGCCTATGTTGGGCTGGTGGATGCATATCGTGATTGATGTATTCGCACACTCGGCAGATTTTTATCCCTCCCCAGTGCTTTATCCGATTACACAGCGAGGGTTTGATGGGTGGGCCTGGAACGATCCCTGGCAGCTTGCTTTGAACTATGGATTGATCACGATCTTATGGGTCATCACTCGAAGCGAAACGACGCCGGTCACGGGCGGACCGACAGACAGTTATCACGACTGAATTTTTAAAAACTAATCGTAGGCAGACACATGAGCGAATTCGATTTTGATTTATTTGTCATTGGCGGCGGCAGCGGCGGCGTGCGGGCTGCGCGCTTGGCCGCACAGCGCGGGGCCCGTGTCGCCTTGGCAGAAGCGGAAGGTATGGATGGTCTGGGCGGAACTTGCGTCAACGTCGGCTGCATTCCCAAGAAGTTGTACAGCTACGCCGCGCACTACGCGGAGGCGGCTGTCGAGGCCCGTGGCTACGGCTGGCAATCCGAGACACCCACGCTCGATTGGGGTGTCCTTAAAGCCCGGCGAACGCAAGAGATCGCACGCCTAAATGGTGTCTACGACCAACTACTTCGCAGTGCAGGCGTGACCCTGCTCTATGGCCACGCGCAATTGCTCGATACGCATAGCGTGCGCCTAGCGACCTTGAATGCAGACGGCTCACCCAGCCACCAGACCCTGACCGCCGAACGTTTTCTAATCGCTACCGGTGGCACACCCGACGTACCGAACTTTCATGGGCGCGAATTTGTCATCACCTCCAACGAGGTGTTCGATCTGGACCCTTTCCCGACGCGCCTGCTGATCGTGGGCGGCGGCTACATTGCCTGCGAATTCGCCTCCATCTTTAACGGCCTGGGCAGCCAGGTAACCCAGTTGTACCGTGGCGAACAGGTCCTGCGGGGTTTTGATGACGAGGTCCGGCATTTCGCCGCCGAGGAAATACGCAAGCACGGGGTGGATCTGCGACTGAACGCCGGTGTAGTGCGCATCACACGCGAAGCCGGTGGCTTGCATGTACTGATGAAAGATGGTGGCCATGTCATGGCGGATACCGTGCTGTACGCCACTGGCCGTATGCCGAATGTGCGGGGACTGGGCCTGGAGGCCGTGGGCGTGGCCCAATCGGGTCAGGGTGCCATCGTGGTAGACGACAACTACCGTACCAACGTACCGAATGTGTATGCCCTGGGAGATGTCACGGCCCGCGTGCAGTTGACGCCAGTAGCTCTGGGTGAAGCCATGCAATTGGTAGACCACTTGTTCGGCCCAGTGGCCGGGAACCCCCCGCGACAGATGGACTACGCGTTGATTCCGACCGCGGTCTTCACGCACCCGAATATTGGAACCGTAGGCCTGACGGAGGCGCAGGCCCGGGAACAGTTTGACGATATCCTGGTGTTTCGATCTGAGTTCCGTGCATTGCGACACACCCTGAGCGGAAGCACCGAGCGTACCTTGATGAAGCTGGTGGTCGATGCCGGCACAGATCGCGTGGTTGGCCTACACATGGTGGGACCAGACGCCGGCGAGATCGTGCAGGGATTCGCCGTGGCCATGCGAGCTGGCGCTACCAAAGCAGTATTCGACGGTACGTTGGGCATCCACCCTACGGTGGCAGAGGAATTCGTGACGATGCGCGAGCCACTTCGTAGATAGCTTGCGGGAGTCTTGTGGGGTACATGTCCCACTCTGGACTCCAGGTCTTGCTCATCCGCGTGCGTCGCGGATGGTCTCTAGCACTGCATTTATCCACTCGGCATCAACTTGGGTGAGCGCGAGGGGACTGTGGTTTTTAAGGCCACGGAGCAACTGGTCGACGGCACTTGGTCGTGGTACCACTGGTCCCAGAAAGATCACTTTTCCGTCTGGCCCAGTCACTATCAGCGAGGGCAGCGATTCCAACTCGACATCTTCCGTGGCAGAGTGGGCCTCAATGTCAACCCACCCAAAGCGCCAGTCTGGTAATGCGCGTCCCAGTTCTTCAAACGGATCTTTGAATTCCCGGCAGACACCACACCATTCAGCGCAGAGTACGACAACGCTTCCTGAGGTCATAAATGAAGGCTGCAAATGTGGGCTGATCTCTAGTCATAGTTCTGAAGAGTCGTGCACAACGGGGCACTGGGCCCCATTGTCATTCATCAAAGAGCCGTTTGAACCACCGGGAAGTCAATGTCGGTCTCAGCGACATGATTCGTGTAGTTGGTCAGCACATTGAACGCAACATTGACGATGATCTCGAGCACAAGCCCTTCATCAACGCCCGCAGCGTGGGCAGTGCTCAGGTCAGCTTGATTCAGGTTGCCCTGTTGCGTCACCAGTTTCGATGCCAAGACCGCGATGGCATGGTCTTGCGGGTCGGATGATTTTCCTGCGCGCGCGTCCTTGATCGCCTCGTCCGAGAGCCCGGCGCCCTTGCCGATGAGCGTATGGGCCGACAGGCAGTATTGGCACTGGTTGGCTTGTGCGATGGTCAGCGCGACGATTTCGCGTTGGCGCGCGCTCAGTCGGCCTTTGGACAATGCATCCGACAAGGCCAGGTAGCCGTTGAGTGCAGCTGGTGCGCGTGCCAGCGTGGCGAAAAGGTTGGGCACCATGCCGATTTTGGTCTTGACTGCTTGAAGCGTGGCCGCGGTGGTGGGGTCAGCAGCTTCAAGTTCTAGGGGTTGAATTCGAGCCATTTTTTTCTCCAGTGAGGGGTGACGTGCTGAAAGTGCACGGTTACATCATCTGATACGATTGGGACATTTAAATCTCATTTGGATTGCCGAAAGTATCATGGATCGACTAAGTTCGCTGTTCTCCCGCTTCACACCCAAGGCAGAAGTGTTCTTCACAGGCAATCTCTGCGAGGCCGTGAGCTTCGACGGGGATGGTGGACACCTGCACTTGTTGAGGTCGGGCACCATGGAGTTGCTCCTACAAGACGGTCGCAGGATCGCCGTGACCGAGCCTGCTGTGGTGTTCTTGCCCCAACCTACCCCCCACCAGATCCTTCCGAGTTCTCAAGGGATTGATCTGGTCTGTGCGCGCGTACAACTCGGGCAAGGATCGCTGGATCCCTTATTTCGATCGATTCCAGCCGTTCAGGTGATACCTGCTGAAAAAGCGAACACCCTGGCTCCGGCATTGCATCTGCTGTTTGAAGAAGCTGCCCATCGTCGATGCGGCCATCGGGCAGCTCTCGATAACTTGGCGGGGTACTTTCTCGTTGTCTTGCTTCGATACCTCATGGAAAGTGATCAGAGCAAGGCCGGACTATTGGGCGCTCTTGCAGACAGTCGCTTGGCCAAGGCCTTGGTCGCCATGCACGAGCGACCAGAGTTCAACTGGACCTTGGAAGGTCTGGCCGACGAGGCGGGGATGTCGCGGGCACGTTTTGCGCATCACTTTCGCGAAACGGTCGGCGTTCCGCCCCTCGAATACCTGACCGATTGGCGGCTGGCCCTGGCTCAAACGCTCCTGGAGAAGCGTCGCCCCATTAAGTCCATTGCCGGATCTGTCGGTTATCGGAGTCCCGCAGCGCTCACCCGCGCGTTCACAAGGAGGGTGGGGCAATCGCCGACTGAATGGATGGCATCCCGTACGGGTACGGACTTCGCCAACGATGGCAGTTCAATGGAACCTCTTAATTAGCCGTCGTTGCGGCTGATTTGATTCTTTGCTGCGCTGTAGCTGGAGACGCAAAAGGGCACGAAAAAGTTGAGTGCTACATGAACCCATGAGACGTCCGCATGGCCCCAGATCGCCGGTCCCTGGTTGATGAGGTTGAGTACGGTGCCAACCACGATGGCAACCTTGCTGGCGCTCCGTCGGATCTTCGGGGAAAGAGCGGTTAACAGCAGAGCCTTCGCCGCAGAGGTCTCCACTTCAATTTGGCTTGTTTTCATCTTTGGGGCTGGACAGTACATTCGAAGTCGCCGATCTGGGATCAGAACTGCTCAATTAGCCCGTCCAGCGTGCGACAGGTGTGGTGTGGCGGCAAGCCCAGCGCTTCAGGTGGCAGATTTTGCCGATTGACCCAGCAGGTCCGAAAACCGTACCAAGTCGCCCCCATGGCGTCCCATGCGTTTGATGACACGAACAACAAAGATTCTGTTGGCACTAGCAAGGTCTTGGAAGCGAGTGCGTAACAGACGGGGCTGGTCTTGTACTGCCGGGTGGCATCGACAGAAATAAGATGATCCAGCCAAGGAGCCAAGCCAGAACTGTCGGCTGCCACTTTCAACATGTCCGGCGATCCGTTGGAGAGAATGGCCGTTGTCAGCCCCCGCGCCTTGACGGCTTTCAGCACTGCTGCGCACTCTGGGTAGGCATCAAGACGGGCATAGCCATTCATCAACTCATCGACTTCCTGCGTGCCATGAGGCAGGCCCAACCTAGTCAGGCTGTACTGCAGGGCCGCGCGGGTCAAATCCCAAAAGGGCTGGTAGTAGCGACTGCCCGTCGGCGAAGGGTCGGACAGGGACACCAGGCGGGAGTACTCGATCTGCTTTTCGCGCCATAGGGTCGAGATGGCCGAGCCCATCTGCGGAAACAACTCTTCAGCCCGCCGCGCGATCGAATGGACATCGAAGAGCGTGCCGTAAGCATCGAAAACCACTCCGTTCAAAGTCGCCATCCAGTGCCTCCTGGGTCAAATACCCAAAAAACTCACGCGACTTTGTAGGCTGCGAATCGCTCATCGACTTCGGTGCCAAACGCGTGGTTCGTGTAGTTGCTCAGCACCTTTACTGCGATGGCCAGAATGATGTTGAGCAGATGGGTTTCCGTGAATCCGGCCTTGAGGAAAGCCTCGACCGAGGAGGGGGTCGGTTGACCCAGGTTCTTCACCAATTCTTGAGTCAGGGCGAACAAGGCAGCCAGACGGACGTCTGGGATAGGTTGTCCACTGCGGATCGCTTGAAGCACAGGCGCGGGCACTCCGGAAACTCTGTCGGCGATCATGCTGTGAGCGGCCGTGCAGTATTTGCAGCCGTTGACCTGACTGACAGCCAGAAAAACGACCTCTTGCTCCGTCGGCGTGAACCCTGAATCTTTGCGAAATAGCGCATACCCATGCAGATAAGTGCTGAGGATGCCAGGGACGTTGGCCATGTTGGCGTACATGTTCGGGATGAAGCCAACCTGCTTTTGCGCGGCTTCAAGGACTTCGCGCTGCGGAGCGTTGGCACTCGCGAGCGCGACAGCAGGGAGGGATTTGACGTAATGGTTGGACATTGGGGCCTCTTTCTATCGACTGAAACGATATTTTAGGGATTATCAGCATCTTTTCATCATCCCTTTAGTCTCATTTTCGGCTCAATTAGTCTCTGAGCTAGCGGTCAAGGAACGGAATTGGAGATTTAGTCGCGCAGCAGGAGTCGTTCCTGCTTCGCCCAGTCAGACGGCAGTGGCTTTAGAAGATCCTTCATGGTCAACCGGGCGGGGTGCTTGCCGTCCAGGATCGCCTGCACAACGACCGGTGAGAGGTAGGCAAGCCGCAGGATTCGGCTGACATAGGAAGGATTGATTTTTTCGGCTGCGGCCAAGTCCTCAATGGTCGCGTACGTGCCGTCGTACAGAAGTCGTTGCCAACGGAAACCGCGCGCGATCACTTTGATCATGGTGTTGTCTATGGTCGCCTCACGGCGTACCACGCCTCTTGAGCCGTCGGGTAGCACTATCACAGTCCTCCCGCCCCTTGGGCGAAAGGACATCGGGATATCAGTGATTTCGGCGTTGCACTCAGCCAGCGTCATGCGGCCTCCCGGTAAGTGGGCTGCATGATCGAGTCACGGAGGAATTTCGGCATACCTTTCGTGTGCCACTTGATGCTGATCCCATCTTTTCGGACGGTGATCCTCTCAATCAATGCGTGTGCGATGCGGGCCTGCTCAGCTGGGAAGAGGTGGTCCCAAACCTCATCGATGGATTGCAGGTGACGGATCGCTTCGGTTTCGCTGATGTCAGGGCGGGCCAATGTGACCTCGTGCACCGCTTGCGACAGAACTTCCGGGGAGCGCAGCACCCCACGCAGTTGTTCAACCACGACCCCTTCGATTTCGCCGGCTGGCACGCGACAGACCTCGCAGGCCTCTTTGCCTAGTTTGATGGAGTCGGTGTTGACGTAGTACCGGTATTGCTTGGGTCCCTTGCTGGTCCAGGCGGGGGTGAAGGCGCGGCCTTCTGGTGAAAACAGCAGACCGCGCAGAAGTGTTGGGGATGTCGCGTTGCGGCACTGTGTACCGCCTTTGACATGCTTGTCTCCAGCCTTGAGCAACGCCTGCACTGTGTCCCACAACTCCTGGTCAATGATGGGCTGGTGTTCGCCGGGGAACTGCTTGCCCTTGTAGGCGGCCATGCCGATGTAGACGGGGTTCTTGAACATCTTGTAGACGTGACCCTTGGTGATCAGTTTGCCCTTGCGCTCGATGCCCTTAGCTGTGGTCCACGCCTTAGACGTGACCCCTCGCGCCCGCAGGTCTCTGACCAGGGTTGACATCGAGGGCGTCGCCGCAAAACGCGTGAACACCTCACGGACAATCTTCGCTTCGGCGGCGTTCGCAATCAGCTTTCGGTCGGCAACGTCGTATCCCAGGGGTGGCATACCGCCCATCCAGATACCGCGCTGGCGCGATGCAGCGATCTTGTCGCGAACGCGCTCACCTGCCAGTTCGCGCTCGAACTGGGCAAAAGACAGCAGGATGTTGAGCGTCAGTCGGCCCATAGAGGTGGTTGTGTTGAACGCCTGGGTCACCGATACAAAGGTGACCTTGTGCTCGTCGAAGATCTCGACCAACTTGGCGAAGTCGGCCAGTGAGCGCGACAGCCTGTCGATCTTGTAGACGACGATGATGTCGACCATGCCGGATCGGACGTCATCAAGCAGCTTCTTCAAGCCGGGCCGCTCCATGTTGCCGCCGGAGTAGCCCCCGTCGTCGTAGCGCTCGCGGGCCATCATCCAGCCCTCGGACTTCTGGCTGGCGATAAAGTTCTCGCAAGCGTCCCGCTGGGCATCAAGCGAGTTGAAGTTTTGATCAAGCTGAAGTTACCCCTTTTTCGCGGACACTTTCTCCCTGAAAGGAAGAGTCCCAAATGTCAAATAAGACCCCTCGCTATGCGCAAGCGTTTCGTGACCAGATGGTCGAATTGGTTCGCAGCGGGCGCAAGCCCAGTGAACTGTC
>JBEIEP010000029.1:0-38458 GCA_040382935.1 Burkholderiaceae bacterium
CATTCATCAGCCAATTTGAGGGCAAAGCGGCCAAAGCGGTCAAATGCTTGGAGGACGGATTTGAGGAGGCCACGGCGGTGTTTGCGCTGCCCGAGAAATACAGAAAGCGGCTACGCAGCACGAACATGCAGGAGCGGCTGACTGAGGAGGTACGCCGACGTGAACGGGTGATTCGGATATTTCCAAACGAGCAAAGCGCCAAACGGCTGGTAGGGGCATTGTTAGCCGAAACCAATGAGAGCTGGGCCGAGCGGCTATACCTGGATATGCAAGATTATTGGGAGTGGCGTGAGGCCAGAGTGGGGCAGCGGGCGGCGCTAGAAGTTCGCCCAGCAGGGCGAACTTCTATCCAGAGCGCTGTGGGTTAAATTCCAACCAAATTCAAAGGAATACGGCTTGATCTGTTGAACTGAATTTGCAGCAAAATTGGGACTTGACTTAAAGATTCGCACCCCTATCTAAACGGGTAACCTCACTTTTGGCAAGGCCTACTGTCAGATCAAGTCTGAACTTCTACATGTCATTCGTGACCTACCTTGCGCAGATTTCTCACGTATTTGATTACCTGTTTGCACTAGCGTTTCACTTCGTTTACTGTAACCAACTCACAGCAGGACTTGCTCCCGCTGGTGCACGCCCATGCTGGGTCCACCACAAAAAAGCCCCGCCGTGTTTGCCACGGCGGGGCTTTTTAACTTTTTTAACCCAAAATGGCGTTCACGCCATTAGCTGATTAGAAGTTGTAACTAATACCCAAGCCAGTTTTGGTAGTGGTGGCATTACCAATCTTAACCCGGCGAACACCAGCGTAAGCAGCAGCCGACTTGTTCAAGGACTTGATGTACTGAGCGGCGAAGCCGTTGGAAGAAGTGCTTAGCCCAGCAAGGGTCGCCTTGTTGGTTGAGAAACCAACCGATACGGAATCAGCGCCAACAGGCACACTTACCCCAACAACGTAACCTCTGTCTTTGCCATCTTGCTTGGCATTGACAATTCCACCGGATACAGTGGCGACACCCAAGTCATATTGAGCCGCCAAAACATTAGCGGTCGACTTTGTAGCGCCAGTCACATTGTAGGATTGGTTCGCAAAGTTGACGGTTAAGGGGCCTTTGGCATAGTTCAGTCCTAAACCATTGTATTTACTATCCTTATACACCGGAGCCGTCATAACCATGGCTTGAAAACCATTCATATTAGGCGATGTGTACTGAATAGACTTGGCAGCATTGCCTTTTTCGGTATTGCCCAAGTCATACTTCCAAGCTGCCCCAAGGGCTGCCACAGGTGTAAAACCATCGGTATAACCCAAGGCATCACTGGTCGAAATCGCATTGTCAAACGGAGTCCAGTCGGTACCCATGCTGATGGTACCAAAACTGCCCGCTACAGCAACGGTCGCAACGCGATTAAAGCCGCTGAACGCGGCATTGCCGTCGGTATCACCAATCTGGCCTTCGAGTTTGAAGGACAAGGTCAGGTCACCGGCCTTTTGCTCGCCTTTAACGCCAAAACGGCTTGTTTCCCAGCCATTAAGGCCTACATCGGCTTTCTTGCCGGTAACTTTTGATACGCCAGCATCCAACTTACCGTAAACGGTCACTTGGGCAGAGGCAACGCCTACTGCTGCAAAGGCAGCCAAGGCAATTAGTGATTTTTTCATTCAAGTACTCCAAAGTTAAAAATACAACGAAACGCTTTTCAGACGCATGGGCGTCGCACATGACCCGACTTAAAAATTCGCTTCGAAATGGCCCCGATAGGTATCGAGTCATGTGATTGAAACATAATGCGCAGCACCCGCCAAATTTTGAAGGCGAAATTTTGAAGTTCAATGCAATGCGTTGCGTAGGCGCAACGTTTGAGGTGGAGTTGAATTGCCCTTGATCTACCAATGAAATGGGTGCTGGTGCTTGGATAAGTACGGCACCATCCAACCGACCTACTAATGACCTGATAATGGTGGGCCATTGCGTTTCATTTTTTGTTTCTACCGCTTGGGAATCATTTCGTTTTGTACGCTTGGCAGCTTGCTGCTTCTATTGGCACAAACACCTTTCCATGAACAAATTTCCCTCACACATTGACCAGGTTATATTGCAGTTTGAAGCTGGGCTGCGCGCGGTTCAAGGGCACCGGCTTACGAGTTCGGCAAAGGCAACGCCTACTGTCACTTCGGTGGATACGCTGACCACTGAAGAGAAAAAGCACGCCGCAGCCTTGATGCGCATTAACCACGTAGGTGAGGTGTGCGCGCAGGCGCTTTACAACGCTCAAGCGGTGGCCACTCATGACGCCCAACTTAAAGCCCATTTCAAGACCGCAGCCCTTGAAGAAGGCGACCACCTGGCCTGGACGCGCCAGCGCACCGAGGAACTGGGCGGGCGCACCAGCCTGCTCAACCCCCTGTGGTATGCAGGTGCTTTTGGTTTTGGGCTTGTTGCCGGGCGGTTTGGCGACAGGGTAAGCCTAGGTTTTGTGGTGGAAACCGAGCGCCAGGTTGAAGCCCACTTGGACGGGCATCTGCACACCCTACCCAAAAATGACCACGCCTCGCGCGCGATTGTTGAGCAAATGAAAGCCGATGAGGTAGAGCATGCCAAGCAGGCGCTACAAAAAGGGGCTGTGGCCTTGCCAAGCCCTGTTAAACACCTAATGAAGGCTGCTGCCAAAGTGATGACCACTGTGGCTTATCGCATCTAGCGAGGGCACCCGTTGTGCGGCACAGTACGCCCAGTCGGCCTACTTTCTACGCGATCTATTAGTACCGTCTATTCTGGCGATGTGTCTTGCACTTCAAAGCTGGTGGTAATCTGCGCCGTTTTGCCCAGCATGATGCTGGCCGAGCAGTATTTTTCATGACTGAGCGCGACAGCCCGCTCAACCACCTGGGTTTGCAGACCTTTACCGCTCACTACAAAATGCATATTAATGGTGGTGAAGACTTTAGGGTCCACCTGTGCCCGCTCTGCCGATAACTTCACGCTACACCCGCTAACCGCATGGCGGCCACGCTTCAAAATCAGCACCACATCGTAGGCCGTACACCCCCCCATTCCTGCCAGCAACAACTCCATGGGTCGTGGGGCCAAGTTTTGACCCCCGTTGTCTGGTTTGGCCGCATCCGGGGCGCCATCCATTGCAACGATATGGCCGCTGCCGGTTTCTGCCACAAAACCCATTCCTGACCGGGTGTTTAAGGCACCCGTCCAACTTACTGTGCATTCCATGTTAATCAGCCTTTTTCATCAATCGTCGCTACCGTGACATTTCGGTGCCTATCCCTATTGTGCAACCGACGGGCAACCGGGGAAATCTGTCGCTTTTTTTCAATCGCTTGCAATTTAGAGTCTCAACTCTGTTGCATTGCAGCAATTTTAAGTAAACTCGGCTTCAGTTACTGGCTTTGTTCAAAGTGCAGTGTACAGCTTGTCTCCTCCATCCTCTGAAAAGATGGATTTAGCCCCGGCGCTTCAATGCTCCGGGGCTTTTTTTGTCTGGGCCTTTACCCCAGGCGGCTGAGCGAGCACCCGATATGATTGGGGTATGAAAAAGTCCACATCCGCTAGTACCACGCCCACCGCTGCGCTTTCGCCGTCAGACTACTTGATCAAGATTTTGAACGCCAAGGTGTATGACGTGGCCATAGAGAGCGACCTTCAAATGGCCGCCCAGCTAAGCCAACGATGCCAGAACACGGTGTTACTCAAGCGCGAAGACCAGCAGCCCGTGCACAGCTTTAAGTTGCGGGGGGCCTATAACAAGATGGCCCAATTGGCGCCCGCAGCGCTAAAGAAGGGGGTGATTTGTGCATCAGCCGGAAACCATGCCCAGGGGGTGGCGCTGGCTGCTAGGCGACTTAATACCCGAGCCGTGGTCGTAATGCCTACAACCACGCCGCAACTGAAAGTGGATGCGGTACTAAGCCTAGGCGGCGAGGTGGTATTGCACGGAGACAGCTACTCCGATGCCTACCACCACGCGTTGGAGCTGCAACAAAAAAGGGGACTTAGCTTTGTGCATCCCTTTGATGACCCGGATGTGATCGCTGGACAAGGCACCGTCGCCATGGAGATATTGCGCCAACACCAAGGCCCTCTGGATGCCGTGTTTGTGGCCATTGGTGGAGGGGGGCTTATTTCAGGCGTTGCCAACTACATTAAGGCGGTGCGACCCGGCATCAAAGTCATTGGCGTTCAAATGAACGACTCCAATGCGATGCAAAGTTCGGTGCTGGCCAACACGCGGGTGACCCTGGCCGAGGTCGGATTGTTTGCCGATGGCACTGCCGTCAAATTGGTGGGCGAAGAAACCTTTAGAGTGGCCAAAGACCTAGTGGACGAGTTTGTGGTGGTCAACACCGATGCCGTGTGTGCGGCGATTAAAGACGTGTTTAACGATACGCGCAGCATTGTGGAGCCGTCAGGCGCTATGGCGGTTGCGGCGGTTAAGCAGTACATTGAAACCCACCGCTGCAAAGGCAAAACTTTTGCAGCCATCCTATGCGGCGCCAACATGAATTTTGACCGGCTGCGTTTTGTGGCCGAGCGGGCCGAGGCGGGCGAAGAGCGTGAGGCGCTGTTCGCTGTCACCATCCCCGAAGAGCGGGGCAGCTTCCGGCGGTTTTGCGCTTTGATAGGCGATCTTCCGGGTGCGGCGCGCAATGTGACGGAATTCAATTACCGCATGGCGCACGCCGACAAAGCCCATGTGTTTGTCGGCCTTAGCACCCATGCCAAAGGCGAAAGCGCCAAAATCGCCAAGGCGTTTAAGAAACAAGGATTCGCGGCAATTGACCTCACCCATGACGACCTGGCGCGTGACCATATCCGGCACATGGTGGGCGGGCCCAGCGCTTTGGCCACAAATGAGCGTCTGCTGCGTTTTGAGTTCCCAGAGCGGCCTGGCGCACTCATGAAGTTCCTCAATGCCATGCGCCCCAACTGGAACATCAGCCTGTTTCATTACCGCAACCAAGGGGCAGACTACGGCCGCATTTTGATAGGGCTGCAAGTACCGGAAACAGATGGTCTGGCATTTACGGACTTTTTGACCGATCTGGGCTACCCGGTGGCAGAAGAAACCCGCAATCCGTTGTACCGACTTTTCTTAAATTAAGCCCTGCCCGACGCCATGGCGCGCGACCCTTAGCCAAAAGAGGCTGAGTGGCGATTTGATCGGCGTTTTGCCGTTCAATCTTCGCTGCTTAGGTGTAGCATCCCCAGATCGATCAACTAAATTCGGGCGTCTTCAATGAACAAGGTAGCAAACCGCAGAGAATTTTTGATCCATGTGGGTTCAGCTTCAGCTGTCATCTCGGCAGGGGCCGCACTTAGCGCCTGCGGAAAACGAGGTGCGAAGCTATAAACCCTAGCTCAGCCTTTTTAGGACACCTCTAGCACCGACATGGCGTGGGTGTCCTGCCCCAAGCATTGAACCAACTGAGGCAAAGCGGGCTCAAGTTGGGCTTTGAGGGTGTAGGGGGGATTGATGACAAAAATCCCGCTACCCGCCAACCCGCCGCCGGGCGCTGCAGCCCCGCCGCTTGGTGTCTTGCCGCCCCGCACCTGCAGCGAGGCGTGCAACCAAGGTCTGCCTGCTTGGTTGCTAAGGGTTTTAAGCCTACGCGGTAAGTTGTGCGCCTCAAGCCTGGCAATGATGGGGTACCACACAAAGTAGGTGCCAGTCGAAAACCGTGTGAGGCCGGTGGCGATCAGGTCTTGAACTTTGGCGTAATCGGTTTTGATTTCATAGCTGGGGTCGCACACCAATAGGCCGCGGCGCGAGGCGGGTGGGAAGAATTTTGGAACGCTGGTAAACCCATCTTCCCGAAACACCTCAATGCTGGCACCTGCCCGGTGTTTGCGCATTTCCGTAGTGAGTAGCCGCCCATCGGTGGGGTGTAGTTCAAACAGTTTGAGCTTGTCCTGGCCGCGTAGTTGGCTATTGACCCATACAGGAGACCCTGGGTAATTGACGCACCGCCCGCCTGCGTTAAATGTTTTAAGCAGGCCAAGGTATTGTCCAAGCAGGGGGTCCAAAGTCGCTCCAAGGTCTTGTTGCGCGGCCGTCCACAGTTTTTGTACCCCTTCGATGGCTTCGCCGCTGGTTTGCGCCTGCCCACCATCTAAGCGGTACATACCCGCACCCGCATGACTGTCTACCACCGTAATAGGCACTGGCTTTTCGGTCATGTACCGAACAATTGCCAACAGCGCGGCGTGCTTGAGTACGTCTGCGTGGTTGCCGCTGTGAAATCCGTGTCGGTAGCTGAACATGAATGGTGCCTTAAAGCGCCGTGGAAAGAACGCTTCCCAACGGCCATAGAATTTCATATAATAGTCGGCTTTGCAGCGTTTTGAAGGCCCCGCGGCAAAGTTTAAACACCACCTAAGAGGTTCCCACTAGAGGAACGCCGACCGTGGAAAAGGGCCTACATTTACAGGAACACTATGACTACTTTCAGCGCAAAACCCGCTGAGGTTGTGCATGAGTGGTTTGTGATTGACGCGACCAATATGGTCCTCGGACGAGTAGCCAGCGAAGTTGCTCTCCGTTTGCGTGGTAAACACAAGCCTATCTACACACCTCACGTTGACACCGGCGATTACATCGTTGTGATTAACGCCTCCAAACTGGTGGTTACCGGCACCAAGTCTTTGGATAAAATTTACTACCGTCACTCGGGCTTCCCAGGCGGTATTACGGCCACCAATTTCCGTGACCTGCAGGCCAAACACCCCAACCGCGCCCTTGAAAAGGCCGTTAAAGGTATGCTGCCCAAAGGCCCATTGGGCTACGCCATGATTAAAAAGCTGAAGGTGTATGGCGGCAGCGAGCATCCCCATGCTGCCCAAATGCCTAAGGTTCTGGAACTTAAAGGAGCGGCCAAATGATTGGTGATTGGAATAATGGCACCGGCCGTCGCAAATCCAGCGTTGCCCGTGTGTTCCTGAAAAAAGGCTCCGGACAAATCCGCGTTAACGGTAAAGACATTGCTGAATTTTTTGGTCGTGCAACCTCTATCATGATCGTGAAGCAACCCCTGTTGCTGACCAACCATGCCGACACCTTTGACATTCAAGTCAATGTCAACGGCGGCGGTGAGTCTGGCCAAGCCGGTGCGACGCGCCACGGCATTACCCGCGCTTTGATTGATTACGATCCAACGCTCAAACCTATGCTGAGCCAAGCGGGATTCGTCACCCGTGACGCCCGTGAAGTTGAACGTAAAAAGGTGGGCTTGCGCTCTGCACGCCGCCGCAAGCAGTTCAGCAAGCGTTAATCGTTTTCTTTCTGCGCAAAGGCCGTCTGCATTCGTGTTGGCGGCCTTTTTTATTCTGACCCTCCACAACGTCCAAAGGCATTTCAAATGAGCGGATCGATGCATGCGATTTAGACTGTTACGCCGCCGGTTAACCGTAAGTGCGCCGCGCATGGCGATTCGCAGTGCCTTGCCGTGGCCGTTTCGGTGGGCAATGGCGGCACTTATGCTGGGGTTTTCGGCAGCCATTGCGCTTTGGGCGTTTGAGTTTGGCAAGGATATTGCCGGGCTGGACAGGCAAAGCCGGCAGGATTTGGCCGCTTTGCGTACCGAAGTCACCACGCTTAGGGCCGAAACTGAAAAAAGCCGCAGCCAACTCAACGTGAGCGACAGCCTTATGGTGGCCGAGCGCGCTGAAAAAGAAAACCTGAAATCTCAAATCAAAAAGTTAGAAATTGAGAATCAAGCCCTGCGTGATGACCTGGGTTTTTTCCAGAAACTGACCAGCGCCAACCAAGCCAGTGCCATAGGCATCCGAGGACTGGCGGCAGAGTTGCATGGTGCTGGGCAGTTGCAATGGCAGGCACTGCTGATACAGCCGGTGCGCAATGCACCCGAATTTCAAGGGCAACTCGAAGTCGTTCTTTCGGGTAACAAGGCGGGCAAGCCCTGGTCTATGGCGGTCAGACCAGAGCCTGCGCCGGTGGCATTTAAGCAGTACCTGCGCGTTGAAGGCGTGGTAGAGTTGCCCCCCCAGGTGGTGGTTCAATCGATTTCGGCGAGACTGCTAAAGGCTGGGGGCGTTAAAGCATCGCTAAACGCCCGTGTGTTGTAAGACTACCCAAAAATCTTGTGAACGGAACCGACCATGTTTGCAAAAAAGAGCCAACCCGCCATTAAAAGCCTGATTGCCCATGGCAGTCATATTGAAGGAAATATCCGTTTTGGCGATGGTTTGCGCATTGACGGTCAAGTGACTGGCGACGTGACCGCCCAGCCTGGCGACTCAAGTATTTTGGTGATCTCTGAAACCGCGGTGATCACCGGTGAACTGCGCGCCGAACACATCATTATCAATGGGCGGGTCACTGGGCCCATTTTTTCCTCGCGGCTGCTCGAATTGCAACCCAAGGCGAAAATCATTGGCGATGTGTTTTATTCAGCGCTTGAACTGCACCAAGGGGCCTTGGTTGCTGGACAATTGCATCCGCAAAATGCAGGCATTGAAATGAACGAAACACCAAAGCCCCCACTGCAAATAACGTCAAATTCGCCCTAGCTGACGTAAAGCTGCGAACTGCCCTACCATAAGATCCTACTTGTTTACAGGAATTCACCATGAGCGCTACAACCTTAGAACTTTCAAGCCCTGCCAGCGTAGCCATGCCCGAACCCATTGTTTTTACCGACAGTGCGGCCACCAAAGTGGCGGACCTGATCGCTGAAGAAGGTAACCCAGAGTTAAAACTGCGCGTGTTTGTGCAAGGCGGCGGTTGCTCCGGTTTTCAGTACGGGTTTACCTTTGATGAAATGACCAACGAGGACGACACGACCATGACGAAAAACGGCGTGTCTTTGCTGATCGACGCCATGAGCTACCAGTACCTGCTAGGCGCTGAGATCGACTACAAAGAAGATTTGCAGGGTTCACAATTTGTGATTCGCAACCCCAATGCCACCACCACCTGCGGGTGTGGTTCCAGTTTCAGCGTTTAAGGCAGACTCAGGGCGGGTAGCTTGCGCCCAAGATTCGCGGGCCTGATGCGCCCGTGACCTGTGGCAGGTTGGCGGGCAAACCCAGCACATGTTGACGGGCCAACCACGCAAAGGCCGTTGCCTCCACTTGCATAGGGTCCATCCCCTTTGCCGAGGTGCTCACCACCTCTTTATGTGGCAAGGCCTGCGCCACGGCCTTCATCAGGGCCGTATTGAGCGCACCGCCGCCACACACCAGTAACTGCGACCAGTCCATGTCCACGCCCACCAAGGCTTGACGTGCCGACTCAGCGGTGAGCGCCATCAATGTGGCTTGAACATCTTTTGGTGCAAGATTTGAGTACCCCGCCAAGTGGTTCTGTAACCAGGATTCATTGAACAAGTCCCGCCCCGTGCTTTTGGGGTAGACCTTTGCAAAATAGGGCTCTGCAAGCATGGCCGCCAGCAGTGGCTGGCACACCTGGCCGCTGGCGGCCCATTGTCCTTGATCGTCAAAAGGCTGGCCGGTATGGCGCAGGCACCACGCGTCTAACAACACATTGCCAGGGCCACTGTCAAAGCCCACGATGGGCCTGCGTTGTGGGCCAGTGAAGCGTTGAGGGGGTAACACCGTCAGGTTAGCGATGCCGCCAATATTGAGCAGCGCCACAGCGTGGTGAGTTTGGCCAAACCAGGCATCGTGAAAGGCAGGGACAAGCGGCGCGCCCTGGCCACCGGCTGCAATGTCACGCGAACGAAAATCGGCAATCACCCGTATGCCGGTAAGCTCTGCCAACATCGACGGTTGATTCAGTTGCCAGGTGTAGCCGCAGCCGTCGAAGGCCCCGGGCTGGTGGCGCACGGTTTGCCCGTGCGCGCCTATGGCAGCTACGTCACGTGCCTGCACACCACTTTGCTGCAGCAGTTGCCTGACCACATCGGCATACACCCTAACCAAGGCGTTGGCGGCTAATGCGCAGCGGTGCAGCTCATTGTCCGAAGGGGTGTTGAGCGCAAGCAATTGTGCTTTGAGTGTGGGGTCAAACGCTGCTGAGGCAAACGCCAAGGTTACCGGCTGGGCCCGTGAAAAATTAACCAAAACCCCGTCTACCCCATCCGTAGAAGTACCCGACATCAATCCGATGTAGCACCCCATTTGGCCGTTACGCGGTACGCGGGCGCTATTGCGCGTTGGCCACTGAGACCAGAGCCGCTGCAGCGAGTTGATCACTGAGCACCTTGGCCTGGACCTCAAACAAGGGGCGTTGCGAGGCTGCCAATTCAGGGGCTTGGGATTTTTTAATCACAGTGATGGGGTCCACGTGTTTTCCTCCCATGCGGAACTCAAAATGCAAATGTGGCCCTGTGGCCCACCCGGTGGCTCCTACTGCACCAATATTTTGTCCCTGCTGCACCGACTCGCCTTTTTTGACATTGATTTTGCTCAGATGCGCATACACGGTGGTTTGCTCCTTGCCGTGATCAATGAAAACCACATTGCCAAACCCGTTTTGAAACCCCGCAAAGCTCACCCGCCCTGCGCCAATGCTACGCACAGGGGTACCCGTAGGCGCGCCGTAGTCCACGCCTAGGTGGGCTTTCCATAATCTTGAGATGGGGTGCAAACGCATTGCAAACCCACTGGTGACACGCGAAAACGCCAACGGCGAGGCTAAAAATTCTTTTCTAAGACTTTTTCCTTCCGGCGTAAAGTATGCGCCAGTGAGGTTGGTGCCTGTGCCTTGGTTAAACCAAAGTGCCCTTAGGCTTTGCCCTTTGTTGACAAAATCAGTGGCCAGCACTTTGCCGGTTCGCATCAGTTCACCATCGGCCAGCAGCGCTTGGTATACCACCGTAAAGCGGTCACCCTTGCGCAGGTCGCGGTGAAAGTCGATTTCGCCGGAGAATATCTCAGCAATTTGTACCCCAACCGCATCGGGAATACCTGCATCGTCGGTGGCAGCAAACAACGAGCTTTTGATTTCACCACTGGCAAATCGACTGACCGGCACAAGGGGCTCTGTGCTCAGCACAGACTGCAAGCCGCTAGTCCCACGCTCCACCCTTAGGCGATGGAACTCATCGCCTTGCGCGGCGGGCCAGAGTACGGACAGTTGTTCGAGTTGGCGCTGGGTGTTGGTTTGTACCCTGACCCAGTGCCCGGGCGCCAGAAGGGCGCGCTGGGCTTGCGGGTCTTGCCTAAAAAATTGGGCGGCCTGCGCATCGGCAACACCCAGCCTGGCGAGTAGACCATCTACCGTATCGGTGGCCTGCACGGTAGCCGAGCGATACAGCGAAAACGGCGCGGGCGTTAGCGCGCCAGAGAGCGACGGTGGCAGTTGCGGGTGCACCGCTTGTTGTATCCATTCTATTTTTTGCTCTGAATCTACAGGCACCATGGTGACCACGGCAAACGCGCCACCGGTAGCCAACGCTACCAGCGTAACGCCACCAAACACCAAGCGGCGTAGGTTTTGGTTTGCCCACATCAACAGCGAACCAGCGCACACCCGCACCGCGTCAAGAAACGCGTCAGTCCAAGGTTTGAGATGCGGCGGCTGAGACATAGGATGCAAGGCGAGAAAAGGACAATGGCAGAGGAGCTTTGTAGTATAACCGTGCATCTTTTCCCTGCTCGCACGCCCTCTTTTATGACCGCCCCTACCCTGCCACTCAAGGCCATGTATCCTGTCACCGACCGCGTCAGCGAAGCCATGGCCATTAGCCTGCGCGGCGTGGCTGAACTTATTCCGGCCGAAGACTGGCTGAAAAAATTGGCCCGCGCCGAGGCCACGGGCGTGCCCTTGCGCATCAAGCTGGGGCTGGATCCCACCGCCCCCGACATCCACATTGGCCACACGGTAGTGCTCAACAAAATGCGCCAGTTGCAAAACCTGGGGCATACGGTGATTTTTTTGATTGGCGACTTTACCTCCATGATTGGCGACCCCTCGGGGCGCAATTCCACCCGCCCACCCCTAACACGCGAGCAGATTGAGGCCAATGCCAAAACCTATTACGAGCAGGCCAGTTTGGTGTTGGACCCTGACAAAACAGAGATTAGGTATAACAGCGAGTGGAGCGACCCCTTGGGTGCGCGGGGCATGATTGAGTTGGCAGCGCGTTACAACGTGGCGCGCATGATGGAGCGCGACGACTTTAACAAACGCTTTAAAGAAGGTCGGTCGATTTCGGTTCACGAATTTTTGTACCCGCTGATGCAGGGCTACGACAGTGTGGCGCTTAAGTCCGACCTAGAGCTGGGCGGCACCGACCAAAAATTTAACCTGTTGGTGGGACGTCACCTGCAACAAGAATATGGGCAAGAACCCCAATGCATTTTGACCATGCCGCTTTTAGAAGGGCTGGACGGCGTGGACAAGATGAGCAAGAGCAAAAACAACTACATTGGGATTAAAGAAGACCCCAACAGTATGTTTGCCAAAGTGCTGAGCATTTCGGACGACTTGATGTGGCGTTGGTACCCGTTGCTGAGTTTTATGTCCGAGCGCGACGTGGCGGCGCTAAAGGCTCAAATTGACCAGGGCATGAACCCCAAGGTCGCCAAAGTGGCCTTGGCCACCGAGATCACCACCCGCTTTCATGGGGCTGCGGCGGCCGAGCGTGCAGAGGCTGACTTTGAACTGCGCAGCAAAGGGGGCATCCCCGACGATGTGCCCGAGATGCGCTTGGCCCTGCCGCAAGGCCAATCCGAAATCGGGATAGGTGCCCTGCTCAAAGCCTGTGGGCTGGCCAGTAGCAGCGGCGAGGGCAATCGCCTCATCGACGGGGGCGGCGTGCGCATTGACGGCAATGCCTTACAGGACAAAGGCCTTAAGTTGCAAGCTGGCACCTACACATTGCAAGTGGGCAAGCGCAAGTTTATGAAGGTGACGCTGGGCGCTTAAATGCGGGCCACCCCTCCACCATGATGGCTTATGAAATTACCTGCGCCTAAAACCCTTTTGTGGGTGTCAGCGTTTGTCGCGCTCATCACCATCACGCTCAAAACCTTGGCTTGGTATTTGACCGGTTCGGTGGGGTTGCTGTCGGACGCCATGGAGTCCTTTGTCAACTTGGCCAGCGCCCTGTTTGCCCTGGTCATGGTGACCATTGCCCAACAACCGCCGGACGACGATCACCCTTACGGCCACCACAAAGCGGAATATTTTTCTTCGGGGTTTGAAGGCATTTTGATTATTGGTGCCGCCCTGGGCATTATTTGGGCCGCAGGGCACCGAATAATGGCACCCCAGCCCGTGGAACAACTGGGCTTGGGTGTGGCACTGTCGGTGGTGAGTTCCGCACTGAACGGCGGCTTGGCTTGGGTGATGTTTAAAGCGGCAAAGGAACACCGTTCGATTGCCTTAGAGGCCGATGCCAAACACCTGGTAACGGATGTGTGGACCTCGGTGGGCGTAGTGATTGGCATCGGTTTGGTCATGCTGACCGATTGGTTGTGGCTAGACCCTGTGATCGCTATTTTGGTAGCGCTCAACATTTTGAAAGAAGGCGGCCATCTGGTGTGGCGCTCGTCACAGGGTTTGATGGACGAGGCGGTGGAGCCTGAGATACTTGAAAAAATCAAAGCCACGCTGGCGATTTTTGAGCACCAAACCATTCGTTTCGACCATGTGTCCACACGCCGATCTGGGCAGCGTACCTTTGTGGACCTGCATATGCACATGCCCCCCAGTTGGACCCTTGGCCGCGCGGCCGCCTTGCGCACCAGCCTAGAGCAGGCCTTGATGAGTGAAGTGCCGGGCCTACGCGCCACCATTCAGTTGCTGCCCACCGATGTAGAGGCGCACTTTTTTGACACCAAGGATTTGATTTGATCGGGCTGATTCAACGCGTTAGCCAGGCCAGCGTGAGCGTAGAGGGCCAGGTGATAGGCCAAATTGGCAAAGGCCTTTTGGTGCTGGTGTGCGCCCAACCCCAGGACTCCCCGGCCAGTACGGAGCGTTTTTTGGCCAAGGTGCTCAAGCTACGCATTTTTGCCGATGAAAACGACAAAATGAACCGCAGCGTGCAAGACATTGATGGGCAGGGCACGGCGGGCGGCTTGTTATTGGTGAGCCAATTTACTCTGGCCGCCGATGTGAGCGGCGGCAACCGCCCCAGTTTTACCGCAGCGGCCAAACCCGAACTGGCCCGCCCCCTGTTCGATGCCCTGGTGGAACTGGCCAAGGCCCAGCACCCCATTGTGCAAACCGGGCGCTTTGCAACGGATATGCAGGTGGCGTTGGTCAATGATGGGCCGATTACGATTCCGTTAGAGATCTGATCAAATCAACTCTGCTGCCAACCGCAGCCTGGCCGCAGTGGTGGGCAAACCACCCACTTCAAGTGCGTAGGCAAAGTCCTCTGGGCTGGACTGCGGTTTTCTGCGACGGGAGCGCATGCGTTTAAAGGCAGCAATGGCACTCACTTCGTCTAAGTCCCACCGATTGACGATGAAGGTATCCGGATCAACCGCTTCGATACCGTAGCGGGACAGCACCTCTTTGGGGAAATCTTTGAGGTTGGAGGTCACAATACAGTCCGCATGACCAGCGATTGCTGCAGCCAAAACGTGGCAATCGTCGGGGTCAGGCAAGCTTAGGCCCAAAACCAATGCTTTCCATGCAGATTCATTCACTTCCCAGTCAGGAACGGCATCTCGCATGCTGTCGCGTCGAACATCGAGTTTCCCTGTCAAATCAGGCCGTTCACGCACCAAGGAGCGAATCCATTCGTCCTCTATTTTGGTTGTCCATTTAGCGGCAAAAAATCCCGCCGTTGCCAAGCTGAGAAGGGCGTCTGTCATCGCAATCGGATAAAGCACACACGCATCCAACAATGCGGTGTATCGCGCATAACCCGCCATTAATAATCTAGTCCCAATTCATGTGCGTTGATTGCCATGCGGTCCAAAGCACCGCTTTGTGCAGCACGCATGTTTTTGGCATAGGCCATTAAATCGTCAAATGCGATGCGCCTGTGTGATCCCACTTTTCGGTGTGGTAGGCGCCCGGACTCCATTTCTTTGATCACAAAAGGGCGAGAAACATTCAGGAAATTGGCAGCCTCTACAGTGGTGAGTTCTTGCTCAGATGGCATCAATGTGATGGGCCTGCCTTCGCTCATGGCTCCCAACAATTGACCAATCAACTTGAGCGCGGCAGGCGGTACCGTAACAGTCGGGTGCTCGCCCGTGTCAGTGGTCAGCGTCATCACCGCCGCGCGTGAATGATCGAGCGAGGCCATGATGCAGCGTTGTGCAACGCGAATCATTTCTTGGTCGCTGGCATTTAAGGGTGGCGGTGCCACTTCACGTATTTGATGGACGGTGCGCATGTTTGTGCTTTCTGGTGATGACCAAGACGCAGGATGGATTCGCTTCTTGGATGATGCAGCCATCATACAATAAATGCAATAAACGCAACAAATGAATTAAACGTCGGATTGTTCTGAAAGCACTTAAGCCGTAGAACTGCTGCGCAAAATCCCTACGGCAAATACTTATCCATACGGATCGGCAAACCCCAGGCCCGCCAGAATCACCCGCTCTTTGGCCTCCATCACCTTGGCCTGCTTAGCACTTTTTTCGTGGTCGTAGCCTTGGGCGTGCAAAGCGCCGTGCACCAGCAGGTGCGCGTAATGCGCCTCTAGGGATTTGCCTTGGGCCAGTGCCTCTTGTTCCACCACCGGGGCGCACAACACCAAGTCGGCCACGATGACGGGTTGTTGGCTGTAATCAAAGGTGAGTACGTTGGTGGCGTAGGCTTTGTGACGATAGCTTTGGTTGAGTTGCAGGCCTTCGTCGTGCTCCACCACGCGCACCGTTAACTCGGCGGGCAATGCAATAGCGTGACGCAGCCAACGCGTCACCTTGGCACGGGCTAGAGTGACGCGGTGGTGGGCGTGGGCGGGGGCCAAGGCCAGTTGCAGGGACAGTTGGAGTGGGGGCAAGGCCATATCGCTTGGAATGGTTTAAGTGGTGCGGCGCAGGGCGTAGGCGTCTACGATTTTGGCCACCAAGGGGTGGCGTACCACGTCGGCACTGGTAAAGTGGCATATCGCAATGCCAGAGACACGGCGCAGCACGTGCTCGGCCTCTATCAGGCCACTGGTTTGGGTTTTTGGCAGGTCGATCTGGCTCACGTCGCCGGTGATCACCGCTTTGCTGCCAAAACCCAGGCGGGTTAAAAACATTTTCATCTGTTCGGACGTGGTGTTTTGCGCCTCGTCCAAAATCACAAACGAATGGTTCAGGGTGCGGCCGCGCATAAAGGCCAGGGGGGCCACCTCTAGGGCACCGCGTTCAAAGGCTTTTTGTGCTTTCTCAAAACCCATTAAATCGTACAGGGCATCGTACAAGGGGCGCAAATAGGGGTCGATTTTTTGCGTTAAATCGCCGGGCAAAAAGCCTAAGCGCTCGCCCGCTTCTACAGCGGGGCGTGTTAGCACAATGCGTTGCACGCTGCTGCGCTCTAAGGCACTTACGGCGCTGGCCACGGCCAAATAGGTTTTGCCGGTGCCCGCTGGGCCAATACCAAAGGTAATGTCCTCTTTGGCAATCGCCTCAAGGTATTGGGCCTGCCCGGGTGTGCGGGCCACCAAATCGGCGCGACGCGTGGCAAGCGCCGGGCCCCCCTCGCCCTCTGCGCGATCACCCGTGAGCATCAGTTGCAAGGTGGCCGCGTCCAGGTGGCGTCCGGCCATTTCGTAGGCGGCTTGCAGCACCTCTAGGGCTTTTTGCGCGGCCGCTTTGGGGCCATCAATGCGAAACTGCTCGTGTCTATGGGCAATTTTGACATCCAGCGCGGTTTCTATGGCCCGCAAATGGGCATCGGTGGGGCCGCATAGCTTGTCTAAACGCGGGTTGCTGACGGGCGTGAACGAATGGCGCAAAATCAACGTGATAATCCTCTGAACTGATTACAACCCCCCAACCCGGCAACAACGCACAGGTGAACCATGATAGGCAGGCTACACGGCATTTTGCATGAAAAGAACCCACCTGAGGTGATCGTGGACTGCAACGGTGTGGGCTACGAGGTGAGTGTACCCATGAGCACCTTTTACAACCTACCCGCCGTGGGCGAAAAAGTGGCCCTGCTTACCCACTTTGTGGTGCGCGAAGACGCGCAACTGTTATATGGTTTTGCCAGCACAGAAGAGCGCGCCACGTTTAGGCAACTCATCAAAATTTCAGGCGTAGGGCCACGCACGGCACTGGGTATTTTGAGCAGCATTAGCATTTCCGAACTGAGCAATGCGGTGACCCGCCAAGAGGCGGGGCGTTTGACCAAAGTACCCGGCATTGGCAAAAAAACCGCCGAGCGCTTGTTGCTAGAGTTAAAAGGCAAACTGGGGGTGGATTTGGGCTTGCCAGCAGGGGCTGTGCCCGATGCCTCGTCCGACATTATTCAGGCCTTGATTGCCTTGGGTTACAGCGACAAAGACGCAGCCCTGGCCTTGAAGGCCCTGCCCGATGGCGTGGGCGTGAGCGAAGGCATTAAATTGGCGCTGCGGGCCTTGGCAAAATAAAGCAGGCGGATTTTTAGAGTCCATCAAAAGGCAAGCGAACAATGACGATTCAAACCGATGACTTTGGCATGGCACCCGCCAAACGGGTGGTCTCTACCGAGCCCGACTCGCCTCGCGAGGAGGCCATTGAACGGGCGCTACGCCCCAAGTTGTTCGACGACTACGTGGGCCAAACCAAAGTACGCGAACAGTTAGAGATTTTTATTGGCGCGGCCAGCAAACGCGGTGAGGCCCTTGACCACGTATTGCTGTTTGGCCCACCCGGTTTGGGCAAAACCACGCTGTCGCACATCATTGCCCACGAGCTGGGAGTCAACCTGCGGCAAACCAGTGGCCCGGTGCTAGAAAAGCCCAAAGACTTGGCGGCCCTGCTCACCAATTTAGAAAAAAACGATGTGCTGTTCATCGACGAAATCCACCGCCTAAGCCCGGTGGTGGAAGAGATTTTGTACCCCGCGCTAGAGGACTACCAAATCGACATCATGATTGGCGAGGGGCCAGCGGCCCGCTCCATCAAGCTCGATTTGCAACCCTTTACCTTGGTGGGGGCCACCACCCGCGCGGGCATGCTCACCAACCCCCTGCGTGACCGATTTGGCATTGTGGCGCGGCTGGAGTTTTACACCCCCGAGGAGTTGGCCAAAATCGTGCGACGCAGCGCGCGCTTGCTCAACGCCGAGATGGACGACGAGGGCGGTTTTGAGATCGCGCGCCGCTCACGCGGCACCCCCCGCATCGCCAACCGCCTGCTACGCCGGGTGCGCGATTATGCCGAGGTTAAAAGCGATGGCCGCATCACCTTGGCGGTGGCCAACCAAGCGCTGGCCATGCTAGACGTAGACCCGCAAGGCTTTGACATCATGGACCGCAAGTTGCTAGAAGCCATCGTGCATCGCTTTGACGGCGGGCCCGTGGGCCTAGACAACGTGGCCGCCAGCATTGGCGAGGAGCGCGACACGATTGAGGACGTGATTGAGCCGTACCTCATCCAGCAAGGCTTTTTGCAGCGCACCCCACGGGGGCGCATCGCCACCTTGGCGGCTTATCGGCATTTGGGGGTGGCACCGCCTAGTGCTGCGCCTGGGTTGTTTGGGGAATAAGGCCCGTCGGTTGGAAAACGTCGCACGCGCTTGAAAGCCGTGGCGCGGTCAATCGTCCGCATGCAAGTCGGCCATCAGGTCATCAACACTGGCGAAACGCTTGCCTTTGCCTGCTTCAAGCTCGGCAATGGCCTTGCGCGTTGTTGCGCCAAGCTGCGCCTCCACTTCTTTCCGGGTGTAGGTTCGCTCCTGGCCCGAACGAACCCGTGCCAGAGATTGCTCGGCCAAGTACAAATCTTCCATGTCGTCTAGGTATTCGGCAATGGCGTGCTTGACGTAGAACGATACCTTACGGCCCGTTTTGGCCGCTAAGTTGGATAGTCGCGCCTCTTCGTCGGGTGAAAGTCTTACGGAAATCGGCATCACACTTCTTCTTTGTGAACAAGTATACGCCCGACTATGCACCTTTGTAGCTTGCTATTGCGCAATGACAGCGCCTACTACTCGTAGGCGCGTCCGGCTTGCCTGGGAGGTGAGACAAGGCAATGCCTTGGCATCGTGCGAAAATCCCCAACGCGCCTACATTGTTACAACCCTGCCCTACATCACCGCGACCCCCTGCCATGAACCCCATTGCCCAAAGCCTAGACCTGTCGCAGAGCCGCTTGGCCCAACTCAAAGCCTTGTTCCCGGACGCATTTTCTGAGGGTAAGTTAGACCTGCAACGGCTAGCAGCCGCATTGAACGAGAGCGGTGCCGCCTTGGCCAGTAGCCGAGAAAATTACGAACTAATGTGGGCGGGCAAAAGAGACGCCAGGGCCGAAATTCAAAAACGCACTACCGCCACCTTGCGCCCCGATACGGCCAACAGTGTGAACTGGAATGCCACGCAAAACTTGTACATTGAGGGCGAAAACCTAGAGGTGTTGCGCACCCTACAAAAAGCCTATTTTGGCAGGGTGAAGATGATTTACATCGACCCGCCCTACAACACCGGCAACGATAGCTTTGTATACCCCGACGATTACACCGAAACCCTTAAAGACTACCAAGCTCGCACCGGCCAAACCGACGAAGACGGGTTTGTGAACAAGCAAACGCTTTGGAAAAAGAACTCACGCGAGAACGGCCAATTCCATAGCGTGTGGTTGTCCATGATGTACCCCCGCTTGTTTTTAGCCCGCAACTTGCTACGCGAGGACGGGGTGATTTTTGTGAGCATTGACGACAATGAAGCGGCGAACTTGAAGTTGTTGATGGATGAGATTTTTGGAGAGGATTGCTTCATCGCTCAGTTCCCTTGGAAGAAGCGAACGGCGAAAAGTGATGTGCCTTTTGGTGTATCCCAAGATTACGAATGGCTCTATGCTTATGGTAAGCACAAATTTTTGGCTGGTATCGCGCATGAGCGCAAGTATTTCATAACGTCAGATTACCTGAATGACCCTTGGCGGCTGTCTGACTTAACAACGCAAAGAAGCTCGGAAGAACGACCAAACTCAGCATTTCCGATGACTGATCCGAAAACAGGTAAAACATACCCAGTCAATCCTAAGAGGGTTTGGGGGGTTAGCGAAGATACATTTCAAGGCTATTACGACAAAGGAAAAATCGTATTCCCAGACGATTATGATTTCTTGAATATTTCTATCCCCGCTTATCGAGTTTTTGAGAGTGAAGACAAGGCAAAAGCTTTGAAAAAATACGGTGCAGAAGCCAGTATCAAAGTCGCCTCAACGCAGTTGCCCAAAGAGGTTGGTATGTCGGAAAACGGCAACAAAGAAGTTGCAGAACTCTTTGGTGGCAAGCTGTTTTCATTTCCCAAGCCGTCCACATTGGTCAAGCATTTCGTTGATTTGGTGAACGACAGAGACAGCGCGTGTGTTGTTTTGGACTTCTTCTCCGGCAGCGGCACCACCGCCCAAGCCGTTTTAGAGCTTAACGAGGAAGATGGCGGCAACCGCCAGTTTATTTGCGTGCAAATGCCCGAGGTGTTGGACGAGAGCAGCGAGGCCTACAAAGCGGGCTATCGCACCATTGCCGACATTGGCCGGGCGCGTATTGCAAAAGTGATTGATCGCATAGCCACCAAGCGCCAAGAGTCCCTTGCAAAAGAACCCCTTGTCGCCGAGGACAACACCCCCCGTCAAGCCTTGGGTTTTAACGCCTTTAAACTGGCACCCTCCAACTTTAAGGAGTGGCGCACCGACATCACCACGGTGACCGACTTGTTTGACCAGTTGGACTACCATGTTGACTCTACCCGCCCCGATAGCCACGCGGCCAGTATGGTGTTTGAATTGTTATTGAAATTGGCCCTGCCCATCACCACCCCCGTTGAATGCCACGCGCTTGATGGCGCACTAACGCCGGCCACGGTTTACTTGGCAACGCCCGACAGTGGCAAGCACGTGGTGATGTTCTTTGAAGCCTTGTCGAGCGCGGTGTTGGCTTTTATTCTTCACGCCCAACCCGTCAAGGTTTTGTGCCTGAACAAGTGCTTTACCGACAGCCAAGCCTTGACCAATTTCAGCCTTCAGTTGCAAGACGCGGGGATTGCGCTTGAAGTTTTGTAAGGTGTTGCAGGGTGTTGTAGAAGGGTTTGCATAATGGAGTTCAAATTTGACCACCACGCGCCGCACCAAATGGCGGCCTTGAATGCAGTGGTGCAGGTGTTTAAGGGGCAAC
This sequence comes from Burkholderiaceae bacterium, assembly GCA_040382935.1. Classification (GTDB taxonomy): domain Bacteria; phylum Pseudomonadota; class Gammaproteobacteria; order Burkholderiales; family Burkholderiaceae_C; genus JALQUL01. The sequence goes on from JBEIEP010000029.1 coordinate 21,223, forward strand.
CCCAAGCGGGCAGCGCGTTTGAGAACACCCGTGGCGAAACCGGTTCCGTGGCGTTTGGTGAAAAAGGCATTGGCAACCGTTTGGTGCTATCCGCAGAGCAATTGTTGGCTAACGTGCAAGCGGTTCAAGCAAGCAATGGCTTAGAGGTATCGGGTGCGCTGGTGGCAAACGGGCTAGGTGCCACCGACCCGGACGATGTTTCTTGGCAAGGGGTTGACCTGAATTTGTCGATAGAAATGGAGACCGGCACAGGTAAAACCTACACCTACATTCGTACGGTGTATGAACTGAATCGGGTGTATGGGTTTTGCAAATTCGTGATAGTGGTGCCCAGCGTTGCCATTCGTGAAGGCACGCTGAAGAACCTAGAAATTACCGCCAAAGACATGAAAGCGCAATACGGTGTGCCAGCCCATTACACGGTATGGGACAGCAAAAACCGCAATGGCTTGCGCAACTTTGCGGCGTCTAACTCGCTGCAAATTTTGGTGATCAACATTGACAGTTTTGCCAGCGATAGCAACATCATCAACACGGTGCGCGAGCAGGGCGTGAAACCCATTGAGTTTTTGCAGGCGACACAACCCATTGTGATCGTGGACGAGCCACAAAATATGGAAACGGATGTCCGCCGCCAAGCCATTCACAACCTGAACCCACTTTGCACTTTGCGCTACAGCGCTACGCACAAAAATCCCTATAACCTGATTTCTAGGCTAAGCCCTGTAGAGGCCTACAACCTGGGCTTGGTCAAACAAATCCAGGTGGATGGCATCACGGCGGACGACAACTACAACGCAGCTTTTGTGGCCCTAAAAGAAATTTTGCGAACCAAGAAAACGCTTAAAGCAAAAGTGAGTATTTTTGCCAATGGGGATGCAGGCGGGGTACTGAAAAAGGAAGTGGTATTGGCGGCGGGCGATGATTTGTTTGTGAAATCCAATCAACGCGAGATCTATCGGGACGGCTTCATTGTGGAGGATATCGACGCGGAACAGGGCCTCGTGAAGTTCACCGGAGGCTTGGTGTTACGCCAAGGGCAATCGCAAGGTGGACTCACCGATGAGGTTCAAAAATATCAAATCGAACGCACGGTTAAATGGCATTTTGATCGTACTAAAAAGTTGGCTCCCTTGGGTATCAAAGTCTTGTCGCTTTTCTTCATTGATAGGGTGGCAAGCTATCGCGGCACAGAGGGTGAGAAGGCCAAGTTTGAGGCCTGGTTTGAAGAGTTATTTGAAAAATTTAGCCAGCAAAACCCCGGGTTGATACCGTACACCGCGCAAGAGGTTCATAAGGGCTATTTTTCACAGGACAAAAAGGGGGCTTTAAAGGACACCAAGGGCACCACCAAGGACGATGAGGACACCTACAACCTCATCATGAAAAACAAAGAAGAGTTGTTGAGTTTAGACAACCCAGTGCAGTTTATTTTTTCGCACAGTGCTCTGCGCGAAGGTTGGGACAACCCCAACGTGTTTCAAATTTGCACTTTGAATGAGAGTGCAAGCGATGTAAAAAAGCGCCAAGAGGTGGGCCGTGGATTGCGCTTGCCAGTCAACAGCAAAACGGGGGAGCGCATCACTGACAAAAAAATTAACCTGCTCACTGTTATTGCCAACGAGAGCTATGAGGCCTTTACCAAAGCTCTACAAACCGAAATTGAAGAAGAAACAGGTGTGGCGTTTACCGGGCGCATTGGCAACGCCAACCGCGACAAGGTGGTGGTGAAATACTCTAAGCAAGAGCTGACGCGAGAGAACTATCCCCTTCTTTTTGAGCTGTGGGACAAGGTGAGTTTTCAGACGCGCTATGCCGTCGCGTATGAAGAGACTGTTTTGGTGAACAAAGCCACGTCTTTCTTAAAAGACACCAACCACTACCCTACCGTTTCTTCATTGAAGCTCAATTCCAACACGGCCTTACTGACGATCAACGAGGCGGCCGTAAGCGCCCAAGGTACGGGCAGCGCGGTCAAGTCCGCCACGGTGGCTCCCAGTGCAATGCCGGATGTGTTTGGCTTTATTCAAAGCCGCATCAAGTTGTCCAGAAGCTCTATCGTGGCCGTGCTGAAGGCTTGCGGCCGTGCGCGTGAACTCGTGATTAATCCGCAACGCTTTTTAGAACTGGTGGTGGCGGCTTTTGAACGTGCCAGAAATGAGATTCTGTACGAAGGCGGCGTGAAGTACGAGCGCGGTGCCCCATGGGATTTGCACTATACCCAACAACTTTTTACCGACGAGTTGGGTGAAGTGCTTGCCGAGCAGGTGTTGGACGTGCGCGAGGGCTATGAGGACAAAACCCCGTTTAATTACTATCGAATCGATAGCAGCACAGAAGACAGTTTTGCCCGTGATTGCGAGGCGAGTGAAGAGGTGAAATTTTTCTTCAAAGTCCCACGCGGCTTCAAAATCCCTACGCCTATTGGCAATTACTCGCCTGACTGGGCTGTGGTGTTGGAGCGTGATAGCAAGTTGTATTTTGTGGCGGAGACCAAGGGCACACTGGAGCCGCAAAAATTGCGTGGTGATGAGAAGTACAAAATACGCTTCGGGTCTGAGTTTTTCAAAACGCTGGGTACACAGATCCACTACAAGTTGGCGGTTAAAGCCCAGGACCTGGTTCAAACGGGATGACAATCGCTTAAGTCCTGTTACCCCTCGACAACGAAGCCAAAGCATCCCCTGCAAAGTGATCAAACGCCGATGAGGCCATTGGATCACCGATAAGGCCGGTGGCGTCGCGCAGTCGTAACCCAACGCTCTCCGTAATTTGCCCAATTCGATGAAGGCGGTAGGGCTGGCCTTGCGCGTCGGTGAGGGTGGCCAGAGACGTGCGAACCTGGGGTGGTGCGGTAACACACAGGGCGTAGTCGTCGCCCCCTGCCAGCACCCATTGCGCCATTTGCTCGGTGCTCCAACCCAGTGACGCCCCCGCTTCGCCCATGGTTTGGGCCAGCGCGGTTTCATCAAGCACCGCACCTACCTTGGATTGGGCCAAGATGTGGCCCAAATCGCCAGACAGGCCATCGCTCAAGTCAATCGCGGCATGGGCCATGTTGCGCAGGGCTTGGCCCAGTGCTACGGCGGGCTGGGGCCAGTCCAGGGCCTGTTGGGCTTTGGTTTGCAGTTCGCTTGGTAGTTGCAGCTCGCCCTTTTGCGCCGCCAACCCCAGGCGTGCCCAACCCAAATCGCCGCTGACGTAGATGTCGTCACCCACCTTGGCACCGGCACGGGTGAGGGCCTGGCCCACGGGCACTTCGCCCATCACAGTGATTGAAAGGGTGAGCGGGCCTGCTGTGGTGTCGCCGCCCACCAACTCGCAGCCGTGTGCGTCCGCCAAGGCCAACAGGCCTTGAGAGAATTTTGCCAACCAAGAAGCATCGATGCGGGGCAGGGCCAGGGCCAGTGTGAAGGCTTTGGGGGTTGCGCCCATGGCAGCCAGGTCACTCAAGTTGACGGCCAACGCTTTGTGACCCAGTGCTGTGGGGTCCACGTTCTCAACAAAATGGCGGCCCGCTACCAACATATCGGTGGAAACGGCTAGGTGATGGCCGGGGGCTAGCGATAGCAGTGCACAGTCGTCCCCCACGCCCAGCACCGCATGGGGTGTGGGGCGTTTGAAGTAGGTGGCGATCAGGTCAAATTCACCCATGGTGGGCAAACCAACAATCAGTGCAGATACGCGGGCTTTTCGGTGGCGGCTTCAAGCACAAATACCGGAATAGGCACCTCAAAACGTTCGCCGTCTTCGGCCACACAAAAGTAACTGCCTTGCATGGTGCCAGTGGCCGTCACCAACTGGCAACCGCTGGTGTACTGAAAGGCCTCGCCGGGGCGCAGCAGGGGTTGCTCACCCACCACGCCCAGGCCTTTGACCTCTTGCTGGTGGCCCAGGGCGTCGTGAATGATCCAATGGCGCGAGATGAGCTGCGCAGCCACCTGGCCTGTGTTGGCTACCACGATGGTGTAGGCAAACGCAAAACGGTTCTGCAACGGTTCTGACTGGTCGCTTAGGTACTGAGGCGTCACCTGAACGGTAAATTCGTATTTAGACATGGCGCTATGCTAACGGCAAATGGCCACTGGGGCTGGAGGCCCGCATCATGGCCCCAAACGGCATACGGGGTTGCTTGGCCCTTTGCGCTCGGCAGGTGCGCTCTATACTTGCACCCATGAAGAATGGATTTTTTGATACGCTTTTTGTCGCGCTGCAATACCTGCTCCCCAAGCAGGCCATGACCCAATTGGCGGGCGCTTTTGCCCGTCGGCCTGCCGGGCGGTTGACCTATGGTGTGATCCGCTGGTTTATTGGCCGCTATGGCGTGAACATGGCTGAGGCCGAAAAACCCACGCCTGAGGACTACCCCAGCTTTAATGCCTTTTTTACCCGCCAGCTTTTGGCCGGTGTTAGGCCATTGGCCACGGCGGAGTTGATTTGTCCGGTGGACGGAGCCATTAGCCAGGTGGGGGCGATAGACGGGGATCAGATTTTTCAGGCCAAAGGGCACAGCTACAGCACCACTGCCTTGGTGGGCGGGGATTTGGCCTTGGCGCAACAGTTCAACGGCGGGCATTTTGCGACGATTTACCTAAGCCCAAAAGACTACCACCGCATCCATATGCCTTGCGATGGGCGCTTGCTCAAAATGATTTATGTGCCGGGGGCTTTGTTCTCGGTCAACCCGGCCACGGCCCGTGGCGTGCCGGGTTTGTTTGCCCGTAACGAACGCGTGGTGTGTGTGTTTGAGACCGCCTATGGGCCTTTGGTGCTCGCCCTGGTGGGTGCCACCATTGTGGGCAGTATGGCCACGGTGTGGCATGGGTTAGTCAACCCGCCGCGCAGCAAGACGGTTAGGCAATGGGATTACGCGGGTGACTCTATTTTCTTGCGCCAAGGTGAGGAGATGGGGCGTTTCTTGCTGGGTTCTACCGTGGTGCTGTTGTGGCCTGCCAGCAGCCCGAAGCAGGTGAGCGCCGCGCAAGACGCTAGCACGCCAACATCTTGGCAATGGAACCCAAACTGGGCACCGGGCAAGACGGTTAGGTTGGGTGAGGCCATGGCGTCGCGCGCTACATGACGACAGCCCTAAAGGACTGGGGGCGCTCCCTAGGGTTGTCGGAATCGCTCTTAAAAGGCCTGGCCGATTTGGGGTTTGACACGCCCACACCCGTTCAACAAGCGGCCACCCCAATTGTTTTGGCAGGGCAGGATGTGCTGGCCCGGGCGGCCACGGGGTCGGGTAAAACGGTGGCTTTTGTGCTGCCGCTTTTGCAGCTGTGGGCCAACCAAGCTGGCCAGAGCGACCACGCCCCCAAGCGGCTATCGGTGTTGGTGGTGGTGCCCACCCGTGACTTGGCTTTACAAGTGGGCGAGGTGGTGCGCACCCTGGCCCAGCATTTGGCGCTGCGGCCCAAGATGGTGGTGGCGGTGGGGGGTGTCTCTATCAACCCGCAGTTAATGGCTTTGCGTGGGGGTGCCGATTGGGTCATCGCCACACCCGGACGCCTGCTGGACCTGGTGGCCCACAATGGCTTGCACTTGGCATCGGTACGGCACTTGGTGTTAGACGAGGCCGATCATCTATTGGGGCAGGGGTTTAGCGACGAGGTGGCACAGGTACTGGCCTTGTTGCCCCAGCGCCGTCAAACGGTGATGCTGTCGGCCACGTTTTCTGAAGCAGTCAAAGGCCTGGCGCAAGCGCAATTACATTCACCCCACACACTCGAAATCGAATCGCCTGAGCAGGCAGAACCCTTGATTGCACAGCGTGCCATTGCAGTAGAGGCCAGCCGTCGCACCGAGTTGTTGCGCCATCTAATGGCCACAGAGAAATGGTCACGCGCTATGGTGTTTGTGGGCACCCGCTACACCGCCGAACACGTGGCTGACAAGCTGTACCGCAAAGGGGTGTTTGCCACGGCGTTTCATGGTGAATTAAGCCAGGGGGCCAGGGCGCAGGTACTGGCCGAATTTAAAGCCAAGCGCTGGGACGTGGTGGTGGCCACCGATTTGGCGGCGCGGGGCATTGACATCCCCGATATGCCGGTGGTGGTGCATTACGACCTGCCACGCTCGGCCGACGACTACACCCATCGCATTGGCCGCACCGGCCGTGCCGGGGCCAGTGGGCAGGCCATTAGCTTTGTGACGCCAGAGGCTGAGGCGCATTTCAGACTCATCGAAAAACGCCAAAAAATGCATCTGCCACGCCAAGTGGTAACAGGGTTTGAAGTGAGTGAGGCGGCCTTACTCGCGCCAAGCCGTGCGGTGGACTTATCGGGCAACGGCGGCATCAAGGGCAAGCGGCCAAGCAAAAAAGACAAACTGCGGGCGCTGGCCTTGCAAGCCATGCCAGCGGTCAAAAACACCTCTACAAGTTAGAGTCGTCTCTGGCGTCGTCGGTTTGGATAATGTGTTGCGCCTCTGGGGTTTTGCTTTTGCGCACACCGGACTTGGCGATCAATTCCACATAAAACTGGGTGGCCCCGGCGGCTTTTGCGCCATCCATTAGCCCTTTCAGCTCAGATAGCTGCACGGTGTTGGCCTCTGGTGCAGTCAGACCAAACTTGCAATCAAAGTCCCAAAAATCCGCGCCACTGGGCAGCGGCTTTTGGCGCTCACGCTTTTGGTATTTACCGAGTTCGTGCTTGATGGCGTCCATCAGCCGGTCGGGGTGTTTGCCTGGTACGGCCAGTTGAAATGTTTTTCGCATGGGGGGATTGTCTCACCCTTGGCACATGACTTAAGTGCGCGGCGCCCGCACTATCAAGGTAGAGGTGCCATGCGCCAGCAAGCGCCCTTGGGCATCCAACACTTTGGCCTCGGCCGTCATAATGGTTTTGCCTTGGTGGATGCCCCGGCCTTCGGCGCGGTACGGGGCATGGGTGTCACGCCTTTGACTCGGGTAAATACCGGGGTTTCGATGATAGTTTGAGGAAAATTTTTGAGTCTTATCGACCAATCAGTCGGCAATAAAAGGAGACCCCCATGCCCGTGAAACGCCCCCAACCCGGCGATTTAGAGGCGATAGAGACCGCCAGCCGTGACGAAATCAGTGCTCTGCAATTGCGCCGTATGCAGGCAACGCTGTTGCGCGCTTACACGCACGTGCCCCATTACCGCGCCGCCATTGCGGGCAAGGCCGCCAAAGAGGCGCGTTACCACTTGCAACACGCAGGTGACTGGGTGATGCGCCTTGGCGGGGGCACCGTGCAAAGCCAACAAAAAATGCAAGCGGCGCTGGCGCAACTGTGGCGCTACCACAACGAGCTGTTTGTGAGTGACGCAGTGGACGCACAGGCCAAGGCCAGTGGCTTGGGGCCTGACTGGTCCAGTTTGCAAGCGCCGTGGCACGATCAAATGGTGGGCTTGTTTTCAGAGGCAGGGCTGGTGGTGGGGTTTGCGCTGCCACCCCACTTGCGCGAGGTGTTTGGCTTTATTGCAGGCCAGTACCTGACCTTGCGCACCACGCTTAACGGCCAAGAAGTACGGCGTTCGTATTCGATTTGCGCGGGGGTGGACGACGCGCAACTGCGCGTTGCGGTGCGGCGCGTAGAGCGTGGCGTGTTTTCCAACTGGATTCACCAATCACTCAAGGTGGGCGATGCCATTGACGTGATGGCCCCGCAAGGGCGTTTTTATGTGGCCTTAACCCCCAGCGCCCAGCGCCACCACGTGGCGATTGCCGGGGGCAGCGGCATTACACCGATTTTGTCCATCATGAAAACCGTTTTGGCGCGTGAACCCCTCAGCCGCTTCACACTGATCTACAGCAACCGCCGCCCCGCATCGGCCATGTTCAAAGAAGAAATCGAGGACCTCAAGAACCGCTACATGACCCGCTTGGCCCTGCACCATGTGTTTACGCAGCAGCAGGTGGACGCGCAAATGGCGCAAATGGTGTCGGACTTGCTTTTGGGTGGATTGACCCAGGTTCAGCCGCCGCCCACCCAATCAATCTCTGCCACCCCACGCGAACGCAGGTAGGCGTTGGCGTTAGAGAAGGGTTTGGAACCCAAAAACCCTTTGTACGCCGAAAACGGACTGGGGTGGGCTGATGTCAGTACCTTGTGGTGGGTGGCGTCTATCAAAGAGCGTTTGGACATGGAATAGGCCCCCCACAACACAAACACCAAACCCTCGCGCTGCTCTGACAGGGTTTGAATCACGGCGTCGGTCAAGGTCTCCCAACCCTGCTTGGCGTGGCTGGCGGGACTGCCCTGGCGCACGGTGAGCACGGCATTGAGTAAGAGCACGCCTTGCGCCGCCCAATCACTCAAATCGGTAGAGGTACGTGCGCCACCGACATCCGTGGCCAGTTCCTTAAAGATATTTTGCAAGCTCGGTTGGGCGCGAGAACCCTCTGGCACCGAGAACGACAAGCCCATGGCCGCACGCGGTGTGTGGTAGGGGTCTTGGCCCAGTATCACCACTTTGACCGCATCAAACGGGGTGGCGTCAAACGCACGCAAAATCAAGCGCCCGGGCGGAAAGCAGGGGCCTGCCGCGTATTCGGCTTTGACAAAGGCCGTTAACTGCGCCCAGTAGGGTTTTTCAAACTCTGGGGCCAGGGCCGCTTGCCAGCTAGGATGGATACGAACAGTCATACGAAATCGTAGCATGTGGTGCCAAGCCTTACCATAGCGCTTATGCGCCCGCGTTCTACAGCCTCATCTCAGCCGCCCACCTGGGCCATCGTGGCCTTGGTCACTTTGGCGCATCTGGCTCTGGCCTGGGGGCTTGTGCATGGGACGGCCGCGCCCAAGCCCACGACACCACCGGCTTTGTCGGTGCAATGGGTGGCCGAACCCACAACGCAAACAACGCAAACAGCAAGGGCCACGCCCGATACACGGCCCAAGGCCTCGCCTAGTGCATTGGCTACAACCCCCACCACGGCCAAAGCCCCACCCGCAACTCAAGCGCCCACGGCGCTACCTGCGATTGCACCCGTCAACACCCCTGCCGTTGCAACCACTCCAGCCCTCACACCTGCCAACCCTACGGTTGCCGCAAATAGCCCACCCGCCACAGTGCAACCCAGTCCGATGGCCGCCCCTGCGCCCACGCCAGGCCCTGCCACAGCGCCCAATCTGCCTGGCACTGCAACCCCAAAAGGCGTTGCCGCTGGTGCACCTGGCAACACCATCAAAAATGCACCTGGCGGCCCGGCCACGACGCCAAGCTTTGATGCCGCGTATTTGCACAACCCCAAGCCCAACTACCCGACCCGCTCCAGGCAACTGGGCGAAGCCGGAACGGTGGTACTCAAGGTCAGGGTAGAAGCCAACGGGCAGGCCAGCCAAGTCTTGCTCAGCAAGAGCTCGGGCCACGAGCGGCTGGACGCCGCCGCGCTAGAGAGTGTGAAACGATGGCGCTTTGTGCCCGCACAAGAGGGCAACCAGGCGGCAGCGGCCTGGGTGTTTGTGCCAGTGCCGTTTGGTTTGGAGTAGCGCACCACGCCGGGCGGGTTGCAGTTATGGGGTGATTTCAGACTTTACCAAATGGGCCAATTGGCTCAAAGAATCTTGCCAGCCAAGGTAACACATTTCTAACGGAATCATGTCCGGAATGCCGTCTTGCAAAATGGTCAGCTCGTTGCCGCACACCACCGGTATTAAACTCACAGTCACCGTTAACGTACCGGGCGTGATGGGGTTCCTTGGCGGGTAGCTAATCGAACCACACGGCTAAAACATTTTTACAATCCGTCTGCCTCGGGCTTTTCAGCATTACGAAAAAGATTCATTAGTAGGTCAAGCGTGTCGGATACCTCCTGCGTAATGTGACCAGGCTGAACATAAGCAATCAGGTGATGCAGTTCATTTTTTCTCAATAGCATTGGACCCACCACTCGGTCTGCCAATCGACGAAAGAATTCCTCAGCAAACGCACTCAATTTTCGGGACTGCGTTTTTCCCTCCCAAATAACTCGGTCAACCACCGGGTCCGACATCCCTCTTTTCCAAGCCTGGAAGTCTTCGTTGGAACCATCAAAAATTTGTTCAAGAATCAATGAATCCAATACGTCGTCAATATCCGACTCGAAGCCACTGAAGAGGTCGGCGTTCGGATAGGCTTGCTTTGCGTACTGTCGCAACACTTGGGGCGTGATGAAATAATTCTCAAGTTCATAGCGTATCCAATAGCGAACCTTGAGCTCTCCATGGTCAACATCCTGCAGGTTTGGATTGCCATCGCGATCCTGAATCACCAGTCCTTTGAGATCGGGCAAAAGGCGCTTCATTTCCTTAAAGTGCAAATTTGCGTTGACTCCGTAGCCGCCCTCCACTCGCTCCAGTTCGGCACTCGTTGCCTGACTGGAGTGGTTGTTACGCACGTAGTAAGTATTGATGCGTTCGTCCCATATCTTTGCAACCGGATGTTCCAGCCGTTGTGCAAGAGACCTCAGCATGTCCACATCGGTTCCACCTTCCACATAAAGGACGTACCCTCGCTCGCGAGCTTTTATGTAGTGCTCCGCTCCAAATAGGCTGAGACTGCTGAGGATGGTGTTCTTCTCGGCCAAGTCATACGCGGTGCCGTGCAGCAAAAGCGTCAGATTGTTACCTAGCGCCTCTTCAAGAATGACCTCAGAATGTGTTGCCATCACCACTTGCGATTCGTTTTCATGGGCGATGTCGCGCAACAACACATACACCTGCTTTTGCCGCAGAATTTCCAGATGCGCATCGGGTTCGTCAATCAACAACACGCTACGCTTGTGAGAAAACAAATAAGCAAAAATCAATAGCATCTGCTGAAAGCCGCGACCAGATGACGAAACATCCAATTCTTCTTTCACATTCGGTTGCCGGTATTGCAGCTCAATGCTCCCACGTGACGTTTCCAGCGGGTCTGACAATTGAATGTCGAACAACCGTTGCATCAACTCTTTAACTCTGCCCCAATCCGGCTCTGAACTCCTCATCACCATAAGGCACAGGTTACGCAACACCTGCGCAGTCTGCCCCTGACCGAGCAGCACATCGATACGACCCGGTTGCAACACAGGCTCCTCGGTTTCCATACCAGACATGGGATACAACAACTCGACTTTGATCTTTGCCGCATGCTCCATGAAGTTCAGATCAGTAATCACCGCAGCATCGGGTGTGCAATACACCAGTTCATTACCATCCGCACGAAAGCTCATGGGAAGGGGGATTACCTTGCCGTGGTACTCAACGCCCATGGTAATCACCAAGCTAATAGGATCGTTTTTGACTCTGACATTGGTGTTGTGCCAGAAAAAACGGGCACGACGAACCGGCACTGCAATGATGTTTAAACGGTTCATTGAGGTTGCTGTTCGCTCTTTTGCCGAGGAATCCTTGCGTGCGTCAAACCAGGTCTTTACCGCTTGAGACCAAAGTGCAATCGCTTGAATGGCGCTGGTTTTGCCGCAATTATTGGGGCCGATCAATACGCTGGGGTGCGCCAGTTCGATGCGCTGCTTGGGTCCGAAGCGCTTAAAGTTCTCAATCTCAACATAGTGCAACAGACGCATGATTTCCAACTCCGTTCAGGAATACGAGCTTCCACGCCGCAATCGCGCCAATCAAGCACCACGACAAGGAATGTGCCATATTCTGCCAGTCACACTACCCCTTGTTTTACCAAATTGGAAAATTTACCAGCGGCCTGTCCAACTGGGTGTTTACATGGCGGGAGATGGGCTCACAGGTTCGCATATAGCCAACCACCTCTAAGCAAGGTCAACGGAGTCATCTATTGATCCAACGGTACAGCATTGCCTCATTTAATGACCCGCCTGGGTTGGAGTCTTTTCCTGCTCCCAACATCGCAAGATTCCCTGAAAATGATATTCTCGTCGATCTAACCTAGGCATTAACCATCGTTGTCCTGAATTGATCGAATGTTGGCCAAAGCTGCGTTGCGGTGGCGATTTTCAAAGCTAACAATAGAATCCTTCTTAACTTCCTACAAGTCTTGATATGTCTGCTACAGCTTTACTGGTGATTGATGTGCAAGCGTCTTTTGCGCACCGGCCTTATTTTTCGGAACACGATGTTCCTGCCTTTTTGGACGCGCAAAACGCGCTGATTGCAGCTTGCCTGGCCGCGCAGATACCTGTGGTGCGCGTGCTGCACACCGACGGCCCCAAAACACCTGATAACCCATTCGCTCAGGTCAGTGGCTTGGTGCGCCCCTTGGATGGACTGCTGCCGTTTGAGGCCGCCGCCACCTTTACGAAATCGCGCCACAGTGCGCTGGTGGGCACTGGGCTGGAGGTGTGGTTGACCGAGAACGGCATTGGCCGTTTGATCGTCTCTGGCATTCGCACCGAGCAGTGTTGCGAGACCACCGCCCGGCACGCCTCGGATTTAGGTTGGACCGTAGACTTTGTGCTGGATGCCACCTTGACGTTTGACATGACGCAGGCCGATGGCACCCCCTTGAGCGCGGCCGACATCAAAGCGCGAACTGCCACCGTGCTGCAAGGGCGATTCGCCCGGGTTTGTACGGTCGAGCAGGCCTTAAGTGGCATCACTTCGTGCCGTTAAAGTAAAGCAGATACAAAAGCGGGCCTGCCCATGATTGAGGTGCACTTTATGATTCTGCCGGACAGTCTTTTGATGGACTGGGCCGGTCCGGCAGAGGCGCTGCGCATTGCCAACCAATGCGAGGTGGCGCAGGGGCGCGGCCCCCGCTTTGCGATGCATTTTGTAGGCCCGCAGACCAGCGCCCTCTCATCGGTGGGCCTGCCCCTAGGCCACCTTGCACCACTGCCGCCTCTGACCGTTCTTAACAGCACCGGGTCTAGCCATTGGGTGGTGGTGGTAGGCCAAATAGGCCCATCGATTGACCTTGACACGCCCGCCCTGCAAACCACGCTGCATTGGTTGCGGGGCCTGCGCCTTATGGCGGGCCAGCTGGAGTTGTTGTGCGTTTGCGCAGGCGCGGTGATTGCGGCCAAGGCGGGCCTGTTAAGCGGCCGCAAAGCTACCACCCATCACGAACATTTGGCACAGCTACAACACACCGATGCGCGTTGCCAGGTGCAGGCCAACCGGGTGTTTGTGGACGACTGCCCGGTGTACACCAGCGCCGGCATCACCACCGGCATCGATTTGTTTTTGTACCGTATCTCGGCGGTATGCGGGCCCGCTACAGCGGCCCGTGTGGCCCAAACCATGGTGGTGGCCCAGCGCCGTGGGCCGGGCGACCCCGAGTTGTCACCGTTTCTGCACCACCGGCAGCATTTACACGCAGCGGTGCACCGGGTGCAAGACGCGGTGAGCCAGTCGCCCAGTGCGCCATGGTCTTTGGCCCAGATGGCCAAGGTGGCCTGCACCTCGCCGCGCCACCTGTGCCGATTGTTTGTTCAGAACACCGGTATCACGCCACCGCACTACCTGCGTCAGATCCGGTTGGCAGTGGCACAAACGGCGCTACAAAACGGGCAGAACGTGAGCCAAGCGGCCGAACGGGCGGGGTTTGGATCGGATACCCAACTGCGCCGGGCCTGGCGAGCGGCGGGTTTGGCAGGAACCCCGTCAACATTTACGGCTTAACCCATATTCACTTTTTTGGGATAAACTCCATCTCATTTCCACCCAAATTCCTATTTAAGGGGTACGGTGGTGATCTGACAAGGAGTGCCCGCCATGTTGAACTCGGCCCACGCGCCGCGCCATGCCCGCCCCGGCCATCTGGGGTTTACATACCAGCGGGGCAAGTGCGTACCCATCCCAAGCGCCCTGTTGCCGCAAGGCAGACCCTAGGGAAACGCCATGGCAAGCAAAATTGTTTACCAAAGAGCGGGGTCAGGCAAAGGTTCACCGGCCGTGGTGTTGGTGGCTGGGCTGGAGTGGCGGGTATTAAGTGGCGGCACCGATGCGGACCTGCGCGAACGTGGCAGGGAGCGCTCGGCCACGCACGTCTCGCTGATTCGATTTAAAAACACCAGTGCTACCCGGTCGCGGCGCTACTTTTGGCAGCGACACCCTGCCTCCGACAGCGCTGATGGTGGCAACCCCAAGGACCTCCAAGTAGGCGACCAAGCCCTAACTGGCAACCTCGCCGCAAGCGTGCAACGGCGCCCTGTCGGTGGATTCTTTGTCAACGTCGAAGGCACCGCACCTCCCGCCAAGTCCCACTCGTTGGCAGCGGCCTTCGCCGGTTGGATGGCGGCTCACCCCAACGCCCTGCTGTGCTACGCCGTATCGGCCGCAGAGCGCCAACGCCTGCACCATCCACTGCCCGAAGGGACTTGGTTGGTGGTGGTCGTTGTGGCGGGCAGCCCGGTGGTTGACGCGGTCGTTACCAACGGCGACGAAGCCCATGCCTTGATGGCCTCCTATAGGCTTTCGCACCCCGATATTTCTGTCGTCAGCAACGATACCGTTCGGTATCCCCAAACGGTTAAAGCAGAAAACATCTTGCCCGCTTTGGTCAACTATGCGCTTACCAGCCGGGACGCCTCAACCCAACTGCATGCCATCCCGGCCGATACCCGTAAATGGATGGTACTGGCCGTGCTTGCGGCTTTGGCGACAGGACTCTACCTTCATCACCAGAAAAATCAGCAAGAAGCGGAGCGACAGCGCGTACTGCTTGAGCGGCGTAACAACGACCCGGCCCAACTTTACACGGCGGCGTTACGCACACAAGGCCACCAAATGGGGCACTCAAGGCCTAGTTTGTTGGGCGCCGTTGATGCTGTCGCTCGTCTGCCTTTACGGGTGGGCGGCTGGCAACTCAAGGGCGCATCGTGTGAGTCCACTTGCACGGCCCAGTACCTGCGCCAGTTTGGAACCACCAGCGAGTTGCACACCGCGCTGTCCGCTTTGGGGTCAGGCTACACACTGCTACCCCCGCTGGCAAGCGACACCGATTTGGACAAAGCCACCGTGGCTGTGCACGCAACGCTAGAGGCCGCTGGACCCGAACCACAAGCCCCCACCTCAGCCGAGTTTTTGCAGGGCAAGGCCGCTAACCAGTTGCAAGCCTGGAAAACGGCTGGTCTGAGCCTGCAAATGCAAAGCCCGCAATTGTGGCCGCAAGTGCCCAAGGTGCCCGCCAACTTCAAGGCTGCCAATGCCATAAGCGTAGGCAAGCTAGAGGTGGGTGGCATTGCCCTCCCACTGCTCAAAGAGGTACTCAACACGGCGCCGGCCAATGTGGTCTGGAAGGGCTTTCGAATTGAGGTCGCCACTGGCAACCCATCTGCCAACCCCATAGACCAGGCCAAGGCGCAGGTCACCGGTGCGTTTTATCTCAAAAACTGAGGTGTCGCTATGGCCTTAACCACCCTGTTCGCCCGTCGCAAATCGGGATTGGCCGATCCACTTTCAGCGCCGGCAGACGGCTTTTTGAACGATACCTTGGCCCCGCCACCTATGGTGATGGTTGCCTCGACACCTTCCTCTGCCTTTGCCGTACAGGAGCCCTGCCCGCCGTGGGCACAGTCCCTACTCGCCACCCCCGAGCGTAGCGCCAAACGTTATGCCATCTTTGGAGAACTTCCCAAGTTTGTGCGCGTGCTCACCCAAGGTGACCATCCGCTATACGGTTTACCCATGGACGCCCTGCCCCATCTTTTGGCGATCGAGCTGGAGGGCCGACTGGCACTGGTGTTGGTCAATGAAGAATCCCCCATCGATCTGGCCGTTCACAACAGCCTCACCGGTGCCCTGGCCACCGCAGGCTACACCGTGCAACCCATGGCCATCGCGCCTAAGCTGGTACTGGATGAAGTGCGCGCCTGCTCACAAAGTGAAGACCTTAAAGGCTCCCGCTACGCCAACCCCCACATGGCCACGGTAAAAACTTGGCTCACCTATGCGGTCGAGAACCGCGCCACCGATATCCACGTTGAGATCAATGGCTCGGCGGGCCAAGTGCGTTTTAGGATTGACGGCGAGTTAGAAACCATGCGCACTGCAGGGGGTGGCGTCTACGCCAGCCGCCATGTAGAAGACTGCCTGGCCGCTCTGTACAACAACGAGCAGCAGCGCAAATCGGGCAGCGACTCCTTGTTTGACGCCTCTAAAAACCTGTACTGCATGGTGCCCTACACCAGCGTGCCCGGCCATACCCTTAAATTGCGCTACCAAAGCCTGCGCGGCAACGAAGGCCCCAAGGTGATTCTGCGGCTGCTGCATGTCAATGACGAGCAACCCACCTTGACCTTTGAGCAACTGGGCTACGCCCCCAGCCACATCGCCCTGTGGGAGACGGCCATGCAAACCCCCTCGGGGGCTATTCTGATTGCGGGTATTACCGGCTCTGGCAAATCCACCACACAAAAGAGCTTTATTGAACTCAACCCCGCCGCCGCATCCAGCGCCATCTACACCATAGAAGACCCGGTGGAGTACCCCATACGCCACGCCCACCAATACCCCATACAGCGCGACCTGTCCGACCCCGCCGCCTCGGCCCGCCTGTACACCGAAACCGTGGCCGCCCTGATGCGGGCCGACCCCGACATCGTGATGCTGGGCGAGGTGCGCGACGAACCCAGTGCTAGAGCCTTGCAACAACTGGTAGAAACCGGCCACATGGGCCTGGCCACGGTCCACGCGCATTTGCTCTCAGGCATCATCCCGCGCCTGACCAACCCCGAGGTGGGCCTGAACCGCGAGGTGCTCACTGCCCCCAATATGCTCACCCTGCTGGTGTACCAAGCCTTGGTACCCAAGCTATGCCCCGCCTGCTCGGTACCCACCGCCGAGGCCCTGGTTACCGCCCCCGAGGTCGCCGCCACCGTAGCCCATTTTGAGGCGCTGCAATTGCCCACGCGCCAACTGCGCTGGAAACGCATGGGCGGCTGCAAGCATTGCGCGCACAGGGGCACCATTGGCCTGACTGTGGTGGCTGAAATGCATATGCCCGACGAGGACTGGTTAGCGGCCATACGCACCCATGACGACAGCCGCGCCGTTGAGATCTACCGCAGCTACTCGGATGGGAACTTGGCCAGTTTCAACATGGTGGGCAAAACCGTGTTTGAACACGCCCTGTGGAAGGCCTTGCAAGGCCATATCGACGCGCGCCAGTGCACCCGCTTTGACAGCTTTTCCCGCTACATGGCCCGGCTTGCCCGCCTGCGCGCCACACGGGCCGCTAGCGTCACCAGCGCCACCAGCGACCTCACCGAGAAGCCTTTATGAACCCCACCCGACTGCTGGACTCTGGCTTATTTTGGCTCAACACACGCTTGTGGCGGTCCCAGCGCGGCGTGTTCTACCGCGACATGGCCGAC
>JBEIEP010000030.1:0-38458 GCA_040382935.1 Burkholderiaceae bacterium
CCGTAGGGGGCACAGGCCTCACCGCCTTTGCGGGTATCAACGGTGGCACTAGCAATGAGCTGGGCTTGAAGCTGAGCGATGTCGAGTTTGGTTTGGCCATTCTGAGTGAAAAATCCGCCAGCGGCAGCACCCCTCTACGCAAGTGGACTACTTTAGACGCGACCGTAGGCAGTGTGGGCTTTGTAGGCTTGGGTGACGATCTGACGATCAGGGCCAATGACGTCAGCGTACAGATCAACAAAGCCAGTGGCGGCGTAGCAGGTCAAGCACTTAGCGTGGTGGACTACAGCCTCAAAGCGGGCAGCACAACAGAGCGCAAAACAGCGCTCAATGTAGCCACGGGCACCGGCAGTTCGATGGCGTTGACGCTTGATGGTGCCAAAGGCGATCTAGTGCAAGCCAGCGGATTCTTGACCATTGACCTCTATGGTTTTGTGCAAGTGAGCGGCAATCTGGCCGTGAGTAAAACCACCGAGACCGTCACCTTAGCCAAAAAGACAGGATCTTCCACCGCAGAGACGGTGAAGGCGGATGTGCTGACCCTAGGCGGTTCGGACATCAACGTGTTTGCGGGTGTTAACGGCTACGCTAAAAATCCCGATGGTAGTTTTGTTAAGGAACTTGATGCAGATGGCAACCCCACTGGCAAATTCGTCCTGAAAGACGATGCGGTGGGTTTGAGTTTAGAAAACATTGACTTCGGCTTGGCTCTTATCAGTTCACAGTCAATGCCTAGCCGCAAGTGGACAGCATTGACGGCGTCGGCCTCTAGTGTTGGCCTTGTGGGCCTGTCAGATTTGTTGCCCACGGTGAAGAATCTTGCGGTACAGCTCAATCAAGCATCACAGCCCCTTGACCAGGTGGTGGATTTTGCGGCCAAGAGTATGGATATTCGCACGGGTACCAATACTTCGGTCACATTGGCTTACGACGGTTCGGTGGGCGAACTTATCCGGGCCGAAGGCGACGTCACGCTACAGATTTCCGACTTTGCGTATTTCAGCGGTCGCATCGGTTTTGAGAAGTACAGCCCATCGACGGCTATCAAGTTGAACAACAACGACAAGTTCAACACCCAAACCACGGTGCCACCTAACGCGGCCAACTCGATGATGGCCATTACCGGGCAAAACATCAAGGCCTTCGTGGGCTATGCCAGCGGTGGTTTTGATAGCTCGAAAACCTTGGTCGAACAGCAAAGCAGGCTGTACGGGTTTGGTGTGGACAATCTTGACTTTGGCATCTTGATGGCCAAGGTGGGAGGCCAGTCCTACACCGCGTTCAAAGCCCGCATGGACGATGCTAGGCTGTACGGGTTTGATCCCAGCGATTTTGAGCTGTCGGCGCAAGGACTGCGCTTTGAGTACAACTCGGCCGATAGCATGGGGCGTACCATTAATTACGTCGACTCCTTCAACGGCGGTGTCAAGCTGGGATCGAGTGGTGCTATCAACATCGACTTTAATGGCGGCAAGCGACTGGGTGTCTACGTACAAACAGCGACTTTGTCGATATCCAAGTTTATGTACCTCAGTGGTTCGCTGGCCTTTGAACAGGCCAGTTACCCCACCCTGCGGTCAAGCGCCTTGGCCACACCGGTGACGGGTGCCAAAGGGTTCTCTATCGGTGGCAGCAACATCACCGCTTTTGTGGGCTATGCTGAAAACGGTATCCAGCGCAATGTGCCGTTGTCGCAGCAGTCTGGTCTCTATGGTTTTGGGGTTGATGGCATTGACTTTGGCTTGCTCAGCGTAAAAGACGACATGGGCACCAAGTACACTGCGCTCAAAGCCCATGCCGATAACATGGCCCTCTATGGTTTCGACCCGGATGACTTCGAGCTTTCAGCCTCCAATGTCAATCTGGAATACAACAACGCCAGTATTGCGGGGCGTGAGCTCAATTTCAACAGCCCGACACGTAAGCTCGATATTCCGACGGGTGACCCTGCCAACCCGGTCACGCTGGATTTTCAGGGCAGCCGGATTGGTGTGTTTGCCGGTCAAGTCACCCTCAAAATTTCTCAGTTCATGTACGTGCAGGGCTCGATCGGTTTCCAAAAAGCCGATTTCCCCTCGCTCAAAGCCGGGTTGGGCATACCGGTGGCAACACCACAAACACCCGCCACGGGCTTTACCATTGGTGGCTCTAACATTGATGTCTTTGTCGGTTATGCCAGTCAAGGCTTTGATCGCACTAAAACGTTTGCCGAACAAGCCGATACGCTCTATGGTTTTGGTGCAGAGGGCATTGACTTTGGCGTTATGCAGGTCAAGTCCAAAGCGGGCATCACCTATACCGCGGCCAAGGCCCATGCCGATACGGTCAAGTTGTACGGCTTTGATCCCAACGATTTTGAGTTATCGCTCAAGGGCATTGACTTCAAACTCAACACGGCTTCTTCTAATGCTCCCGCGCTGAACTTCTTGAGTAGCTTCCCGGTGGACACCAGTGTGGCTGGTGATAAGGCGGGCTATGAGCTGCCTACGGGGGGTGAGCCTGTGTTGTTGGACATGACGACCACCACAATTGGGGCCAGTTTAAACAATGCCACCTTGCGCATCTCCGATTTCGTCTATATCAGTGGTTCGTTTGCGTTTGAGAAGGGTGGCGATCAGTTGCTCAGTGCCAGAACGCTGCTGGGCGTTCATGTTCCCGTAATGGCCGACTCCTTCACGATTGGTGCTGCCCATGTGCAGGCCTTTATAGGCGTAGGTGGGCCTTACAGGACGGACTCGAATGGCGATGGCATGATTGTGGCCACGGGCCCCAACGCGGATGAAATCGCCAATCCAGGTGCCATTGGCATGGTGATTGATGATTTCAATTTTGGTTTGGGTTTGTTCAAGGACAAAATCACCGGCATCAAATACACCGCACTCAAGGCCAACGTTAACCTCGCGGGCTTTGTAGGCTTTGGCGACGTGATTGAGTTCAGCTTGCGGGACGTGGCTGTTTCTATCAACCAGTCAAGCAATGAGTACTTTGTGCTTGATTTCACAAAAACTTACACGGGCGCGAATACCTCGGGGCTCAGTATTCCGACCGGTAGCACACCGGTCGTGTTTGACTTTAACAACTTTGTGATCGAAGCCTCAGTGGCGCATGCCACCGCTAAAGTGGCGGGCATTCTGTCACTCGAAGGTGGGTTTTCGTTCAAGAAAAGCACCATAGACCGTATGGGTTTCCGTGGTTTGGGTATGAACCTGGAGCTAGAAGCCGACACCCTGGTGATCGCTGGTCACAACATACAAGCGTTTGCGGGCATTAATGGCCCTTATAAAACGGACAGTGACAACGACGGTGTTTATGAGACCAACAACAGCGCCATTGGATTTGCTCTGGCAGACGTAGATTTTGCACTGGCTCTCGTTTCACCCAGTTTGTTCAGGGGTGTCAAAGACTTCCCGGTCAAGTTTTTTGGCCTGCAGGCCAAAACCAGTTACGCCGGACTGGTGGGTACAAGCCCTTATCTGACGCTTAACGCCCAAGACGTGGTGCTTGAGTTCAATGGTTCGATAGCAAGAGCTGGTCAGTACGTGATTCCGCTGCCGTCGGTTTACGCGGACTTTGGCAGTATTGATAACGGCCCAGACAGGCCGCGTGGCTTGAATATTCCGATGGGCAGCAATCCCGCTGGAATGAATCTGGATTTCAGTTCCAACTTCTTGCGCGTAGGCCTCAGCGGTGCGTTGGGTATCTTTGATCTCTTCAATCTCAAGCTGCCTCGGTTTGACTTCAAATTTGAATTGCCGCCGATTGACTTGGGCGTTAAGTTCAGTCTGGCCAATATTTCGGATCTCGGCTTCCAAATGCCCGAATTGCCGCCTTTTACACCGGATATGCTGTTGCCCAGCATCAGCTTGACGGACGCCACGGAAAATATTCCTGAGCTTCCAGAGTCCGCTCCAAGTTGGCTTAAAAAAGGGCTGGAGGTCATTAAAGGTATAGACATCCGCATTGGCTTGGCCGCGGTCACTGGTGCAGCCAGTGGGGGTGCCGAAGGTGCCTTAGCTGCTGTCACTGGCTCTATCACGATACCTGATCTAGACATCAATATTGGTGACTTCATCTACCTCAATGGCGACTTCAAACTGACTTTGGGTAAAACCTTCGTTGCGGATATGGCCACCGGGTTGGATCCCATCATCGGGCAGACGGCTGAGACTGCGGTGGTTGAGTTGGCCAAGTTGATTTTGCCAAAAGGCTTGCCAGTTAAGCAGTTGCTCAAGTTGGCCATGGGTGGGGTCTTTACGGAAGATTACACGGCCATCAAAGATGTCACCTTTAAAGGACTCACCTTCGGTGCCAAAGACGTGAATATGTTTGTAGGTTTGGGTAAGCCGGACTTTTCTAAACCGTATTCTGAGCAGCCGGATCTGTTGGGTTTTGGTATGCAAAACCTAGATATTGGCATTGGTCTGTTCAAGCCCGATTTGCCTGAATTCATGAAGGCAGAGCAGGTGTTCTCGTTCACCGCGCACGCCAGCGAAATGGGTGTGTACGGCTTGGGTGATGTCCTGAAAATTCTGGGTAAAGACATCACGATCGACGTCAATATGGGTGGCAACATGAAGGCTATCCCTACCGTCAATTTACGTAACTTCCCCGTATATTCGAGCATCAAGAATAGCGATGGCACCCGCGGTTTGAAAATTCAGACCGGTGGAGACCCCGTGCTATTGGATCTGGGCGGGAGTGAAATCTATGGCCTAGACATAGGTCTGGCTGAAATCTCTATTGCTGACTTCTTGCATCTGCGCGGCTCCCTGTCTTTCCGCAAAGGCGAACTTTTCCAGGTGGCGGTGGATGCCGGTGGCCTGCAACCCCTGCTGAGCGATCTCAATGCTCTTTCGGGGGGTATAGTTCCTCCCTTAATACCGCTGCAGATGGAAACTGTGACTTTGGGCGGCTCCAACCTCACGGGTTTTGTCGGTATTGGTGGCCCTTACCTGTATGGCCCCGACCTGGTCAACAACACCAGTGGGTTGGCAGGGTCCGATGGCTTGCCCGACTTCGTAAATGACAACGCTGTGGGGCTGGAAGTCACCAATGTTGACTTTGGCGTCGCACTCATGCAGCCTTCATTGGCGACCCTGTTTGACAGCTTGAAGGAATACGCCCCCGTCTTTGTTTCCGCCAAGGCCACGATGGAAAGTGCCTCGTTGGTGGGTATTGATAAAACGCTGATGAAGGTCGAGGCGAAAGATGTTGAGGTCAATATCAACACCTTCGTTATTCCGAAGGCTCCGCCAGATTTGAATCTGGCACTTCAAGTGTTCGGCCCGCCGTCCATTAACTATAGGCAGAGCCGATCCTTCAAAGACTACACCGAAGACGTCAATAGCAACGGTGTACTCGATTTGGGTGAAGACAAAAACAGCAACGGGCATCTGGACTTGGACGAGGACACCAACGGCAACGGCAAGCTTGATTTGGCTGAAGACCGCAATGCCAATGGCAAGATTGATGCCGCAGGCTTTATGTTGCCTACGGGTGGCAACACTGGCATCTTTATGGACTTTAACCAAGAGATCATTCAGGCCAAGGTGGGGTATGCGGACATCAACTTGGGCGGTGTATTGCAAATGTCCGGCTCGATGGCGCTGACCAAAAAGGGCAGCGAAACCGTCACTCTGTCGAACGGCGATACCACAACCGTGACGTCGCTTGCGATTGGTATCAACGATGCCAATGTTTTCATGGGTATTCCTATAGATGGTCATGGTTACTTCTATGACAACAGTGGCCCTGGTGGCATCGCTGATGGTCGTATCGACGAGTTTGACAAAATCAACGAGAAAGCCGTTGGCCTGGTCGTACAAAACCTCGACATTGGCTTGGTAATCGCCAAAGAACTGGTCATTAAAACCACGGGTGTGAGCGCGGGTGTCTATCTTGCTGGCCGCGCTACGGTGGACTATGCAGGTTTGGTGGGTGTGCCGGGTGTTACGCTGAAGACAGAAGAACTCGCCTTGGAGATTAATACCGGCTTTCGTGCAGAGTTGCAGTTGGGTCAGATTACAAAAGACACGAAAACGGGTGCTGTCTCTTATGACATCAGTCTTGATGCTTCATTAGGCTTTACGACGATTGACTTTTCTAGGAGCAGTTGGACTTATCCCAGTGAAGATGTCAATTTCAACAAAATTCAAGACCCTGGTGAAGACCGCCCCAATGGCTGGCTTGACCCGGGTGAAGATTTGAACGAAGACGGTGTGCTGGACCCTGGCGAAGATAAAGCCAACGGCATTTTGGATCCGGCTATTGTGCGCCGGGGTTATGCCATTGACACGGGTAACCCGTTCGAACCCTTGGTATTGACCTACAAGGATCAGTTTCTGCGCTTTTTTGGTAAGGCGCAGATGAATTTGATTGACTTGGTGGCCATGAACGGGGTGTTCGATTTCCGCATGGAAAAATCGGGCAATGACATTAATCTGACCGCGTTTGCCGACGGCAGTGTGCAGTTTGGCCCCAACGGCTTTAACTTAGAAGCCCAAGGCAACGGCCTGTTGATCTTTAATCCCGGTGGCATGGCGATGCGCACGCATCTCGAGGGTCATCTCGAGCTGGGGCCGGTGGTCAATCTCAATGCCGAGCTGAACTTGTATGTCAACACCTTCGGTAAAGATATCACTTACGTGGTTCCAGCCACCTTCCGTCAGCAGATTGGCTATGACACCTTCACCATCAAAGCCTATCCCCCAGGTAAAGATCCAAGTTGGAGCGGCTCGTATGCTGCGATTGTCGGTAATGGCAGTTTGGATCTGTTCAGTGGGGCGCTCAAACTGAAAGGCGATTTCAGTCTGCTGAGTGTCTTGACGAATGGCAAATTCATCATGGAGATGGGTGTTACGGCCACATTGGATCTGCCGGTGCTTGAACCTCTTGGGGCAACTGGCACCTTGGGTATGGTCATTGATACCGCTCCCAACGGCAGTAACCAGACGGGTCTGTATGGCGCACTTGAGGTGGGTGGCAATAACCCATCTTCCACTATTATTGATGGCGGCGGTGTGTTTAGTGTCAAGGGAACGTACTTGTTGCAGATCAACACCACCAGTGCAGCGCAAAAAGTACGTGGTCGCGATCCGGTCACCGGCACCTTCTACGCGCCTGACGGTGTCGCGTCGCAGGTGATGCTCAATCCGTACACGCTGCGTATTTCAGGCAAGGCGAGTATTAATGTGGGTCCTGTGGAGTTACGCGGGGCCTTGGATTTGCTGATTGACAACAAGGGCGTTCAAGCCGCTCTGGATATGGCACTGGAGCTGGGCGATTTTGGTGAGATCGCTGTCAAAGGGGCTGCTGCTTTTGGCGTGGACGGTAGCAACACACCGTTTTTTGCCTTGTTCGCCCGAACCAACGTTCAGTTGGGCGTCTCCATCATGAACATCAAGTCGACTGCGGTTTTGCAGATCAATACGAGTTCGGCGGCCTACACGACGTTGCCCGATAGTGCGGGCAAGTCAGAAACCATTGCTGGCAACACTCAATTTGATTTGGCGCTCAACGGCAAACTGAATATTCTGGCCTTTGGTGTTGATTTCAGTGGCCGCATGAGTGTGGTGGATTCCGTTTTCAAACTGGAATTGGACGGCAGGCTGAACTTCTTTAATGCGCTTACTGTCGATGTGGGCGGCTTTATCAGTTCTGACGGGCAGTTTGAGATTCACGGCAAGGCTGAGATTGATATTCATCTGGGCCCACTGCATCTGAACGCAGGCATGAGCGTGCTGTTTAGCAGTCGCCCACGCTTTGCCGCCTCTGCTTGGGGTACGTTGGATTTTGAAATTAACCTCTTCTTCTTCAGTATCGACATTACCTTGGCCGGATTCAGGGGTGAAATCGATATCACACCCGCTAGTGCCTATTTGGCTGCGAGTGCCACGGTCATGGGTATTACGGTTTCGGGCAGTTATATGTGGAGCTGGGGCGCACCGCCTGACATCAGTCATTTAGGCAGCGATGGCACTCTTTACCTGCATATGGGTGACGCGTCGGGCCGCTATGGTAGTGGTGACCTGTACGACGACACCATCAATGAGTCCTTCAACATCGACCAAAGTGGCAACACCATTAGCGTGAGTTCACTGGGTCAGACCGAAACATACTCCGCTGGCAGCGTTAAAAAGATTGTGGGCTACGGCGGCAAAGGCAGCGACTCCATCTACGTGGGCAGCGCTGTTACAGCACCACTTGATTTTGATGGTGGTTTGGGCAATGACAGTTTCATGATCCTAGGTGGTGCTGCGGGCAGTTCCATACGCGGGAGTGAAGGTAAAGATCAGTTTGTGAGTGGTGCTCGCAGCCGTATCCAATTTTTTGGGGGTGAGGGTAACGATAAATTTATAGGGGGCGACGCGGCCGACATCGTGGATATGGGGGCTGGCGAAAATACCATCCTCAGTGGGGGTGGTGCCGACATCATCCGTCTGAGCGGTGGTGTAGATACCGTTGATGCAGGTGATGGCGACGACCAGATCAGCCTGTCGTTGGCGGGTATGGCTACCATTGACGGCGCTGACGGTAACGACAGCCTAGTCTTGGACAATTTTAGTTCGACCGCGCCTTTGCAGCTCAATCACCATCAGCTGGTAGTGGTCTCTGGCAATGGCATAACCCGTACGGTTAATTTCAACGATAACCTGGAGCGTATCGACCTGAACGATGCCGCAGCGGTCACCACGCTTAAAACAGGCTTTGCACCGTCCAATGCGCCAGCCAGCTGGGGCAAGACCAACTTGAATCTGAACGCAGCCGGTTTGCTGGATGTGGCCACTTACCGGGCGCAATTGGTGGCTGAGGATGCGACTTTTAACATTGCCGCCTCTGGTATTAAGGGTACTCTGAACACCGAGTTGAACGGGCTTACCGTGGTGAACCGTGGTACGGCGGGCACAGTGGCCGATCGCGACATTGTGCTGCGTGAGGTCAATGACCTGAGCATTGTTAGCAGTGGCCGCAGCAACGGCGGTTTGTATGCTGCAAACGGAAATATCGACATTCAACTGGCCGCTCGTGAGGCCGAGCTGACACTGAGCTCTGGCGTAATTGGTACCGGCGCGGGTGGCAATTTGACCATTCGTGCTGACGACATCGACTTTTCCTCTGGTGACAACAAGGTCTTTGGCACTGGAACGCTCGTCATTCGCAGCATGGCGGATGCGCAAAACTACCGTTTTGGCGGTGCTGGTCAGTCGCGCTTTGGCTACGATTTCTCGGCCGGGGTGGACTCTGGTTACATGGAATTGGCCTCACGCGATATATCGGCGTTGGCCAATGGCTTTAGCAGCATCACGTTGGGCCATCGTGTGGTAGGAGGAATTACCCGCATTGGCGACCTTGAAGACGCTATTTTGGGCGAGTTCAACTTCTCGGCACGCTTGGACGATGTCACCACCATTCTTGGCGATCGCATGGAAATTGTGGGCGACGTACAGGCCAGCCAGTTGCTCACGCTCAATGCCCGTGCTCTTAAGGTGGAGCGCCAAAACCAACGTGACCCGCTGGGTGCGGCCGACGCTGGTATCAAGGCCCCTGTGCTGGTTGCCAACGTTGATGAGCAAATGCTGGTGATGGGCTGGGTCATTGCCGATAACCTGATCGACATCAAGGTTGGTCAGACCAAGTCCAGCACGGGTGTGGGTGGTTTTGTCACCTACGGCAGCGAGATCAACAGCTTCACTGCCGATAAAGGCAGCACCATTCAGACCTTGGCCGCTAACAGCCAGCTCAAGATCAAGACCTCGGGTTCGGTCTACAGCGCCACCGGCCTGTTCGCCGGTGTAAATGACAACGCGACCGACGCCAAAATTGTAGTCGACGCGGGTACGGGTCTAACCCTGCTCGAAGGCGCTACGGTGGCAACGCGCAATGCCCGTGGTGACATCACCCTCAAGGGTGGCACTTACATCCACCTGCTCAGTGGCAGTGCCGTGGTTTCGGGTGCTCGTTTCGATACAGATAATAAGGCCTACCTGACAGGTGCAGACTCCGTTGTTACTTTGGCCACAACAGGTGAGATGACGCTGGCTGGCTCTTTGACCGCCGCAGGAAAAATGACGCTCTCGGCCAGCGAAGTGCAAGACGAATTTGCGGATTATTTCAATGGTTTAGCGGGTAAGCTGATTACCCAAGAAACCGACGCCAGCAAGATTTCATCTATTCTGGCGGGCTTGAATGCGGCGGGTGGCTCGGTCATGGCCAATGATTTGAAAGCCCTGTTTACCGGCGGTAACTTGGCGCTGGATGCCGCCAATGCCGTGCTGGTATCGGTGGGCAACTATGTGCCTTTTGCCGAGCTACCAGAGGCCACACGAACTGCCATCGCTGCGGCGCAAGGGTATACCGCGATACAGCCACCGGCAAAAGATCCGGTCACTGGTAAGCAACCGGCCACGGGTTACTTCAATCCCATTACGGGGCGCTTTTTCACCAGTATCAGCGATGGCCCGGTAGTCGACTCGGCCAAGCAGGATCAATACACCTCATACACTGGGACGGTTTATTTCAATCGCTTCGCCCCTGCTGGTAGCCAAGTTAAGACGGGCTTTATTCAGGGCGTTTCTGCCGACTACGACAATGCGCTCATTAATTGGGCTGCCGCAGGCGTAGAGGCTCCCAGCGCCAATGCCAGTTTTGAGCAATTGACACCGCTGCAAAAATTGGTGGTGGCCAACAGTCTGGGTTATCTGTACGACTACGACCGTATTGACTACCTGGATTGGTCTAGCGCACCGTTTGATTACAGCACCGTCTCCAAAGCCGAGTGGACTGAGGCTTCTAGCCTGAATTTTGCGCTGGTTATCTCTGCCGAGCAGTGGGGCTCCGTACCTAAGCCACAGACAGGTACACCTTACTCTGGACTCACGCCTGCGCAAAAAGCGGTCGTTGATCAAATCGTCCAATTTGTACCCACCCAAAACGACAAGCTCACCCTGACCGGTACCTTCGCGGCAGGCGATGTCTTGGCCGTTGTCCTCAATGGCACGACATTGAGCTATACCGTGCAAGCCAGCGATATAGGCGGTACCGCGTCTGACACTTTGAGCAGCGTGGCAAAAGGCCTGACAAAAGCCATTAACGACGCACAGTCGGCCATCCACTACAAGGCTTCGGGTCTTGTGATTGCGGCTACTGATACCAGCTCCGAAGTCGCCAAAATCATCGTGAACGCTGGAAAGGTCAGTAGTTTCAATGTGACCAGCAGCGATGCAGCGCGTTTACAAGTGAGTGACACCGAGATCACCGTGCACGGTCAGTTTGTGGCAGGCGACACGTTGTCGGTTACCGTCAACGGCACTGTGGCCAGTTACACGGTGACCAGTGCCGATATAGGCGAAAACGATAGCGTGACACGTTCGCGTCTGGCTTACGCCTTGGCCAAGGCCATCAGCGATGCGGCACCCCGTGAAGTGCCTGTGGTGACAGCGACCAGTTCAACCACTTCTACCGCGAATGGCGCACCGGTGACTGAACTGCGTATTACCCAGGTGACGGACGCTCCCGCGTTCACACTGACTTTTGCAGATTCCCGTTTGTCCGTAGAGCACAACCCGTTCGACGAGTTGTCGTACGACCAGCAAATCTTGGTGGCCAGCAAACTACGTCCGGCCCTCAGTGTGCACTACAAAGACTTGACGGCCGGACAAAAGTCGGTGGTTGCCAAGTCGATTGCAGCCGCTACGGCACCCCTGCAGTTCATCAATTACAACGCCCCCGCCGGTAAAGCACTGGTCACCAGTTTCACCCAAGGGGTGATGACCGATTACACCAATACCCAGATGGTTTGGGGCACAGCGGGTACACCTGCACCGGGTACTTCGTTTACCAGCCTGACCCAAGCGCAAAAAGACGTGGTGGCGCATTCGTTGGGCTATGACCGCTACGACGGCCAGCACTACTTCAAGGCCGATGCCCCCTTGTCTGAAATGTGGGTCACTGGGTTTACCCCCGGCGGTGGCACGTTTGACCTGAGTACCATGGACTGGGGTGGTGTACCAGCTCCGCTGGAGGCAACCGGATTTGAGCAGTTAACCACAGCCCAGCGTGCCGTGGTGCTCAAATCACTGGGCTACGGCATCGTAGACAAACAGGTGTATGTCAAAGCGGACGGAACCGTTAAAGACACGTTTATAGATGGGGCTGATAAAGACTACGATAGCAGTTCAAAAGACTGGTGGGGTGAGGTGACCCCTGCGGCACCTGGCACGCTATGGGCTGATTTAACCCTTTCTCAACAAGAGTACGTGCTGACCAAGCAGGGCTATAACCGCTGGGACGGCTTGGTGTTTTACAAGGCGGGAGCGACCACACCTTACAGGTTGGGCTTTACCCAAGGGGTGGATTACAGCAACAAAGACATTATCTGGAACACACTGAACGGTGGTATTCCCGTGGCGGGAACGGCGCTTTCTGCGTTGAGCCCTGAAGTCAAAGCCCTTGTGCTTGAGCAGGCTGGTTTGGTGGAATACACCGGTACGGTCTATTACAACGCCAATGCGGTGGCAGGCAAGCAACTTGTCACCAGCTTCACGGTGGACTACTCCAAGGCCGACGCGCCCGCTACGCCCACCAAGCGCTGGTTGCTTACCGACGGCACAAACCGCTATATGGTCTACGCTTACGATGAGACCAATGACGGCGCAGCAGATGCGATCCAGATCATGGAGCCGCATGTACTACTGGGTCAGCGCGGTGCCGGTTTCCTGCTTACGGGCACTGTCACCACGCTACAAGATAATGCCGACTTTGTGATTGACGTGAAAGACGACGCCATTGTGAGTGGTGGCCGTATCAATCTGCTGGGCGCTGGGTCTGATTTGACCATTGCCTCCGACCGCAGTGTGTTCTGGCAGGGCGAGGGTGTCATTAACGGTGACATCACGTTAACCGGTCGCGGAGCACAAGGGGCGGGTATGCCGCTGGATGGGGTTAGCGTGTATGTACATGCCTCCTCGACTGTGTCTAGCGTCCAGCCGGGGTCAAGTATCACTATCAGTGGTCGTGACGATGTGGAGATTCAAGGTGCGGTGTTGGCCGGTGCGGTGCGTGACGCGGACGGCACCCGCTACCTAGGGCCAGATTCAACGATTAGCATCACGGCTGGCCAGCAAATCTTGCTGAACAACAGTTTGGCGGCTGCCAAGTCGGTAACGCTAAAAACCACGGCCGGCCCTGGTGCGGATGACAACCATATCGCGGTACGCCTCGATACGGTGGCGGGAATTACCGCCGCAGGCTGGACCAGCGATCGTTCAGGCGGTTTGGTAGATATCAATGCGGTAGGCAGTGTGGTGCTGGGTGGCATGGTGCTCTCGGGTGGTCGTGCGGTGCAAAGCTTTAACAGTGCCGGACGCTTAACGGGTGAGACGATCAATTGGACCGATGAGCTTTCGACTGTTCGTATCAAAGCGACCGGCCAGTTGGATCTGGGCATTGATACGCTGGGACTGAGCGGCAATACCGTCACCATTGGTGCCCGCATTCGGGCCAGCCAGCTGATTGACGTATCAGGGGGTGCCAACAGCGACCATATGGGCGTGCGGCTGCCAGAGTCCGCTGTGTTGGCTGTAGCCAATCCCGACGGCGTACTCAAAATTACCGCCGCTCAAGATGCTTGGCTGATGGGGCAGATGATTGCTGGTGGCGAGGTGGTAGACCATTACGATACCGCCGGTTATTACCTGGGTAGCACCGTGCGCAACTTTGGAGGCAACTCTGAGCTGCGCATAGAGGCCGATGAGCAAATTCGATTGGGCCGCGACTTGATGGCCGGTAAGCTAATTGACGTGCGTGGTGGTAACAGCTCGCACGCGGCTACTGCCGACGATCCTTGGGCTGACGAAGGCATTGTGATTGGCGGCAATGTGCAGATTCGCACTTGGCAAGACTACAGCAGCATCTCGCTGTCGGCCGGTGGCGATATGTCGGTACTTACGCCCGCTTGGACGCAAGAAATTGTGGCCGATGGTTTTGTGGAGTTTGCCGACGGGCATTTAAGTGCCCCCGTGAGCTTTAACTTAACTATTGAACAGGGAACGGTAGACGCCGTACAAAAAATTACCCTGCCAACAACGCGCTCGGGCGTTGGGTTAGGTGGTTTGGGCCAGGTGGTTACCGACCTACAGGCGGTGATTGATGCGGCCTTTGGCTTTGCGACAGCGGCCGATCGCAAGGTTACGGTGCGCCTAGACGATGGCCGATTGATGCTGACCAGCAATTACGAGTTGCGTATCGCCAGTGTGGCCGATGGTGGCGCTGAACGGCTGGGTTTCAGTCAGATCAAAGCGTCCAACCCCACCACGGGGCCAACAACCTCGTCACGCGGGTACGCCATTGACGCCAGTGGCCGTGGTTCGGTGGTCAACCTGGGTCGCGCCAATGCACCTGCCGGTACCATCTCGATTGCAGGTGCCGTCCGCGGCTACAGCGCCGTCAATATGTACGCGGGCACCAATAGCCTAGGTGCGCAGTCGGTCTCGTTTGCGGCGACCAGCTTGTTGGAAACCTTGGACGGCAGCATGGTGATGAACCCTGCCGGTACCTCAACCCTAGAGGGCGACTTTATTGCCCGTGGCGCTAACGCCAGTATTGTGATCAATGCCACCGGCACGCTGGCGCTCAAAGGCAATTTAACGGCGCAGCGTGACATTCTGATCAACGCCGGAACCCGCGAACAAGCAGGCGAGGTGAGTATCCACACCTATGGCACCAGCAACCTCAAAACACTGGATGCTGGCGGACGCATCGTAGTCACCGGCATGAATGATGTGCTGATCGACAGTGTAATAGGCAAGGGCAACCCCGATCTGGGCTTGTTGCAGGTCGGCTCCACCACGGGTTCGGTCAGTATATTGGCCACCTCAGGTTGGTTGGAGTCGGGCGCTAGCATCGTGCTCAGTGGTAAAAACGTGGACGTGGCGGGCGTATTGCGCACGCACCACCCCAGCACTGCCAGTTACGACAACGAATTGACCATCACCGCCATGCAAGACGTGCATTTGCATGGTGCCATTGGCATTGTGGGCTCTATGCTGATTACCGCAGGCGGCGATATTGACGTGGTCAATATGGCGCTTAGCGCCCAAAGCAGCGGGCACAGCCTGCGCATGGTGGCAGGTGACGCTATCACGCTCGGTGGTACGACCGCCGGCTCAGCAGTGATTGCAGAGGCCGATACGCTGCTAAGCCTCAAGGCTGCTGGCCTTATCACGTTGTATGAAAACGCCCAGCTCTATAGCACCGGCCATCAAAGTGCTATCAGGCTTGAAGCCCAAACTATCAGTGCGATGGGTTCGGTGCGTGCGGGCGCTGATCATCCGTTTACTTACGATCCAGCGGCCGAAAGCATGGTTTTTGATGCCAGTCTGCCAGTCACCTACACCGGCAAGGCTGCGACCCTAGACATCAAGGCCACCAATGCCCTGACCCTGGGCAACAACAGCACGGACTGGGGTGGGCAATTGTTTGCCACAGGCACCATAAATATCCAAACCGGCAGCAATTTGACGGGTACCGGTTTTGATATGACGGCCAAGAGCCAGGTCAAGGTGGACGCCACCGGTTATGGTACTTGGAGCGAGACGCAGGTGGATGCGTCGAGTTGGAAGGTGGTCGCTGGTGTCGTCTACAGCATCAGTATTGGGGGCGTTGGCTTCAGCACCACTGCAACGGCTACCAGCACACTTTCCGCGTTGCTAGACGACTTGCGTAACAAGATCAACGCCAACGCCAATTTTGCGGCCAACCGCTCGGGCGATGTGCTCACCTTAACCAAAAAAGACGGCAAGGTACTGCCCAGCAGCGTGATAGCCACTACGGGTGCCGCGCCTGCGGTGGGTACGGCGGCTGTGGTGCGGGGTACAGATTCAGGCACACCAGCCACGGTTGACACGACGGCTTGGACTATTGTTGTGGGTGGACGCTACAGCGTCACTCTGGGCACAGGCGCAGCCGCACAAACTTATACCGTAACGGCTGGCAGCGGGTACACCTTGGCCATGGTGACCGAAGAGCTGGCGCGTCTGATCAAGCAGGGTGCGCGCCATACTGCTAGCACAGCGGGTGGGGTACTAACGGTGCAAAACCTCGACGCGTCTATTTATACGGGCGCACTGGCTGCAGACGCAGATGCCAGCGCGGGTACCGCAACGGTGACTGCAGGTAACAGCGACTTGCTGGTTGATGGCCAGCTAAGCATTGTCTCGGACGGCGACATTTTGTTGCGTGGTGCCGTAAGCACGGTTGACGTGGGCTCAGACATGCTGCTGCGGTCACGTTCTATGGTCAACATCGGTGGTTTGGTGACGGCGCAAGACAGCATCACCCTACGCGCGGGCATTGACAGCTCCAAGATAGGGGTCTGGGTGCAGGAACTGGTGGTGAAAGACAACCAATATGTTTCAGGCGGCACATTAGACACCGCCTCCGGTGGCTCGATTGACATTGAGTCGATCGACGGCATCACCATCACGGGCGTGTTGGGCCAGCGGCTCATGACCGATGGTGACCTGGGCGGTGCCAAGGTGAGCAAGATTCGCATTGAGTCGTTGGCGGGGGATGTCAATCTGCTGCGTAACACCAATGTGCGCGACTCCCTGAACGTGCTTGGCAACAGTGTGGGCATACTCTCGGGCAGCTATGTGTACGCGACCGGGGCGGAGTCGTCGCTATACCTTAGGGCGCGCAACAACTTGGTGCTGTCGGGCCGCGCCATTGCGGCGGGGCTTGATCCTGCGATTGCCAAGGCGGCCAATTTGGTGCACATGGTGGCTCCCACTATGACCATCAACGGCACCATTGATGTGACCAGCCTGACGGGTCGGGCATTGTTGAGTGCCGGTTCATCGGTAAGTATCGGTGGCACCATCGTCTCTAAAGGAAATATTGATGTCCATGCGGGTATCAATATGGCTTGGACTGTGGATCAAATGCGTGGCACGACAACGCCAGTCACGCGCGCCAACCTGAGTGGCGGCACCATTTCGATTGCTGGGCAGGGCTTGCTGCAGGCGGTAGGTACGGTCAGCCTGCTGGCTGGTGGCAATGTCACACTTGATGCGGATGCCAATGTGGCGGCGGTTGAGACAGTGCTGGTGCCTACCTACGTGACGGCCGAGAAAGAAGTGCAGGTGGTGGTTGATACCGTCAAGGTGTCTGACGGCGTGGTGCTGGTACCCGAAGTGACTTGGGTGCCTACACAAATTACCGAACAAGTGGGTACCGATTTGGTGGTCGTTGGCAGTCGCTACGAGACCATGAACGTCAATTTGCAGCAAATCGGTTACTTCAACCCCAACGCCCCCGACAGCCGCAAGTTTGTTGAGGTATTGATCGAAGGGGTGCATTACCTCAACGACGGCACCCGTGCCAGTACCGCACCGTCGTACGCCAAGGTAGTTAACTGGGCCAATGCGGGCAATGAGCAGGTTCCCGTGCGCTCCGCAGAAGCCGTCACGGGCGATTACACCGCAGCCAGCTACCGTGCCTTTACCCAGCTAAGCGACGCGCAGAAGTGGGCGGTATTCAATGCTACTGGCTATATGCCCGTATACGACTTTAGCTATACCGACTGGAAACTCAATCAGACTGTCAACGGTACGGCCAGCGCTTTATCCGAAGGTTTTGTAGGTACTGACGGCAAAGCCCTGCACCCTACATGGAACCCCACCGGCAACTTGGCCAGCACGTCCAAGAATGTGTTTTATGTGGACGTGGCCAACTGGCGCGACAAGTACATTTTGATGCCAGTAGGTGCCCAAGACGCGATTTTGAGCGTAGCCAGCGCCGGTGAGGCTAGGTACTTGCTGGGCGACTCCTCGCTTGATGGCAGCAATACCGGTGGCGACTGGGTCACTCTAGACAATATGGGCG
Source organism: Burkholderiaceae bacterium (assembly GCA_040382935.1). Classification (GTDB taxonomy): domain Bacteria; phylum Pseudomonadota; class Gammaproteobacteria; order Burkholderiales; family Burkholderiaceae_C; genus JALQUL01. Next base: position 17,881 of record JBEIEP010000030.1, read on the forward strand.
AATCTTTGAAGGTGCGCCAGGCGTTGTTTGATAAAAATATTACAAACAGTGTTAACACGGTGCTAAGGGGAACGGCTCTAAGTGATGCGCTCAAGTCGCTAGAGCGTCAAGGCGTATCGCCCAGTTCCTTGGGTTTTGGTGAAAAAGTCGGTCAGTACCAAGATTACGCGAATGTCCTGTACCAGCAGAAGGATTCGGCCTTTACGAACAACACGGTCATGGGCGCTGTTGATTCCGATGGTCGATCGGCTTCTTGGCAAACCGGGTATGCCGGCGGGGGTCAGCGTACTTACCAATTGACCAATGGTTTGAGTGGGATTTTTAACCCCATGCCAACCAACTCACCTGACTTTACCCTCAATCAGAACCCTCAGTGGGCCATTGACCCGCAGAGTATGCAATACGGCAACGATGGTCGTAATACAGCTGCGGCTTCGGGTGCGGATGGCAATATCAACTGGGTCACCTGGGGTGGCATGAACCAGATCAATGGGGGCACCAGTACGGTCAGTGGTTCTGCGGCAGGCGTGACCGTCAATTTTGCGGGTGAAGCCCTGGGTATGAACTGGGGCAACAAGGGATGGAACTACGGTGGTTACAGTGGCTCTGGTGTGAATAATGGCCCCGCAGGTGGGGCAGGAACCAGTACGGGTACTAACCAGTACATTGCGTTCTTAGAGGGCAACCGCACTGGCAAGATCACCTTCTCGCAACCCGTGGTCAATCCGGTTATCGCAATTCAAAGTCTGGGTCAGGGCGGCGACGGTGCTGTACTTTGGTTTGGCAACGAAGATTTTGATGTGGTGACGGGCAATATCAATGCGGGTTGGGGCGGTGGCTCGATTTGGGAGGGCCAGGGTGGTTATGTCGGTAACTCGGGTGAGGGCAATGGCCTCGTTCGCTTTAACGGTATCTACAAAGAGCTGACTTGGGTTATTGCCGACTCTGAAAATTACGGCACCTTCACGGTCGGCTTTGACGCAGTTGCCCCTGCATCGGGCGGCTTACGTGCCACCAGCACCATTTACGCGCCAGGCTCTTATCTTGGCGAACTGGCCAATAACACCCAATCTGTTGTCTATATTCCAGGTACCGCTACCACCCAGTCGGGGGTTAACGTAGGCTATGCACCAGGGTACGCCAGTTACTATGGTGACAACACCGCGCTTTACCAGCACGTGGGATACGGCGGCTCGGTCTACAACGTGGATTGGTTTTCAACCTCTTGGGTCGGCGGTTTTAATGACGCGGCCAGCGGGCTTTTGGTGGGCAATCAGACCTACAAAGTTACGCTGTACGAACACGGCGATTACAACGGTACGCAAGAAAACTTCTTTGGTAGCGACAGCAATTTCACCGACGGCAACCCGATTGGTAACGACCGCGTCTCCAGCTTTAGGGTTTATGGCTACCGCTACGAAGACTTTAATAACTACCAATACCGCTGGACGTCCAACTGGAACGATATGTATGACCAGCGCGTTCAGTTAAGTTACAGCCTGTCTACCCAGGCGCAAGATGTGTACGACTACCGTCCGGTCTACAAGACCAGTACCCAGATGGTGAAGGTCGAAAAAATGAAGAGCGTCAACGTATGGCGCGACCAGCCGGTGTATGCCACCCAGGTGCAATTGGTGACCGAGGTCAAATACGACGCCACGACGGGTCGTAGCAGTCTAGGTTCTGCAGATTCGGTGACGGCAGGCAATATCGTGATTGACAGCGGTGGTACGGTGGCCATTAGCGGAAAAATGAGCGCCACGAGCGCCCTGACGATTGATTCGGTGGGGCAGTTGAGCCTGCAAGGGCAGATCAAAGGAGAGGGCGTTAGTGCCAAGCCTATCACTGCCACACTCAGTGCCAATGCCATTGATCTTGCTACGCGTGGTCGCTTGCTGCTTGATGATTCGGCTTTGCTCAAAGCCAGTCAGAATGCAAATCAAGGCACGGCGACGGCTATTTTGCACGCTACGACTGGCCTGAACCTAGGCGGTCGGGTAGGTGCCCCAACCGGAACCACTTTTGGTACGGTTACTTTGCAATCGGATCGCAATGTTGAGCTCAGCGGTACGGTGGATGCAGGTGCAATTGCCGTGCAAGCGGGCATGGGTGCTTCCAAAGACGGTCGCATTAGCGCCGATAGCGATACCCGTCTGAGTGCCCAAACGGGTAATCTGACACTGACTGCGGGTCAGTATGGCGGTCACATTACCCTGTCCAGTAGCACCCTTGAAGCCCGGGCAGCCGGTGCGCGTGTGGAACTGGGCGCCCTGTCCGGTACGGTTATCCAGACCAAGATGGCGGGTGTGGATACCAAAGGCACGGTGACTACGGCAGATGACGAGTCGATCCAGGTGATCTCTGGTTTGATCAGCGCCGATGTGCTCAGCGTTGTGGCCGAGAACGCCATCACCTTGCAAACCAAAGTGGCGACCATTGAATTGCTGCGACTCAAAGGGGCGGGCACTATTGAGGTCGTCAACACGGGCGATCTGGTGGTGACGCAAGCCGAGGCGTTTGATGGGGCGATTAACCTTAGCACTTACGGTAATTTGGAAGTTAAAGCCGCGCGCACCTTGGGTAGCAGCGACGGTAACGATATGGTGCTGTCGGCGATCCAGACGCCTTTGTCTGCCCCTGCAACCACCTTGGCTGCCAACCTTAAGTTGGGCGTTTTGACCAACGCAGCTCGTGGCGATGTGGAATTGCACGCCGAGGGAGCCGTTACCAAGCTGAATGGCGGTTTGATTACTGCTGACCGATTGGATGTGTACGCCTCTATGGTGGGCTTGGATGCGCCGGTTAACCAAACGTGGTTGGTTGATTTGGCTACCAAAGTCAATACCTTGGCTGTCACCACTCAAGGTGTGGGGGATGTCCAAATTTTGCAAGATAAGGCCGCTTCCTCGGCTGCTGCCGCGCGGGCGATGGTGGTGACCGATACGGTCATCGGCCAAGGTGACTTGATCATCAACGCCGCAGGCTCGGTAGAGTTGAGCAGAGTGGCGTTGGCTGCCAATAGCAGCAGTAACGAACTGGATGTAACAGCTGGTGGCGATATCGTGGTTCGGTATGCCAATGCGGGTATTTACTTGGCGGGCGCCGATGAGGCACCCACGAGTACGGTCAACGGTGTGACGCAAACCTTGTCGGCAGCCAGTTCCGCGGGCGATATCACCCTCAGTGCTGGTGGCAACATCACGGAGGGTGGTGCAGATATTGATGTGGATTTGGTTGCCAATCTGCTGACTCTGCGTGCGGGCAAGGGCATTACTGGCATGGAGTTGGCCGTCAATGCGCTGAACGCTGAAACCAGCACGGGCGATATCGTGCTGTCGGACACCGATGGGGCGCTAGAGACCTCATCAGGCGTGGATGTGCTTCGCGCTGTCACGGCCAAGTCGGGCACTGCCAATGTGCTGACCAACACGGTGAGCCTGACGGCGCAGACCCAACTGCGTGTGGGCGCCACGGGTCTGGTTAGGGGCGATATGCTGCGTCTGACCAGTCTACAAGACTCTGTATCGGTGGCCAAGCCAAGCAACTGGGTGGCTACCGATCCGTCTGCCAACAACTCGCTGGACCACAACGGTGGTATCGCGCTGGTGGCCAACGACTATGTGCAGGTGTACCAGTTCATCAACGCCGAAAAATGGATGGAATACCGTGCGGGTAACTACTTTACTTTTGGCGTGCCGGTTATCAACAGTGATGGTACGGTGGGTAAAGGCACGCTGACCGAAAAGTTGCCTGCGGTCATGACCTCCGACACACTCATTTTGGAAAGCGGCGGGTCGCTTTCCATTCTGGGCACGCTCACAGCCAAGGACCATCTGGAACTCAGAGCTGGTGCCAACGTCACGATAAACGGACAGATCCTAGCCGCTCCAGGCGCAGCCGGAGGCAACATCGGTGAACTGATTATTGTTGCCAAGGGTGAACGCCAGGTGCAAACGGCGGTCGCGTTGAACACCGGTTCCATTGTGAATGCCAAAGCGGCCAGCGGGGCCAATAGCCTGCGCACTGTCAACCTCAGCGGACTGACGATTAGCGCGGGAGAGTCCTACGGCGTTTTGTTTGAGACCAGCGGCGGACGGCAAGAAGTAGTGGTGCTCGCGGTGGTGGGTGATACCTCTGCCACGGTGGCCGCCGCCTTGGCTGCCAAGATTGATGCCTTGTCGGCTTATTCCGCCAGTGTTTCGGGCAGTACGGTCAGTATCACGGCTGGTGCGGGCACGCAAGAGTTAAGTTTCTTTGCTACTCAAGCCAAGGATTCGGGCTATATCAATGTTCAATCGGGCCAGTTCCCGGCCAGCAAGTTTGAGCTACGGGCGCTGCGCGATATCTATGTGAGCTTGGCGAAAGAAAACGGCACCAGCGATCTTACGCTCAGTGGTTTTGTGGGGGGGGTGAGCGGTTTTGATGCGGCTGCGAATGTGGAACTGCGCGTGACAGGTAACCTGACTGTGTTGGGTGGTATTGTGAGCGCCAATCCCGCCAGTACCAACGCCTCGACGGGCAATATTTTGGTCACGGCAGCTACGGTGTCGATTGATGGTGCTTCGGTGTTTATCAGCCGTGATTTGAATGTACAAACCAGCGGCAGCATACTGCTCAATACCGTGGTAACGAGCGTCACGGCCAAGTCGTCGCTTGCGGGCAATATCACTATTAATGAATCTGATGGATTAGTGATTGACTCGGTAACGGCCAAGAGCGGTGCCATCACCATTAAAACGGGCGATGACACCTACGTACGCGAAATTCGTAATTTTGCGGACATGGCTGGACACAATATCGAGTTGCGGGTTGATGGCTCGGTGTTCATCGATGAGATGGAAGCCGCTGCAGACGCGGGTGCCGTCAAAAAGAATGGCAGCGTTTTGGTAGAGGCGACAGGTGACCTGCAAGAATGGAAGGCACTCGTGTTGGGTGCCAATGGCAGCATTACTTATGCCTACGACCAAGCCTCGCCCGACTTGTACGGTTACACGGTAACGCTGATTGGCCGACCAACTCTGGCGCCTGCTTGGCTGAAAAACAGCAACGACAGTGGCGTGGGTGCTGAGCTCGAAGCGCGTGTGATATCGAGTAGCGACAGCGCCTTCAGGGTGACCGCCGAGGGGGTCACTCTTAGCGACGCCTCAATTCGTGGCACAGGTGGTGGTTCGGTCAATGTTAGCGCCACAACCAACGTTGCAGCGGGTACCAATTCCTACCAACGCAACCGAGTAGTCTTTACCCCACTGACGGCGGTGGGCTATATCTACAGCGTCACTATTGATGGTGTCGAGAGCAAATTTACCAGCACCGGTACCGATATATCGGGTGTCTTGCAAGGCCTGAAGGCGGCGATTGAAGCGGCACATCCAGCGGTATCTGGTGTGGGTGGTATTGCCGTAACGGTTGATGCAGGTGCTGCAGCGCTGAGCTTGCAAGCCCGGCAAGCCAGTACGCCTTTCACGTTGAGCGATGTGGTTGTGACAGAAAACTATGTCGGTGCGGTGTTATCCGCACTGACCGATACGGGCACCACCCCAGTAACGCCTGCTGGTTATGAAGCGGCACAGGTGAGTCTGGTGACTTTTGGTGCTGCCCAAGCGGTGGCCACTGACCAACGCTATAGCGTACTGGTCAATGGACACGACTACACTGTCACAGTTGGCGACAATGCTTCCTTATGGGTCAATACGGCGCAGGCTGTCAGTGTTGTGGCCAAAGAGTGGACTGTCACCAACGCTCTGGGCAGTGCGACTGCCAGTGCAGTGACAGGCGCGCTGGGCACGGCAACGGTCACACCTTCAACGCCAACCACTGCGCTCACAGTAGATGTAGCCGATTGGAATGTGGTCGTGGGCGCAAGCTATACCGTGACCATAGGGGGTAGCAACTTTACGCAAGTGGCTGCCTCGGGTGAAACCAACGCCAGCTTGGCCGCCAAGCTCAAGACGCAGATTGATGGAACGGGTAGCGATACCTATGCAGCCACTCTTTCCGGTTCAGTGATCAGCGTGACCCTACAGGCCGGCGGACGCGTCACCGCAGCTGCCAGTGTTGGCCAAACGCCTCCTAGCCGCACGATTGACGTGACAGGGCTGACGGCTGAAAATGGCGCACGCTACACTCTCAATATCTCTGGCGTCACCAATGGTGTAACGGTGGTGTCCAGTAGCACCAGCCTGACCACACTTGCCACCCAATTGACCACCGCGCTCAATGCCGCTGGCACTGGTTTGACGGCCACGCGCAGTGGCAACGTCATCACACTGAGCGATGCCAGCGCTGGTAGTGGTGTTGATCCATTGACCGCCACCATTACGGCCACTGTGCAACGTTTGCAAGCGGTGACAGAGTCAGGCCGCGCCTCGGTCACTGCCAGTAGCGCGGGGGGGCAACAGGTCAGCCTGACAGGTTTGCCAACGCGGGTTGATATGCAATACACCGTAACGGTCGGTGGTACGGCTTATACAGTCACCCTCGACAACGGCGACACGTTAAGTTTGGCGACGGTGGCCGATAAGCTGGTGGCTGCCATAGGTTCTAGCGCATCGGCGACCAAGACGACCGTTGCAGCGACTTGGATTTCGGTTAACGCGGCTTTGGATGCACTGATTCAAAAAGGCGAGGCGGTGACCGTGCAACAGGCCAGGCCCGTGAATCTCAGCGGTGTACAGACCACTGGTGTGGCCGATTACACCTTGACGATAGGCGGTGACACGGCCACCTACAGGTCTGAAGCAGGTATGTCGGGTGGCGACCGTGCCCTTGGTCTTGCGGCAAATTTAGCGACCAAGTACGGCAGCAAGTACGGTACACGTGTTGATGGAAATGTGTTGTGGATCAGCAGTGGTGCAGGCAGTGCGAGCATTTCTCTGTCCAGTAGCAACGCCAGTGATACGCTGTTTGTGGAAACCGTTGACCAAGCGGCACGCCGTCTGACACTGGTAGCCAATGCCGTCAATACTCCGTTTGTTGTGAATGGAGCAGCTATCACACCAACGGCCAAGTTGGCCACAAAGGCTATCGCTACCTCACAGGCAGCTGCTAGCAGCACCAAGCAAGTCACCGATGTAAATTTTGCCGGGACGGTAGCGTCTGACGTGCTCTACACCGTGGTACTGAACGGTAAAGCCTATACGGTGCGCACCGGTGCCAATCTGGGACTGAAGCTGACGGGGCTGTCAGCCAACGACAGCATCAGCCTCAAAATCGCCGATGAAGCAGGGGTGGCGATTACCGACGCAGCCCATCGCTTGTGGCTGGCCAATGTGCAAGCCACGCCCGAGGGTGTTACTCTGCCAAGGGTACTGGACTTGTCGGGCTTGCCGGTGGCGGCAGGCTATGTCTACACCGTGACCGCTGGTTCTGTGAGCGGCACCTTCACCGCCGAGCAGGGCAGTACGGCACAAAATGTGCTGGACGGCCTAGCGGACAGCATTAATCAGCAAACCTCTCGTACGAACGTGACTGCGACTGGGTTAAGCACCACGGTGGCCTCTGCTTGGGTGGGTTCTGGTGCCACCGTGGGGGTTCTGGATGCGCTGGATAACCTGATCACTGCGGACAACCAAGTAACGGTCAGCGCCAGTGGTTCCGCTCTAAGCCTGACAGGTGCCACCAATAACACGCCGTTTACCGTGAACGCCGTGTATGCCACCTCTAGTACGGCATTGGCCGACGACCCCGGCGTGCCACTGACCAAGGCGGGTTTGTCGTCGGCTCAAACCAGCAAGATTATTTTTGCAGCGGCCTCTACCAATTCGGCAGATACACCTGACCAGGTTCTCAAACTGGTCAATGGGGTCAGTTTTATTGTTGATATGGGATCGCGCAGTTACAGTGTCACCATTGGCCAAGACGGTATAGCGGCAGGTAGCTGGAATGCGGTTCTGACCGCATTGGCCAGCAAGATTCAAACAGGCGAGAACGCTGCAGTAAGCGCTGGCATTGCAGCGGCCACGGCCGAGCGGCCTTATACCGGGACGCAGATCACGGTCACACCCGATGCGGCCACGCGCAGCTTGACCTTGGTTGGGCAAACGCAAAATCTCGGCTTCAATGTGGCCGATGCCCGCGTGACCTACAGCGGCACCCGGAACGTGGTGGGTGTGGTCATCCAGACCGGTACGACGCCAGAGGTCACAGCGACCCCATCTGCCAAGCAGCAAAGCAGTGTTAATTTTGGCGGTTCCACACTGTCAGCCGATATCAGCTACACCGTGACGGTGAACGGCGTGGCCCAAACTGTTAAAGCAGGCGATGCGATCGGTGGGGGTGGCACTGTTGCAGTGACTTGGTCCTCAATTTTGGGCGAGCTGGCGCGTAAGTTGAGCGCAACCAATGTGGTGACGGCCACCGTCTCGGGTCAAACGATTCAGTTGCAGGCGGTGGTTGCCAATGTTTCATTTAATGTGAGTGCTTCTGCCTCGGACGCGGGCGTTACGCAACTGAACCAGCCCGGAGACTATGTGCTGGTGCTTCCTGATCGTCCAGCCGGTCCCTACAGCTTAAATGCCAATGGCAGCCTGACGGTGGTGAACCTCCCCACTAATGATGGTGAGACGATTGGTTTGAGTGCCGGCAAGTCGCTGGTGGTCGTATCGCCGATTGCGGTTGGAACGGGTACCAGCGGTGGAGCGGTGACCCTGAGTGCGGGCAACAGCCTTACCTTGGGTGGCAAGCTGACCGCGGGTTCACTGACGGCCACTGCCAGTGGTGACCTGAGTATGAAGACCGAAGTGGGTGTGATGAACATCACCCTCAATACCCTCAACGGAGCCAAGCCCAGCAATTTGACGATTGAGCAGAAAGCCGCAGACACAGGCAAGGCGGATCTGATTATTAACACATTGGTCATGTCTGCGGGCAATGTCACCATCATTGCCGATGGAGATGTTGTCATCAACAGCATCACGGGCAGTGTCGGCAGTTTGCGCATTGTTAGCACGGGTGGCAAGGTCTGGATCAAAAATCTTACCGATGGAGCCGACGTTGCCATACAGGCCGCTGGCAGTGTGGTACTGGGCAACCGTGCCGCGTGGGGTCTTGGTGGAGGCGATACCACCATAGAGGCCAGCACTCTGGACATTGTGGCCGGTGGTGAGATAAAGGTCTACGAAAAAGATGCGGTGGTGATTAACCAAATCCGCAGCCAAGCCAAGGCCGCCGTGACTGTGCTATCGGGTGGCGGTATGACGTTGAATGCGGCGATCGATACGGCACAGCAGGCTGTCAACTTGGTTACAACCGGCGGCTTACTGACACTGAACGCACCTATTAGCTCAGGCGGTGCCAGTATCACTTTAGAGGGTGCTGGTGGTTTGGTGATGTCCGAATTGGGCGACGTGAGCAGCGCCGGGGGCACTATGACGCTCAAGGCCGGAACAGGGGCGATGACCATGGCCTTTGATACGCTGGTCGATGCCGGGGCGGGCCAGGTCAGTCTGGCCGCTGGCGGGTATATCACTCTGGGGCAAGTACGCACCAGTTATGTGGGGGTTTTGAATATCACGGCCGGTGGGCTTAGCGCGCGCGCCGATGGTTTGTTAGACATATCTGCACCTAATGCAAGCTTGAAGATCATCTCTTCGGGCGGAATTGGAGACAACGGGAATCCGCTCGAAATAAAGGTAAAAACAATGGATATTTGGAATACCGATACAGGCACTAGCGCTATTGTGGTCGAACAGACCGGTGCGCTGGACGTGAATCAACTGAAACAGGCCGCTAGCGGCAAAGTGGAGCTGCGCACGATTGCTGGAGACATCAATGTGCTTGATCTGGGGGGCGCATTGGCCGACGGCGTACATGCCACCAGCGGTAGTGTGACTCTGTATGCTGGAGGTGGTCAGGTCAATCTGGCCGAAGACATCACGACCACGGGTGGTGCGGTCAGTGTGGTAGCCGAGCAAGGCAATATCACGCTAGATTCAGGCATTCGGGTGGTTGGAGGGCAACAAAACGGGGCGGATCTACCCACAGGCGACATCTTACTGCGCGCCGCCAATGGTTCTATTCTGACGGCCTCTTCGGCAGCTCAGTGGTTGCTCGATGGCGTGGCGTTTGATGAAGATGCGATCTGGGCTTTGGTGAACGGTCGTTACCAAGTGGATGTTGCAACGGGCCAGATCACTGCAAAGGATCTGACCAGTTCAGAGAGCTTCCAGCACCAGTTAGCGAACGGTCAAGTCCTGCGCGCAGCGGGTGGTGCATATGTGCAAACAACCGGTGGCGACCTGACGCTGGATGCCAGTGGAGCGATTGGCGAGAAGGTAGCCGGTTTTGTCTTTAGCCCCCTGTCGGTCTTGGTAGATGCCCAGACCTTGGTGGCGGGAAGTAGCACGCGTGATAACGTGTCTATCATTGCGACCGATAGCATTACTGTGGGCACCGGTGCTGCGGACAGCAGTGGCAGCAAGGGCGGTGCCACGAACGTCATCAGTCTATCGGGCAAACAGTCCATCGATTCACCTGTAGATGCTGCGGGCCAAGACATCACGATTGCCGCCAATGAAATCAACATCACGCAATCGATTCGCAGTGCCGACGCCACACTGACGATCAAGCCGCTGGACCCCAACGCCACGATTGTGGTGGGCGATATGCTATCGAGCAACAGCGGGCCAACCTTGAACCTAGATCGCGGTGACATCGGCAATTTGGGCGCTGGATTTGGCACAATCGTTATCGGTGCCAGTGGCAACTCCAATCCGGTTTATTTCACCAGCAGCAACGGTTCTGCCCTGCAGTTCAGTGATCCGCTGACGGTGTATTCCAACGGCGCAGGCGGTGAGATCTACTTTGGTACCGATGTGAGTGCCAAGTCCATGACGCTCTTTGGCTCTGGGCAAACTACCACGCTGAGCGCCAATCAGAGCTTTACGACCGGCCTTACCGTGAATGACTCGGTCAAGGTAGAAGGTGCCCGCAGCATTAGCACGACCTCGGGTAATTTGGTTTTTGGACAGAGCGGATACTCTTACTTCTTGGTCGGTGGCGTGACAGCGCCCACCAATACGGCGGATACGCTGACTTTGACGGCTGGCAACGGGGGTGATGTCACCTTCTTAGCGACGATTACGGGCGCGGCATCGGGCGAAGCGGGTGCCGAATATCTGAAAGGTCTGACGATTACCGCTGATTCAGTGACCTTCAGGGAAGAGGTGATCCTGGACGGTGATCTGATCATTCATGCAACCGGTACGGTGACGTTCATGAAAGGGTTGACGCTGCTCAACGGTCATTCACTGACCATTGACGGTGCCGCCAAAATTGATTTCCAAAGTACCAGCAATATTGACTTGCAGAAAGGGACAGCCGCCTCAGGTGGTAACCTAATCTTGGAAGCCGATGAAATTGAACTGTCCATGTCCAGTGGCGGCATTACGGGCAGCGGCTCTGTCACCATGCGCCCCACCACCTCTACCGTGGCTATTGCAATAGGTTCGCCCGAGGGCGTGGGTACGGCGAACGTTTTAAATCTGGATACCTCCGAAATCCGGGCGTTTGCCGACGGCTTTAAGGGGTTTGTCATTGGTCAGCGTGAGCTGGTGAATGGCACGACCGATGTGTGGCATGCGGTGGCCAATGCGTCGAATCAAGTGACTATTGGCGCCAACAACTTCAGCGCCACCGATCCTTTATTCCGTAGCAATGTGGCTATCTATGGCGGCTCCATCGTGGTCAACGATTTTGGCAATGCGGCCTACAGTTTGCGCATTGGGGCAGGTTCAACGCTCAAGCTGGACGCTTACAGTGATGTCACGATTTCCAATGAAATTGAAGCCGATTCGGTGCAGATTTACTCGGCCGCCGGGCGTATTGGTCAAATCGACAACGTCAACGATTCTCAAACAAGTGAGGCAATTCGCAGTCTGGAACTGGTCTTGACTGCCAACACAGGTATCAACCTCACGTCGGTGGAGACCACTTGGCTGGATGCGCAAAATACCGGGACGGGCACGATTAATCTGGGCGTGAATGTGGTGCGCACGGGCTCGATTGGCCGCTTGTCGACCACTCAGATCACGGGTGATGTCAATATCGTGCGACTGGCGCAAACCACGGCCAGTGGTGGTGACATCAACCTTACCACGAGAGGGGGGTCGCAGACGGTACTGGATGGCACCGTCAATACTGGTGCCGCGACGCACTTGTCGCTCTTTGGTGTGACCACTTCGAGTGTGACGAATGCAGGTACGGGTGACGGCTTAGGTAAGATCACTTTGCTCGCTCAGGGATCGGGCGAAGACATTTTGGTGAACAAGAGCATGAGCGGCGTCGGCGCGATGACGCTGACGGCTGCCGATAGAATCACCGTTAGTACGGCCAGTCACTTAAGCGCAACCGGCAGATTTAGTGCAATTTCACTGACAGCCGGCGGCGACATTAACGTGTCTAGTGATATCAGTTCAGGAAACACCGTTGTGGTTGGTGGTGATCTGACCACCTTAACAGGTGGTCAAATCACGATGCTCGCAGGCGGTGCGCTGCTCATGTCCAGCGGTTCAGCCGTCACCACCCTGGGCAGCAGCGGGCGGGCCACTTTGACGGCCAATGGCCAGGTGAGTCTGAGTAAGGTGCAGGTGGGCGCTACGGCATTCATCACCAGTAGCACGGGGGCTGTCGTTGACATCCTAGCAGGTGACGCACCCAATGTGTTTGGTGATGGCTCAGACGCTGTGGCGCTCACACTGTCAGCCGCTACTGGTATCGGCTCAGCAGATACGCCTCTTCAGACCAGTGTAGCCAAACTGGAGGCGATCACCAGCACCAGTGGTGGCCTGTTTGTGCGTGAAGCGACCAGCCTAGAAATTGCGGGCAGCAATCTCACACCGGGTATCAATCTGGGGGGCACCAGCGGCGTTATCTCTCTGGTCTTGACCTCCGGTAATTTGTTAGTGACGGAGGCGATTCAAAGCACCTCGTCGGGAACGAATGTCGGAAATATCCTGCTGCAAACCGAGGCAGGAGCCATCAGTGTGCAGGCCAACGTCAATTCGACGGCGGGCAATATCAGCGTGCTGGCGAGCACGGGTATTGATCTGGGCACCAGTGGAGGCAACCGCAAGACGGCGGTGATCACCACCAGCACTGCGAACAAGTCGGTAGAGTTGCTGGCAGCGGGCGGTAACGTGACGATGGAGTCGGCCTCGGGCATTGTGGCCACCAACAGCAGTCCGGTACGGGTCATAGCCTCGGGCGACATTGTGCTGGGCCAATTGAACGCAGGTACGGGCGCGGCCGGTGTGGTCAGCTTGAATGCCGGTGGTGCGATTACCGACGCCGACGGACTTGACGCCGGTGGGTCGCAAAGTATCAACGTGACCGCCAGTGCCGTGCGCTTTTACGGCACGGCAGGCGTGGGTACAGGAACCAACGCCATTGAGCTGAGCGTACATACCGTAGCGGCCAACGCCGTCACGGCCAACACAGGGGTCTTCCTCAACGAGTTCAACGGTTTGGTGGTTGGCAGCGTCGCCGGTGTTACGGTCAACCGAATCGACGCCTTGGGTGCCAGCGCGGCGTCGCTGAATGAGGCCGCCTTTACCTTTGGCGAAGAGCTGGCCTTGGCCGGTATCACCACGGGAACGGGCGGTGCGGTGGTATTGCGCAACGGGACAGGGGCCGGTGTTGGCCTGACCAGCACCTTGGTCATCAATTCTGCTATCACGGCACTGGGCGCGGGAGACGTTCGTATCGAAAACCTGCACAGCGATGTGGGCAGCACGCTGACCATTAACGCGGGCATCAATGCCGGCAGCGGGAATGTGTCGGTACTCAGCCAGAACGACCAAACCTATGGCGCTGGCGGTGATATTACGACGACAGGTGGCACGATTGACTTACGCGCAGCTTTGGCACTGGCCGATATCACGATGGACGCTGGGACTACGCTCCAGACCAGCGGCGGCAATATTTCAGTGGTCGCTACGTCTACTGGCAACCTGACGCTGGGTCTGTTGGATGCACGCTCAGCGGCCGATCGCGCAACGCCCGTGAGCGCAGAGTCCGCCACAGCGGCTTGGGGCTCGGTAAGCCTTAGCACTTTGGGTGGCAGTATTTTGGACAACGCGGGTGATACGGCGGTCAATGTCTACGCCACAGAGCTTCAATTGAGCGCGCCCACCACGGGTGCGGTAGGTGCCAGCAGCAACCCGCTGGAATTGGAAGTGGCCCAATTGAGTGCTAACGCAGGCAGCGGCGGTTTGTACCTGAGCGAAGCCAGCTCCGTCACCTTGGGCCGAACAGCGGCAGTCGATTACAAGCGCGTAGCGACCACCGGCATCGGTGCCAATACGGCCGGGGCCACGCAAGATGATGTGGTCAGCACCGGACACCTGATTCTTGCCACCGGTTCGGGCAGTATCTCCACGCTAGTGACCACAGGTGATGTCAGTGCCGCAGGCAACCTTCTGATCAGCGCAGGCACGGCAGGCGGTTTGACTGTTGGCGGTAACGTGAGCAACAGCGCGGGTCATACCAGTTTGGTGGCTGCGGCGGGCATTACCCAGCAAGCCAACGCCAGCATTTCTGCCAGCGGGGTCGATGCCTCTGGCAAGACCATTCAACTGAGTGCTGGTGGTGCTATTGCTATGGCGGCGGGAGCCTCTATTGGCAGCAACAACGGCAACATTTTGCTCAATTCTGCAAGTGGCAATGTGACGATTGAAACCATCACGGTCAACAGCCCGACCACGGGCAGCGTTGCCATCACGGCCCAGTCAGGAAGCATTGTGGACCGCAACACGACAGCGGTGGACATCACGGCCGCTGGCTTGATTCTTAAAGCGTCTAACGCCATCGGCAGTAGCGGTAATTCTCTGGAAGTCAATGTCGATACGCTAACGGCCAATGCGGGCTCGGGCGGTGTTTTTATTAGGGAAAGCAACGCCCTGACGGTGGATGCGCTAACGGTAACGGTGAACCGTGTAGCTGCTGATGCCACGGTGAGCACCGATGGCAGCGCCACCGTTACACAGGAGGACTTGAGTGCCACCGGAGCCGGTCACCTGGTACTGAGCAGTGGCGGCACTTTGACGCTTTCTGCGGGTACCGCTGGCAGCAATGCGGTCAGTACAGTCAGTGGAAACGTATTACTGCTGAGCGCCACGGGCGCGATCAACCTGAATGCGGGTCTGGATGCAGGCAGCGGTTACGTGACTTTGCTTAGCGCCGAGGCCATCAACTTGGCCGCTGCAGGTGACATTAGTACCACGGCGGGTACGGTGGATCTGGACGCAGGCACCAGCCTGACCATGGCCGATGGCGCGGTCATTCAGACCGGCGGTGCCAACACCGCTACCGCGCAAACCGGTAACATCCGACTTCGAGCAGAGGGTGATATCACGGTGGGTTTACTGGATGCACGGGCTTCCAGTGACCGTACCGCTGGCACTTTGACCCAGCAAACAACGGCATTGGGCAACACAACGCCATGGGGCTTAGTGAGCATTTTGAGCGCGGGTGGCAGCATTTTGGACAACGCAGAGGCAACGCCCGATGTGTACGCCAACGAGCTGCGCTTGTATGCCGCTACAGCCCTCCAGTCGGTGGGTGCAGGCGACAACCGCTTGGAAATCGAAGCGGCTAAGCTGAGTGCGATTGTGGGCAGTGGTGGTCTGTATCTGACCGAATCGACCGCCTTGACCGTCGGCCGAACCGCTGCCGTAACGGTTAGCCGTGTGCCGTCCACTGGCAATGTCATGGGCTCCACACAAACCGATGGTGCACAAAGCAATTTGACCAGCTTTGGCAACTTGGTATTGGTCAGTAGCGCGGGCAGCATTGACACGCTGAGCAGCGGGGCGATCTTCGCCGCCGGTCATCTGCTCATCAGCGCTGCAGGCAACAGCAGCGACATTACATTGGGTGCTGCGGTACTTAATACGGTCGGACACACCAGCATTGTCAGTGGTCGCGACATCCTTCAAAACGCCAATATCACGGCCAATACCGCGACGGCCAAGACGGTTGAGCTGGTCGCCGGTGGTGCCATCACCATGGGCACTGGCACTACCATAGCCACCAACCATGGCAATGTGGCACTGAAGGCCACAACCGGCGATGTGACGATTGAAGCTATTACCGCAGGCACTGCCAGTGCGGCTATTACGGCCCAGGCCGGCAGCATTTTTGACCTTGCCGGTGATACAGCCGTTGACATCACGGCGGCCAACCTGATCCTGAACGCGGGCACGGCCATTGGCGCAGGCAGCAACGCCCTAGAAATCACGGTGGACAACCTGAGCAGCCGATCGGCCAATGGTGGCACGTTTATCACTGAGAGCGATGCCGTTATCGTTACCAACCTGAGTTTGACGGTAGAGAGCGTGCAAAGCACGGGTGGTACCACCACTAGCGCTGCGATCAGCCAAGAAGACATGGTCACAGTGGGCGCTACCAGCCACCTGGTGCTGACAACGGTGGGTGGTGCCATTACTGTAAACGGTGGTGCCGCAAGCAGCACCACAGGTATGAGTGCAGGTGCCAACGTCCTGCTTAGCACCGGGGAAGCGCTGGAAGGATTGGCCACTGATGCCGATATCACCCTTAACGCCAGCATCAACAGCATAGACGGCCACATCACCTTGCTGGCCAAAGACAACATCACCCAAAACACCGCCGATGCGGATATCACTGCTAGCGCTAACGCCAAAACGATTGACCTCCAGGCCGACGCCGCCATTACCATGGTCAGCGGTGCCCTCAGCCAAAGCGCAGGCGGCAATATACGCTACGAAGCCACTGCGGGTGACATCACCTTGAGCGCGATTACCACAGGTGGCAGCACAGCCGGTCAGGTGGCCGTGCTGGCCAGCGCAGGCAGTATTTTGGATCTGCTGCGCGATACAAGCGTCAACGTCACCGCTGCTGACTTGCTACTGCAAGCGGGCACAAATATTGGGCAGAGCGTGAATCGCCTTGAAACCTCGGTGGCTAACTTGAGCACCTGGTCTAAAGCGGGTGGCACTTACCTCACTGAAAGTGACGCTGTAACGGTGACGGCCCTGAGTATGACCGTCAACCGAGTGGGTGCTGCGGGAGCGGACACCCTGACGACAGCCGATACGCAAGAAGATATGACCACTGCGGGTGCCAATAGCCACCTTTACTTGGTAACCGCTGTTGGTGGCATCACGGTTAACGCCGGAACAGCGGCGACATCGGGTGTTGATGCAGAAGGTGATTTGTTGCTGCACGCAGGCGGCAACAGCAGCGACATGACCCTCAATGCCGATGTCACCAGCGCTGGTCATATCACCGTCAACGCCGGGCGTGACCTGTTGCAAAACGCCAACCTGACGGCCAGCGCCGATGACAAAACTATAGACATTCTGGCGGGCAACGCCATCACCATGGCGCAGGGCACAGCTGTCCAGAGCACGGCGGCCACCACCCAAGGCAATATCCGCTTACAGGCCACTACGGGCACCATCACCCTTGAAAAAGTAGATGCAGGCACCACCGGCAGCGTGAGCATTATTGCCAGTGTTGGCAGCATCTTGGACGGCGACGCCGCAGCGGGCAACAATGACACCGAGGTCGATATTCTGGCCAACAACTTGCTGCTCACTGCGGCAGTGACGCTGGGCCAAGGCGACAACCACCTAGAGACCACGGTTACCAAGCTCAGCGCCAATGCCACCGGCACCGGCGGGGCCAGCACCAATGGGGTGTTTGTGACCGAATCTGACGGATTGGCACTCGATACCGTGGATGTGGATGTATACCGCCAGGCCAGCGTACTCAACAACAATTTCTTGCGCACGGTAGACTTGACCGATGTCGTGGTACCCATCACACTAGGCAGCAGCAGCACACTGATCGTGACCTTAGATGGTCAGGCTTTCTCGGTCACTGCGGCACCTGGCTCCAGCGTGAGCGACCTAGCGAGCGCCGTTGCCGCGCTGGCGCAAAAAATCAACGACTACCTGCCGGTTGATTACACCGCGACGGTGGATGGCACCGGGTTCGTCATCCAGATCACCGCTGGCGCAGGTGCTGCAGCTATTAGCACCACACTGACGGGCGATGCCACCGGCACCACGCAAATTAGCGCCGCCGACTCTGGCTTGAACCTGATTGACAACGCGGCACAAAGCGATCTGACAAGCGCCAACAACGGCCATATCGTGCTGGTCAGTACAACCGGCGACCTGCTGGTGACCAACCGCGTCAGTGCTGTGGGCAGCGGCAACGTACTGCTGCAAGCTGTCACCGGCGGCCTGACCTTTAACAACGGTGTAGACGGCGGTAGCGGCAATGTCACTCTGCTGAGCGCTGGCGCACAGACCTATGCGCTTGCCGGTGATGTCACCACCACCGCTGGCACGATAGACGTGCAGGCCACAGGCGTTGGCAGCACGATCAGCATGGCAGGCTGGGTATCTGCTGCTGAGGCGGGCAGCGTCTTGCAAACCAATGGTGGCAATATCCGCGTTGTGGCCGATGGCAACATCACACTGGGCAGACTCGACGCGCGTGTTCAAAGCGACCGCGCAGGCACTTTGACCAATCAAACCACCTGGGGTTCGGTCAGCATTACCAGCGCTGCGGGCAGCGTGGTCGACAACGCCGATACCGCTGTCAACGTCTATGCCAAAGAGCTCAAGCTCAGCGTCTTTGCAGCGGGTGCTGGTGCCGTGGGTGCCAGCGATAATCTGCTTGAAACCGAAGCCGCCAAGCTCAGTGCCAATGTAGGCAGCGGCGGTTTGTACCTGACCGAGGTCAGCGCCATTGGCGTAGGCCAAACAGCGGCGCTCACCGTGCAGCGCGTTGGCTTGACGGGTGCCGCGCTCACCGCCACCACCGATGTGGCCCAAGACGACTTGGTCAGTGCTGGCCATCTGATTTTGGTCACTACGGGCAGCATCAGCACTTTGGTCAGCAGTGGCGACATCAGCGCAGCAGGCAACTTGCTGCTGCAGGCCGGTGGCGTTACCAGCGACATCACGCTGGGTGGCAACCTCACCAATAGCGCTGGCGCAACCAGTCTGGTGGCGGGTCGCTCGATTGTGCAAAACGCCAACATCACCGCCAGCGGTACCGCGCAAACAGTCGAACTGGAAGCTACTGCCGGTGGCTTCACCATGGCCGATGGCACCACGCTGCAAACCGCGCGGGGTAACGTTCGCGTCAGTGCAGTGGCCAACATCACACTGGGCTTGATCGACACACGCTCGACCAGTGACCGCAACGGCGCGGGCACGGCTGATGACACCTTGACCCAACAATCCAACGCCACTACCCCATGGGGCTCGGTCAGTTTGGTCAGCAGTGCCGGTAGCATCTTGGATGCCGCGGCAGCCGGTGATACGGCTGTGAACCTGTACGCCAATGAGCTGCGACTCAGTGCCTCGGCTGCGACCAAGAGCGCAGGCGTCTCTGGCAACGCCTTGGAGCTGGAGGTTGCTAAACTCAGCGCCAACGTAGGGACTGTTGGCCTCTTCTTGACAGAATCTAGCGATATTGCGGTCGACAGCATCGCTGCCGTACTGACCAGCCGGGTCGCCACCAACGCAACGGTGTCGGACAAAACCGATGCGGCGATCCAATCGGATGTGACCAGCGGCGGCGCTGCCGTGCTGGTCACCCTGGCGGGCACTATCAACATCAACGAAGGCGACCTGGATACTGGCACGTTGGGTCTGCAAGCGGCAGGCAACGTCTTACTGCAAGCGGGCAGTGCCAGTGGGAACAGCACCAGCAACGTGGTACTGCGTGCCGATGTTGTGAATACGGGTGGTTTTATCAGCATCAACGCCAGCCAAGACATCCTACAAAACGCCGATATCACGGCGCAGTCCACAGGCAGAACGATAGACCTGTTGGCCGGGCGCGATATCACCATGTCGCAAGACTTTGTCGGGGCGGACAACAGCACCCGCGTGATCAGCACCGTCGACGGACAGATCGGTTTGTACGCCACCAGCGGCACCGTGACACTCGAGACCATTACAGCAGGCACTGGGATTGTGCGTCTGTACGCCGGAACCAGTATCCTAGACGGTGATACCAATGGCGATACCGAAGTAGACATCAGCGCTGCCGGTTTGATGATGACGGCAGCGGGTAACGCGGGTGCCGTTGGTACAGGTGGCAATCACATCGAAACTACGGTGGTCACTTTGTCAGCGGCGGCAGGATCGGGTGGCATATACCTCACTGAAACCGACGCCGCAACGGTTGACACGGTCAGTAGCAGTGTGCAGCGTGTATCGAGCACGGCCAATGTGGTGGCACAAACTGGCAGCCAATCCGACCTGATCACCAGCGGCAATGGCAATATTGTCCTACGCACCACGGCGGGCAGTATCACACTGAACAACGGCAGCGCGCCCAACAACGACACCGCCGTCAGCGCCAACGGCAGTGGCAACATACTGATTCAAGCCCAAGGCACTGGAAGCGACATCACCGCCAACGCCGACATCGTGAGTACCAACGGCAACATCAGCGTACTGGCAGCACGCAGCGTCGCCTTCACCGGCAGCGCCGACATCATTACCGCCAGCAACGCCGCTACCAACGGCAGCATAGACGTACTGGCAGGCACAGGTGCTATCAGTCAAAGCGC
>JBEIEP010000031.1:0-35788 GCA_040382935.1 Burkholderiaceae bacterium
TGAACAACTTGCGGCTACCCCCAGCGTTGATTTAGCAATCACCCCACCTAGCTCTCAAAAATCAACAGCCCCGGATGCGTTGGCATCGTCCGCAGCGCAAGACCCCTCCAAAGAATGGGTAGAAAACACCTCACTGGCGGCGCTTAAACATCAGCTCCAGATTAAAACCATTACGGCCCAGCCGGTTCAGGCACCCGGATTTAATTTGGAGTTAGGGGTGGCCTTGAGCGGGCCTTATGCATCGGCAAAAAAATGGTTGTCTGAAACCTTGGCAACTCACCCTGGTTTGCTGCTAACGCATTTGGCGCTTAACCCAATAGATGCGACCAGCGGGCAGGTGCAGTTGTCGGCCAAGTTAATGTTGGTGACTTGGGCTGCGCCCTTGCTTTCTACGCGGCCGGCCATTGCCGTTGCCAAAAACAACCCGTTTGCGTTGGTTGTTGCAGAACCAGCCCGCCCGGTAACGGCCAAACCGGCCAAACCGCTCCCTACGCTTGCACCGCCACCTGCGCCTGTGATTGCCTGGAACCCACCGCCTTTGGTCTCCCCAACCATGCCCGCCGCCACCCCGCAGTTACCGGCATTCCAGTACCTTGGGCAGGCCACAGACGCATCGGGGGAGAAAAGGGTGTTGTTGCTGTTCCAGCGGCAACCGGTGTGGGTGCAGCGGGGCTCTACTTTTGAAGGGCAGTTTGAGCTAACTGCGATTGACGGCCAAAAGTTGGTGTTTAAGCAGTTATCCTCTGGGGTGTTGCATTACTTCAATATGCCAGCCTTACCTGCTTTTGAATCGCGATGAAGTCTATCTCTCAAACAATGGGTGCCCGTGCCGTGCAAACCGTTCGTGGTTTTTGGCTGGCATTGGCCGCGGTTGCGCTATTGGCCTTGGCGGGGTGTATGCCCCAGTTAATCCGCAACGATGCCGTAGAGGCGGCACGCAAAGGCGATTACGAAAAAGCCCTTACCGATTTAAAGACAGGCCTTACCAAATACCCCGACAACACCGAGCTAAAAGCCGCCTACGTGCTGGTAGAAGACGATGCAAGCCGCCGCCTGGTTGAGCAGGCCAAGGCCTTGATCGCCAAGACCGAGTACGACAAAGCCAAAGAAGTGGTGCAGCGGCTGCAAAGCGTCAACCCTAGCTCTCAGCGGGTGTTGGAGTTGCAAAAAGAGATTGCGGCGGGGCAACTGGCGTTGCAGCAGTTGCAGCGGGCGGACCGTTTGATAACCGAGGGGCAGCCGGGGCAGGCCGCGCAAATCGTGACGGATGTTGCGCCTGTGGCCAACACGCAAACTGCAATCAACGCCAAGCTACAAAACTTGCAAAGCCGCTTAAGCAGCCAAGTGCGATTACCCGAGGGCAACGGGGGGCCACAATTCTCCTCTAGCACCGGGCGTTTTGTAAATGCAAGTGCGGTCAGTTTTGACTTTAGAGCGGCCCCTATAGGTGCAGTGCTAGAGGCCTTTCGCAAAGACGCTGGCCTGGATTTTGTGTTGGACCGTGATGTCAAGCTGGATACGCGCATTACCATGTTTGTGAAGAACGCGCGGGTGGACGAGGCGCTGGACTTGGTACTGAGCGCGGCGCAGTTGGCCAGCCGCGTGCTAGACGGAAAAACGCTATTGATTTATCCCAACACACCAGACAAAGCCCGTGAGCATGAGGAACTGGTGGTCAAGGTGTTTAGGCTTAACCATGTGGACGCCCGTTCTGCGGCCAACATGCTAAGGGCAATGATTAAGTCCAAAGAACCCTTTGTCGACGAAAAGGCCAACTCGCTGATGTTGCGTGACTCGCCTGAGATGGTGGCGATTGCCGAGCAGTTGATGGCCATGTACGACGTGAACGAAGGCGAGCTAATGCTTGAGATTGAGGTGCTTGAAGTCAAGCGCTCGCGCCTGACCGAACTGGGTTTGAATTTTCCGAGTTCGGCAACACTGGGGCCTGCCAAGGGGACAGCCTGGTCCGCCATTGGCAGTTGGATGGATGCCTACAGGGCCGGCACATTGGAATTAGGGGTGGGCAATATACTGGGCAACTTCAAGCGTGAGGTGGGCGACTTTAGCGTGTTGGCCAATCCCAAGTTGCGCGTAAAAAGCCGAGAGAAAGCCAAGATTTTGATTGGCGACAAGGTGCCGGTGGTGACCACCTCTACGACCACATCAGGCACAGTGTCAGACAGCATCAGCTACTTGGATGTGGGTATTAAATTGGATGCCGAGCCCACGATCTCGGCCGACAATGACATCCTGCTCAAAATTGGCCTAGAGGTGAGCACCCTGGCCAAAGAGGTGCGTACCTCTAGCGGGGCGCTCGCTTATCAAATTGGTACGCGCAACGCCAACACGGTGCTGCGCCTGCGTGATGGTGAAACGCAGTTGTTGGGGGGCTTGATTAGTAACGAAGATCGCTCAAGTTCTAACCGCCTGCCGGGCTTGGGTGATTTGCCTTTGCTGGGGCGGCTGTTTTCTAGCCAAAAGGACGACGTTCAAAACACCGAACTGGTGCTGGCCGTAACACCCCGCTTGATTCGTGCTGTAGCCGACTCCCCCAGGGGTGTAACGCAAATCCAAATTGGCACCGAGGCACAACCGCGCCTGCGCGAGTTTCGAAACCTGCGGGATGTAATGCGCTCGGGGCAAGCGCCGACAGAGGCGGTAAAAAGTGTCGGCGCCAATACCGGTGCCAGTACCGGTGCACAACCCAAAATGATGACGGCTGTTGAACCAGCGGCGCAAGCGACCACCGGTGAACCGGTAAGCCCGCCAGAGCCCATCGTCCGCGACCTGGTAATGACTTGGCGCGCCCCGCCCACCACCCAGGTGGCGCAGGTGACCGAGGTTTGGTTAGACGCAAACCTGACCAAGGCCACCCGAGGGTTACCGTTAGAGATTGGCTATATGCCAAAGAACCTCGAAATCGTGGATGTTTTAGAGGCGGGGTTGTTTAGGCAACAGGATGGCAATGTGGGTTTTAGCCAATCCGTTAACCAGCAAGCCGGGCGTATTGATGTGGGTATGTTAAGAACGGCTGGTGGCGGTGCTACGGGTAGCGGCCCCTTGTTGCGCATACGATTTAAGGCCAAGGAGAGTGGGGCGGTGAGCTTTAAGGTGAATAACGTGGTGCCCATTGGCGAGTCAGGTATCGTGAGTGTGGGCGCTTTTCCTGCCGTCACTGTTCAGGTGCCATGACACGTGCTGTGGGCGGCTTAAAGACCAAGCAAACCTGGGGTGGGTACACCCTTGTTGAGTTGGTGGCCGTGTTGGCGATTTTGGCTATTCTTACCTTGATGGTGATGCCCTTGGCACAGACGGGCTGGCGGGCCAAAAATGAAGCGGATTTGCGTGTTGCCCTTTGGCAGATTAGGGATGCTATCGACATGTACAGCGCCGCCAAAAAAAGCGCCCAACCCAATGTGTTGGACAACGCCGCGTTTTACCCCCAAGATTTGACCGAACTCACCAAAGGCGTGCTGTATGCCCCGCCCGGCGGCTCAGCAACCACGATTTATCCGCTAAGACGTATCCCAAGGGATCCGTTTGCCGACCCAGCCTTATCCCCCGAAAAAACCTGGCGTTTGCGCTCTTACACCTCGCCTGCCAACAATCCGCAGGCGGGCGGCGAGGTATTTGACGTGCGCTCCTCGTCTTCTGAAACTGCTCTGGATGGTAGCCGCTATGAAGATTGGTAAATGGCCAGTGGCAAAGGGCTTTACGCTGATCGAGCTAATGGTGGTGATGGCCGTGCTGGCAGTGCTGGCGGGCGTGGTAACGCCGATTTATCTGGACCGGGTAGAAGACGCCCGAGAAGTCACTCTCAAGCACAACTTAACGGGCCTGCGTACTGCCATTGACCAGTACGTGCGGGACCAGGGCAAGTACCCAGACCATTTACAACGGCTGGTGACCAAAGGGTATATACGCGCTGTGCCTGTAGACCCCATCACCCAATCGAGCAAGACCTGGGTGGTGGTGCCACCCCCCAATGACCCCAAAGCGGTGTACGACGTAAAAAGTGGTGCCAAGGGCAATGGCAAGGACGGGACGGACTATGGCACATGGTAGACCGGTCACGCGCAAGCACAAAGGTTTTACCTTTGTGGCGGCTTTGTTGGCCGTGGCCTTGGTGGTGTTGGCCAGTTATGGTGTGATTTTTGTGGCATCTACCACCGCCAAACGTAGCAAAGAACAAGCCCTGCTAAAAGTAGGACAGGCCTATGTGGACGCGATTGCTGCCTACTACCAAAGCAGTCCCGGCACGGTCAAGGTGTTGCCGCAGCGGGTCGACGATTTGTTGGCAGACCCCCGGTTTATCCAGACCCGCCACCATCTGCGTGCCGCGTATGCAGACCCTATCGATCCGTCGGTGCCTTTGGCGCTGATTGTGGACGCTCAGGGCGGGATTAGAGGGGTGCGCAGCCAAAGCACCGGCCAGCCGCTTCAGGAGTCGCCTATGCCCGTGCGTGGCCTTGTGCTTGGCAAGGCCAACACCTATGCCGATTGGCGGTTTGAGTACCGTGTGGGGGCTGCAAATGGCAAATAGCAGCGCCGACCAGCCCTTTACCGTTCGCAGTGTTTTGGCGGGCGAACAAACCGTGCGGGAGCAAACGCTGTGGGCCGCAGACGTGGCGGCGGCACGCCAACAACTGGTGCGGCAGGGGCATGTGGTGATTAGCTGCCATCCCCAGAGACGCCTTTTTGGTTTGACCCGTTTGTTTGAACGATCACCCCAAACCAATTACGCCCCTTTCTGCCGTGAACTCAGAACCTTGTTGGCCGCTGGAATGACGGCCGTGGAAGCGGTAGACACCCTGGGCATGCATGCGGACAAGGTGTCGGCGCAGCTTGCCATTGCCAAACGCTTAAAGCCGAACTTAGAAGCAGGCCTGTCGGTGTCCGAGGCCTTGTTTTTATTGGGGGATGCCCCGCAGGTGTTGTTGGCATCTATCAAGGCCGGTGAGAGGACCAGCGATTTGGTCAAATCGTTAGACGATTATTTGGCCTACCAATCGCTGGTAGAGGGGTTGCGCCAAAAAGTAATCAGTGCCTCGGTGTACCCCGTCGTGGTAACGGTGTTTGGTGTGTTGATTTCGTTGTTCTTGCTGCTGTATGTGCTTCCGCAGTTTGCGGTGATGTACCAAAACCTGCGGGGTAGTCAAGCCGCCGCACAAAGTAAATTCATTGGGTTTAGCCTTTGGGTTCAAGCCAACCAATGGCTGTTTGTGACGATGTGCGCCGCCTGCGGTGTTGGACTTTATGGCTGGATCAGCCGCGGTTGGGCTAAACGACATATGCTGGCTTTGGCCGCACGCATCCCTATGTTTGCGGCGCGTATCGACGACTTTAATATTGCGATGGTGTTCCAGGCCATGGTGCTGTTGCTGCGCGGGGGCTACACCGTCACAGAGTCTTTAGGCATTGCAGGCCGCGTGGCCGGTGCGGCGGCCGTTAGAGAACGCCTGGCCAAGGCGCTTGCCAGTGTAGAACAAGGCCAAAACATCGCTGCCACCTTAAAAGACAACCATTTGTGCGACGAGGTAGATGCCCGTCTGCTGGCGGCGGGTGAACGCAATGGCGAGTTCCATCAGTCGCTAGAGGTGGTCGCCAGCATCCACAGAGAGCGATTTGAGTTGTTTGTGCAGCGCCTAAGCCGCATCATTGAGCCGATACTGCTGCTGTTGGTGGCCTTGTTGGTGGGTACCATTGTGGTGGTGATGTATTTACCGATCTTTGATATGGCGGGCCGCTTGCGTTAACTTTTGATGGCCCTTTGGGTGAGATGGCTTGGCGGTTAAACTGCCGATACTGCGTTTTTTAATTTCTCATTTGCCTTTTATGAGTTCCCCTCTCAACCTGCCGTTTGCACAAGCCGTTCAGGCGATACGCCAAGAGTGGTTGAGCCAAGGCGCACCCTCTGGCGCCTTGGGCGTTCGTTTGCGAGACACCTTGCAGATGAAAGAGGCCCAACTGGCCTTGGCCTTGGTACAGGCGTATGGAGTGGCTTTGCTCACGCCCACCGATATGGCGGGTTTTCGGTTAACCCGGCTCATCCATGTGGGAGGGCGGGCCTTGCGCCTGGGCCAAACCGGTCAAGGCACGGTGTTGATTGCCGATGACCCCTGGGCAGAGTCGGTCGCCCAAACGCTGATTGCGCTACCCAACGCGCAGACCCAGTTGGCACTGCTTGGTTTTGATGAGCAAAGAGTGGATGGTGATGACGAGTCAGCCTTGGCACACCAAGCCAATCAGGCGCATTCGCCAGAGGTCGCGGTTTCTGGCGATGGGTTTTCGGTGATTGATTTTGTGGACAGGGTGATTGCCGAGGCTTACCGCGAACGGGCCTCTGACATTCATTTTGAAACACTGCGGAGCGGTGTTCAAGTCAAATTACGGCTGGATGGTGTGATGACGCCGCACCAACGCGTTGAAGACCCTTTGCGTGCCGAGCAGATTTTGTCTCGCATTAAGGTGATGGCGCTGCTGGATATTACCGAGCGCAGGCGTCCGCAAGATGGTCGCATTCGATGGATTAAACCCAATGGCGAGAGCTTGGATTTGCGGGTGTCGGTGATGCCCAGTATCCACGGCGAAGACGCCGTGTTGCGTTTGTTGGACAAGTCTCAGTTATGGCGACAGGGCGAACCGGTGGTATTGACCTCACTAGGCTTTGGTGAGGCCAGCGCAGCAGCGATTCGGCGCTTGGCGCAAAAGCCGCATGGCATGCTTTTGGTAACCGGCCCCACGGGTAGCGGGAAAACTACCACCGTCTATGCGGCGATGACAGAGAGCAGCACGGGTCTTGAAAAAACCATCACCATTGAAGACCCGGTTGAATATGAGTTGCCAGGGGTACTGCAAATCCCTGTGAACGAAAAGAAAGGTTTGACCTTTGCCACGGGTTTGCGCTCTATCTTGCGCCACGATCCCGACAAAATTTTAGTGGGCGAAATCAGGGATGCCGAAACCGCACAAATCGCGGTTCAATCGGCGCTGACGGGGCATTTGGTGTTTACCACTGTTCATGCCAATAGCTTGGTGGACGTACTGGGGCGCTTTCAGCATTTTGCAATTGACCCGTTCTCGTTGGCGTCGGCATTGAACGGTGTGCTGGTGCAACGGCTTTTGCGGCGGGTATGCCCCCATTGTGCAAGCCGGGTTGAACTTACCCCCTATCAGCTAGGTTTGTACCAAGCGGCTGGCGTGCCTGCGCCCAAACAAATACCCAAGGTCATGGGATGCACGGTGTGTAGGAGCACGGGCTACAAAGGCAGATTGGTGATTGCAGAGGTGCATACCCTTAACGACCAGGTGCGTGATTTGTTGATTCAACGTGCCACCCTGACGCACCTGAAAGAGGCGGTGTATGCCAACCCGGAAAGCAGCTTGTTGTCGCAAGCTTTGCAACTGATTGCGCGTGGCGAGACAACGTTTGAGGAGGTTGACCGTGTGGTCGGTTTGGCGCAATAGCATTGACGTGTATTTGGCACGTGGTTTTGCGGCTGTAATGGGGCCGCAAAACAAAGTTCAAACCGTGTCTTTGCCGACCATGGTGCCCCTGTCGCACCTATTGGACGGGCTGACGGCCTACCTGCCCAGGCGCGCTCGTTTGCGCATTGCGCTCAGTGCGGCTATTGCCCGACCGTTTAGCATTGCGGTGCCCAAAGGACTTAAGAGTTCAGCAGAAGTTGCCCCATTGATAGAAGCGGCACTGACCAAAGATTGGGGTGAGGCCGCCGGTACCTTTAACGCTTGTCTTGACTTGGGCACCCAAGGGCTGGCGGGTGTCATTGCAAAAGAGACCTTGGGCCAATTGCACCAGTGGGCCGCTGGGGCAGGGTGCTCGGTGGCATCGATTAGCCCAGTCTGGGCTATGGCGTCTCAACTGCAATGGGTGCGTCGGCGATTGGTTAAAGGGTTTGTACTCCAAGAACCAGATGGACTGAGTTGGATATCGGAACCGGGGGCTATTAAGGGTATTGCTTGGGATAACGCCTGTACGCGGTTGGTGGGTTTTGATTTGAGCAATTGGCGAGATGCGCCGGGTTTGAGCCAAGCTGATAACTTGGTTAACTTGAGTTGTGCGGTGGCCTTTCGTCCCACGGCCACACCCTTGCCTACGGATCAAGTTTTTCGGGGTGAGGCCTGGGAATCGGCCTGGAGGCAAGCTTGAAACCATTCAAAATCAATTGGATCACTGACCACCGCTGGCGCAATGCAATGGTGGCTGCCGCTGTTGGACTGATTGCGCTGCTGCTGGTGCAGGGGTTGGCATTTCGACACCAGACCAGCGAATTGGCGACGGTAAAGCAGCAATGGGCCGAGCGGCAGCGCCAGTTGAGCCATCAAAAAGCCTTAGTTCAGCCCAAGGCGGATGATGGGCAAGACGCGGAGAAAACGAGACGTATGGCGGAGTTGGCCCTGGATTTAAATCCTCTTTTTGACGCAGTGGAGCGCGTCAGGATTGCAGGCGTGACAGTGCAAAACCTTGAATACGACCAGGGGCGCAATGGGGTAACGGTGCGCTTCCAACTTGACAATGTTGAGAAGGCACCGTTGGTGACTGTCAAACTGAACCAAGGCCTTAAGCCCGAGACTTGGCGTTTGCAGCAAATTGCACTATCTGCCGGTGTAAAGGACGGTAACTCGCAACCTCTGGATGGTTTGGGGCGAGGGGGGTATACCGGGATTTGGTTGGCGGTGTTGCCATGATTGGGTAACCAGCTTCGTGCTTAAGCCGATGCCAGTTGGATTCAATCAATGGCACCAATCAATAGGCAGAACTAAAACGAAAACGACGCAAGTTCACGGCTCTGGGGTCAAAACTTGATCGCTTAGGAGTCTGCCAAAGTTCAATCGTTCAGCATAATGTAACCGGGTGATGGGGCATTTTGATAATCTGGAATTTCGGTGCATTTAAAGCTTTCAGCGTAATAAAACCTAACTCCAGCACTACGCGCTACCGCTGAACGAATCATGGACACCCACCCCGCACAAGTGACGGGTGAGATGTTCTTCCAATTTGTGTTCAGGTTGCAAAAGGCAACATACCCAGGCTTGATGTGAAGGTATGCATGTGCCAAGCCGGTATTGTCGATAAACAGATAATTGACTTTTGTATCGCAATACGCCGCATTAGCAGCTCCGGAAAAAAACATACAAATCGCTAGGAATAAAGTGGATAAACGTTTCATACTGGCCTCCCTTGTGTAACTTATTGTATCTGCTTTTTCCCATTACATGCGATTTCAGCCCTACTATGGAAATATACGTACCTCTTCAATTCTGCATGTATTGTCGGACATATAAATCCGGACAGATTTACCAGTTAAAAATGCGGATAACAGAGCTGCATGCACACTCTTGAAGCCACGATGGGAGGGATAGAGCGATGCGTAGGTCCCACCGTATCCAGAATTCGACACACAATTGGAAAGGGTATTTCCCAACGCGACGTTAACCCCGCCGTCATGAACAACCACATAAGATGTGATCTTTGCGGGCTCAGTCCATCCCGGGCCGTGCGCGAATGCCGGGCGGCCAACGGCCAAGAAAAATGCCATCAATGCGCAGGTAAGAAAAATGCCCTTGGTCGTCACGGTTCTCATAAAGTCTCCCCAGTGTTGGTCGTTATTCAAAAATTATATTCAAATTTATCCCCTTGGGGTAAAGGTTTTTCTCGTTGCCCGAGGTAGCGATTCGAAATTGCGCGAACCTATTTGAACAGACTGATCTGTCAAGCAGCAATCCAACAATAGCAATAGTTTCTAAACCTTGTGCCGTAACCAACCCAACCCGTCCCGCGTTGCGTTGGGTGCGGTACCCCTTGCAGGGCGGTACTCACAACCTATCCAACCCTGCCATCCGCAGGCTGCGGATACCTCACCGAACACCTCAAACAGATAGGCGTAGTTGACCTCCCCTAAGTCAGGCTCGTTGCGCATGGGGACGCCTGCGATTTGTAGGTGGCCCACCCGGCCGGTTGGTAGGTAGTGGCGAATTTTGCTGGCCAAGTCGCCTTCCATGACTTGGCAGTGGTACAGGTCCATTTGCACTTTTAGATTGGCCGCACCAATGGTGGTTACCATGCGGTGGGCCTGTTCTTGGTAGTTAAGAAAATAACCCGGCATGTCGCGGGTGTTAATGGGTTCTATCAGCACATCGCAAGCCGCGGACTGTGCTTGTGCTGCGGCCCAGGCGATGTTGTTGAGGTAGGTGCATTCAACATTCGCGCGGTCTGCACCATTAGGCCCTATGCCCGCCATCACGTGGATGCGGGGGCAACTGAGGGCCTGCGCGTAATCCAGCGCTTTTAAAAACCCTTCTTGAAACTCACGCTCGCGCCCGGTTAAGCAGGCCAAGCCCCGCTCGTTGCCATCCCAATCGCCAGGGGGTGCGTTAAACAGCACTTGTTGCAGGCCGTTGTCGGCTAAACGTTGGCGCAGTTCCTTGGCGTCAAATGCGTAGGGGAATAGGTACTCCACTGCTTTGAACCCATCTTGCGCGGCAGCAGAAAAGCGCTCCAGAAACGGGTATTCGTTGTAGAGCAGACTAAGGTTAGCGGCAAAGCGTGACATGGGGTGGTATTGTGGTGCTGGCGGTGGGCTTGGGTTGGTTAAAGAAGGTTTTCAACCTCAATCATCACCTCGTTACGCCTAAACATTGGGAGTGTCCAAGGCGGATCGTAGCGTGCCAACTGGGCCTGACCAAGCGCTTTCCAATTTTTCTGACCTATCCAAACGCGCAGTTCATCCGTTTTGGCTTGTACGCGCGATACGGTGTTAAATCCTGTAAAGGTATTGACTGCAACAAGCTTGCCCGGAATCTGCCGTAGCTTTACCTCTGGGTTGACTGGCTTGGGGATGGACTCAAGGGTGTACTGCGATGGCATGACGAAGTGAACGCGCCATTGCTTAGAGTCGGCCATGGTGGTGGCAGGCTCTAGGGCAACGGGTGCGGTCATGGCAATTTTTTGAGATTGGGGCTCCATGGTGACGGGCGCAGTCATGGCGATCTTGGCGGCGTTAGCGGTATTGGCACCCGCTGGGACTTGGTTATTGCCAAAGATGTAGTCGGCAATGCGCCGGAAACCCGCGTTACCCGCGTCGTTCATATCGCCTTCGACCAGCGTTTCAGCTACTAGCATGGGGACGTACTCTCGCAGTTCAAACGTGCCAGATTTGGAGATCACTTTAAAACCGGGTTCTTCAATCGCCATAGCGTGTTGTGTTGTGAAGAGAAATGCACCCAAAACCGCCACCATTGGCAAGGTTGCAGTGAGGTTTTTGAATGCCATCAATGGCCAAATGCGCATGGTGTGTCCGTTCAAGTTGATGGTTACCGGGTTGTACGACTTGCGTCGCTCTAGACCAAATGGTAACGGGTGATAGAACGTTGAATCGGGCAAACGCGATTGGTTACATAGCTAAACAGGGTGCGAGATTTGATTGTGCGAATCCAAGGGTTGGCACAATCGGGCGCTAGACAATAAAAAAGCCCCGAGCATTTCTGCAAAGGGCTCTTTGAATTTGGCTCCTCAACCTGGGCTCGAACCAGGGACCTACGGATTAACAGTCCGGCGCTCTACCAACTGAGCTATTGAGGATCGTGAAGCCCACGATTATAGCCAAGTTTGCGGTCCGTTTTGCACTCTGGCACGCACTATTTGCGAGGGGTGGCTTAAGAGGCTGAGTGACTGGCAGTGGGGGAGGGGTTAAGCCAGGTGGATATGACTTGTTGGTAGCCCTTGGTTTTGGCCTGGTGCAGCAGGGCCTGGCCTGCAACGTACACGCCGTGGCTGTGGGCGGGTAGGTGTTGCAAGGTGGTGCTGACAAATTGGGCGAGGTCTTGTGCACGCAGGGGTTGCTCAACGCTGGGAATCATGTAGGCCAAGGCGTCAAAAATCCATTTTGCTACTCGCGCAGGAAAGGAAGATGGGATAGGGTGGCTCGTGTTTTTTTGGGCACTGCGAACAATAACCAGGTGCGTAAATCCCAGTTGAGTCAAACCTAGGAACCCTCTGCAAAACCCCATGCACGATCTGAGGCCCCGATAATGGCGCCCCACTGCGTTGGTTTTTTTGCCCATACCGAGCGGTATGGGCTGCAAAATCCGCCTTGTGGTGCATCCATTCTCATGGCTCATATCCATGCAGCGAGTTTTGCAGAGGGTTCCTAACTCATCCAGAGTGGCCAATCCTTTTTGCAAGGCGGCGGGCAGGCGATTGGGCTGATGGGGCAGCAACACCACGAGTACGGTGACGCCACATTGGCGCAACCAGTTGCCCAGGGGCAAAAGATCGGTGGGGGTGGGTGTCCACAGGGATTTTTCGCGTTCGTAAAAGGGTCTGCCGGGTTCAAAACTAACCACGGCGGTGTCGGCGCCCAGGGTGGGCGCTTGGTGGATAGCCCCTTCTGTAAGGGTGTGGGTGTTGAGGTGCCGAATCGATGCGGCAAAGGGCTGGTGAACCAGCAGGGTGACGGCCGTGAATTGCGGTGAAGCCAACAGTTGCCGGCTGACCTCACTGCCTAAAACGCCACCGGCCCCGGCGATGATGAGCCGGTTGGCGCGAGGGTGCTTGGGATCTGCGTTGACCAAGTCCTTGGACCCGAGGCCCCATGCGCCCTTGAAGAGGTTTAAAGTGGAATGCGTTGTCATGTTTGGCAAATATGATACGGGGCACGGAGAGGCTGTGTTGGCTTTGGCCCTTTAAATGCTAGAGAAAGTATGCAAAACGCATGGCGCATCGATGAGTCATGAGAATACGTGCAGCACAAAACCAAGGCCGTTGGGCGTCATTATCGAAGCTTTGGGGAGTGCATGGGGTTTTGCAGACCGTCCCCAGCGATGGACTGGGTATTCGCCTGCACCCTGCGATGATGGCCTTGCTGTGTTGGGCTAATTTTTTGATCACCGGACAAACGAGAACCAATGAAATCTGTATTACTCACAATCAAGCGTGCCCTGTCGACTGCCAATCGGGGCTTGGTAAAAGTGTAAGATGGCTTGAGCAAAGCGTTGAGAGTGGTGTTGGTGTTGGTTGTGGTGGGCTACGCCGTGGGGGGTGCGTGGTTTTTTTTGTATGCCGACAAAGTGAGTTTGGACGACCACACGGTTTTGGTCATGGACTTAAAAGGCGTGCTGGTGGAGGAGTCACCCGGTGGGCTAAGGGAGAAGGTGATCTCTGAGGTGCAGGGTAGCGCGTCCAACACCATACGTTTGCGCGATGTGTTGATGACCCTTGAGTTGGCCGCCAATGACCAGCGGATTGACAAAGTATTGTTGAAATTGGACGACTTTCAAGGCGGTGGCCTGGTACTGTTGCGCGAAGTAGCTGCTGCGATAGAGAAATTTAAGACGTCGGGCAAGCAGGTGGTGGCGTGGTCGGCACGGTACGACCAACGCCAATACTATTTGGCGGCCCATGCCAACCAGGTGTTGGCCCACCCTATGGGATTGGTGCTGATTGAAGGGTTTGGCGGCACGCGTGGCTATTACAAAGACGCGCTCGATAAATTAGGAATTCAAGCGAATTTGATCCGAGTGGGTCAGTTCAAATCAGCCGGTGAGCCGTTTGTGTTGAATGCCCCGTCCCCAGAGGCCATCAAGGCCGAGGCGCACGTGCTGGATGCCTTGTGGGTCTTGTTTACGGAGGGCATTGAGCGCGCCAGAAAGCTGCCCGCAGGAAGCGTGGCAAAAAATATTGGCCTGCTACCCGATGCCTTGGTGAATGCCAAGGGCAACGCAGCGCAATTGGCCTTGGACTGGAAGTGGCTGGATGGTTTGCAAACCTTTGACGCGGTGCGGGAGTCGTTCATCAAAGAGGTGGGCAAAGACCAAGAGACGGGGTCTTTCAGGCAAGTGGGTTGGTTGCGTTACCTGAATTCTGAGGCCAAAAAAGTCAAGGGCGATCACATTGCGATTGTGGTGGCCGAGGGTGATATTAGCGATGGCCGCGCTCCCGCCGGAAAGATTGGCGGTGTTTCAACATCAGAGCTGATAAGAAAAGCCGCAGACGACAAAGATGTCAAAGCCATTGTGCTGCGTGTCAACTCGCCCGGCGGCGCGGTGTTGGGTTCTGAGCTGATACGGCATCAATTGCAATTGGCCCGCGACAAAGGCAAGCCGGTCGTGGTTTCTATGGGAAATCTGGCGGCCTCGGGTGGGTATTGGATTTCAATGGCTGCGGATAGGGTGATCGCTGATCCCGGCACTATTACGGGCTCGATTGGGGTGTTTGCCATGTTGCCCACGGGTGAGGGGCTGATGGGCAAGCTGGGCATCAACACAGGGGGCCATCAAACGACTTGGCTTGCTGGGGCCTATGACCCACGCAAGGCCTTAGACCCACGCATGCGGACCTTGATGCAATCTGGCATTGAACACATTTACGGCGATTTCATTGGCAAAGCAGCCAGCGCACGCAAGATGGACATAACGCAAGTCGATGCAGTGGCCCAAGGCAGAATTTGGACGGGTGCTCAGGCGGTACAACACCAATTGATTGACCGCTTGGGAAGCTTTAGCGATGCCATTGACGAGGCTAGATCCTTGGTGGCCAAAGCCGAAGGCCAGGGTGAGGGCAAAGGTGGGGGCTTAGTCCAACTCCCCTACAAGTACATAGGCCCAAATGTGTCTGTTTTAGAGAAGTTGGCAATGCAATATTTGGGATCAACCAGTGGGGTGCAAAGCGATGCGCCTTTAGCGGGTGCTGCGGTGTTGGGTGGGCTTGTTGGCGCAGATTTCTATTTGTTCAATACGCTGGCCAACGACTTGACTTGGTTGCAAACGGTGCTTGAAAGAAGGCAACCCTTTGCCGCCGTAGCCCACTGTTTGTGCAATGTAACGCCCTAGGGCGCAACGCCCAACCGCGCGTGCATTTGTTTGTTGGCGGTGGTGTATTGCACGGGCATGCTGTGGCCTTGAAGCCGCTCGGCGATGGCATAAGCGGCAATGGTGGCGTCATGAAAGCCGCTCACGATCAGTTTGCGTTTGCCGGGGTAATGGTTAACGTCGCCTACGGCATAAAGGCCCTGTACTTGGGTTTGGCAGGTCGCCGGGTCAACGGGGACTTGCTTTTTGTCGAGTGCCAAGCCCCAATCTGCCAAAGGGCTCAGCTTGGGGGATAGGCCTAGTAGCGGGAGGTACAGGTCTAGAGGAAGTTGAACGGTTGCTCCGTCGGGCGTGGCCACTTGCAGGGCCTGTAGCCGCCCGGTGATGCGGTCGGGGATTAAAGCCAGCGCTTGGCCCGCCACAAACGTGATGGCCTTGCTTTGGCGAAGGGCGTTAAAAGCGGCCAGCGTTGCAGGCTCGGCGTCAAACACCTCGCGCCTGTGCAGCAGCGTGACGGTGCGATTGGGGTTGCCCGATGGGCTGGCCCATTCAATGGCCGTTAACAAAGCCTGATCGGAATCACCTTGAATCACCACAGATCCGCTCACGCCATCCAGCGCGGGGGGGTGGTAAAAAACTTGTGTTCCCTCCCAGCGGGCCAGTCCATCTAACACCGGTTTGCGTGGCACAAAAGCACCTACGCCTGCGGCCAGTACAAGGGCTTTGCAACGAAAGCGCTGCGCTTGGTGGGTGACCAGTTCAAAGCGGTAAAGCGGTGTTGGCGCGTTGCTCGGAGCGCCTGTTGAGCCGTTGCTCGGAGCGCCTGTTGGCGCTGGCGCAGCACCCTCTAAAAGATGCAGTTCGGTTACCTGTTGGCCCAGATGCAATTGCACGGACTGAGGTACCGCCGGGTTGCCTTCGGGGTGGGTAAAGGGCCTGAGTTGTTGGAGCAATCGTTGCACCAGCTCAGTGGCCTCAACGGCGGGCACGGCGGGGATATCGTAAAGAGGCTTACCCGCGTACAGTGCGTGGCATTGGCCGCCCGGTTCGGGCAATACGTCAACAATTTGGCTGCTCACCCCCAGCAAACCCAACTGAAAGGCCTGAAACAGACCGACCGGGCCTGCGCCCACAATCACGACATCGGTTTGGATTGCGGCGGCGGGCATTGTTGAGGGGGATTATCGGATCAGTGCGCCAAGTTTGTCGGACTTGTCTTTCCAAGCGTCGGCATCGGGCAGGGCGTCTTTGCGCTTGGTGATGCTTTTCCAGGTGGGCAGCCGGCTCAGTTCGGCGTTGAGCGCGATGTAGTGCATCTGGTCTTTGGGCACGTCTTCTTCGGCGTAGATGGCGTTGACCGGGCACTCGGGGATGCAGACCGCGCAATCGATGCATTCGTCGGGGTCAATCACCAACATGTTGGGGCCTTCGCGAAAGCAATCGACTGGGCAAACGTCTACGCAATCGGTGTACTTACATTGAATGCAGGATTCAGAAACGATATGTGTCATGGTAGGGGTGCACGTGCAAACAGGAGGGCAAGGTGTTGGGAGGGGTCGACAGCGCTGGCCGGGGAAACCCTGATTTTAATGGGTTTCCCACTAGTACACCGTTTCATCAAAATGTTGACTAAATGAAAACGATGCGTTTGGGGACTGGGCTAGGCGCAAACCACAGCGATGCCACGGGGCATCGCGCGGATTTGTAACAACGCCAAGTGCCCAAAGGCGCGATTTCATGTCAATGTTTTGGTGAAACGGTGTACTAGGTGGTGCGGCAGCTTATTGAACCAGCACAGCGCCAGAGGTCTTATGGCTGGCGGTGTCCACCAAAATCAGGGAGCCCAGCTGGCGGGCCTGTGCAAAGGGTTGGGTGGCAATGGGTTCTTGTAGCGCCAAGTCCACATCGCCAATTTGGTTGGCTTTGAGTTCGGTGGCGGGGTGCTGGGCCAAGGTGGTAATGTCGATTTGGTGGTGGATGGCCGCCACTTTGGCTTTGACCCAGCGGTGGCCGTGCAAAGCCCAGTAGACGCGGCCGGGAACCAGTGGCTCGTCGTCCATCCAGGCCACTGTCGCGCGAATACCTTGGCTGGCGGGATACGCGTTAGGCGCTAGCAACCAGTCGCCCCGAGACACATCGATCTCGCGGTCTAACACCAGGCCTGCGCTGTGGCCCGCTCCGATGGTGCCGGGTTGGCGTGCATGGCTTAGCACTTGCGCCACCACGGCTTTTTGGCCACTGGGCAGCACGGTGACCTCGTCACCCACCTGAGCCACACCGGCGGCAACACGGCCCCAGAACACGCGACGGCCTTTGTCGGTGTCGGATGAAGAGGCAAATTTTTCTACCCACTGCACCGGGAGGGCAAACGGAAGGCCTTGGTCGGTGGGGGTGGTGCCCAAGGACTCCAAGATTTCAAGCAGATTTTTTTGATCGGGCTGGGTGCCGTAATCACACCAACCGACGTGGCTGGACACCACGTTCCAGCCTTTGAGTGCCGAGATGGGCAGGATGGCGTCTAGTGCAATGCCAGCCTCGGTTGCAAACTGTTCGATAGCCCCCTTGATATGGGCAAAGGCCTGTGCGGCTTGGGCCTCTGGCACAGCGTCTAGTTTGTTGATGGCCACAACGATGTGGGGCACGCGCAGCAACTTGAGCAACAGGCTGTGGCGGCGGGTTTGCGGCAGCAGGGTGAGGGCGGGGTTGGCCCAGTCCAGCTTGGTGGCATCTACCAACACCACGGCAGCATCGGCACTGCTGGCGGCAGTGACCATGTTGCGGGTGTATTGCTCGTGACCGGGGGCGTCACCAATGATGAACTTGCGATGCGATGTAGAAAAGTAGCGGTAGGCTACATCAATGGTAATGCCTTGCTCACGCTCGGCGCTTAAGCCATCGGTCAGCAGGGCCAGGTCGGTTTCGCCACTGCGCTGCACACCGGCCAGTTGGTCTTGCAGCACGGAGCGGCTATCGACCAGCAGGCGGCCAATTAAGGTGCTTTTGCCGTCGTCCACGCTGCCGCAGGTGATGAACTTGAGGGCTTGGGTGGTAGAGGCGCCGTGGACGGAAGCCGTGGCGATTGGTGATGTCGGTGCTGTGGTGGATGGGTAGGTCATGGTGGGAGTGACGTTTTTTTGATTTCGGAATAGGCGTCAGAACGCGAGCCTGTGGGGCGACAGGCTGCTGCTTAAAAGTAACCTTCTTTTTTGCGCTTTTCCATTGACGCCTCAGAGGTCTGGTCGTCCATACGGGTGGCACCGCGCTCGCTGAGGTCCACGCTTAGGGTTTCTAGCACCACGTCTTGGGCGTTGGCGGCGTCACTGGCCACGGGGCAGGTGCAGGTAATGTCGCCCACGGTACGAAAGCGCACGGTGCGCTCTTGCACCACTTCTCCGGCCTTGGCGGGGGTTAGGGGTGTAATGGGCACCAGCAGGCCTTTGCGCTCCACAATGGGGCGTTGGTGGGCGTAGTACAGCGAGGGCAGCTCTATGTTCTCACGGGCAATGTATTGCCAGACGTCCAGCTCGGTCCAGTTGGAGATGGGGAACACCCTAAAGTGCTCGCCGGGGTGGATTTTGGTGTTAAACAGGGTCCACAACTCGGGGCGTTGTGATTTGGGTTGCCATTGGCCAAAGCTGTCGCGGTGCGAAAAAATCCGCTCCTTGGCGCGGGCTTTTTCTTCGTCGCGACGGGCACCGCCCACCAGGGCATCAAAGCGGAATTCATCAATGGCCTCTAGCAAGGTGACCGACTGGTGGGCATTGCGGCTCTCACCCGGATGGGCCAGGCGCACGGTGCCGCGCTTCATGGAGTCCTCTACGCTGCGTACCACCAACTTGGCACCTAGCTGCGCGGCGCGGTAATCTCTAAAGTCGGTGACCTCTTGGAAGTTGTGGCCGGTATCGATCATCAAGAGCGGAAAGGGGATGGCCCCAATGCCAAAGGCTTTTTCGGCGCACTTCAAAATCACCAGCGAGTCTTTGCCGCCCGAGAACAAAATAGTGGGGCGCTCAAAACTGGCGGCGGTCTCACGCAGAATAAAAATGGTTTCTTCTTCAAGGGCGTCCAGGTGCTGGTTGCTTAAGCTCTTGAGGGCATCGGGGTGCAGGGGGGCGTTCATGATGAGATGGGTCTTGGTAGCGTGACGAGGGTGCGTCGAATCAGGGGTGGGACAGGTGGTTTAGGCGTGGGAGGCGTGCAGGCCGCACTCTTTGGCGGTGGCGTCTTCCCACCACCAGCGGCCCGATCTGAAGTCTTCACCCACACTGATGGCACGGGTGCAGGGTGCGCAACCTATGCTGGGATAAAACTGGTCGTGCAAGACGTTGTAGGGCACTTGGTGCAGGGCAATGTAGTGCCAAATGTCGGCCCAGGTCCAAGCGGCCAGGGGGTTGAGTTTGACGCGGCCTTTGCTTGCCAGGTCGGACTCGTCCACCAAGGGCACATCGGCACGGTTGCCCGACTGTTCGCGGCGAAGGCCTGTTAGCCAGGCGTTCTTGCCGGCCAGTGCGCGCTCTAGGGGTTCTAGTTTGCGGATGGCGCAGCAGGCTTTGCGCAGGTCCAGGCTTTGGTAAATGGCATCTAAGCCGTGTGTTTGGGTGTAGGCATCCACCGCTTGTGGTTCGGGGTGTACCACTTGCAAACGCTCGCCCATGGCGGCTTGAAGGTT
Source organism: Burkholderiaceae bacterium (assembly GCA_040382935.1). GTDB lineage: Bacteria > Pseudomonadota > Gammaproteobacteria > Burkholderiales > Burkholderiaceae_C > JALQUL01. The sequence continues at coordinate 19,499 of JBEIEP010000031.1, forward strand.
GGCAAGCAGGGCCAGGGTTTCGGCATGCAAGCGGCCGGTTTCTAGCACAAAGGCGGGCGTGGCAAGACCGGCTTGGGTGATCAGGTGGGTGAGCACCATATCCTCTGCACCCAATGAACTGGCCTGCACCAGGGTGGGGTGGCGAGCGGCCTGCTCTTGCAAAAAGGCGATGGTGTCGGCAACTTTTTGGTCGAAACCGTCAGCCTTGCGGGCGTACAGGGTGATGGCGTTGCTGGTTACTTGGTTGGGAGTGGCATTCTGTTTAGGCAGCAGGCTGCTGACTGGGGCGGGTGCTTGGGTCTGCGTTGTCTTGCCAAACAGGGGCTGCACCTGTACGGCGTCGCCTTGGTAAAAATCATCAAACCGCGCAAGCTGGCGTTGGGCGACATCGACGTTTTGGTCATGGCGTAACACGGCGGTGTCAAACCCCGTGCGCTGCATTTGCAAGACCTGATCGACCAGCACATCACCCGTAGCGCGTATCTCGCCTTTGAACTGCAAGCGGCGGCGCAGCAAAAAGGCTTGCGAGAAGGCCCGGCCGTCAGAGAACTTGGGGAAGTTAAGGTCAATGCGGTGTACGCCCGTCAAGTCCAGGGTGCTGGGGTCTAGGTCGTTGGCGGGAGCCAGAACGCCTTGGGGCAGAGTGCTGGGGTTCTCTTGAGGGGTAGTGGGGGCTAGCAAGAGCTTCATGGTCGGGTGCGATGGGTGATGCGATGAGAAGTACAGTGAGGAGTGCGTTGAATGCGCGATGGCCTTAGCGGGATTAGGCGAGGGCGGCGGCAGTCGCTGCACCCGCACCCCCAGTGCCGGATGTCGTATTCGCACCCCCAGTGCCGGTTGTGGAATTCGCACCTCCGGTGCTCAGGCGCATGGCATTGGCGGCGGCTTTAAACGGCTCTAAACCAAGTCGGCGCACGGTGCGTGCAAAGGTTTCTTGGGCCAAGCGTTGGTCGGCGTAGGTGTCTAGCAGGGCCTCTATCACGCCCAACACTTCGTTGGCGGCAAAGCTGGGGCCAATCACTTTACCTGCTGCGGCGGGGCCACTTAGGTCAGAGCCGTCGGCACCGCCCAGGGTGATTTGGTACCACTCTTTGCCGTCTTTATCCACACCCAAAATACCGATGTGGCCGCTGTGGTGATGGCCGCAAGAGTTGATGCAACCGCTGATGTGCAAATCGATCTCGCCCAGGTCGTGCAGTTCATCTAGGTCTTGGTAGCGCTCGGTAATAGCCGCGGCAATGGGCAATGAGCGGGCATTGGCCAACGAGCAAAAGTCACCCCCTGGGCAGGCAATCATGTCGGTGAGCAGGCGAACATGGGAGCGTGCCAATCCGGCTGCGTGGGCCCGTTTGTACAACTGGGGCAGATCGGCCTGGTGAACCCAGGGCAGCAATAGGTTTTGGTCGTGGGTAACACGTGCCTCACCTGCGCTAAATTGGTCGGCCAAATCAGCCGCCAGTTCGAGTTGCTCGGCATTGGCATCGCCGGGGGAGTAGCCGGGGCGTTTGAAGGACAGCGTCACGGCCCGCAAGGCGGGGTTTTTGTGCGCTGCCACGTTTTGCTTGATCCAACGCTGGTAGTGGGTGTCCGATTGCGCGGCCTGCGCCAGTATGTCTTGCAGTTGGTTGTCTGAGGGCTGCGGAGCCGTGAGTGTAGGGGGCACAAACGAGGCCTGCACCCGCGCCAACTCGGCTTGTGTGATGGTGTGGGGCGCACCGTCTTTTTCAACAATGTCGGCGTATTCTTTGGTCACTTCTGCTTTGAAGCGCTCGCCCTCGGCCTTGACCAAAATCTTGATACGGGCCTTGTACATGTTGTCGCGGCGGCCCCAGCGGTTGTACACCCGCACAATGGCTTCTAGGTAGTTAAGGATTTGGTGCCAAGGCATAAAGGCATGGATTTCGGTGGCGACCACGGGAGTGCGCCCCATGCCACCGCCCACCAGCACCTGAAAGCCAATCTCACCGGCTTGGTCGGCTTTGGCCACCAAACCCACGTCGTGCCAGTAGGTGGCGGCGCGGTCTTCTAGGGCACCGTGAATGGCGATTTTGAACTTGCGTGGCAAAAAGGCAAACTCGGGGTGCAATGTGCTCCACTGCCGAATGATTTCGCAAAAAGGGCGGGGGTCTACCACCTCGTCGGCGGCAATACCGGCGCGCTCATCGCTGGTGATGTTGCGGATGCAATTGCCACTGGTTTGTATGCCATGCATATTGACGCTGGCCAGTAAGTCCATCACATCGGCAGAGCGATGCAGGGGAATCCAGTTGAACTGCACGTTTTGGCGGGTGGTGAAGTGGCCCACATGGCTGGGCAGGGAGGGCAAATCCGACAGCCCAGGATTGGCCTGGTCCAAGTGGTTGTGGTCTTTAACGTCGTAGTCGCGGGCAATTTGTGCCAACACCCGCAACTGCGCGGATGAAACCTCACCATAGGGCACAGCAATACGCAACATGGGGGCAAAGCGCTGCAAGTACCAGCCGTTTTGCAAGCGCAGGGGCCGAAATTCGTCGTCCAGCAGTTCGCCGTTCAAATTGCGTGTGAGCTGGTCGCGGTATTGGGCGGCGCGTTGCTTAACAAAGTTTTTATCGAAGTCGGTGTATTGGTACATAGTGGTTACAACTAAATCAACAGTAATTTGGCACCGGCATAGGCCAGCAGGGCAGAGAGCAATGAGCGCACCACGCGCTCGGGGGTTTTGTGCATTAAATGGCTGCCCACCCAAATGCCCGGCAGAGAACCGGCCAACAGTTTGGCCAGCAGCATCCAGTCCACACCCCCTAAAGACGCGTGGCCCAGGCCTGCAATGAAGGTGATGGGTACTGCGTGGGCAATGTCGGCCGCGACGATGCGTTGCAGGGGCAGCAGGGGGTAGAGCACCATAAGTACCAGCACCCCAATGGCTCCAGCCCCCACCGAGGTTAAGGTGACCAGGGTGCCGATGACCGCACCAAACGCCACAGGCAAAGCCCAATGCCGTGGCCGGATGGATTGGGCCAGGTGGGCAGGGTCACGCTGTTTGGGGGCCATTTTGCCGAACAGGGCTTTGTAAAAGGTGGCAAATGCCGTGAGCAGCAAGGCAATCCCCAAGGTGGTGGTCATTAAATGCTGCACACCCGGCGTGGCAGGCCCCAGTTGCTGAACGATGTAAAGAGTGACAAGCACTGCGGGCACCGAACCCAGGGACATTTGCAGAACGATGGACCAGTCCACCACACGGGCACGGGCCAGCTTAATAGAGCCGCCCATTTTGGTGAAGGCGGCAAACAGCAAATCAGTGCCAATGGCCAAATGGGGCTTGATCCCAAAGCCAAATATGAGCAAAGGCGTCATTAAGGAGCCGCCACCCACGCCGGTCATGCCCACCACCAAGCCCACAACAAACCCCGAAAAAATGAATGCAAAAAGTTCCATGGCCCGAACTGTAAGCGGCCAATATCAGATTGCAAACGATTTTAAGATTCTATAGATATATCTATTTAGTTATATAGCGGGCAGGTGCAAGCGCTTTTAGCAGACGCAGGGGCACAGGGCTGGGCAGGTTGGCCAACTGGCAGGCCAAGATTTGGGCGCACAGTGGAACCAAGCTAAGGCCTCTTGAGCCAAAACCCACCATCAGATGGGGGTGCGCCGGAGAGGGCGTCTGAGGGGAAAGTGGTCCCTTTGGCCCTACCAAAGGCAGGCGGTCGGGGGTGGTGCAGCGCACACCGGCCCAATCCAGCACCTGGGCATGTGAGGGGTTTGGACGCTGGTTCGCAAAAGGTGGCCACAGGGTGCGGGCTTTGGCTAGGTTGTCGGCACGGTCTTGCGCGGTGAGGGCGCAATCCGTACTATCTATACGATAGCTAGCACCGGCAAACCAGTAGCTACCGTCTGCGAAGGGCACACTAGGGATAAGGTGGCCGTAGCCATTTTGCGCAAGCTCTGGCAAACCGGCTGAGTCTCCTTTGCCTACCAAAATGTTATTAAGACCGTAGCTGAGTTGACCGCTGATGGGCCGTAGCGGTATCTGGGCTAGGCTTTGGGAGTCCACGCCAAAGTCGTTCAACGCCATGGCATTGGCCAATACAAGGTGGTCAAAGCGCTGGGGGTAGGGCGCGGGGGCGGCGTTTGGTACCTTGCCGTGCAACTGCCAGACTGATGCGACTGAGGTATCCGTGGTGGTAGGGACAAGGGACTGTGCGCTCACCACTTCGTAATCCATGACCTGTTCAATCAAGGGGTGCCTAAGGCAGGCATTCACCAAGGCCTGCGGCTTCACCCAACCCGCCAAGGGGATGAAGGTGGCGGCCTGGGTGTGTGATTCACCCGTGTTGGGTTGGCGTAAATGGCGTTGGTTTTGCACCCCGGTGATCGCAAAATCCTGGCCAGCCACCAGCAGTTGCTTGCATAAATCAAAGGTCAGGCCCACGCCAATGCGGGTGAGTTCTGCCAAAGGGTCGTTGCTTTGAAGTTGGGGGCAAACCAAACCAACCGGTAAGCCCGACCCACCCATGGCAGGGCGTGGCTGCTTGTCAAACACCACCACGCGCCAGCCTTTTTGCGCCAAAGTGCGGGCGGTGACTGCACCGGCCAGGCCTGCGCCAATGATGGCAATGCGGGGGGCAAAGGTAGCAGGTAATGGATTGGATGGGTGAACTTGGGCGCGAATTTGGACGCTAGGTCGGGCGTTAGTTGGGGCTGCGATGTGTCTGTGGGCGATGGATTGGGTGTCTAGGTCTGTGGCACGAGCGGGCTTGTGTTGGCGGGCTGGCCATCGTTTGCCAAGCTGCCACCATTGCAAGGCTTGGTGTACCGCAGGTGCAATGACCGCCGCTTCCACGGCTGGGAGCAGTGGGTCAAACCCTTTGACTGCCCAGTCGCTGGCGTTAATGGGTGCACCGGCCACGCCTTGGTCTTTTAGGATTTTTGAGAGGGCGCTGGGCAACCATTTATCACTGGCATCTAGAGCAATGACTGCATCAAAGCGATGGCTGAGTTGACGCAACAATTGGCCTGGCTCCCCTAGCCACACGGTGATTTGTACGGATGACTGACTCTTTGGGTGGTTGCGCTGCTCAAGCCAGTAAAAGGGCATCAGCGGTTGATGGGCTGCGCTTAGGGCTGGGTAAGGCTTGGCCGATGTTGCACGCTGTGCCTGCGATTGCCGGTAAGCGTCCCAAAGGGGGCGCAACAGAACCGGTGCCAACACAAATACCGACAGGTTGACGGTATGAAGGCTGGTCGATTGCCGCCAGGGGGCAAGTTGTTGTTCAAGAAGCGTGGGGCTACAGGCACCCAGCACCAATAAGGATTGGGTATGGGGTACCGACAGTGCGCCCCTGTCGGTTGCTAAGCTTTGAGCCGTCCAATGGGCCCAAAGCGCCGTCCAATCAGAATCAGGCAGCGGGTGGGACATACCCCTGCGCCGCGTCGGCACCCCCACCAAAGAAATGGGCCTCCATTTGCCTTGCCAGGTATTGGCGGGCGCGTAAATCGGCCAGATTGAGGCGGTTTTCATTCACCAGCATGGTTTGGTGTTTAAGCCACCCGGCCCAAGCCTCTTTGCTCACGCTTTCCCAAATGCGTTTGCCCAATTCACCGGGGTAGGGCGGAAAGTCCAGCCCTTCGCCTTCTTTTTCCAATTTAATGCAATTTACCATTCGTGCCATACGCGCCTCGTTGATCGTCAAAGTGCAGCAAGTTTAACAAGGTGCGGTCCAGTAGTAGCTCTACGAACACCAAAAAGCCTACGTCCAATTAATGTAGCCCTGGTGACTGGTCACGCGTAGGCCGCTGGTGCGAGGGCGTAGACTCTGCGGATGGCAGACAAAGCGCTCTTTTGGATTCCCACCTTGATTTGGGCCACAACCTGGCACGCATTAACCCACCAAACCGGCGTGGTGCCCATCACCCAAAGCATTGCCTATCGCTTCTTTTTGGCGGGCTGCCTGTTTTTTGTGTACGCCCGCATCAAGGGCGAAACTGTGTGGGTGCCACTGCGCCTGCACGGCCCATTGGCGCTGGTGGGGGTGGTACAGTTTGGTCTGAACTACTGGTGCACCTACGCCGCCAGCCAAGTCATTACCTCTGGCTTGCTGGCCGTGCTGTTTTCTTGGATGGTGTTCTCTAACGCCATTGCCGGTCATTTTTTATTCCATCAACCCCTCAGCCGCCGCTTTGTGTGGGCATGCCTGTTGGGCGTGACAGGCATTGCCCTTATTTTTTGGCCCGAGATCGTGCACACCCAAGGCGGTTGGCCGGTATGGCGCGGCGTGGCCCTGGGTTTGGTGGCGGTGGTGTTTGCCACCACCGGTAATGTGCTCACCCTGCAAATATCACCCAGCAAAATGCCCTTGGTGCCGGTGTTGGCGTGGGCCATGGTGTACGGCGCAGTGGCACTTTTTGTGGCCGGGCAACTCGCAGGCCAGCCACTGTTGTTAGACACCCGTCCGTCTTATTGGATCTCTTTTGCCTACCTAACAGTGATAGGTTCCTTTACCGCCTTTTTGTTTTACTTCAAACTGGCCCAACGCGACGGGCCGGGCAAGGCCGGAATGGTGGGCTTGGTGATTCCGCTGGTGGCGTTGGCCGTATCAGCGGCATTTGAAGGCTGGCGTCCTACCTGGATGTCGGGCGCTGGGCTGTTGTGTTGCTTGCTAGGGTTGTGGTGGGCCAATGAGAATGCGCCTAAGACTAGCTAATCTAGGCAGAAAGCCCCGTCTGGCCAGAACGTTCTTAGGTTGATTTGCGCGACAATTGGCAGTCCCTATTCCCACACCGCCAACCCCTATGGAAACACTCTACAGCCCCCTGCACGGTCAAGTCACTTTGCTAATGGCTGAGGCAGGGCAAACGGTAGGCGCAGGCACTTGTTTGGTGGTGGTAGAGGCCATGAAAATGGAACACGAAATCGTGGCCCCTGAGGGCTGCGTAGTGCAACAGGTTTTGGTGGCCCCCGGCGATTGGGTGGAGGAGGGGGGTGTTTTGCTGCACTTTACAGTTTCTACATCTGCCTCTGCCCCCAAGGGTGAAGAACCATCCGCGCCGCGTGCCACTGAACCCAGTACACCCGCCGATCAAGCCAAGATTCGCCCCGATCTGCAACGGGTGATGGACCGCCACGCCTTTACCCTTGATGCGGCCCGGCCCCAAGCCGTGGACAAGCGCCACGCCCAGGGCAAACTGACTGCCCGTGAAAACATCGCCCAGCTGTGTGGCAACGATTTTGTGGAGTATGGTGCGCTTGCAATTGCCGCCCAAACCCAGCGCCGGTCGGTGGACGATTTGGTACGTGCCACCCCGGCCGATGGCATGGTGGTGGGGGTGGTCTCTGGCCGCTGTTTTGCGGGTAATGCCGCCTTGCTAGGTTGCTGCGACGTGGTGATTGCAACAAAAGACAGCAATATCGGCATGGGTGGCCCCGCCATGATTGAAGGCGGTGGTCTGGGTGTTTTTGCCCCTGAACAAATTGGCCCCAGCCCGGTGCAATATGCCAATGGGGTGATTGATGTACTGGTGGCTGATGACGCCGCCGCTTTACAGGCCGCCCACCAGTATTTGGCCTACTTCCAAGGGGCAAGGCCCAACTGGCAGGCCCCTGAAACCTTGGCCCTGCGCGAGGTGGTGCCAGAAAAGCGCGCACGGGCTTATGACACCCTCAAGGTGGTGGACGCATTGGTGGATGTGGGCTCTGTGATGCCATTGCGCTCAGGTTTTGGCGTGGGCATTCATACCCTGTTGGCGCGTTTAGAAGGACGGCCGGTAGGCGTTTTGGTCAACAACCCGCTGCACCTGGGCGGTGCCATAGACGCCGATGCCGCCGACAAAGCGGCCCGCTTTATGCAACTGTGCAACGCGCACGGTTTACCTCTGATCAGCCTGGTGGATACCCCCGGCTTTATGGTGGGGCCAGACATTGAAGAACAAGCCCAGGTGCGGCATGTCAGCCGCATGTTTGTGGCTGCCGCGCATCTGCGGGTGCCCTTGGTGAGTGTGGTGTTGCGCAAGGCCTATGGCCTGGGGGCCATGGCCATGACAGGTGGTGGGTTTCATGTGCCGGTGGCCACGGTGGCCTGGCCCAGTGCCGAGTTTGGGGCCATGGGCTTAGAGGGGGCGGTTCGATTGGGCTTTAAAAAGGAGTTGCAAGCGGCCGCCTCAGAGGCCGAGCGAGAGGCGCTGTTTGAGTCTTTGCTGGCCCAGCAAATCGAAAAAGGCCACGCCCTGCAAATGGCCACCACCCTTGAGATTGACCATGTGATAGACCCCGCGCAAACCCGCAGCTATCTGGTTAACCTGTTGTCGGCCACGCAAGTCAGACCCATGGCCGCTGGCGCTATGGTGGACACCTGGTAAGCGTGACCTGGCACTATCCTTTATGAAGGCACTACGCATTTACGCCGGACCCAAAGCCCGCGCCTGGGTGCAGGGCAACGGACTCAAGGCCGAGGACATTGGCGTGGTCGCCGCCGCCGCGGGTGGCCCCAAAGGCCTCATCCTTGGCCCATTGGACCGGCTGATTTTTGGCCGCTGGTTGCCGCAAAGCCAGCAACCGGTGGATTTGATTGGCGCATCGATTGGTGCCTGGCGCATGGCCACCGCCTGCACGCCAGAACCCTTTCACGCCTTTGCGCGCTTTGAGCACGACTACCTGCACCAGTCTTTTGAGGAGCAGCCCAGAGCCGGTCAGTCTAGGGCCAACATGATTAGCCAGCGCTTTAGAGAAGGGCTGGATGCCTTTTTTAAGGACGACATTTTGGCCATCGTTCACCACCCCCGCTACCGCTTGCACGTGGTCACGTCCCGAGGGCGTCATGTGCTGCGGCGCGAACGAAAAGTCCTTACTGCGGCGGCCTTTGCTCTCGCATTTACCAGCAATGTGGTGCACAGGCGTGCCATGGGGGCTTGGTTGGAGCGGGTGGTGTTTTCAACAGGCCAGGGGGTGCTGCCCTTTCATCCCGATGGCTATCCCACACGGCAGTTGGCCTTAACCCCGACCAATTTCACTGATGCCGTGCAGGCCAGTTGCGCGATTCCCTTTGCGCTAGAGGCGGTTCACAACCCTGAAGGGGCACCCGTGGGCGCGTATTGGGATGGTGGTCTGGTGGATTACCACCTGCACTTGCGCTACCAACCGTCGTCGCCCACGGTGGCCAGCAGCCCCTCAGGGGGCTTGGTGTTGTACCCGCACTTCCAGCGGGAGGTCATCCCAGGTTGGTTAGACAAAGGCTTAAAATGGCGGCATGGCGCAACACCCGCGTTGGACAATATGTTGTTGCTAGCCCCCAGCCCTGAATGGGTGGCCAGTTTGCCTCGGCAAAAGCTACCGGATCGCACCGATTTCAGGGCGTTTGACGGAAATCCGCAGGCCCGGTTTGCGACTTGGCAAAAAGCCTGCGATGCGGCGCGGCAACTGGCCGATGAGTTCGAGGCCTGGTTGCTCAATCCTGATCCCAGCGTGTTGCAAGCCCTTTAGGCTTGTCCAAGAACATCCAAGCCCTTTTTCTTGTCCCCTTCTTGTCCGTTTTCACCATGTCCTCAAGCCATCCCTTTCTTACCGCCGCCCTGTACAAGTTTGTTGCGCTGGACAACTTTGAGGTTTTGCAGCAGCCCCTGATAGAGGTGTGTGAGCGCAACCAGGTCAAAGGCACCTTGCTGCTGGCGCAAGAAGGCATCAACGGCACCATTGCCGGGCCAGAGGAGGGGGTAAGACAAGTGTTGGCGTATTTGCGGCAAGACCGCCGCCTGGCCGATTTGCCCCACAAAGAATCCTGGGCCAGTAAAGAGCCGTTTTACCGCCTTAAAGTGCGCCTTAAAAAAGAAATTGTGACCCTGGGCGTGCCGGGTGTTAGCCCCACCAAAACCGTGGGCCAATATGTGACACCGCAAGACTGGAACGCGTTGATACAAGACCCCGACGTGGTGCTCATAGACACCCGCAACGATTACGAGTACACCATTGGCACATTCAAAGGGGCCATAGACCCCAAAGTGAAGTCCTTTTCGCAGTTGCCAGATTGGGTGGCCCAGCAAGAGCAGGCCGGGGGTGTTCTCCACAAAACCGACAAAAAGCCAAAAGTGGCCATGTTTTGCACAGGCGGCATTCGCTGCGAAAAATCCACCTCTTACATGAAGTCCCTGGGCTATGACGAGGTCTACCACCTAGAAGGCGGCATCCTTAAATACTTAGAAACCGTGCCCCCCGAGCAAAGCCTGTGGGAAGGCCAATGCTTTGTGTTTGACGAGCGCGTGTCGGTGGGCCATGCTTTGCAAGAAGGCGGCCTGCACCTGTGCCGCTCCTGCCGCTACCCACTCACCCCACAAGACTTGGCATCCGATAAATTTGCAGATGGCATTGCCTGCCCCCATTGCCACGACCGCCTCACCGACGACCAACGCACCCGCTTTGCCGAACGGCAAAAGCAAATGGCCCTGGCCAAGGCGCGTGGGCAGCGCCACGTGGGGGCCAAGGTGGCGCGATAATGCGCGCATTGTATTGAACACAGGTTAAGTTAATGAATTGCGCTGTAGTCGACTCTGACATTCCTCGAACGCCTAGCGAATCCCCTAGCGACAAGTACCAATTTCAAGCCGACGCATTCGATACTTCTGAGCGCGCGGTTTTGCAACGCGCCATCGTGCAGCACGCGATTTACTTTGTAAACAGGATGGTTTTTGACTTTAGACGGTTGCTAACGCATCCAGATCACGTGCGTACTGCCGGACGTTTAATGTGGCAGCTAGTCAAACCTTTGCAACCTCAAGTACTAATAGGGCCAGGTTTTGGTGCCTCCCCACTCATTTACAGCATAGCCATTGCGGCGCTTGACGATGGTGTCAAGTTAAACCTCCTAATGGTGCGCGATAGACGAAAAGAATACAACCAAAGGAACTGGGTAGAGGGCGATAAGGAGGCGGCACAGGGCAAACGTGCGGTTTTGGTTGACGACTTTATGAGTGCTGGCTCGGCAGTAAAGCTGGTTGAAAAGGCGTTGTTGGCTGATAAAGTCACCGTCACTCTCCAAGCAGTAGCGCTTTTTTTTGACATGTGGGAACCTTTGGGATCACGTCAAATCTCACTCTCTAAGTTACCCGTATTAAGCCTCTTCAGCCGCCACGACGTTGGCTTGAGCAGGGATTGTTATGACGCGGTTCCCCCGTTGATGAAAGGGAAGGCACCCGCATTTATCACCGATACGCCGCGCTGGTGGCGATTTGAATTTAATAGAGGGGTACGCTATTCCACCAAATGCTCCCCGGCGATTGTTGGCGATCACGTACTAGTGGCCGATGAAAACAGCCAGTTGTGGAGCCACAGTGCCTCTACAGGTGATATCCAATGGTCACTACCCGGCGTTCAGCGACCAGTCAAAGGGATTATTCAGCGGCTAGATCAAGGTATCTACCAAGACAATGCTTACGACCCTGAAAGGCATAGCTTGGTCTACGGTAGTTACGATGGCACTCTCACCCGCGTCTGCGTTCACACTGGCCGTGTGCATTGGCGGTTCAAGTTGGACTCTAGTATTCATGCCACGCCCTGCATAGACGTTGCTAACAACCGCTTGTTCATTAACACCGAACAGTGGAACGACGGCGTACCGACGGGCCACGCATATTGTTTGGCACTGGACTCGGGGCGAATCATCTGGCGCTACGCTCACCCCTGGTGGCCACCGGCAGGCGCGATTTACGCCGCACCGCAGCAGGCCGTAATAGCCCCATGCAACGATCAAAGTATCACCTGCCTAGACGCTAACACGGGGCAGGTCCGTTGGCGCAGTGCCACCAAAGGTTTGGTACGCGGGCAAGCTCTTATTTACGCGCAAAGTGTGATCGTGGCCACAGAGCTGGGCTATGTTCACTGTTTTGACCTGACCAGTGGCCAGCAGGTATGGCAACAACGGTATGGCAAAGGGCTATTCCATCAGTTTTTGCAAGCGGACGGCGACTGTGTTTTTGTGATGGATGGCAAATGGCACTTGATCGCCATGGAGATTGCCACCGGACAGGTTCGCTGGTTAACGCGCCTGCGCAGCACAGGGTGCTGGCAGCCCGTTAGATGCGGGCGCTATTGGGTTGTTTTATCTGAACAAGGACATCTTGCGGTGATGGATCCGGTGCGTCAGCTCAAAGTATGGGAATCCAGCATTCCTGGCACCTACCGCCAGCCCCCCGCTATTTGCCCGGATCAAGGTCTTTTGGTGGCAGCCAGCAGTACACAAGGATTGCTGGCTTTTGATATCAACCCTTACTACACTGCTTAAACTTAAAGCCCATGACCCATCCCAGCCCCAACCTGACCACACAAGCACTTGAGTCTACCGAGCAACTCCGTGAAGTAGGTACTGAGGGTATAGCAGCACCTATTACCTGGTACATTGTTACCCAAGTCAAATCAGACAGGGTGATCTACTTCACCGACGACCCAGAGTACCACCCCCCTACAGAAGGCGACTGGTTTTATGTGACACCTTACCAAGGCGAGTTGCCCAAAGCCATGCGCTTGGTCAATTGTTGGCGCTGGCGTCTGCGGGCCAATCAATTGATCGATGCGGGTCAACCCACCGCACTAACCCCGGCTCAGACCCTGCTGCACAACAATCAAAAGGCACTAAAGGGTTTGCTCAACGATAAAATCGCCGCTTTACTCAAGCCCACCACGCGAGAGGCTCCCCTATCTGAACAGGTAAGGTCTTTACGCCTAGCCCAGGCCCAGCGCGTGCTAGAACACCTTAATCATGGCGTTGCAGTTCAAGACGAATCCATAACATTGATCACGCACGCGGCAGCTACCAGAGCCATCAGCGTTCAAGAAATGGCGCAACGCACTGTGACGGCGCACCAGGCACAACTAGACCTGCTCGTTACCGCAGAACAATTACGCGACACGATTGCGTATCAGATAGAGGTGGCCACAACCCAAGAGCAATTGCTGGCGCTACGGCACCAAATCATGAATGACTTGGCACCACACACCAATCACAACTACGCCATTAGCCCAGCCAACACCACACCTGCGCAAATGAACGGAGCCCAACCTACACCCGAGCAACTCGGCCAAGAGCAGCTACGTTTGCGTATCCAACTGCGGTTAAAAATCAACACCTTACGCAAGCCGTTCGTGTCGGATTATTTGTTGGACGACGTTATAGGCAAACACAAAGCCGTTTTGGCGCAAATCGTCGTCAACCACCCTGAACCGCAAAGTATCGCGGTGAATCAGACTCAGCTCAATGGTCAAGACCTGATGCCGCTGATCAGCCACGGAGCAGCGCGCGGGCAAACACTTTTAGAAGCCGCCCATGATGTACTGGCTGAACGAAGCACCTCGGCGCAAGCACTTCTAGAGACCGAACAAATGAAAGATGCCCTGCTGTATCGCATCGCACAAGCCAAGTCATTTTCCGATATCAAGGCCATTGGCGAACATATCGAACACCTTCAGATCGTCGCTACACCTTAGGCTTTTTAGTCCCTTTAAAAATACGATTTCAAAATCCCATTCACAACGCACAAACCCCGACTTCTGAGGTATATTGACCGTAACAAAAAGTTATTTTTGTATCTTTATGTAGCGGTTTCAGTCTTTGGGAGGGCTTGATAGCATGGGTACTTGGTCGTTATGGCACCGGCGGCAGTCTGCCTTAGCAATACTTGTCCTCTTGGCGATGCTCTGGTGCGCGGCGTCAGAGGCCAAAGTGATAGAGGAGACGCTCAGTGTACCCGTGAAGGTTACGGATCGATATGGCAAAGAGCATGCCCATGATTTGCATGTGTTGGTGTACTACGACGATGCCCAACCCAAGCCCTACCCAGTGGCAGTGATTGGGCATGGGCGGGCGGCTTACCCAGAACAGCGTGCTTCGCAACAATTGGCAGTTTATGCTGGCAACGCCAGATGGTTAGCGAGATTGGGTTTTTTTGTGGCCGTACCCGCCCGAATAGGTTACGCGCCAACCGGTGGCCAAGACATAGAAGATACCGGCCCTTGCAACAATAAGTACTACCCACCGGCGTATTTGGCCGGTGCGCAGCAAACACTACAGCTATTAGCCGCTTTACGCCAACGCACCGATATTGCCCCCACCAAAGGCCTGGTATTGGGCCAGTCGATGGGTGGCGCTATTGCCATTACTGTGGCTTCGTTAAGCCCGCGGGGCATCCAGTTGGTCATCAACTTTGCTGGGGGTGGTGGTGGCAATGCTGAATCACAGCCCGGCAATCCATGCGCTCCAACCCGCCTACAAAAAATGTTTGGGGACTACGGAAAAACTGCCCGCATGCCCAGCCTGTGGGTGTACACCGAGAACGACATGTGGATGGGCAATCAACATCCCAAAGAATGGTTTGCCGCCTTCAAAGAGAACGGCGGCCAGGGAGAGTATTTGGCGCTACCGGCCAACGGAAAAGATGGGCATGGCGTGTTTATCCGAGACCCCAAAGCATGGAGAGCGCAGGTGTTAGAGGTAATACGCGCGCAGGGGTTGGTGGAGTAAGAAAAATCACGGATTCAGGATGGATATTCTAAAACGAATCATTATTTCGGCGCTCTTGCTGATTACCACCGCCTGCGATGGCGATAACAAAGGAGTGACTTTTATGCAGCCACCGCTAAAACCTGGGCAAGTGCTCGATCCTGATAGCTTGTTTGCCAAGACGTGGCCAGGCAAACCCGCGCTAGTGAAACTCAATGACGAGTTGATCTTGGCCATACCGCCGCAGTACCACGCATTCTGGAACCACCGTCATTGGCTCACCGGCATCGATACCTCATTTCGACCGCCTATTGCACTGGACAAACTGCCCTATGCCAAACTGGCGGGGTTCACGATGCACATGCCCGATTTTTCGGGTTACACCCCCGACAACTACCGGGAAGACTTCGATGAAAACAGGGTGGAGATTATCGAAATCACGCCTGCGCCCATGATCTCCATGGCGCCCGGTGCACCGGGGTCGTATCCGCCCAATAAATTTCAAAGAGTTTCAACGGGACCGTTCCGCGCTTTTGATCCTGACAAGTATGAGGAAAAGTACGGTCTGCGCTGTTACAAAAACCCCGACTCAACAAGCGATCAGCAATATTGCTACGGCAAACGTGATTCTGATCTTGAAGAATATGTGCTGTTTCACATTACGGTTCCACCGTACCAAAGGACGACCCGATTTCCAAATATGCAGACCCATTATTTCAGCCCCAAATACGGCGGTCTTGAAATCATATGGCGAACCCACATGAACAACTTTCCACGCTGGCGCGCGATTGATGCGCAAATATGGAAATACATAGCCGCCTGGAACATCGCGCCCAAGAATCAGCCTATTGGTTCGTCCCCCGCCACCCCCACCCGCTAATTGAACAGAAACATACCATGAGTCTTTTACTTAGCCCAAAGCAGTTTGAAATCATCAACACCTACGGTACCGCCAAAAACTACCCGGCCATGTACAACTACATCGCCACCGAGATGAAGGCCAAGCGCATTGCCAACGCCAGCAGCGACCAGATCTACTGGTTTGAGCAAGCCGCCAAGATCAATGCGCGCGATGTCTCATCTCCCGCTTCGGTGTTTATCCGGGCAGCCACGGTTGCGGGCCTCTCGTCTAGTGGGGCACGCACAGACGCGGCGCACATCCAGCAAATTTCTGATGACATTGCTGGAAAGGTGTTTGGGGACATTAGCAAAAATGGAGTGATCCCGGATTTCGACCAACAACTTAATGCTGACATCAGGTCCGCCATAGACAAAGGAGGCATGACCATAGGCGGCTGGCGCGGTGCCTTTTACTACTGGGATGCACCTTACACCCAACGCGATGGCACACGAACGACCGTTGGCGATGCAATCATTTCCAGTCCTGACGAGCGCGCCAAGTTTGTCAGCGGCATGCTGGCCGCGACTGGCGCCAGCATCAATAAGTTTGGATTTGATGGGCTGGGGAACGAACCGGCATTTTGGCTCGCCTTCTTCACCGGGCTTAAAAACATGGGCGCATCGGCACCGGTTTTTGCTTATCAGCTCTTAATTGAATTAAAAGATGAATTTGCCAAGTACGGCCCCGAAGCGGTACAACGATTAGAGACAGAAATACGCAAGCTATACGGCTTGTCGGCTGCTCTACCCGCTGAAAACATATTGGCCAGCCTTGATCCTAGTAACTTACTAGCATCAAATGATGATATCACCTCTGACCTGCCCCCAATCCCCGTACCAGTCTAAATTCCAGAAGCCCGAAGTTTGCAATGTTAACGGATCTCCGTCACTGTATTGCTTTGTTGCTTTGCATCGCCAGTTAACTGGCGATGCA
>JBEIEP010000032.1:0-34393 GCA_040382935.1 Burkholderiaceae bacterium
GGATGGTCTGAATAACCCCCGCCAAAGCGAGGGCTGAATCGTAAATGTTCAGATGTTGGAACCGATGCACGATTTTGGGGCAATTGGGCCTGTTTTTGGGGTGTTTTTGCCCCCTTTGGGGCCTTTGCCCGCGTTCTGTGCGCACTCATCCCCAAAGCCCTTGCAATAATCGCTTGCGCACCATCCACAAGTTGCTCAATGCAAACATCATTTGCAATTGACTGGTGTTTTTGGCCAGCCCCCTATAGCGGGTTTTGCGGTGCCCAAACTGGCACTTGATGACCCGAAACGGATGCTCCACCTTGGCCCTGATGCTGGCCTTGATCTTCTCCAGCTTGTCTTTGAGCACGTTGCTAGGGCGGCTCTTGTCCAGCACCTTGCGCTTGCCAGGCATCATGGCTATTTGCCAGTCTATGCTGGGATGCTGCTGAACTTCTTCTCGCTTGTCTACACCCCGGTAGCCTGAATCACCAAACACAATTTCTTCCTCTCCATGCAGCAACGCGTGGGCCTGCGTCACATCATGGGCATTGGCTGGTGTTGTTGTGACTGTGTGCACCAAGCCAGATTCAGCATCCACCCCAATGTGAGCCTTCATGCCAAAGTGCCACTGGTTGCCCTTCTTGGTTTGGTGCATCTCGGGGTCTCGCTCCCCAGTGCCGTTCTTGGTGGAGCTGGGGGCAGCTATCAAGGTGGCATCCACCACCGTTCCGGCCTTGAGCAACAAGCCCCGATCAATCAGTTTGGTGTTGACTGCGGCAAACATTTGTATGGCCAAGTTGTTGGCCTCCAACATATGGCGAAACCTCAAGATCGTGCTCTCATCGGGCAGGCGCGTTGCGCCTGCATCAAGACCAGCAAATTCACGAAACAAGGCCATATCATGCAACGCCTCTTCCATCGCTGGGTCGCTCAGGCCAAACCACTGTTGCATGAAATGGATGCGTAGCATGGTGGCGCTAGCAAAGGGTGGCCGCCCCGTTTTACCCAGCGGCGCGAACGGCTCAATCAAGGCCAGTAACTCATTCCAAGGCACCACAAGGTTCATTTCTTCCAGAAACTCACGCTTGCGTGTGCGTTTGGTTACCAGTTCAAATCCGGTCGAGGCGAAGGTGGTTTGTTTCATGCCCATTTAACGTTTGAGGGTGGTGTTGGGTTGACTTATTCAGAGGATCCCTAACCGGGGGCCATCTACCAAGTTGGCGTTGACGCACAATCCCATCTAGACTTTTATCGATCTAGAAGGACGCCTTTTTTTGACTATGACTTCGCCAGCGCTTGAACCCTCGGCCCTTGGGGCAGGCTCAACCTCGCCTCAGGAAACCTCTGGAGTGAGGGCAATGGTGATAGGTGCTGGCCCTGCGGGACTGATGGCTGCACAGGTATTGGGGCAAGCCCATTGCACTGTTGAGGTGATTGATCGTATGCCGACCGTTGGACGTAAATTGCTACGCGCCGGAGTCGGGGGGTTAAACCTGACCCACGCAGAGCCGTTTGAACAGTTTGTGACGCGGTATGGCACTCGTAGTGCGCAGTGCCGAGCATGGCTTTCGCAATGGGGGCAAGCTGAGTTGATGGACTGGACCAAGAGCCTAGGCATTGATACCTTTGTTGGCAGTTCACAACGAGTATTTCCGGTAGGCATGAAGGCCGCCCCCTTGCTTAGAGCTTGGCTGAGACGCTTGCAGTCTCCGGCTATCGGATCGCCAGTAAAGGTGCTTACCCGCCACCGATGGGAGGGTGGGCTGCGCCGCGTTTCGCTAGAAAGCGGTGGCGCGGCTTGGGAGGTATCTCTGCATGGCCCCGATGGGCCGATAAAAAGATTGGCCGATGTGGTGGTGCTAGCGATGGGCGGAGGCAGTTGGCCGCAGTTGGGGTCAGATGGCACTTGGTGGCCTTGGATGAATCAACTGGCTGTTGATGCAGCACCGCTGGCCCCCGCCAATTGTGGATTTGATGTAAAAACCCAATCGCCACAGGGCTGGAGCGACCATTTTGCCAAGCGCTTTGCGGGAGCGCCGCTCAAGACAATAGCGCTAGGCTTTGAAACACCCGACGGATACCAGTACTGCCAACGCGGCGAGTTGGTGGTGACCCGTACAGGCCTAGAGGGCAGCCTGGTCTACGCCGCGTCATCTCTGCTGCGTGAAATCATTTTGCAAAATGACAGCGCTTCTATTCACCTCGACTTGAAACCCGATTGGACCTTGCAACGGGTATCCCTGGCGCTGGAAAAAGAGAGAAATGGCAAAAGCCTGTCTTGGGTACTAAAGAGCAGGCTGGGGCTGACCGCATTGCAAACGGCATTGCTTTATGAGGTTTTGCCGCCAAGCATCTTAACTTCGCCCACACAATTAGCACAGGGTGTTAAGCATTTTCCCCTGGTGCTTGCCCGCCCACGCCCTATTGCAGAGGCCATTAGCACCGCGGGCGGGGTAAAGTTGGAGGGTCTTGACACAGGTTTGATGGTTAAACATCTTCCTGGGGTGTTTGTGGCTGGTGAAATGCTTGACTGGGAAGCACCAACCGGTGGCTATTTGTTAACCGCGAGCTTGTCGAGCGGATGGATTGCAGGGCAGGCTGCTGCCCGATGGTTGCAACAACCACCGGGCAGCAGCAACTAAATTTTTAAGGTCTGGGCATGGAATTTACTAAGCTGATAGAAGAGCGTAGGAGCGTTAGAGGCTATCTGCAAAAGGCAGTACCTCGAACGGTCATTGAAGAGATAATCGAAGTGGCCAAGTGGGCACCTTCGTCGATGAACACGCAACCCTGGCATGTGCATGTGGTGACTGGCGAGGTACTGGACCGGATACGCGCGGGCAACACGGCCAATATGCTGGCAGGGGTGCCGCCCAAGCGGGACTTTCCTATGAGTGAGGCCTATGCTGGGGTGCACCGCAAGCGACAGGTGGACATCGCCATCCAGCTGTTTGAAGCCATGGGCATTGCGCGTGATGACAAGGAGCGCCGCACCGATTGGGTGATGCGGGGGTTTCGGCAGTTTGATGCGCCGGTGTCGCTGGTGTTGACCTACGACCGCTATTTAGAGCCTGCCGCCATTAGCCAGTTTGATTTGGGCGCGTTTTCGCACGCCATTGTGCTGGCCGCCTGGGAGCGGGGCTTGGGTTGTGTGATTAACGGCCAAGGCATCATGCAGTCCAGCGTGGTGCGGCAGCATGCAGGCATCCCCGACGACCAAGTCATCATGATTTGCATTGCCATGGGCTACCCGGACGACAGCTTTGTGGCAAATAACGTGAAGTCAGTGCGTGAGGACAACCACGCGTTTGTGCGGTATGTGGGGTTTGCTGAATGAAAAAAGGCTTACGTGTGACCGTAAGCCCTTAGAAATTTGGTGGCGCTTCACGGATTCGAACCGCGGACCTGTGGATTATGATTCCATCGCTCTAACCGACTGAGCTAAAGCGCCAAAGCCCGGGATTATAAATCAGAAATGGATGCCCCTCATCATTTGCTGCATGGCCACGGCCTCGGCAGACAACTGAGGTTTGGCCCCTTTATCGCCTTTGGCCGCCGACGAATCGGGGAACATCCTAAAGCTGGTGTTCATGGCAATTTGGGCCACACGGGGCACCAGTGCGTGTAACACCTGGCCCGAGATACCCAGGCGCGTTGCGATGCGTACAGGCTTGGTGATGCAGGCGTCTGCCACCATGTCGGCCGCCTGCTCCGGGCTAAGGGTGGGCACGTTGTTGTACAGGCCGGTGGGCGCAATCATGGGCGTGCGTACCAGTGGCATGTTGATAGTGGTAAAGCTGATACCCTGGTCGGCAAACTCGCTGCTGGCGCAGCGGGTCCAGGCATCCAAAGCGGCTTTAGAGGCCACGTAGGCGCTAAAGCGGGGCGCGTTGGTTAACACACCAATCGAGCTGATGTTGACCACATGGCCTTTGTGCTTGGCCACCATGCTGGGCAAGAGGCCCATGGTCACGCGTAGGCAACCAAAGTAGTTGAGTTGCATGGTGCGCTCAAAGTCGTGGAAGCGGTCGTAGCTGGACTCAATGGCACGGCGTATAGAGCGGCCTGCGTTGTTGATCAAAAAGTCTACGCCGCCCTGGTTGGCTACCAAGATCTGGGTGAATCGGTCGCAGTCGGCCATATCGGCAATGTCCACGGCGTAGCAGACGAACTGGTAGCCCCGCTCCTTGGCCTCGGCCGCGGCTTCGTCCAGTTTGTCTTGGTCACGGCCGCAAATAATGGTGATGGCACCGGCTTCGGCAAACTTGTGCGCCGAGGCCAGACCAATACCCGAAGAACCACCAGTGACCAGTACCACTTTACCTGCCACTGTGCCGCGCAGGCTGCGGTCAATGTGCAAGGCGGGGTCTAGGTGACGCTCCCAGTAGTCCCACAAGCGCCAGGCGTAGTCGTTGAGCTTGGGGCAGGCAATGTTGCTGCCTTTGAGCGCGGCCAAGGTTTCGCGGCAATCAAAGCGGGTGGGGTAGTTCAAAAAGGTAAGCATGTCCTCGGGCAGCCCCAAGTCCTTCATGACGGCGTTTTTGACGCGGCGCACCGGGGCCAGGGCCATCAAGCCTTTTTTGACCGACTTGGGGATAAAACCCAGCAGGGCGGCGTTCACGAACACATTCATCTTGGGCGCATGGGCGGCGCGGCTAAAGATGTCGAGCACATCGCCCACGCGGTAACCCACCGGGTCTACCAAGTGGAAGCATTTGCTAGTGATGCCGTCTTTGTGGCTGATATGGTTAAGCGCATTGACCACAAAATCAACCGGCACAATATTGATGCGCCCACCCTCTAGGCCCACCATAGGCATCCACTTGGGCAGGTACTCGCGGATACGCTGTATGACTTTGAAGAAGTAATAGGGGCCGTCGATTTTGTCCATCTCGCCGGTTTCGCTGTCGCCTACCACCATGGCAGGGCGGTACACCGTCCACGCCCCTTTGGCTTCTTTGCGGACGATTTTTTCACTTTCATGCTTGGTCATGAAGTAGGGGTGGTCGATGTTCTCGGCCTCTTCAAACATGTCTTCGCGGAACACGCCTTCGTACAGGCCCGCCGCGGCAATCGACGATACGTGGTGAAAGTGCCCCGCGTCTATGGCTTTTGCAAATTCAACGGTGTTGCGTGTGCCATCAATATTGACGGCCACTTGGCTGTCGGCGTCGGCACTTAAATCGTAAACCGCTGCCAGGTGGTAAAAATGGTCAATCTTGCCTTTAAGTGCTTTGACCTGGTCGGCCGACACGCCCAGCTTTTTGCTGGTTAAATCGCCAAAAACCGGAATCACCCTGGCGCTGGTGGTCCCCCAAAACTCACGCAGGTCTTTCACCTTGCCTTCGCTCTCTTTGCGTATCAAAAAGTAAACCACGCTACCTTTACGCTCAAGAAGCTTTTTGACCAATCGCTTGCCAATGAATCCGGTGGCGCCGGTAACGAAATACTGCATAGACAACTCCCAGGTTTGCATGAATGTGATGTGGCATTCTGGCCCATGTTGCCCGTTCGCGCTCCCCACAAAAACCCTTAATTTGCACCAAATGCCCCGTCCTTAGAGGCATTCCCCTAGGGATTTAGTAGTTCAACCCTACAACTTTTATCTGCGCTGCCCTACATTTCAGCCTATGCGTGTGGTGAGTGTTCACTGCACCAAGGTTTTAATTTAGGAGAATGATGATGGTCACCAAGGTCAAAAAATCTGGCGCAACGCAAGCCGCTGCTGCCCCCCATGCTGCTGGTTTAATTCCCGACGCGATTCGCGATTCGGCCCAACAAATTTGGCAAGCAGGTTTAGGCGCCTTTGCCAAGGCCCAAGAAGGCCGTACCAAAGTGTTCGATTCTTTGGTTCAAGAAGGCTTGGCCATGCAACGCAAAACCCAGGCTGTAGCAGAAGAACGCTTGAATGCCGCCACCAGCAAAGTGACTGATATGGCCAATGACATTAGCGCCAAGGCCAGTGGCCAATGGGACAAGCTGGAAAGCATTTTTGAAGACCGCGTGGCCAAAGCCATGAAGCGCATGGGCATCCCCAGTGCACAAGAGTTGATCGAGATGAAAGCGCAGCTTGAAGCGCTGGCGCGTCAGGCTGGTGGTGTGGTCAGTAGCACCGTGGCCAAGGCCAAGGCAGCCCCCGCAAAAGCACCTGCAAAAGCCAAAGCACCACGTGCATCGGCCAAAGCCGCACCTGCCAAAACCAAAGCCAAAGCCGTTGCAGCAAAACCAAAAGCGGTAGCAGCACCTGTTGCGCCCGCCAAACCAGCCCGCAAAGCAGTGGCAAAAAAGGCCGTAACCAAAGCCGTCGCCAAGCCCGCCCCCAAAGCGGCACCCGCCAAGAAAGCCGCTCCTGCAAAGAAAGCTGAGCCAGCTAAAAAAGTAGTGGTAGCCGCGCCAGAGGCCAAGCCCGCTGAATAAGTATCGTTAGGTGAGCGACCCTCACCCCACCTGACCTTATCTGCCCTATGGTTGCGTTGAAAAACGCAGGCCCTAGGGCTTTTTTTTGGCTTAATCCCGCCTTCACCCAATACCACTTTCGCACCGCACGATGCCCTCGTCGCCAATCTGGGTTAAAGTGACGCTGGACCTGTTCAACCGATTTGGTGAACCCAACATGTCCACTACCTTGATTTCGGCCGGACTAGGGGTTAGCCCGGGTAACCTCTACTACCACTACCCCCGCCAAAGACGAGCAGATTAACGTGCGGTACAACGAGTTTGATGTGTCAATTCGCAAGAAACGCAACACCAGAGACAATGTGCGGGAATGTTGCTCTGTTTGCGCTAGGTGCACCCCGGGGTTTCCGAGGTTTCGCAGTCGCCCGTAGTTAGACGCAAGCACCGATTCAAACGCCTTTACCCTGAGGGGTTTTGCAATGGGATGAGATAATGAGCTTGAGCGGTACCCGCTTGCCTCGACCCATAATGAAATGGAAAACTCCCAACAATTTGTCGCGTATGTCATCAATATGGACGGTGCTGAGCAGCGGATGTCTCACATGCAAAGTGAACTGGAGCGTGTACACATTCGATTTGTCCGTCAAACGGGCGTAGACGGAAAAAAGCTCTCTTATCCTCACCCTCAGTTTTCAGATTGGTCATACAAGTATTTGCATGGACGCCTGTGGTCGGCCAAAGAGCTGGGCTGTTATCTCAGCCATATAGAGTGTTTGCGAAGTTTTTTGGCCTCTGATTTTTCGTATGCACTGATACTAGAGGATGACCTCCAGATTGACCCGAATCTTTTGCATCTTTTGAACGAGTCGCTTAAGTACTCTAAGGATTGGGACATGTTGCGTCTGAGCAGCGTGAACAAGGGGCGATGGTGGCCGACGATTCCTCTAACAGATAAGCACTCTCTTGCGGTCTGCTTGACGCGTGAAAAAGGCGCTGGCGGTTATTTTGTCAACCGAAAAGCAGCAAAAAAGATGATTAGGTGGCTGCTACCGATGCGGTTAGCATGGGATATCGCATTTGATCTCGAATGGTTGATGGGTTTCAAAACGCTTGGTGTTGCACCTTTACCAATACGACAAAATGACGGCTTCGAATCACAAATTCAACACAGCGTACTGAACACCAAGTTACGGGGCAATGCGAAGTACTTCACCGTACTGCCTTTTCGCTGCGTTCTTGAGGTGATGCGGGTTTTGTACCGAAGCTATCATTTTTTGCGCACTAGGCTTTTTGGTGGTGGCTAGACACAATCTGGTGTTTACAGGGTGCCGATATCAAGGTGCGGTCCAGCGCACTTACACGTAGTTATCACGAGGAAACAATGGTCAAAAAAGCCCCACGTCGTACCGCGCAACGGATCTTGGAAGTGACGCTGGACCTGTTCAATCGATTTGGCGAACCCAATGTGTCCACCACTTTGATTTCGGCCGAGCTGCGCATTAGCCCGGGTAACCTTTATTACCACTACCCGGCCAAGGACGAGCTAATCAACGCGCTGTACAACGAGTTTGAAGCTTCTATTAGCAAGATCCTCAATGCCAGCGACGATGTACGCGATGTCGAGGACGCTTGGTTCTTTATGCACTCGGTGTTCGAGATCACCTGGAACTACCGCTTTTTGTACCGTGATTTAAACGATTTGCTCAGCAAGAACCGCCACCTCGAAATGCATTTTCAGACCCTTCTGAAATCCAAAGTGGTTGCCATGCAGGCCATGCTGAACAGCATGAACCGTGCGTCTGCCTTGCACATTGACTCACGTGAGATAGAAGCAACCGCCACCAGCATGGTGGTGATGCTGACCTATTGGCTCAGTTATGAGTACGTGCGTGATCCGCGCCACGCCCTAGAGCCCGCCAACGCCCAGGCAGCCATGTTGCGCGGCGGCCATCATATGCTCAACACCCTAGCCCCTTATCTGGTGGCCGAACAACGTGCCCACCTGCTGCATTTGGTGGGCACCTACAACTGACGATAATCGCTGCCTATGGAAACCAAATGGCTTGAAGATTTTGTAAGTCTGGCAGAAACCCGCAGTTTTAGCCGGTCGGCACAGTTACGGCATGTCACGCAACCGGCGTTCTCGCGGCGTATTCAGTCCTTGGAGTCATGGGCGGGCACCGATTTGGTGGACCGCAGCTCCTATCCCACCCGCTTAACCCCGGCCGGGAAGGCTCTTTATGACTTGGCCTTGGAGCAACTACAGTTGTTGCAGAGCACACGTACCACGTTGCGAAACTATGCGTCGGTGGGGCAGGATGTCATTGAATTTGCGGTGCCCCATACCCTGGCGTTTACGTTTTTCCCGGCTTGGGTGGCGCAAAGGGCCACGCATTTTGGGGCCATCAAGAGCCGTTTGAAGGCCATGAATGTGCACGATGCCGTGATGCAGATGGTAGAGGGCACTTGCGACATCTTGATTGCTTACCACCATCCTTCCCAACCTTTGCAACTGGATGTGGACAAGTATGAAATGGTGGTGCTGGGCCGTGAAGCCCTGTTGCCCTGTTGCAAACCCAATGCCAAGGGCAAACCGCTGTTTGCCCTGCCTGGCCAAGCGCATAGCCCGCTACCCTATCTGGCCTATGGCGCAGGGGCATACCTAGGGCGTATTGTTGAGCAATGGCAAAAGCAACACGGGGCGGCTTTGCACCTGGACAAGGTGTACGAAACCGATATTGCCGAAGGGCTAAAAGCCATGGCCTTAGAGGGCCTGGGTTTGGCCTTTTTGCCCGAAAGCGCCATCAAAGCAGAGCTGGCCAACGGCAAATTGGTGGCGTCTCATTACGCGCCTTTTTCAACCAGCGACGTGACCATGGAAATTCGGGCCTACCGTGCCCTCAACACCAGTCGTCATACCGCTAAACCGGTGGTGCAAAAACTATGGGCCTACCTGTTGGACAACCCAGATGCACCGCGCTAACTTGAATTGACTTGTCGATGTCTGACCCAACCTTGAACCCTCTAAGTGCCCCAAACCGTAGCCCGGTCTCGCCCTTGTCGATGACCCTGACCCAGCCGGACGACTGGCACCTGCATGTGCGCGATGGCGAGGTATTGAATACCGTGGTGCCGCACACCGCGCACCAGTTTGGCCGGGCCATCATCATGCCCAATTTAAAGCCGCCGGTGACCACCACCGAGCAAGCCTTGGCATACCGTGAGCGCATCATGGCCGCAGTGCCCCATGGCGTGTCGTTTGAGCCCTTGATGACGCTGTATTTGACCGACAACTTAGAGCCGTCCGAGATTGTGCGGGCCAAAGCCGCAGGCATTGTGGCGGCCAAGTTGTACCCGGCCGGGGCCACCACCAACAGCGATGCAGGGGTCACCCGGTTGGACAAGATTCATGGTGTGTTGGCGGCCATGGAAAAGCATGGCATGCTGCTGCTGGTGCACGGTGAGGTGACCAGCCCAGACATCGACATTTTTGACCGCGAGGCGGTGTTTATCGACCAGCATTTAGAGGGCTTGCGGCGCGATTTTCCGGGGCTCAAAATTGTGTTTGAGCACATCACCACCAAAGAGGCCGCGCAGTACGTGTTGGCAGCCCCTAAAAACCTGGCGGCGACGCTCACCGCGCATCATTTAATGTTTAATCGCAATGCCTTGTTTGTGGGCGGGATGCGGCCGCACTATTACTGCCTGCCGGTACTCAAGCGCGAGATTCATAGGCAGGCCTTAGTGGCGGCAGCTACCAGCGGCGACAAGCGGTTTTTTTTGGGCACCGACAGTGCGCCCCACGCGGCGGTACTTAAAGAGCACGCCAGCGGTTGTGCGGGCTGCTACACCGCACCGGCTGCCATGGCCATGTATGCCCAGGTGTTTGAAGAGGCGGGTGCACTGCAACACCTGGAGGCCTTTGCCAGTTGGAATGGCCCCGATTTTTATGGCCTTGCCCGCAACCGCTCCACCATCACGCTCAAACGCGAGGCTTGGGTAGAGCCTTTGCAGTACCCCTTTGGCGATGCCACACTCAAACCCCTTTTGGGCGGCACAACCTTGCCATGGCGTTTGGCATAGAGACCATTGATTGGCAGGCACCCTGGCTTGGCCCCTACCGCACCCTTGGCCAGGCACTGGCCCAGCAGGTGGGTTGGGGGCAGAGCGTGGCGCAGGCCCTCAACCACAGGAGTCCTGGGTACCGAGGTGACGGCCAAGACGTTGGCGCATCGGCGCTGCCGGTGCGTTTTGTTAGCCAATCCCTGTTACCGGCTGACCAAGCCTATGAGTGGTTTATTCACCAAACCGGCCAATGCCCGACCCGTGATGGTTTGCACGATTTTTTTAATGGCTTGGTATGGCACCATCTACCGCGTACCAAGCGTTTGCTCAATCGCATGCAGGCCGATGCGATTGGCGCGCAAGGTATAGGGGCCGTACGTGGCCCACTGCGAGACGCGCTCACGCTGTTTGATGAAAACGCCGCACTGTTGGCCTGCCCGGATGCCTTGTGGCAGGCGTTGCAAGAACGACAGTGGGAAACCCTGTTTGTGACCCACAGAGACTTGTGGAAAGAAGCCCGTATCGTGGTGTTTGGCCATGCGCTGCTAGAAAAACTGGTGCATCCACGCAAGGGCATGTGTGCCCATGTGCTGCGGGTGCCTCGCCCGTTTGATGACCTTGCGCAACTGGATGACCAGTTAGAGGGTTTGCTGACGCCGCAGGGGCTGCAGACCAAACCGTTTCAACCCCTGCCAGTGCTAGGGGTTCCGGGTTGGAGTGCAGACAACGCCGACCCGGCCTTCTACCAAGATGGCGCGGTTTTCAGGGGGGCGAGCGTACATGGCCAAAGCCCGGAGCGCCAAGGCTAAACCCAGATTTTCCATTAAGCGCACCCTCGCTTCCATCTCACGCCCTAATGGAAATTCTGGGTTGAAACGCTTTGTAAATATGCCCCTACGCAGTGCCGGGTTGTCGGGTGGCATCTTGATTTTCGGATGGAAGGCCCTAATATTCTAGGCCTACGCGGCGTGTCCGCTTGAGTTAACAAGGAAACCATGAAACGCATCTTTTTGTTTATTGCCACCAACCTTGCCGTGATGCTGGTGCTTGGCGTGGTTGTGAATGTTTTCGGCCTGAACCGCTTCTTAACCGCCAACGGGCTTGATCTGACCAGTCTATTGCTGTTTTCAGCGGTAATGGGTTTTGGCGGCTCCATTATCTCTTTGCTCATCAGCAAACCCATCGCCAAGTGGAGTGCAGGTGTACGGGTGATTGATTCGCCCTCCAACCGTGATGAAGCCTGGTTGGTTGAAACCACGCGCAGGCTGGCAGAAAAGGCCGGTATCGGTATGCCTGAAGTGGGTATTTTTGAAGGGGCACCCAACGCTTTTGCAACCGGCGCATCCCGCAACAACGCCTTGGTTGCCGTCTCTACCGGTTTGCTGCAAGGCATGACACATGAAGAAATTGAGGCCGTGCTAGGCCATGAAGTGGCCCACATCGCCAATGGCGACATGGTGACCATGACACTGATTCAGGGCGTGATGAACACCTTTGTGGTGTTTTTAAGCCGTGTGATTGGCTACGCCGTGGATGCCTTTTTGCGTAAAGGTGATACCGATCGATCGGGCCCTGGGATTGGTTATTGGGTGACCACCATCGTGTTGGACATTGTGCTGGGCTTTGTGGCCGCGATTATTGTGGCCTGGTT
Organism: Burkholderiaceae bacterium; assembly: GCA_040382935.1. Taxonomy (GTDB): domain Bacteria; phylum Pseudomonadota; class Gammaproteobacteria; order Burkholderiales; family Burkholderiaceae_C; genus JALQUL01. The sequence continues at coordinate 12,095 of JBEIEP010000032.1, forward strand.
CAGTCGCCAACGTGAGTTCAGAGCCGATGCGGGAGCAGCCCATTTGATGGGGCGCAAGCAACCCATGGTGAATGCCTTGGCCCGCTTGGGCGGCATGACCCCCGCCGATTTGCCTAAGAGCGTTGCCGCCATGGGGATTTCGTCTAGTGGGATTGGTAAATGGTTCTCTACCCATCCACCGATTGAAGAGCGTATTGCTGCCTTGCAAGCGGCGCAGTAAGGGGGCAACAACCCACAGCGGCGGGCTTCAATAGCCTGCCAAAAAAGGTCACAGCGGCGACTGGCGTTGTGGCCTTTTTTGTTTAGAGTGACGCCATGCATGGGAACTCTCTACATGGTGCGCCACGGCCAAGCGTCGTTTGGTGCCAGCAATTACGACCAACTCAGCCCCTTGGGCTTGCAGCAATCCACCCGCCTGGGTGCCTACTTTGCCGCGCACGACCTGCGCTTTGAGGCCGCTCTTATGGGGTCTTTGGTGCGCCACAGACAAACCTTTGAAGGGATTTGCCAGGGGTATGCACAGGCCCGGCCCGAGGCACCCGTGGCCACTGCCCAGGTGTGGCCGGGGCTGAACGAATACCACCCCGAAGCCGTGATACGGGCGGTTTACCAAGGGCCCTTGAGCCGTGCCGATACCCCCGAGCAGTACCGGGCGCATTTTCAGTTGTTGCGCAAGGGCCTGACCGCCTGGGCCAACGCACAGGTTCAGCCAGAGGGGATGCCCACTTACCAAGACTTCAAGGCCGGTGTGCACCAGGCCTTGGCCCACGTGCAGCAGCACTACGATGGGCCGGTGTTGGTGGTCAGCAGCGGTGGGCCTATCTCGTTGGCCATTGCCGATTTAATGGGTGCCAGCCCCGAGGCGGGAATTGAGCTGAACTTTCGGATGCGCAACAGCGCGGTGAGCGAGTTGGTGTTTAACACCAAACGCCACACCGTGGTCAGTTTTAACACCCTGCCGCATTTGGCCTCGCCCGATTTGGCCTCTTGGGTGACGTTTACCTGAACAACAGGCGCTGGCGTGGGGTGACACCCAAATCCTAGTGCGCTTAGCGCGAACGTAGGGTATCGGGTGGCAATTGGTCGATTTCGTGCAGCAACCGCGCCAGTTGCTTGCCCGCGGTGCCAACCAGCGCTTGGCCCAAAGCGGCACTGGCACCGGCCGCATTGCCCACCGCCCCACTGGCGTTGTAGTCCTGTATGGCCCACGACAATTTGGCCGACTTGCCGTTGCCGAGCAGTTTGAATTGCGCCGCACGTTGGCGCGAGGTGGAATCAAAATCGCGGGCCTCTCTCATGTTCACGCGTTCTGGTGACAGGGCCAGCATCATGGCGGTCTCAGCCAGGCCGCCGTGTATGCCAAATCGGCGTTCATCGGTACTTAACTGGCTGCTAGTGGTTTCATCTTCGGGCAAGTCGTACCAGTTCACGCTGTAGACCAGCATGCCCAGGCGTTGGCGCAAGTCGCGGCCCACCACGTCCATCAAGCCCGCTTGCCCGCCGTGGGCGTTGAGCAGCACCAGCTTTCTAATACCCGTGGCAGCCACCGCTTCACCCAATTCTGTCCACAGGGCTATCAGGGTGGTGGCTTTCAGGCTTATGGTGCCCGCAAAGGCCGTGTGTTCCGGGCTAAAACCAATGCTTTGCGTAGGTAAAAACAAGGCGGGCAAATCCCCCAAGTGGGGCAGGCTGGCCGCAACCACGCCGTTCACCAAATCGGTATCCACCGACACCGGCAAATGCGGCCCGTGTTGCTCGGTGGCGCCCAAAGGCAGCACCGCAATAGCGCGCGACTTGTCCAGGCTATCAAAGTCCAGCGTGGTAAGGTCTTGCCAGTAGTGGGACGAATGAGACATGGGCGTATCTTACCGCCGGTCGCTGGTTGTGGGCAGACCTAGGAAGATCAGAATAGGCTGATCGCCTAGAGGATTAAACCTCTTAGCTCTATTCCGACGGCGTATTGGTAGTGAGCGGGTAGCTGCGTGACGTATGGGCCACAGCAAGAATTAAAACAACTTCTCCAATGATTTCGACGACGACCCGGTAGGGCAAGCGGCTCACAATGTACTCTTTTGTGCCAGCCACCAGCCCTGGGCGACAACGATGCGGGAAGTTTTTGAGAGAGGCCACCTGCGTCTTGATGCGGCTGTAGATATCTTCGGCGACTCTGATACCGGCTTTTTCGAAGTAGTAATCGATGATGTGATTGAGATCTTCTTCGGCTTCAACAGTCCATTTAACCTTGAATTTCATGACCGCCCGTTTGTTATGGCATGACCGCTTTGGATGTGGTTTTGGCTTGTAGGCGATCCCACACGCGATCCATGACCTCTTCGTGGTCACGCGGCGGATTGCTCCCATTTTTTAGGTTGCTAAGTACCGCGTCTATCTTGGCCTTCAACCATTGGTCATAGCCCGGCTCTTTTTGGAGGTGTAGTTCTGGAATCAATGAATCCGCCGCGTCTTCAATGGAGATCATGATGCCTACCGGGCGATTGTTTTTTGTCACCAAGACGGGTTCGCGTTGCATGGTGTCCAACAACAAACCAAAGTGCGTTTTAGCGTCCTTAGCGGTCATTGTTTGCATGGTTGTACTTTTGAATAGTGATTAAAGTAATCATTTTAATCAACTTTCGACGGTATTCCCTAGCAGGCGCTGGTTACAAAATCTTAAGCGCCGACCGAATCGCTTTGCGAACCACCATGGGTATCTCACCTGCGGCAAACAAGGTGGCTGCAAATGAAAACTGGGTGCGCACCACGCCGCGCTCGTGGCTAAAGGCTTTGAATCCGTAGTGGCCGTGGGCGTTGCCAATGCCGGAGTTGTTGATGCCGCCAAAGGGTAGGTTGCCGTGCAAGAACTGCATCAGGGAGTGGTTGACGCAGGCACCACCCGACACTGTATTGGTGAGCACCTTGTCGATGGCCGCATTGCTGCGGCTGTAAACGTACAGTGCCAAGGGCTTGTCGCCTTGGTTAATCTGTGCGATCACATCATCTAAATTGCTGTAGGGGATGATGGGCAGTAGCGGGCCAAAAATCTCTTCGTCCATGATGCGAGCGTTTGGCGGCACTTGGTCGAGCAGGGTGGGTTGAATAAAGCAATCGCCCTCGTTGGTGCCACCACCCGTGAGCACGTGTGCGCCCTGGGCCTGTGCGTCGTCCAGCAGGGCCTTGATGCGGCCGGTGTGCCGGGCGTTGACGATGTGCGCCAGGTGGGGATTGCTGCTTTGTTCGCCCAAGGTGGTGCCGTAGGCTTTGGCCAGTTGTTCACGGCAAAGGGCCACCCAGTCGTCCTTCACACTTTCGTGCACATACACGTAGTCTGGGGCAATACAGGTCTGGCCGGAGTTGGCAAACTTGGCCCACATCACGTTGATGGCGGCTAGTTTGAGGTTAGCGGTTTCATCAATGATGGTGGGGCTCTTGCCACCCAGCTCTAAAGTGACGCTGGTCAGGTTTTTGGCGGCCGCGCCCATGACGTATTTGCCAATGGTGGGGCTACCCGTAAAAAAGATGTGGTCAAAGGGCAAGGCCAGCAAGGCTTGCGATACATCGGCCTGGCCCTCAAAAATGGCCACTTCGTCTTCAGAGAACACCTCGCGCACCACCTTGCAGACCAAACCGGACAAATGGGGTGTGAGTTCAGACGGTTTCAAAATCACGGTGTTACCCGCCGCAATGGCCGAGACCAAAGGGCCAAGCGTTAAGTTAACCGGGTAATTGAAGGGGCCAATAATCAAGCACCGCCCACGGGGGGTGTATTGGACATGACCCCGCATCCCCAAGGTCAGCAGCGTGGGCCAGACGCGGTTGGGCTTCATCCACTTTTTGACGTTACGTATCGCGTCATTGGCCTCTAAACACACGGGCAATATCTCGGCCAGGTCCACTTCGCCGGGCGGCTTTTTAAAGTCTAAGTAAGCCGCGCGGTACCAGTCTTCGGTGTGGGCGATCACGGCGTCCCGCAGCTTGCGGATCTTGGCAATGCGCTCGTCGGCGGTAGAGCGTCTGAGCCTAAGCGCCGTTGCCGCTTGTGCGTTAAAGACGGCTTGCATGTGGGTTGTATCGGTATTCATTTTGAAGGACTCACTGTGATCGAATTAGGTTTGCCACTTTTTCTATGATGGCAATGTACAACTATCAATGACCATTAAACCTTGAATGCCCTGAACTTTCAATTGGGGTGTCTCAGTAGCCCCGCACTGTCACACAGGTTTTGACCAAATCCGTTGGCTGTGCGATGCTTCAGAACCCTCTGCCCCCCCGCCTTAGGAGCCCACCATGCAAGACACCCATCACTACCGAATCTGCCCTTTGTGTGAGGCCTGTTGCGGCCTCTCTGTAACGGTGCGCGGCGAGCAGGTGGTGGCGGTGCGCGGCTACGAGGCCGATGTTCTCAGCCAGGGTTATATCTGCCCCAAGGGGGTCGCCTTAAAGGACTTGCACGAAGACCCAGACCGCCTGCGCCAGCCCCTGATTAAACGCAATGGCGTGTTTGAGAAGGCAACCTGGGAAGAAGCCTATGCCGAGGTGGCGCGGCGCTTGTTGCCCCTGCAACAGGCCCATGGCAAGAACGCAGTAGGGCTGGTGGCGGGCAACCCATCCAGCCACAAAATGGGTTTGATGCTGTACCTGCCACGCTTGCTAAAGGCCTTGGCCACCCAGCAGTTTTTTAGCGCGGCCACCTTGGACCAAATCCCACGGCACGTCTCGAGTGGCCTGTTGTTTGGCCATTGGATGACGGTGCCCATCCCAGACATTGCGCGTAGCCAATGGTTGATGGTGATAGGGGCCAACCCGCTGGCCAGCAACGGCAGTATGTGGACAGTGCCCGACTTTAAAGGCAAGGCCAAGGCCATGCAGGCCCGTGGTGGCCGTTTGATCGTGATTGACCCGCGCCGCACTGAGACCGCCGCTATGGCCGATGAGCACCACTTTATTAGGCCCCGTGGTGACGTGTATTTGTTGCTGGGCATGTTGCACACCGTACTGGGCCAAGGTTGGGACAAGCTGGGTGCGGCCCACGATTGGGTGCAGGGCTTGGATGCCCTGCGTGAAGCGGTGAAGCCCTTTAGCCCCGAGCGTATGCAAGACCACTGCGGCATAGACGCGGCCACCATACACCGACTGGCCTACGAGTTGGCGCACACGCCCAAGGCGGCAATTTATGGGCGCATTGGCACCTGCACCCAAGAGTTTGGCACCACCAACACTTGGCTGATGGATGTACTCAATATTGTGACGGGCCATTTGGACGAAGAAGGCGGCACCCTGTTTGCCAAAGCGGCAGCGTTTGCCGCCAACACCAGCGGCCGGCCCGGCGTGGGGCGCGGTGTGCCCACCAGCCGATTTAGCAGCCGCGTTAGCCAAGCCCCAGAGGTAATGGGCGAGGTGCCCATAGGTTGCTTGGCCGAAGAGATAGAAACGCCTGGGGCGGGTCAACTCAAAGCCCTGTTCACCATTGCCACCAACCCGGTGTTGTCGGCCCCCAACGGCGAGCGCTTGGCCAAGGCTTTGTCGTCCTTGGAGTTGATGGTGAGTCTGGACATTTACCTGAACGAAACCACCCGTCACGCCGACGTGATTTTGCCCGGCCCCTCGCCCCTAGAGGACATGCACTACGACGTGCCCTACCCGCAAATGGCCTGGCGCAACCAAGCGCGTTTTAGTGGCCCGGTGTTGCAACGCCCAGCCGGAATGCCCACCGAGTGGCAATCCCTGTTGCGCCTATCGGCGATTGCCCAGGGCATGGATGCGGCCCTTGATGTGGACGCCTTTGACGACCAGTTGTTTGCCAACGACATCGCCAAGTTACCCCTCGAGGCACAGCAGATAGCGCAGACCGCAGCAGCAGGCTTGCGCGGGCCAGAACGCCTGTTGGCGGTGGCCCTTAAAGCCGGCCCCTATGCGCTGGATTTACAAGCCGTAAAAAATGCCCCCGGCGGTGTAGACCTAGGCCCCTTAACCCCCCGCCTGCCCGAGGTGTTGCGCACCCCCACCGGCATGATTGATTTGGTGCCCCAGGCCTTGGTGGCTGATTTGACAAGGGTGCAACAAGCACTGGCCCAGCCACCCGGGGGCACTGGGCAAATGCTGTTGATAGGGCGGCGCGACGTGCGCTCTAACAACAGTTGGATGCACAACCTGCCCTTGTTGGCCAAAGGGCCTATGCGTTGCACAGCCCTAATGCACCCCAAAGACGGCCAACGCCTAGGGCTGTTTGACGGCGGGCAGGTGGTGCTAAAAAACGCAGGCCAAAGCCTTCAGGCCGAGGTGCAACTGACCGATACCGTCATGCCAGGCGTAGTCAGCCTGCCCCACGGCTGGGGCCATGACCTGGCCGGGGTGCAATTGGGACTGGCGGGGCAACGGCCTGGGGTGAATATCAATGCCTTGCTGAGTGAGGATTGGCGGGATCCGCTGTCGGGGAATGCGGTGTTGTCGGGGGTGCCTGTGGAGGTGGTGGGGGTGGGCCATGCCCAGGGATATGACCAACTGACCGGGGAAAGTGATAAAGACCGCCTGCTGACGCAGTGGGCGCATTCGGTTGAAACCGAGCCCGATTTTGAAGATGTGCGGGCTGTATCCGACAACGTCAACGCCGTAGCAGGTGATTCTGTTCACTAGCACACCTGCTTACCGACTAGCGCAGTGGTTGCTTTTCTGAGGCTCGCCCCTCGTATGCGGCGGTGATGAATGGCTTGACTGCGTCTAAATCTGCTAGGTTGGTTATCGTTACCTCCAAATTGCCGGTTCCCCAATGCCCAATGTGGGTAAGGTCCCGGGCGTTTGGTAGGACTGGCAATGCTGTTGATGGATCAACATGTAAATTAAGCAACAGGCAATTCTTACGATGCAATACAACAGTTGCAAAGTTCTTCAATCGTTTGAAGGCTACATACAGCCTAAGCTCCTTGCGTTGCACGTCATCACCCAATGAAAACGTGTAATCCTCCAAGGAGGTCAACAGTAGCTGCATTGGCTCTGGCAAGTTGGCTAGCAATTCCGCAAATGACTTGTCGGGGCCAGTCCCTTTGACACCAACGGTTTCCACTGAAGTCGGTGCAACAATGCCTATCGGCTCCGTGTTGCTGGCGTTCGTCTTAGAAAATTTCGACGTTCCGGACTTGCTGTTCGAGTCATTGCCCGCGCTAACCGATTCCAAAAGCAACAAATCCTCGCCAAAGCGCCGATACCGAATAAGCTCGATGTTCCTGCCAATCTGCTGTACGGCATGGCCGTCGTATTTGGTGAAGTCCGCCGCAATACACACCACGCGCGGCGCACTCCAGTCGATTGCTTCTGCGGCCACTGCACCTAACTCCTCTAGCACCAGCAGCTTAAACTCAGCTTTGTGGTCCATCAGCCAATCAAGATAGAACAGTCCCTGGTTGATAACGTTCTCACCCACTGACCGTTTGTATTCGAGGATGACCGGGCAATTGTTTTCATCCAACCCGAGCGAATCGATGCGCCCACCGTGCGTTTTACCCGTGGAGTGCTCACTTGCAATGAAGCGAACGCTCAGCAACGGCTGCAGATTGGCTTCTATCAGCGTTTGTAGCGACTTCTCTAGATCGGAGGCGTTGCCTCGCAATTCGGTGGCGACGCCCTTAGCAACTCGGAAAAGTTTGATGTCACTCATAGTCTGTTGAATAGTGCGGTTTGCCGTTCATGTACCCAGCCATCACTTGGCCAAGCCTAAGTGAACGCGAATGGCATCCTCAACGGCCTGCATATCGGCCTTGCCTACCGTGCCAAGTCTGCTTTTTAGCCGCGCTTTGTCGGCCGCCATGATCTGGTCGGCCATTGCCTTGCTGTTCTGGCCATCGACCGATACAACCGCCTCGCCAGGGTATTGACGACCCGTGTTACTGGTCAGTGGTACCACCACTACACGCGCTAGGTTTCTGTTGGCTGCGTCGTTACTGACAATCACCGCTGGCCGTGTTTTGCGAACCTCAGAGCCAATCGCGGGATCAAACTCGACCCACCACACCTCACCGCGTTTCACTTTGCATGTCCTTGGCTAACGCGTTACACCATTCTTGCGCCTGTGCCTCACGCTCGGCGTCTGCTGCCATGGCGCGATAGCCGTCATCCAGTGAAGTGTCTAGCACGTGTGGGCGCAGCAAGTCTTCAATGAATTGGCTCATGCGGCGCTTGCCGATGGTGCGATAAAGTCCGTCATAGACGACCTCATCCAGAGTGATAGTCATTCGTTTGTGCATGATGGCATCCTTTTACACGTTATGCGTATAACGTATTTTATGCGCATTGACGTTGTCGCAGTCTCGTGGTGGCTGTGGGGGTGGTGGACTAGGCCTTGGTGTTAACTGCAATATCCAGCCTTGGCAAAGCACGCACAATCTTCATGGTCTCGATGCTGACGGTGATGACACGCTGAAATAGTTTCAGCGGGTATGACGCATCACCCATGGTCTCAGTGGCCCAAAGGTTGGCATCGTTCACGATGCCGCTGTCTTTATGGGTGGTCACGGCTTGGCGTTCCATGACCCATTCCAGAGCGGGTTTGCCGTTGACCACATAGTCATAAGCTTCCAGCGGAATGCCGCTCATGGTGATTTTGTGGTTATAGACCACGCGGGTTTTGTCGGCCTTACTCGCAAACTTCATTTGCGTAACACGGTAATCGGCATCGGTGAAGTCTGCCAACAACAACGCACCGCCCTCGATGTTCACTTGGTACGGGGCCACGGTTTCATAGTTGATGTGCAGGTCGGCCAGCTTGCGGCCCGCCGTGCTGAATGCTTGGAAGTCGGCAAACTTTTTGACTGCCGGAATGCGAGGCAGTTCTTTGCTCAGGTTGTCGGCATAACGTTTCTTGTAATCTTCGGAATGCAGCAGGCCATAGATGTAATAGAACAGGTCTTCTTTGCTAATGGCCTCGCCCTTGTATGCGTCCTTGAAGTGCTGCAAGCCTGCATCGGTGATGGCGTCTTTTACTTGGTGGTTTCCAATTTTTACTTCACCACGGGAAAACAGGTCTCCATCGGAATCATCCCTCTCATCGTAGAGTTTCATGGGAAAGCAGTTCCCCTTGGAAACCATTTCCAAATCGGGTAACCTGTCAGTTATAAGTGCACAAAAATCTTTCGTTGCACCGCGTCCTGTCATACATATCACCAAGTTATCAACGGAATCTGAAGGGAAAATCCGTGGCATCTGATAGGTACGATGATTGAATGCAGTATCGAAATACATCCACTGCTTTTGAAACGGGCGGTAAAGTCCCTGAACAATTTCATTCGGATGAAAACTCTGCTTCAAACCGCGTTCAACTTTCGGTTTTAGACTACTTGACCACTTAATCTTAGTCTCATCGTTGTTCAAGAAACTGTCTAGGTCAGGGTACGCCTCTTTTGCCAATCCGGTGCAAGCTGCTTTATAACGATCAACCTCATGGTTGTAGCACTCAATCATCTTTCGCATGTTGTCAGTGACTTCGAGTTTGGACGAGTTGTAAATCCAAGCGTCTCTATTAGTCTGAACACCACATGAATAATTGACAAATACCGTCGTCGCTGAGTCATCCTTCTTATCACCCAAGCTAACAAACTCTGAAAAACTGTCATCTCGTTGACCCACCCAGTCATTGTGTTGGTCGGGGGTGATGGGTATCCATCCGTTAGCCTTAGTGATGCCGTCAATGCTGCCAAAGACAACAATTTTTTCCAACTTCTCCTCACGACTCAGATAGTCGCCAATGTCATGCAGGTATATCTTGCCGTGCTCCTTGGCCGTGGGGTTCTTAACCAATATGCTGATGGCAATCGGTGAACGGCTTCCCGCTCCAAAAATCTTGCCTCCCTCTTGGCGTGACAGCTCGCCAGACGTTCGTTGATTGCCCCGAAGGTGGAAAATGTAGATGCTGCTAAATTCCTCTGCCAAACACTTACGCAGTCCGTCCGCTGTGTTGGCATCAATGAATCCACCGTTGCTGACGTAGCCAACAACCCCGCTTGACCCTACACGGTCACTGGCCCAGCGTATTGCCCGAATGTAACTGTCGTACAAAGCATTCTTATTGGTGGCATTTGAATGGGCCGCGTATGTCCTTCGAATACTCTCATCCAACGTTTTGTACTCGACGTTAGCGTTATTGTCATTGGCACTGTTCTGTCCTGCTGAATACGGTGGATTCCCAACAATGACCCGAATGTCCAGCTTCTTCTGTTTCCGGCGACGGCTACTGTTGTCCGCCAGTACTGCACTTACCAAATCGTCTTTTTCGTACAGGGCGAACGTGTCCGTCAAACAGATGCCGCCAAACGGCACATAGTCACCGCCCATGATGGAGTGGTAAACCTGTTCGATGTTGATGGCCGCGATGTAATAGGCCAGCAGCACAATTTCATTGGCATGGATTTCGTTCTGAAACTTGTACCCGAGTTCGTCTTTACCAATCAGGCCACTTTGCAGCAGGCGGGTAACGAAGGTGCCGGTGCCCGTGAACGGGTCAATGATGTGAACGCCCTTGCTGCCCAGTGTTTGGCCGAACTCGCTTTTCAGAATGTCGTTGACGCTGTGAATGATGAAGTCCACTACCTCGACCGGCGTGTACACAATGCCCAGTCGCTCCGTCATTTTCGGAAATGCGTTTTTGAAAAACTTGTCGTACAGCTCAACAATAATTTTCTGTTTGGCTTTCAGGTCACTGATACCTGCGGCACGCATCCGCACACTTTCATAGAAGCGTTCCAGTGTCTCGGCTTCCTTGTCAAGATTGTGCTCGTTGAGCACTTTCAACACACCTTGCATGGCGATTGATACGGGGTTGTGCTGCGTGAAGCTGTACCCTTCAAACAGGGCATCAAACACGGGTTTGGTGATGATGTGCTGTGCCAGCATTTCAATCGCCTCATCGCGGGTGATGCTGTCGTTCAGGTCGTCTTGCAGCTCCTTCAAAAAGCGATTGAAGGCGGCAATTTCAGCGGTGTTTTCTGGCTTTGCCAGAATGGCGGTAATGCGGCTGATGTTGGTCTGTGCAATGCGGGCAATGTCGGTGGCCCACTCGTCCCAATATAGGCGGTTGCCGCATTTTTGTACCACTTTGGCAACTATGGCCCGCTCAATCTCGCTCACGTGGTAATCGATGTTTTGCTGGGTGGGTGTGGTCGCTGCCTGGGCTGCGCCCTGTCCCAAGGCTTGCCCGCCCTTGGCATTCTTTGCGGCCTTAGTGACATGGGCGTCATCAACGCCACCCTCATTGCGTTTGGGCTTGGCCTTTACGTTGATGGTGTCGGTGATGGCGATGATTTCCATCTTGGACTTGTCCTGCCCCGTCAGGTCAAATTTGTTAATCATGGCATCGAAACGGTCATCGTGTGACCGAAGGGCTTGCAGCACCTCCCACACCACCTTGTAGGTCTTGTTGTCGTTGAGTGCCTCTTCTGGCTGCATGCCCGATGGGATGACCACGGGCAAAATCACATAACCCAGTTTTTTCTTGCTGCCTTTGGGTTTGCGCATGACACGCCCCACGGACTGCACCACGTCAACCTGAGAGTTACGGGGGGTCAGGAATAGCACGGCGTCAAGCGCTGGCACGTCAACCCCTTCTGACAGGCAACGCACGTTGCTTAGAACCCGGCAGGTGTTATCGGGCGTATCGGCTTTGAGCCAATCGAGCTTGGCCTCTTTTTGTGCGGCATTCATGCCACCGTCCACATGTTCGGCTTCGCAAACCAACTGGCTGATGGCGTCTTGGTTGTCGGGGTTTTCTTTGAGCAACTCGCTGCGGTACTCATCCACCACGGCCTGAAACATCGAAGCAATGTTTTTGCTGCTGACCTTATGGGTCTTGGCCCCTTTGTTCACTTCAATGACCTGACAGAATGCCACGGCACGCCGCATCGGGTCGGGGTCAAAGCCGAGGTCGCCTTGGGTGTCCTGTTTGGACAGTGCCCGCCAGCATCCGACAATTTTGGCGGCATCGTCAACCCGCAGGCTGTTGTTTTCGTCGGCCAGGCTCTTTTGCAAATGCTTGCTGATGTGGTCTTCACTGATGGTCAGCACAATCACCTTGTAGTCACACAAAATATTGAGGACGTGAACCGCTTCAGAAAATGACAGGGTGTGCAGCGTCTTGCCAAAATAGGCGGGGTCGTTCATGTCATAGAGAATGATGCTGTTGGTTTGTGCCTTGACTTTGGCTGCAACACCATACACACGGGGCGTGGCGGTCATGTAAACCCGCTTTTTGCCCTTAATGATGTCCTGGTGGTGGACTTTGACGAATGCCGTTTCGTCATCGCCATCTAAGTTGGCCCCTGTGGTGCGGTGGGCTTCGTCACAAACAATCAGGTCAAAGTCAGCCAGCCCATACTGCTGCTGGGCCTGTGAAATTACGCCAATGGAATGGTAGGTGGAGAACACCACGCTCATGTGCTGTGCATCATGGCGTTTGGTAACTTGATGGGCCAATATTTTTGGGTTGGTGGTGGCTGGGTACTGCAACTCATGCACCAACATTTGATAATCGTCGTCCTTGTCGCGGCCCTTGCCGACTTCGCTGTCTGAGCACACCGCAAAGCTGTGCATGGGGGTCGCAGTTTCCTGCGTCCACTCGGTCAGGGTCTGTGATAACAATGAAAGAGATGGCACCAAAAATAATACACGCCCGCCCGCTCCGGCCATTTGTTCGGCCAGTCGCAATGATGTGAACGTTTTGCCAGTACCGCAGGCCATGATTAACTTGCCACGGTCAGCATGGCTGAGTCCTTCGACCACATTGGCGATGGCCTTCTTTTGGTAGAGTCGTGGCTCTTTGCGTTCCTTGAACTGGACGGCCTTTTGCTTGAATGTACTGGCCCAGTCAATCTTGCTGTCTTCCAAGTCAGAGAGGGTGATTTTTTGGCAAGGGGTTTGCTGGCCCCGCATGGCCGTGTCCACGTGAGGACTGATCTTGTCGGTCGAAAGAATCAGCAGGCGGTGCGTGAATGGTTTTTTACCGGATGCCGTGAAAAACGAGTCGACCATCTTCTTATAGATGGTGCTGTCTGAGTCGTAAAACTTGGCCTGAATGGCGTGGTATTCGTTGGTGCCGTGAGTTTTGGCAACCAAGTCGATGCCCGTATCTGTGCCAGGATCGCCGTGTCCAGACTGAATCCACTCTGCCCGCCATGCTTCCCACAACCATACGTCGCTGTACAGGTCTTTGTAGCGTGGCTCATTCTGAAAATACAGCTTTGCCAGATTTTCGAAATAATTGCCCTTTTCCCGCTCGGTATGGGAGGCTTGGCGAAAGGTTTCAAGGGTGTCAGTCAGTACGCTCATGTCCGCCCGTGGGTATGGTTTTTTGTCAATCGAAGTCTAGCAGGCAGGCCATGCCGGATTTGTCTTGGTTCCGGTTGTCAGATACCCACCAATATCCGCAAGCATCTGACCACATTCTTTACACCTTGTACGCACAACGCAATAGGTAAGCGGTGCCATTTTTAGATAGAAAAACCGCCTCCAAGACGACTCTCACCGCTCCAACTCAATCTCAAACCGCGCCTCGCCCATATAGCGGTTCTCGCCAAACGCGGCCACTGTGGCGGCGGTTTCGGCGGCTTGCCAGCTTTGTACTACTACGCGTTCGTGCTCGGTGAGCAGGTCGGGGGCGGGGGCGTCGCCGTAGGTGTTATTCAGCCGGACAACTTGAAGCTCCTCAAGCAGCGGGTCAGGTTTGCTGGGGGCGTTGATAGCAGTCGCTTTGGAGGCGCAGCATCGGCTAGGCTATGGCCAGGTACTCCCGAAGCTGCTCGGCCACCAGCTTCCTGTCGGCGGTGGGGAGCGTTCCGACGCGCTTGTGAATGTCGTTGTCTTCAATCACAGCCACTTTGCTGGCTCGTACCACGGATGCAATCGGTAGCCCGGCAGCACTCAGTTCGCTGATGGATACATCACCATACTGCGCGGCATTCGTGGCATTGGTAATCATGGCCACGATGTACTTGCCGTTGTGCTGTCGTAATGCATCCGTTGAAACGATGACGGCAGGACGGACTTTGTTGGTCTTTTGGTCAGTGAAGGGGAAGGGGACTACCACGATGTCCTAACTGCGGCAATAGGGCATGGAGTGTTTAACGGAGGGCGTCATAGGCGGTGTCGGCATCCGAGTTCCACTCGACGAAAAGGCGGAAAGGGTTGTCTTTACGCTCTTCTTCGTTGGTTGGTAGGCCGAGCCTAGATGGCTGTGGTGTGCGACCGGCGTTCATGTAGAAGCGAACCGCTTCACGGAAAAACTCCGAGCGGTTGCGGCCTTCGACCTTGCAGACCTCTTCAATTTGTGTTGCCATCGGCGCAGGGATACTGATAGCAAAGCGCTGATAGTGTGGGGTTGGCATATTCTGTTTCCGCATCGTATGCTTAAAGTATTACGAAGTAGTCAAAAAAAGTCGAATGGACTCTTACTCATACGGCCATGCAAGCAACAATTGTCTCCGTCGCCAATCAGAAGGGAAGTGTCGGGAAAATCTGCAGCAGTTTAGGGACTTAATCCCCATGGTGGGGTGTATTTGTTGCAGGGCATGTTGACACTGCGGTCTTGATGCGCTGGATGGCCTCCAGAATGTGATCCAGGTAGTCGGGCACTCGCAATGCCTTGTTCATATGGCAACCGCCTCAGCCAACACCGTGCCACGGAATTTGTCGGGCAGGGATTTGGGTGTTAGCACATCTACCGACACACCCAAGAGCTTTTCCAGTTCAACTTGAATTCTGGCCACGTCCATCAGCGTTGTGTTCGGCGTTGGGTCGATAAGGACGTCCAAGTCGCTGCCTTCCTGGTCATCACCATGAATCACGGACCCAAACACACGGGCGTTACGTGCGCGATGTCGCTCAACAACTGAGCGAATCGCGGCTCGGTTTTCTTGCAGGGCAATGGACGGCTTCATGCGTGTTCTCCAACATTGAAATCCAATTTGATCTTAAAGGGACGTCTTTCCAAACGCAACACCAAAGACCGATTTTAGATGGGTGTGTTGTTCTATCTCAAAGAGGTCAAACCAACATCAAAATCCGGATGCCCGTCATTTTTTGACAGAAAGCCACGGCTCCCAAGTCTGAGTTCACCTCTCCAACTCAATCTCAAACCGCGCCTCGCCCATATAGCGGTTCTCACCAAACGCGGCCACTGTGGCGGCGGTTTCGGCGGCTTGCCAGCTTTGTACCACCAGGCGTTCGTGCTCGGTGAGCAGGTCGGGGTCTGGGGCGTCGCCGTAGGTGTTAACCAGTCGGCGGTAGGCGCAATAGACGGGGGCTACCAGGGTGGCATCGCCCAGTGTGGCCTCTAGGGCTTTGCGGTAGCGTTGCTCGGCGCTGGCCCTTTGCGTTGGGCTGACCTCTTCGTAGGTGTTAAGGGCCAAGCGGTACGTCATGGCAGGGTTTGGGGTAGGACTTGGGGTAGGGCTTCGCCGCGCAGGTGTTGGCGTTGGCGCTTGCCGTTGACATGTGGCTCAGGCACTGACTTTGGTAGTGGGTTAACGGGTGCCCCAAGGCCCAAGCTGTGGCCTTTGCGCTGGCGTCGCGTTAACAGATCGGCTAGGCATGCCGGTTTGGCCTTGGCACCACTGGCCAGGTAGTCGGCCAACAGGGCGGCGCGTACCGCCTCTGTGGGCAGGTGCAGTGTTTGCGTGAGGTAATCGAACAAGCAATCGACCAAAACCTCGGGCGTTAAGGCAAAGGTGGTTTGGGTGGCGTTGAACAGGGCTTGGCTTAGGTGCCAGAAGCGCCAAAACGGTGATGGCGTAGAGGATGCAGGCAGGGATGGGGCCACGGTGGAGTCCACCGATGAGGCCATTACCAAGGCCATGGCCTGTTGGTAGCGCCCCGAGTTGGCCAGCACGTCCCAATAACGCGCCATGCGCGTAAATTGCTGCACCTCGGTGGCGCTTAGGGCTGCTGTTTGTTGCACGGTGTAGGGCGGCAGGGGGTCGTAGACCATGCCGTGCGCTTGGGTGTGGCGGGCAATGGGGGTGCCGCGCAGGCGTTTAAGCAGGCCCAACTGAATTTCGTGGGGTTGTAGGGCGTAGAGTTTGTCAAACCCCTGTGCAAAGCTGGCCAGCGATTCACCGGGCAGACCAAAAATCAAATCGGTGTGCAGGTGGGCGTGGGAGTGCTGTACCAACCAGGTCAGGGCGGCCACGGTTTTGGCGTCGTCTTGCCGCCTTGAGATGCGCTGCTGCACCTCGGGGTTAAAGGTTTGAATGCCGATTTCAAACTGCAACACGCCGGGCGGGAACTGGGCAATCAGGGTTTTGAGGCGCTCGGGCAACTGGTCGGGGATCAGTTCAAAATGCACAAACAAGGGGGCGCTGGGGTCCTCTTGCAGACGGTCCAAAAAGAACTGCAAGATGCGTGCAGAGGCATCTATCTTGAGGTTAAAGGTGCGGTCCACAAACTTGAACTGGCGGGCACCCCTGGCGTACAGCTTGCGGATCTGCTCCAAGAATAATTCTTGGTCAAAAGCCCAGGCGGTTTTGTCGAGTGAGCTTAAACAAAACTCGCACTTAAAGGGGCAGCCGCGTGAGGCCTCTACGTACAGGGTGCGGTGGGCGATATCTTCGTCGGTGTACAGGCCGTAGGGCAGGGCAATGGCGTCCAGCGG
The DNA here is from genome assembly GCA_040382935.1 of Burkholderiaceae bacterium. Classification (GTDB taxonomy): domain Bacteria; phylum Pseudomonadota; class Gammaproteobacteria; order Burkholderiales; family Burkholderiaceae_C; genus JALQUL01. Next base: position 28,716 of record JBEIEP010000032.1, read on the forward strand.
GGGTTGCTCGCCGGGGATGATTTTCATGAGGGGGCGCGGCCCTTTTATCAAGGCTTGGCACAGTTTGGCAAAACTGATATCGCCCCAGCCGGTAATCACAAAATCGGCGGCGGCCACAATGGCTTGTTGGTCGGTTTCGTGGGAGACCTCTGGCCCACCCAGTACCAGGGTAAGGTCGGGCCGGTGGGCGCGTAGGTCAGCTATGAGGGCGAGGGTGGCCTCGGTGTTCCAGATGTACACGCCAAAGCCAACGATGATGGGGGCGGCTTTGCCGCTGGTGGCGGGCTTGGCGGGGGGCAGCGCGTTTAAAACCGCTTGCAGCAGCGCCTGCCTTGGGCGGTTAATGGTGAGCTCTAGTAGATGGGTATGGGCTTGCAAGTGGCCCATATTGGCTTTTAGGTACCGCAGACCCAGCGCAGCATGGGTGTAGCGGGCGTTCAGGGTGCACAGCAGAATATGCGGCGCTACGCTGGCAAATGCGTTGTCACTTGTGGTGGCAATTGCTGGTAACACCTCTGGCTGGGGTTGATCGCGGACGGGTGGGTGCATGGGGGTATTATCGGATTCAATTGGGCCGCGCCAGTGGCCCCGCGAAGATGTGGCTTTTGGGCCGGTTGGGATGGCACGGTGATTGAACGTATTTGGAATCAAATGTTGAGAAACGCCTTTGGAACTGTGACCATGAGCAATGGCACCTTGGTGCGGGGCGCGGCGCTCGCGGCGCTAACGATGTTATTGGGCTTGTCGGCCCTTGCTCAAGCCCAAACCGCCCAACCCTTTGCCTTTACGCACAAGGCGGCCCGCACCACCGTGACCACGCCCCAAGTGGCGGCTGAACTGCTGGCCTATGCCCCCCAGGGTGTTCAGGCGGGGCAGCCTTTGTGGCTGGGGTTGTCGCTCAAACACCAACCGCAGTGGCACACCTACTGGAAAAACTCGGGTGATTCGGGCCAACCCACCCAGTTGGAATGGCAGTTGCCCAAGGGCTTGCAAGCGGGCGATATCGCCTGGCCCACGCCCAAAACAATCCCCATTGGGCCACTGGCCAATTACGGCTACGAGGACGAAGTGTTGTTGCCCGTTCCCGTCACAGTGGCCGCTGACTACAAGCCCAACGCGCAGGGCGGCGAGGTGGTGATTGGCCTGAAGGCCCGCTGGCTGGTCTGCCGCTTGGAATGCATCCCCGAAGAAGGTGAGTTTGAATTGCGCCTACCAGCGCGTGGCTCTGTAGCGACTGCAGGTGCGGCGTTTGAAAAGGCGTTTGCCGCCTCACCAAAAGCGTTTACCGCCTCTGCCACCAGTGTGATTGTGGTCAAAGACGGGGCGCTGCACTTAACGGTGGACAAGCTACCTGCTGCATGGAAGGGCCAAACCCTGTCGCTCTATCCCGAAACCCCTGAGATCACCGCCCCCGCCGCCCCCATCCAGCAATCCTGGCAGGGCCAGGTGTGGCAGGCCCGTGTGGCGCTAACCCCTTACCGTGCGGGCGACCCGGCCCATTTGCCGGTGGTATTGGCAACACCCAACAACGCCCAGGCGCTGGCTGTGTCGCTGCCCATACAAGGCGTTTGGCCCGCCAAAAAAGAACCTGCTGCGTTGGTTCAAAACCTGCCCGCGCCAGTGGTGCCTAGTGCGGATGCAATGGGCTGGGGCTTTGTGCTGGCACTGCTGGGCGCTGGCCTGGGGGGCCTGCTGCTCAACTTAATGCCCTGCGTGTTTCCGATTTTGGCGATCAAGGTGTTGCAACTGGCCAAGCCCGAGCAAACCCGATCTGGGCGGCAGCAACAGGCGCTGGCCTACACCCTGGGCGTACTGGCCTCTATGCTGGCGCTAGGGGGCTTGATGCTGGCCTTGCGCGCGGCCGGTGAGGGGGTGGGCTGGGGCTTTCAGTTGCAAAACCCTTGGGTGGTGATGGCCTTGGCTGCACTGTTTGTGGTGGTGGCCGTGAATTTGTTGGGCGGCTTTGAAGTGGGCCAGTGGTTGCCCAGCCGCTGGGCGGGGGCGGGGATGGAGGCCACCCACCCACTGGTGTCGGCGCTGTTGACCGGGGTGCTGACTGTGGCGGTGGCCTCGCCCTGCTCGGCACCGTTTATGGGCGCGGCAATGGGGATGGCGATTACTCTGCCTGCTTGGCAAGCCTTGATGATTTTTGCGGCCTTGGGCCTGGGCTTGGCACTGCCGTTTTTGCTGGTGGGATGGGTGCCGCAGGTGGCCTCTTGCTTGCCCCGGCCCGGCGCATGGATGCAAGGGTTTAGGCAGTTGCTGGCCTATCCCATGATGGCCACGGTGGTGTGGTTGGTGTGGGTGCTGGGCCAGCAAAATGGCTTGGATGCAGCGGCGGCCCTGTTGGTGCTATTGGTGGTGCTGGCGATGCTGTTGTGGGCGAGCAATGGTTACCGCCAAGTGGCCTTTTTGGACAAGGCCACGCGCTGGCACCGCGTGGGCTTGGGCGCAGTGGTGTTGGTGGCGGCAGTGGCCGGGGCGGCTTTAGGCCCGGTGGCTGCACGGCCGGGCGCGGATGGCCACCTAGACGTGGGGGCCAATCTACCAGGCACCGCCTTACAGGCTGCATCGTCATCGCCTAACGCATCGCAATGGCAAGCCTGGAGCCGCCAGCGCGTGGACTACGCCCTGGCCAGCGGCCAACCGGTCTTTGTGGACTACACCGCCGCTTGGTGTGTGACCTGCCAGGTCAACAAAAAGACCACCCTCAACCACCCAGACGTATTGGCCGCGCTGGCGCAAAACAATGTAGTGCTGCTACGCGCCGACTGGACCCGCCCCAACGCCGAGATCGCCCAATCCATCGCCAGCCTGGGCCGCAGTGGCGTGCCGGTGTACGCCCTGTACTGGCCCGGCCAGCCGGTGCAGTTGCTACCCGAACTTTTAACGCCTGGGGGGGTGATAGAGGCGGTGGGTAAGCAGAGCGGCCGCGCGGCGGGGAGTTGAGAAAGAGATGGGGAGTCGGATGGATGGAATGAAGGCGTCTTGAGGGTTTCTATAATTGTCTATAAACGTCTATAAATGACTATATTCCTCAAAGTCCTCGCTTTGATGTGCCCCTCGGATTTGGGGACACGAGTGGCAAGTCAACCCAACCGCCACCTAAAGCAAGGGCGGTAAAAGTAGCCACCCATCGGCACTTTCACGGATAATCTAGCCCATGGATAAAAACCAAATCAGAGCGTTTCGGCTAGCACTGGCCGACCCTACAGAAACGATCAGCACCACCCACCCTCACTATGTTCGAGACCTGCACGGCTCTGGCGAAGAAGATGTTATGGCCGCGTTGTTAGAAGAAATTGTGACCCGCCCCAAGCAGGGCACCCATCTTTTTTACTTCACCGGCCAGCGCGGCACCGGCAAGAGCACCGAGCTTTATCGGTTGGAGAGTTTGCTTGAAGCAGAAGACATTCAGGTGGTTCGATTTGACAGCCTGGACTACATTTCTCAGACTGAAAAAATCACCGCCGAGACCACTTTGTTGTTGGTGGCCGCAGGATTAGCCACTTGGGCCGATGAGCATTACGCAAAAGATTTTTTGCAGTCCCCGGTGTGGGCAAGGTTTCATGGATGGCTGCAAACCGAGGTGAAGTTGGAGGGTGTCTCGGCCGCGGGCCTGAGTATGAAACTCAAAGAACAACAAGCAACGGTCATTGAGGCCATCAAAAATGCCTCCTCCCCCATCGAATGGATCAAAAGCATTCAGGGTATGGCCAGAGAAATGGTCGACTTCATCAAGGTTCAATCCAACAAAGAGCAATTGGTGATATTGGTGGATTCGTTGGAGCAACTGCGGGGCAGTGGGTACAGTGAACAAGCTGCCATGTTTGACCACGTGGTGCAAACCTTCTCGGGTGACTTTGACCGACTGCGCATCCCCGGTGCCAGCGTGGTTTATTCAGTGCCCCCCTATCTTTCTTTGCTGGCCGATGTGCGTAGCTACGTTTCGGTTTATTCCTTGGCGTCGGTTCGGGTTTTTGAGAAGCCTTTGGAGGGGCGCATGCATGGCCCCAACCGACGGCAAGCACGGGCCAGTGGTTTAGAAAAAATGCGGCAGGTGGTGGGCAGACGGTTCCAAGACTGGGAGCGGGTGTTGACCCCTGCGGCTCTAGACCAAATTGCCTTGAAGTCTGGGGGTGACCTGCGCCACTTTATGATGCGGTTGTTAGGCAACGTGCTGGGTAAGGCTTTGTTTGCCATGGACCGTTTGCCCCTAGGCGTGGACGACCCGATTGTGCAAAGCGTGTTGGATGAGAACCGTAGCGAAACCGAGCGCCTTACCACGCGTGACGAATGGCCAGAGCTGCTTGAGGTGGCCCAATCCCACAACGCCGTGGCCGGTGACCGCAATCAATCTTTGAGAACCTTGGCTCACTTGCTGGACACCCGTGTGATTCTGAACTACCGCAACGGCTCGGAGTGGTTTGACGTGCACCCCTTGTTGTGGCCTTTGTTGGACGACTACATTGCCAAGTCCACCGCCATTGACGCCAACTGAGTCGGCCTGGCAAACGCTAAGGGGCAACTTAGAGGTTGCCGAGGGCCTGACGCTGGTATTTGTGTTTTGCGGCACCACAGCCATCAAAGAATCTTTGTTCCGCCAGGCCGACGAACTCATGCGGTTCAAGGTCAACCCGTTTTGGCGGCTGGGTGCTCACACACGGCCAGAAGAGTTGACCCACATCATAGGCCCCGAGTTGCTCAACGAGAGCCACCACCTGGCACGCCTTCATATGCCGATTTGGGTGGATTTGGACGCCTATCCCGGTGATACAGAGTGGGACCAAGCACGGGCCGAGTTGCTGCAACGACTTAACGAGCGCCGGGCCAAGTTAAAGCAATTGCACCACCGCGCCGTGGTACTGGTGTTACCCCAGGATTGGACCCTGCAGGCTGCCCGATCGGCCCCTGATTTGTGGTCGATACGGGCACCTAGTGTGTATGTGGACGCCAATTGGGTAGCAGACCTAGGATTGTCGTGGCCTACAGGTAGCCGGTTTCAGCGTGGTGGTCAAGCCGACGACGGCCCGGTACTAGCCTTGAGTCAAGCTCTTGACCCAACCCCTGCCTCACAAGAGGCGCTTACCCATGCACCGGCTTTGGCACGGTGGCTAAAGTTGGTGGACGTAAAGCCCAATTCACTTGCACTCTGGGATGGATTTGAAGCCATTGATGAGGCTTTGGCCGTGGGCGCTTTAGCAGAGGCTAGCAAGGTAGGGCAAGCGGTTGATGCACGAGCCAAACAAGCGCTTGCGCAAGAGGGCGAGACACCTGAACGGCTACGCGATCTATCGGTATCGCAAAACAAATTAGGCAATATCGCGGCTGCGCTGGGGCAATTGGAAGAGGCCAAAAGCGCCTATCGCCAATCCGAGGTGATAGCTCAAAGGCTGTTAGAGCAGTATGGCGAGACACCTGAGCGGCTACGCGATCTGTCGGTATCGCAAAACAAATTAGGCGATATCGCGGCTGCGCTGGGGCAATTGGAAGAGGCCAAAAACGCCTATCGCCAATCAGAGGTGTTACGTCAAAAGCTGTTAGAGCAGTATGGCGAGACCCCCCAGCGGCTGCGCGATCTATCAGTATCGCAAAACAACTTAGGCGATATCGCGGCTGCGCTGGGGCAATGGGAAGAGGCCAAAAACGCCTATCGCCAATCAGAGGTGTTACGTCAA
>JBEIEP010000033.1:0-33940 GCA_040382935.1 Burkholderiaceae bacterium
ATCCCCGTCTGCACGGGGGAACCGGGCACGGTGATGGTTGCCGATTCCAGCAGGAGGGTCTATCCCCGTCTGCACGGGGGGAGCGGAAGAACACGCGCAAGAACTCAGCTCTCTCAGGCGCAAACCGCGTCTGCACGGGGGAACCCGAGACTTGAGGTATTCCATCGTTGGTATCCAGGGTCTATCCCCGTCTGCACGGGGGAACCAAGGTATTATGCGCTTGAAACTGGGACTCAAAAGGTCTATCCCCGTCTGCACGGGGGAACCACCAAAGGTAAAGGTTTCCACTGCCACCAGATGGGTCTATCCCCGTCTGCACGGGGGAACCAGAATCTCAATTGCGTCTTTTGCCCAAAATGGGGGTCTATCCCCGTCTGCACGGGGGAACCTGACTACGATGGGGCAAAATAGTGCGGCAGGTGGGTCTATCCCCGTCTGCACGGGGGAACCTCTGTATCATAACTCCATGATACGAATAGGAATTTCGGAGTTTCGACTCAATTTTTAAAGATCAAAAAACTACCTTCCGGCACGGGTGATCCACATGCCGTCCATTTCAATCAACTCTTTGGCGGGTGTACCTAGGTGGGCCAAACCCACACCCCCATGTGCATCAAGATCGCGCCAAACCATCACGATACTGCCCTGCCGATCTGTTTCGTGCCATTCTTTCATCACGCGCCAAATCCGTTCCCGAACGCCTTTGTTCATGCGTGGACTAACGTAGGTACAAGGAGCCACCTCTAGCATTACAGACGCCAAGAATCCACGAAACCGATCTGCAACGTCACGCGTCACTATCATCACCAGTGCCACGGGACACCTCATCCATTCTGAGTATTTGCTTAATGCGGTCAATCATTGAAGGAATAACCGACTCTTTACGAAAAACTCTTGCAGCTTCTCGACGTACAAGGCGGTCCATCGCTTCCCCGGATTTTTCACTTTGCCTGACAGCCGTAAACGCAATTGCCAGCGTAATTTGATCACGATACAAATCCGCAATATCCAACACAAAAGCTTGGCTCGAATCCTCGTGGATAAAGCCTAGTTGAGGGATCGCCGCGACCGCCTGCACTGCGATTGCGGCTGCTGCTTGAACAGCGGTAGCGGCGTGGTTAATGGCTTGGTTGGGCAAATCGTCGGACTCCGGATTAGCACGATCAAAGTGCCTACCGTTCCATTCGATTCCAAATTTTTCTGCCATCAGTCGGTAAGTTACTTTTACCCGACTGCCTTCAATACCTCGCAAGGTATCTAAATCGCGATGGGGTAACACCTCGCCCAATCGCAAGGCATACATGTGTCGTGCCACGCTGATGCGCCGCTTGGCTTGCCCCCACAACTCAGCCTGCCGTCTGGCAATGTCTGATCTATCGGGCATCATGGGTGGTGCGGTGTAACTGCGCACCCCGTCTACACCCACAGCGGCCATCAAAGTGCCGTGCCTAGCCAGCAACCGCAGAGCATCGTGTGTAACGCTACTGCCCGGCCCCAGCAAAATCATTGACACGGCCTGGTGGGGGATTTGGTCTAAAGTGGGTGTTGATGTGTCCTTACCACGCGAAAAGTGCAAGCAGCCATTCACGACACATAACTCTCCACGTTCCAACCAAATCAAACCGTGCCTATCAGCATGTGGCACCCGTGCGGTCTCTAGGCCTAAGCGTCCTTTCAGCACAGTCAGTCCTATGATGCTGCGACAGGCTTAAGTAATAGCATGCCGAATCCAAACGCCCTGTGCCGACCAATTCCACGTGCCACTATTGCTGCAAAGGAGGCGCTATCACGAACTTGGAGTATTCCCATGAACACAGCATCAGGGCCTTGTACTGGCCTCTTGGGGCGACCACCTTCAACCTGTGGCGCTGCGCGGCGCACAACGGTACTGAGGCTGAACTCGGTCATACGCACTTCATGTAAATCGGCAACGCCTTCAAACCGCCGCCTGAGCCAATCGGCATACACCGCTTCTCGCGATGGCACCGAGTCTTGCATGCGTTGGACCGCTGACAAAAATACGTCTAACTCTTTATCATCTTTGCGCGCCACAGGTCGCACACGCACCTCAAATGACAGTAGCTGCCCGACCTTCCAACTTGTGGGAAACGAACGGATGAGTAATCCGGACGACTGCGGTGTGGTATCCAGACCCAGCATGTCAGCCACTTCCGGTGTGGCCATTGCCACTGCCAAACGCATGGCATCCGCCTGTCTGGTGTAGGCCAACAACCCATGACCAGCGCGGTAGCAAAACGGCTGTGGAGCTACATCATTGAACGCTGCCCTGAGTGCTGCATGGAACGCATAACCCAAATCCCCCTGTCCCCGGTCAGGTATCAAGCCTTGCCGCTGCGCCCAGGGCAACAAACGGTTCAGATTAGGGCGCAAATGAATCAAATGAAAATCTTGGCTCATACCGCGTCCCGTTCTTTTGAACTCAATGGCAAAACGCGTAGCACCCCTTCGCGTACCGGTCGCCAGCCACCATGCACGCCGCTGGTCCAGTTGCGCTCGTCGCACACATCCAGCACTCTGTCTTGCTGGCCTGGCAAACGTCCTTCGCCGTCTGGCCATTGCGCACGGACATTGTGTGACAAAGCCGGTTCCGCCAATTGCAAAGCACTCAATACGTTGTCTGCTTCAACCCAACCCGCCACTAGACGGCCAGTAGGTAAGCAATTTTTACGCCCCACAAACAAAGGGCGAACGGGCTTGTCAAGCGCATCGGCCACTTCGCCCAAAGTGGGAGATTCGTCAGCCGACTGCAAACGCAGAGCAACTAGAACGTTCATGTCTGCGTGGTAGTGGCGGTACCGCAAATGGGGGCCTGAATAGGTGCCAGCCCCGCCTGCACGCTCCTCAGGAACGCCTCTGGTGGTCCAACCTTTGTCGTTCGCCTGTAACTGCGCTGTTTGAAAATCCACCAGTCGCTCCCCATCCGCATCCAACCTCGCCCCCATCACCATCCGCTCTTGCAAGCGGTTGTGCAGCGCGTCATCGCCACGGTCCCAGCCCAATGCATTGGCCATCAAGCCAGCCACCATAGACAAGGCCGGGAAGTCACGGATAACACCATAGTTGTCTATGGTCTCACCACCAAACGCTATCAAAGGCGCTTGCAGCCGTATCAATAAATGCCGTGCCATCTCAGGCACCTTGCACAGCGCCACTCACGATGCGGTCTTGCACCCACTGGGTCAGACTGGCCAGTGGCAAACGCTGCGCACCCGGCACTTGGCAATCGTCCACACTCAAGAAGCGGCGTTCGCTGGGTGCGCCATATGCGGCATCGTGGCGCTGCAACTCGTCAGTCAATTGGGCCACTGCGCGTTCGCGGATCTTGTCACCCTGGGTATTCAGTGCATTTTGGAACGCGCCAGCCAAGCTACGGGGTTGCCAGTCACCCGTCTCTATCAACATGAACTTGGCCCACTCAAATGGGGCAGTGCTGCCCCGTTTGGCACCGGGACTAACCGTGGCAATCAAATGCAGCAAATGATGGATCACCTTGGCGGCTAGTTCACGTTGTTCAGTCCCAACGTTGAAACAATCTTCAAGTTTCACACCTTCAAGATTGGCCACCAATTGCGGCACATCCACCACCACATAGCCATAGTACAGGCCCGAGGCCAGTTCAGTATCAAAGATGCCCGCAGAGCCTTGCTCACCCGATTCGCGCAAAAGGTCATCCACCACCGTAAAGTAATCGTTCTCGACCTGCGCCTCATGCACCGTAAAGGCATGGGCCACATACACCGCAGCATCACGACTGGTCAATACATCCGATGTGACCATGCGCCCAAACATTGCGGATTCCAAGCCACTGCCGTGCTCCATCGCCTTCATATTTTCTTGTTCGGACTCCAGTCGACGAAGCATTGCCAAACGCGCATCACCTGGCTGGGTAACTTGTCCCGCAACCTCCTGAGCCAATTTTGTCAAGTAGGCAAACTCTTTCACCCCCAAAAGAATTGCTTGCTTCTGATCTGCGTTCTCAGAGGTTGAGTCCACTTCTTCATCTGCTACATCTTCTGTGCTTTTTTTGTTTTTTGCCTTTTTTGGGGCGCCTGATGCCTTAATCAATTTTTTTAAATCTTTCTTGAAGGCATCACGAAGTGAAGCTGCAATTGGTGTCGCAATGTTTTCTGCTACACCATCCTTAATAAGAGTGTTAAGAATTAACTCGGCAAATTCACGCGAACGAATCGCCATTGGCACACCTATACTTGAAAGAGAAAACACGTCGTCCGCTACGCGCCAATGACGTTTGAGACATTGTGAAGAAATGCGTGTACGGATAGCATTGCCATAGGGCAGGCGTTTGGCCAAACCTGCATCGTCGCGATTTAGCAGGGCAGCCGGATAGTTGTGTAGCGTGTGGATTTGGATGAAGCGTGGCAGCGTGGTCATGATGAGTGTCCTTGTTGAACGTTTTAAAAAGGAAGGTTAATTGGCCCGAGCGATGGCACTGAAATAGTCGCCCGCTATGCGTAAACGCAAGGCTTCAGCATCTTGTTGTGCTTTGCCTTGTGCGTCGTTTTTGTGAATCAGATCAGAAAGCGCGTACCAATTGGGTTTGACTTGCTTACTGGCCAACAAGCGCAACAGGCGAGGCACAATTTGCAAAAATGCCTTTTCTCGTGACACCAACAGCTTGGTGACACGAGCCTCGGCCACGCCTGAGGCTGCCAGTTGAGCGCCCAGCCTCCCTTTGCCGTCATGGCCCGCAAGTGCCATGCCATGGGCCACCAAGGCCCAGCGTATCCAAGTGTTGGGGTGCCATTTGTCTGGCGACAACCCCGCGTCGATCAACGCACGACACAATGCCGCGACTTGGTGCGGGCGCATCGCGTCCGGATCAAGTCGCGCTAGCGCAGCACGGGTGCCAGGATCGGCGCGATCAATAAAGCCCGCGAGCTTGCCAATGGGATGTGCCGCAGGAGAGTCCTCCACAGGCCCATTCGGTTGCGCCTCGGATTCTGGAAGTTCAAGCGTGCTCATGTGTCTCCTTTTCAAATGGTGTGAATGGCTTTGGCTTTTTGGATTTCAAGGCTTGCGCAAGTGCAGGAAACTTGTTGCCGTACATCAATGATCGCAAACGCCCAAGCGCTGCGGATTGCGCTCTGTACCGAAGCTGCCCACTGCGTGGACCAGCGGTAAATGCCGATTGCAAAACCGAATTAGCTCGTGTTGTCAGTGTCAGCAACCATTGATTGCGAACGGCTTCGCGATCCTCTGTTTCAATTTCTTCGATCAGTTCAGAGAAGAACTGTTCATCGCATTGCACTTCAAATGGCTGTGCGAAAAGACTGGCGCGATCTTTGGCTGTATCGCTGGCATCCTTGTCTTTCCCTGTCTCATCTTTCGCACCATTTCCAAACAAAACTGCCAAAGCGATCCACAGCATTTCCCTGACCTCTGCAATTGCTGCGATTCGATCGCTCGCCAGCTTGGCCAACTCGTCCGTGCTTTTTGTTAAGAATGCTTTACGAACGGTTCTGGAAACAGGAATACGTCTTTCGTGGTAACCCTCGGTCTTCCCTTTGCCTCTAGCCACACCTTGGGCAAGCAGATACACCCCATCCGTATCATCACTGGGCAACCACATTTGTGCAACCGGCTTTGTGAACTTTGAACCCAGCAAAAGCTCGGCAGCCAACTTGTAGTCAAAACCACGACCACTAATGGTTAACGCTTTTTCTGCGCCCCCCTCCACAGGCATCCAAGGGTCGCCCGTAATGCCATTGAGTTCTTTGGCCGATATTCTTGGCGCTTTGCTTCCCGTGACAAATGCTTTTAAGCAGCCAGCGGTATCCACCAACCGCACACGCCTACAGATCTCTATGTACCAAGGAGCAAGGCTTGTAAACGACAAGCTGCCGCTGCCGTCCCAAGCGATCAACCAAACCAAAGCATGGCCATTAAAGCTCGATAAACCTAATGACTCAGCGAGTTCACCTCTGTATCGAGTGAGCGCAACAACGTCGCGCTGCCAACGCGCACCCCAACTTCCATTTGGATGAACACCAACACCACATCTGCTAGCAAAACCGCCATTCATCCGCGAAATACCGTAATTATCTCTACCCAAAACACCATCTTGAGTTTGCAAGCTAATCAAGGCATAAATCCAACCTTCAGGCTCACAAGACAACATTCGAGCGCGCTTCAAGTCGTGGTTCTTTGAAGTCACTAACATATCCAACTCATCTGCGGCTACTAGTCGGTTTTTCCAGCTACTGATGCTTACACCCGGCTCTGCGGCTTGCATGAACGCAGGTTTGTTCACGGGACTAACCAAACACCATGCCGCCCCGTCTGGGTCATCAGGCGTGAGTGCCAGCAATGAAGCACGCCATTCCGCGGCCCTTGCAAAAGGCTCGTTACGCTCGGCACGGTTCAATGCGATTGCAGCCAATTGCACCAAAAAAGCATGCCACGGATGGCGTTGGTGCGGCCGCAGAGATGGGAAATCACGTACATGGTCTTGCGCCATCGCCACGAACAATTCGGGCAGGGTCGTCGCCACACGTTCACCGGTATCGGTTCGACGGTAATGCAGCAATCGCTCATCCAGCAGATTGCCAAACAGCGCTTTCTCAGTGTCAAACGCGATAGTCGCTTTGGTCATGGGTTTGCTCCATTTTCGCTTTCAGTGATTCGCTCCAACCCCAATCGGCTGTAGCGGTAAGTAATTGCGCCCAAAGTGAAATTGAAACCACCACCAGACACCATTGCCTGTAGCATTGGTTGGGTGTCTGGTGGCTCCCCTTTGGGCCACATATGATGACGCACAGGCAGCAAGGCCACATTTTGAAAAAATGGTCCAACCTGCGCAGGAATGAAGTTCAGCAAATAATCACCAGCACCCAATCGGCTGCTGATCTTTTGTTCTTTACCGACGAAGCGAAGCGTATCCAACTCATAGTCGCTGTCATCTATTTCGACAAAATGCCGACCAAACGGCAAGACACTCAAATTGGCTTGGACTTTCTCTGCGTGTGTTTCACCATCCACATCCTGCCCATGCTTTAGCCAGTCGGCACCAAGGTCTTGGGCCAAAGTTTGCAGAACCTCAGGATGCGTCGCCCGCTCCACCAACTCGCGGTTGTCTTGCGGAATAAGGTGGCTACTTGCACCGCTGATAAGCCGACGCGTCGCCTCCAAAATGCGCAAGTCCATATAAATACCGCCACCGTTATGAAAACGCCCCAAGCCATGGCGCGATTTTTTAAGGCAACCTTCCAAACTGTGTCCATCAGGCACCAGCACCACGGCATGGGCCTGCCGGTAGTTCTCGGGTCGATTTTCGGGTGCACGGTCATGACGGTGCAATCGGCCCACCCGTTGCAGCAGCACGTCCATTGGGCACAGATCGGTAATGAGCAGGTCCGCGTCAATGTCTAGGCTTTGCTCCAATGTTTGTGTGCCCACCACGATGCAGGCTTGCAGCGGCTTGTCGCGATACTTGCCGATTTGTTGCTCTACCGCGGCATCGAGCAAGGGGCGGTCTTCGCGGCTGTAACGGCTGTGGTGTACGGTTGCGACACCATTGACGTTAAACAACGCACCTTGCAACCCGCTTTGTTGCGCCATACCTTCAATGGCGCGAAATGTAGCCAATGCGGTGGGCACGGTATTTCGGATAACCAGAACTTTGGCACCTTGCTTGGCCGCATCTATCGCAAACGCAGCGATCGCATCGGGGTTGTCGATGCAATCTTTCACTTGCCAATGCACACGCTTGCTGCGACCAGTGCCGGTCAAGCCATCAATAGCCGCGCCATTGGTTAATGCGGGATAAGGCAAATCAATGGCCTGCTGTAATGTGGGCAAGGACGCCTTGGGCGCAACAAGCCGCTGATAGCGATAGCGTGCGCTAGAGCCCAATGTGGCCGATAGCAAGAGTGCGTGGCCTCCTGCATTCAAATGCGCCTTCAGCAAATGCGCCAATAGCGTGGCCATGTAGGCGTCAGACGCGTGGACTTCGTCGACCACCAACAGGCTACGCGACAGCAAGCTGTGCCGCATATGCGCATGCCGCACCTGCAACGCGCCCAAAAGTGCTTGGTCAATGGTGCCTACTGCTAACGGTGCGGCTAGATACCGCTTGCTTGATTCAGCAGCCCAGCGTGTGTGGGCTTTTTGCTCATCCGGGTGATCTGCCCACAACACTTCAAAGTCGGGCAATTTTGCTTGTATCTCGTGTCCATCTGCGCTCTCATAGCCAGCCAAAGCTCGCACTACCAACGGGTGCTCCTGCCCCGTACCTTTCCATAAATTGGCTGCAAACTGGCATGTTCGTTGATAGAGCTGCGTGGCTGCCACGCGGGTGGGTAACGCAAAATACAAGCTGTCAACTTGTCCAGCCTGAAACAACTTGGCAAAGCGCCACAAGGCGGCCTCCGTCTTGCCGCTGCCCGTTTCAGACTCCAAAATCAGCAACTGGCCCAAACCAGTTTGTACCATCGCCTCTTGGATAGGCCGTGGTTCAGCAACCTGAAAAATCGCTGAAAAATCCAGTACTGTTGGTAACACGCGCCGCCAGTTAGCAACATCAAAGCCAATGGTATGAACTGCTTCTTCGGCACGTTCCCAGACCCATTTGTTGCGGTTTTCACCGGTTTCAGCATAGGGGAAAAAGCGTCTATCAGAACCCAACCAATCCGCAAACTGCACCAATCCCGCAAACAAGTGCGCAAACTCTGCGGTCTGTGGCAACGCCGGGCCGGGTTCAAACGCCCCAGCAAACCAGTCTTTTAAGCAACGTCCTATCTGCCCCAACGTGGCGGCAGGGTCATAAATCACCTCTCCGTTGCAACTTACAGGTTGCCAGATTTTGGTGTTCGTAAGGCCAGACCCTTCTGCAGGACGACCATGATGGCTGATTGAGGCACGCCAAAGACTTAAACAAGCCGACCCCCAATTTTCCATTTCATCAACGGGTAGCTGAAGCAACAGCTTTTCGTCGTCAAAAATGCATAGGGCCTCGTTCGTATGCCCCGACGGGGCTGGCCACCCCATTTTGGTAAATTGCAGACTCACCAACCATCGTTTAGCCTGAAATCCCGAATTGGCTTTACCGACATCGTGCAAAAATGCCAACGCGCATAGGCGCAAAATATCGACATCCAGCAGTGCACGTCCGGCGACTCGCTCTAACGCATACCGGATGCGGTCAATTTTTGTGATTGCGTGAAAGCACGCCGCCACATCCAGCATGTGATCCGTAAGCGGATGGATGCTCTCAGTGCGTTGGTCAAACTTACCCCAGGCAGTTATTTGTTGTCTCATTTTTAGCTATATAGGACAACTATAGGCTATCTTTATCTCTCAAATAGCTTTTTTTGAAAATTTCAGTCAAGCAAATATCCGGCTTCATCGCTACCGGACAAACAAACGTCGATCCATAGTCCCCAGCCCACAAGACACCGATGCCATTTGGCCTGCATGCCTTGGTATATACTTTGGTATCTACCATCTCCAAATCACCACCCCATGAGCCAAACCGCCAAACTGTTTACCAACGGCCGCAGCCAGGCCGTGCGTTTGCCTGCGGCGTATCGCTTCGATACCAAAGAGGTGTTTATCCGCCGCGATGCTGAAACCGGCGATGTCATTTTGTCGCGCAGGCCCACGACTTGGGATGGCTTTTTTAGTGCCCTCAAGAATGCCGAGGTGCCAGCCGACTTTCTTAGCCAAGAAGAGCGCCACCAGATCGCCGTGGATCGCGACCCGTTTGAAGGGTATAGCGAATGACGCAGTACATGCTAGACACCAATACCGTGAGCCACTTAATCAAAGAAAACCCTTTGGTGGTGCAGCGCTTGTTGGCGGTGACTATGGCCTCGCTTTGCATTTCAGCTATTACCGAGGGGGAATTGCTTTTTGGTTTGGCCAAGCGCCCCCATGCAAAACGCCTCCACCTTGCGGTGAGGGAGTTTCTGCGGCGCGTGAGCGTGCTACCTTGGGACAGCGTAGCAGCCGAGATTTACGCCAATGTGCGAGCCGAAATGACCCTCCAAGGTAAGAGCTCGGGACCTCTTGACATGCTGATCGCCTCACATGCCTTAAGCGTCAACGCGGTACTGGTCACCAACGATCAAGCAATTCGTCAAACTCCCAATCTATTGATTGAGGATTGGATGGACTCGCTCCCAAAAAAACCAAACACGTGATGAACTGAGTTTCTGAATGAGGCCTTTACGCATATTTCAGAATAAAAACGCCTTACATTCAAAATGTAACTACATTGCTACATTCACTTGAGAAACGAATGCCCTTGTGGTAACGTAGCTACATTAATTTGCATTGTGATATGGAGGTGGCATCATGACCATCACAACCGTTTCTAGTCGGCAGTTCAATCAAGACACCAGTCAAGCCAAAAAGTCTGCCATGCGCGGCCCCGTATTTATCACGGATCGTGGTCGGCCAGCGCATGTGCTCATGACGTTTGACGAATACCAGAAGATGAGCGGGAAACAATCAACGATCGCTGATCTGCTGGCAATGCCTGGCGTTGAGGAGATTGAACTTGAGGTCCCACAATTGCGCGATTTGGCACAAGCAGCGGATTTTTCTTGATGTACTTGCTCGACACCAACGTTGTATCGGAACTGAGAAAAGTACGCGCCGGAAAAGCGGATAAGAATGTTGCCGCTTGGGCCGACCAAATCGCAACGGCTGATCTCTACCTTTCAGTGGTCACCGTACAAGAGTTGGAGATAGGCGTGCTGCTTGCCGAACGCCGCGACCTAGCGCAAGGCTCTATGTTGCGTAAATGGCTCAAGGACTATGTGTTGCCCGCCTTTGCTAACCGTGTCGTCTCGGTGGACACCACCATCGCGCTTCGTAGCGCACACCTGCATGTGCCCAATCCTCGCCCCTTTCGGGACGGGCTTATCGCAGCGACAGCACTGGTGCATGGTATGACCGTTGTCACACGCAACGTCGCGGATTTTGCACCCACCGGTGCACAAACCCTGAATCCTTGGAACGACGCCACCCAATAGTTATGTGCCCAGCCCCGGATTGCCCGCCATCCCCATCAACTGCGGCACATTAGGGGCCTTGGCCGCCACTTTGCCGTTCTTGGACTTGAGCCAGGTTTCCACCACGTCCCAGACCATCTTGTTGCCCGCGGATTTGGCCTCTTCTGCCACAGGGGCCCAACCTGCTACCTTGTATTTTTTGTCGGCCTCGATGGGCTTGCCTTTCAGGGTCATGGTGTCTATGCGTTTGCCTGCACCGGCCTGGGGATCGCAGCGGTATTGCAGCCCACCCACCCGCACCATGTCGCCGCCCTGTTGGTAGTAGGGGTCGGGATTAAACAGGTTGTCTGCTACATCTTCTAGCACTGTTTTGATAGTAGCCCCGGTCATCTCGGTCACCGTGGCGTACGAATACGTGGTGGCCGTCATATCCAGCAACCACTCACGGGTAATGGCCTGGCCTGCCAACAAGCTGGTGCCCCACCTAAACCCTGGCGAAAAAGCCAAGTCAGCGCCCTGCACATCCATTAGCGCGTCCAAAATCAGTTGGTCGCCCGTGCCGTTAAAGTTGCCACGGCGGTACAAGGTGCCCTCGGTCACCGCCAGTTTTTCGTTCAGTTTGGATTCAAACGGCGCGCGGATTTTGGTGACCAGTGCCTGCATGGCCGCATCGGCGGGCAGCATGTTGGCAAACACGGGCAACAGCTTGTATTGATAACCCACCACCCGTTTGTCTTTCACCTCAAAATCGAGCACACCCAAGAACTTTCCGTTGGAGCCGGCATTGGTCACAATGGTTTTGCCGCTCTTGTTGGTGATCACGCTGGCCACTGGCATGCCGTCGTGGGTATGGCCCCCCATAATGGCGTCGATGCCCGTTACTCGGCTGGCCATTTTCAGGTCAACGTCCATGCCGTTGTGGGAGAGCACCACCACCACCTGTGCCCCTTTGGCACGGGCTTCGTCCACCACTTTTTGCATGTTCTCGTCTTGGATGCCAAAACCCCAATCGGCCACCATGTAGCGGGGGTTGGCAATGGGCGTGTACGGAAAGGCTTGGCCCACAATGGCGCAGGGTACGCCATTGATTTCACGAATCACATAGGGTTTAAACACCGGGTCGCCAAAATCATTGGTCTTGATGTTTTGCGCCACAAAATCGACCTTGCCCGCAAAGTCTTTGTTAATGATTTCGTTCACCCGCTCCATACCCAGGGTGAACTCCCAGTGGCCCGTCATCACATCCACTCCCAGCAGTTTGCAGGCATCCACCATGTCCTGCCCGTTGGTCCACAAGGCCGTGCCCGATCCCTGCCAGGTGTCGCCGCCGTCTAGCAGCAAGGCACCGGGTCGGCTTGCCCGCATGCGCTTTACCAAGGTGGCCAAATGGGCAAAGCCACCCACCTTGCCGTAGCGCTGGGCGGCGGTTTCAAAATTGAGGTAGGTGAGTGCATGGGCCATCGCCGTGCCCGGCCTAACACCAGCCACTTTTAACAGGTGCTCGCCCACCAAATGGGGCAACTGCCCGCGCATACTGCCAATACCCAAATTGACGCTAGGCTCCCTAAAGTGAATAGGCAGCAACTGCGCGTGGCAATCGGTCATATGCAAAAACGACACATTGCCCCAACGCGCAATGTCGTACAAGCCAGCGGCCGCAGAATCGGTTTGGGCATAGGCAAATCGCTGCAAACCCATGCCTGCCGCTACACCCGCGCCTATCACCTGACAAAATTCTCGCTTACTCAGTTGCATCGCTACCGTCCTATAAATCAGTCTTCACTGATGTTATTACCCAAAAAAAGCCCCGAACGAATCGGGGCCGTATTCATACTGAAGTGATTCCGCCAGACCCTGTCATTTGTTGACTGGAGAGGCGGGATCCAGCAACAGAGCCATCACATGTTTCAATTGCGTTTCGTTCAAAATACCTTTGTGCCCCGCCCTTGGCATGTTGGAGCACGCGTTGTAGGCCTTGGCATTAAAAATCTTGCCCCAGGTGTATTCCACAATGGGTTTGGATTCGGCGCTGCTGGGGTCTTTGACGTTGCGAATCTTGCCGTAGTTGTAAAGGCTTGGGCCAATCGTTCCGTACGAGATTTCT
Organism: Burkholderiaceae bacterium; assembly: GCA_040382935.1. Taxonomy (GTDB): domain Bacteria; phylum Pseudomonadota; class Gammaproteobacteria; order Burkholderiales; family Burkholderiaceae_C; genus JALQUL01. The sequence continues at coordinate 13,102 of JBEIEP010000033.1, forward strand.
TCTTTGGCGATTTGGTGGCAGTTGTAGCAATTGCCGCCACTCACCTGCTTTGCGTCATCCGACCAAGTCAGGCCACGACCGCTTTGGGCAATTTTTTCGCCTTCTTTCCAGTCGCCAATGAACTTGCCATCCGTGGGCCATTTAATCGCTTTGAGATTCTGTTCCTCTAAGCGCTTGGCAGTCGCATCGTCCAAGGCCTTGCCCCGGGCATCCGCCTCGCTACACAAGCGTTGGGTTTCGTCTTGTTCCAACACGGCAACCGTCACATTACCTTGGTCGCGAAACGATTTTTTGGCGACATCAATCGCCATCTGATCCAACTCAACCGCCGTTTTACCAGTTCCATTGATGGAGGTTGCGCAAGCCGACAAAACCATTACGGCTACCGCAAGCATCGGCAAAATAGTAATTTTTGAGAATTTCATGGGGACCGTCCTTATCGCTTGATGGCCGGGGCAATGGTCGTACCACCCGCACCGTTTACACCCAAATACACACCCAATGCAATCGTGGCATCACTGCCAAACAACACATAGGGGAAACGTTGTTGCCGGTAGCAGTCATTAAGGCGCAACTGCATGCCCCACATTTGTCCGTTAGACACGCGGTAAGCAGGCCATGCCCCAAAACCGTTGCCCGCACCGGGGTTTTTGGTCAAGTTAGGCAAATCTTGCAAGCGGATTCGGGTGTCGTCTTGACCATGGCAGGACGAACAAGAAAAATCATGGGGGCCAGCGCGCATAAAGAACAGGCGCTTGCCCACCTCGTACATGGTTTTTTCTTCAACGGTTTGCTGAGGCAAATTGAACTTCATGCCGCGCGATTCGGCCGCGACATAGGTTGCCAGGGCCGTTACGTTGTTTTGCTCACCACGACCAAACGCGGTTTTGGCAATTTCTTGGGCATCAAAACCTTGCAGGGTTTCCATACACGTCAGCAAGCGGGACTCTAAATCCTGCACCCGCTTGGTATCTGCAAAATAACGTGGCAGCTCGGCAAAAGCCCCTTTGACCACGCCAGGGCCTTTGCCCAAGTCACAGCCCATCAAGGATTGCTTTTTAGGGCCCCTCGCCTCTTTCCAAAGGGCTTCGCCTTTGGCCTCAAAAAGGTCGGCTGGGTTGCCATCGGCCAACATGGCGCGGTATTCCAAGATACCGTCTGCCGCGCTTTTTTGGGCCATCACCGGGCTTGCCAGGCACACCGCCAAGCAAACCCCAAGCAAGCTTGAGAATTGACGCTTTAACATTGTCTCGCTCCAATTTATAAAGATGAGGTGGCTGCATTGGCCACCCCTAGGATTTAGGAAACCGTCGCTTCGTCGGTCCGGGTATCGCCCTTGTTGTCCTTCCAGGACACCGAAATTTTGTCGCCCGCTTTTGCGCCTTTAACGGTAAATTGCATCAGCGGATTCTTTGACACACCGGGGCCAAACTCAGCCGAAAACACAGGTTTGCCGTTCAAAGAGCCATTCACTTCAGCGATATGCCACGCTGGAATCACCTTGCCAGCCGCGTCTTTACGCTGCCCGGTTTCCATTTCGTGGGCCATCAAAACCCTCACCACCGCATTGCCACCCGAAGCCTGGGCGCGAATTCGCATTGGATCTGCCATTTTTTTCTCCTAATTGATTGAATCGTGATTAACCGCCGCAACCGCCCAAGGTCACTTTGACCTCTTTCTTGGCGAACAGGGCCTTTCCATCTTGCATGATGGCGACCGCATACACATCCGAGGACTGCCCCATCTTGGCGCGGGTCGAAAAGGTGGAGTCAACGGCATCCGAAACGTTAAAGGTAGCGATCAGAGCCGATGGGTTCTTTTCTACCAACAACACAAGCTGTTTGACACCGACCAAAGTTGTGGCCACCCCAATGGGTACAACCGCGCCGTTTTCTGCGATGTCGGGCGCTGTGATGGATACATCTTTGCTTTCGGTGGGAACACCACCACCCAGCGCTTTCACGGCATCAGCCACCGATTTGGCGTCAAACGCCTTGGTGTTGAATGCCCAGGCGTAAGAGGGGAACAAGCCCGTACCGGCCAATAGTCCGGCAACTAGGGCGCTTTGTTTGAGTGCCTCGCGACGTGTTTGCATTTTTTCTCCTAAAAGTTATCAAGTTAGTCTACACAAAATGGATCCATCGAACACTGGGGTTTGCGCCGATCTTGCAATGAGGTTTTCATTTATTTTGGAGCCCCATTGGCCAACCAGGTCGCAATCGCCTTGGCATCTGCTTCGCTCAACGCTTGTGGTGGCATTGGAATAGGCCCCCAAATTCCAGACCCACCCGCTTTGATTTTTGTTGCCAGGTAATCCGTCTTGTTGGGGTATTTTTTAGCAATGTCGGTCATGGCGGGTCCCACCACTTTTTGATTCATACCATGGCATGTCAGGCATCCGTGTTTGTTGGCAAGGGCGATGGCCGCTTTGTTTTGGGCGGCAGCACCGTCCTTGGGCTTGTTGGCCTCGGCATTATTGGATACGGGTGCAACTTTGCCATCCACCGCGCCCTTGCCTTCTATCCGGGTCGTATCTGCACCGCGTTGCGAACCCACCAGTCGATTTTGCTCGGCCAAGTTGCCATGGGCATTGCGCGCAAAGTCGGGCAAGAAGGACGAAACTTTAACCTCAACGGCACACTGGGTCATACAAGCCGTGGCCTGTAGGTCTGGCTTTGACACGCCCCCCAACTCCAGCGTAGGCCACATCGCATGACGAGTGGTCATACCGTTGCGATTGGGCATTCGCGCTTGTACCTCAGCCACGTTAGCATCCGACAAGATGAAGTTATCCGGCACCACCCCGCCCAAGTTAAGCAAAAATGCCACCACCGAATAAACCTCATCGGGCTTCAAGGACTTGGGTTGTGTCCAAGGCATTGCGCGGTTGATGTAATCAAACAGCGTTGACACAGTGGGCACTTTCATCAAAGTGGTCCGACCAGGAAAAGAAGGATCGGTCAACCGAGCCACACGCCCGGTCTTGACATCGGCCGCTGTGGTCCCACCCACTAACGGACTAAACACCTCATTGGACTCGCCAAATATGCCATGGCAACTGGCGCACTTGGCCTCCCAAACATCCTGGCCCTGCGCGACAGAACCCTTGCCCTTAGGGAGTCCTTTAAAGTCCGGCCTAATGTCAATATCCCAAGCGGCCAGCTCAGCGGGTGTGGCGGCGCGGCCAATACCCGAAATCCCTGCATGGCCACCCTTGCCTATGGTGGGTTCTGCTGCCAGCACCGCCGAAAAACCACCCACCCAAACGGCAAGGGCCACCAACGCGCCGCGATAAACCTTAGGAGAGTTGAACATTTTTCACCTCACCGTTTTCTTGAACCAGCCAGGATTGAATCGAGTTGTTGTGATAGATGGATCGTGTGCCACGCACCGCCCGCGATTGGCGGTAAGTCGGCTGTACGTACCCCGTCTCGTCGATGGCGCGACTTTGCACAATGGCAGGCTTGCCATCCCAAACCCAATCCAGATTAAAGCGCGTTAAGGCTTTGCTGAGCACCGGGGTCTCAAGGCGCGCGGTACGCCAATTGCGTCCACCATCCACCGACACATCCACCCGTTTAATCTTGCCGCGACCCGACCAGGCCAGGCCACTGATGTTGTAAAACCCTTTGTCTAGCAGTATTTGCCCGCCAGAGGGGGTGGTGACCACGCATTTACATTCTTGAATACTGCTGTACTGCCGGTGTAACCCGTCTGGCATTAGGTCCATGTAATGCACGGCCTCGTCTTTGGTGGCATAGGGTTTGTCACCCACCTCAATGCGGCGCAGGTACTTGACCCACGACACACCTTGCACGCCCGGCACCACCAAGCGCAAGGGATAGCCGTTTTCGGGGCGCAGCATTTCACCATTTTGCCCATAAGCCACCAAGACCTCACCATTGGTAACCATGCTCATGGGGATGGTTCGGGTCATAGAAGAGCCATCGGCCCCCTCTGCCAAAACAAAGCGCCCTTTTTTAACATCGGCACCAGCCATCTCTAGCAAGGAAATCAAGGGCACACCGGTAAATTCGCTGCACGACAACATGCCATGCGAGTACTGCACTGTGGGCACGGCCACATTGCCCCACTCCATGCCCGTATTGGCACCGCACTCAATAAAGTGAAAGCGCGACACGCTGGGCAATCGCATGATGTCGTCCATGGTAAAAACCATGGGCTTTTTAACCAAAGTCGCATCCGACCCGTTCACCATCAGGCGGTGCTTGGAGGGGTCAATATCCCACCACCCCTGGTGGTGACGTTCAAAGTGCAAACCACTGGGCGTAACGATGCCAAAAAGCGATTGCAAGGGCGCAAAAGAAACCGAGGACTGCGTGGTTTGGGTTAGCCCAGGGCTTTGACGCCGTGCCACATTCGATTCGTACTGGGACGGTTTACCGTAGCCGTCGGTGGCCACCCCCTGCCCCAAACCCGTAGAGTGGGCAGGCAGGTTTAGGATATTGTCATCGCCTTTGGCCGCTTGGGTTTGTGCCATCGCGCCACCCGTGCCGAGAGCGGCTGCCGCGGCAAACGCGGACCGAATAAAACTGCGGCGGCCTTTTTTGGCCTCTGAAAAAACCGCTTTGACCCCGCTAGGGTCCAAAAAGTTTTCTGGTGCCTTTACCAATCGACCCGACGAAATCTGATGATGCTCCAAGATAGTTCTCCTATTCGCACCAGCCAACACTGTGCAAACGCCCAATTATTATATAAGCATTTATGAATGTATGGGTAATCTCTTACACCAAAATGACAATGGAACCAGCCCCTCAGCGGTCTTTCAAAAAACCGGCACAAAGGGCCATTGAACCCGGTGGCGAAAGCAGAGAACGCCCGTTATGGAGCCTTCGAAAATCCGTAATGCCGCTGATCAAGCACCGCAGCAATAGACTGCACTTCTTCCGGGAATAGCGAGAGACTAAGTTGGGTGTTGCACGCCTCTACCATGGCAAGAAGCCTTGCAGGTGAATTGGTTTTGCCCTTGGGGTTGTACATGTCAGACCCGTCGGCACCCACATACTTGGCATGGCATGCGCTGCACTTGTGCTGGTCAATCAGTTGAGCACCCAAGGCCAAATTGGCCTCGGGGTAGTTTTTCATCCACCCCTGGGCCCAAACCGCACCACAAAACGCAAGGCCACCCACCGCCCAAGCACTGGCCCACCACGCGGTTTTGGTGTGCATCTTACTTGGCTCCCTCAACAATCCATTGGGCCAAAGCCCGAGCGTCGGATTCGGTCAGTGATTCTTGTGCTGGCATTCCAACCGCACCCCAACGCCCCTGACTGCCTGAACGCATTCGTTGCGCAAGTTGGGCCACTGCGTCCTTTTGGTTTGCATATCGTTTAGCAACATCCTTAAAAGCAGGGCCCACCACTTTTCTTTCAACGTTATGGCAACCCAAACATTTGCTTTTATTTGCCAAGTCTTTGTTGGCTAGCGCCGGGCTAACCCACAAACACAACAAAAAAACAGCGGTCACGTTTTTCATACTTGCCTTCATTTACGTCATTTTGCCTTTTAGCCTTTTAGCTGGTACGCCCACACCACCGCCTATCGTTCGCTGCGCATCACCCGAACGGCGCTACCTTTGGCCCCTCAAGCTTGGGCGGACCTCGCAATTTACCCTATGATGGACCTGTCAACCCACGCCGCACCAAAAAACTGAAGGCTGCGGGCTAATTTTTACATCTCATTGCCAAGGGCTACCATGATATTCAAACACATCGCCAAATTGGCCGCATCCACTGCGCTGGCCTTCTGTTGCATTACCGCGTTTGCAGAGGATAAAGTGGTCTACCACATTGACAGCGCGGCCACGCAAGCCACCAAGGGTCTTCGCAACATTCGCAACCATTTGGATGTTGCACCGCAAACCAAAATCATTGTAGTGACCCATGCAGACGGCGTTGACTTTTTACTAGAAGGCGCGACCGACCCAAAAAACCCTGATTTGCAGTACGGGTCATTGGTGAGTGCATTGCGGGCCAGAGGTGTCAAATTTGAAGTCTGCGAAATCACCCTTAAAAACCGCAACCTTAAAAAAGAACAATTCAGTCTGGACGCCGACTTCACACCCTCTGGCGTGGTTCGTGTAGCCCAATTGCAAACCCGAGAAAACTTTGCCTACATCAAACCCTAGTGTTTAACGGACCGCGCGTTGCGCCGCTGCAAGGCGGTCCTGCAAATAGGCGCCATAAAAATCGGGCAGGTAGCCACCCACCAAGCGTTCTGCCACCTCGGTGCCACGCGCACCAAAAAACAAAACGGTAGGGGCGATATTGATGCGCCAGCGCTCGATCAGCGCCGAGTGGTTAGTGGCCAGGCCTGCAAAGTCAGTCACCGGGGCTTTGCTCTGCATATCCAACTGCACCACTGCAATGGCAGATTGCCGCAACAAGGGTAGCAAGTAGTTTTCTCTGGCGATTTTGCAATACGGGCAGCCTGCCAAACTCACCATCACCACCAAGGGCATTTTTTTATCAAGCGCCTGGGCTAGCTGCGCAGGCAGGGCCATGGCCACAGGCAGTTGAGACAAGCTCTCTTGTTGATGGAGTTGCGACTGGCCATGCACCACCAAAGGGCCGAGTGCCACCGCCCCCAGCCCAACGCGAAGGCCATCAAAAAGAAACTGTCTGCGGGCATTGTGAGCCACGGGCATGGCACCGCATACAGCGCCAACAGTCACAGGATCGCAGTCGGTTTGCAGAGGCTTGTTTTTCACTACGGCCTCTCGCTTTCCATCAATAGATAGGTGTTGTAGGCGTTCATGCGGTTGGCGATCTTAAACAGTGGCAAATGCTCAAAACGGCTCCAGTCGGTGGCCGCGTAGGCCGATTCAAATGGCTCTAAATTGCTTGCCGCCTGCCCCATCGCCTGGCGCAAAAATACCAAGTAATCACGGGTCAATTGCATATCAGCAATTGCTAGGTCCGATTGCGGTCCGTGCCCCGGCACAATAATTTTGGTAGGCAGACTCAACAGGTTATCCAAAGCCTTGATCCATTGGCGACTGTCTGCACCGCCCACATATGGAATGCGGCCCCTAAAAACCACATCTCCGGCAAATAGCAATTGCTTGGCAGGCAGGTACACAATCATATCCTCTGCGGTATGAGAGGGGCCCACATGGCGTATATCAAACACCGTTCCACCGATAGACAACTGCGTAGGCCCGTCCAACCAAACATCCGCGTGCTGCAACTGCGTGGTCTCGTCAACCCAGGGGGCCAACTCCATGCGCGAGGCCACCAGTCTTAGGCGTGCAGTGTCAGAGTTCAGGTAATCCAGTGCTTTGCGATGCGCTATCACCTTGGCACCTACTTTTTTAAACGCTTGCAGGCCATAAATATGGTCGGCGTGGTAATGCGTGACCAGCACGTGAGAGATAGGTTTTGGGGTTAACTTGCCAATCAGTGCGATTAACTGCTCGGCCAGCGCTGGGGACCCCAATGCATCGACCACCACCACACTGGTTTGGGTTTCAACGAAGCCCGCGTTGGAGATGAAATTTTGATTTTCGGTATTGCCCAGGGCCGAGAGCCCTTGCACCAACCAAGCGCCTGGGGCCACCTGTTGCGCTCGCATATCGACCTGTGCGTACACTGGTTTTTGCGTTAGGCAAAAACACAGCAATGCGAAAGCACCGATAATTGCAGGGATCCGTTGCCACCCTTTTGATACAAAACTCCATAACGTAGACATAGGGCTCGGCATTAATATAAGTAATCACGGAATTATTGGAGCATTTGGTGAATTTTGCAAGCCTTTTAGAACAATACGGAACGCCGATAATGTTGGCCATCGGTGGCGCAATGATTGGTGTCTTGTTTGGATGGAGTGCGCAAAGATCACAGTTTTGCCTGCGTGCCGCAATACTAGAAACCCGCCATCGCCAAGACGGTAACCGAACTACTGTTTGGCTATTGGCTTTTGGACTGTCTCTAGGGCTGGTGCAAGCCGCCATTGCACTTGAATGGTTTGACACCAAGGATTTGCGCCAATTTACCAACACGGTCAGTGTGTCGGGTGCCGTCATCGGTGGCCTTTTGTTTGGTGCGGGTATGGTTCTTACCAGAGCCTGTGCCGGGCGAATGGTCGTATTGGCCGCTGCGGGCAACCTTAGGGCCTTGCTGTCTGGATTGGTATTTGCAGTGGTGGCCCAAGCCACCATTGGCGGCATCTTGGTTCCGCTCAGAAATGCTTTGAGTGATTTGTGGCGCATCGACGGCGTCAACAACCACCTCTTGCCTACTACGCCAGCCATCGCCTGGGGTGGGGTGGTAGCGGGCTTGCTTTTGGTGGCTATTGCTTGGGGCTTGGCCGTTAAGCGCAAGCATTTGGGCATGAGCCACCTGGCCGCAGTCGGGGTGGCCATAGCGGTCGCGTTGGGATGGGTCTATAGCTACCAAATCGCCAGCCAATCCTTTGACCCGGTGGTTATGCAGGGCCTCACCTTTAGTCTGCCATCGGCCGAATGGCTGACTCGAATTACTGTGCAACCACAGCTGTCTAAGGGGTTTGAATTTGGGCTTTTACCCGGCGTGGTGGCGGGTGCAGGTGTAGCGGCGCTGGTCAGTAAAACCTTCAAACTTGAGGGCTTTCAGGATGCCAAAACCATGCTCAGATACGTACTGGGTGCCGTACTGATGGGCTTTGGCGCTGTGTTGGCGGGGGGTTGCTCCATTGGCGCTGCGGTTACCGGTAGCGCGGTGCTGGCCACTACAGCGCTGATCGCCTTAATCGCCATTACCGTTGGCGCTCTCATCGCCGACCAAGTCACTCGCTAAAACCTAGTCTTGGGGGGTCAAGCGACTCCCAGTTCAAACTATGGTCGTCCCGAGCACACGCAATAGTTGACCTGCGTTGAGCCGCTATTTCGCGCCCAAATACTCTGCAACGGCCGCAATCTCAAGCGCCGTCATTTTGCTGGCCACGCTGTGCATCACCGCATTGTCGTTATTGCGTTCACGGGTGTTAAATTGCTTGAGCTGCGCCTCTAGGTAATGCGGAAACTGGCCCGCAAGGCGAGGTAAAGAATCCGTACCCAAACCCGCTTTTCCGTGGCAACTGGCGCAAGCTGGCACCCCACTGTAGCTGTTTCCCTTGTGGTAAATGTATTCGCCCACCTTGGCCAAATCGAGTTCTTTGGTGGGCGTAACGGGCAGGGTTTGCTTCTCAAAAAACTGGCCAATCGCCAACATCTCCTCGGGCGTCAGCTTGGCCACCATATCGCGCATGGCGGTACTTTTACGTTTGCCAGATTTAAAGTTAGCCAACTGCTTGGCAATATACCCCGCGTGTTGCCCCGCCAACTTGGGAAAGACCTCGCTAGAGGACTCCCCTGTTGCACCATGGCATAAAAAGCACGAGCCAGAAATCACTTTCTTAGCCCGAGCTTCCATGTCTTGCGCCGTTGCAGTGCCCAAGGCCAGCACCGCCGCAAAACCCATAACACCCACCACGCTTAGTCTCAGCATTCCCATACGCACAATCCAGGGTTTAAGCCAGCGTGTCAGCCCAGATGTTTTGTGCCCAAGCCAAGGCATAACGGCCTTCTAGTTCGCTGGCGGCCACCGATACCCCACCAGAGCCGGGCACAGTCAACATGGTTTTCTTTTCGGCGTCGTAGCGATGCACACTGGCCACATGCACCACATCTTCGTCGCTTACAAAACTGTAGCAGGTGTTGTTGTAAATCGGCATGGCATTGGGTGCCTGGCCAGAAAGCAATGCAACGACCGCAGCAGCGCACGTTTTGCCATGCTGGTTGGCCATATGGCCCGATTTAGGCATGCCTGGGGCAATCTGAATCGAGTCGCCCAAAACATGAACATTTGGAGCCGCCTTGGATTCGTGGGTCAAAAAGTCAACCTCGCACCACCGCTTGTTTGCAGTGGCAAGGCCTGATTTAACCGCGATATCTCCCGCACGCATCATTGGAATGACGTTGAGAACGTTGGCCTTGACGTCATCGTTGAACTCAAACTTCAGGATTTTGCCAGCAGCGTCCACGTCCACCAAGTTGTGCTTGGGACGGTAATCAATGATCCCAGCATAACGGTCTGCCCAGGCCTTTTTGAACAGGGGGCCTTTGGAGGTCACGTCATCATTGCCATCCAAAATCAACACCTTGCTCTTGGGTTTGGCCGCCTTAAAGTAATGCGCCACCTGGCAGGCACGTTCATACGGGCCGGGAGGGCAACGGTAGGGTGCCAGCGGAATCGTCATGGCAAACACACCCCCATCAGGCATGGCCTCTAATTGCTTGCGCAGCGCCACCGTTTGCGGGCCGGCTTTCCAGGCGTGCATGACCGAGTCCATCGCACCCGGTTTGGCCATTCCTGGCAAACCATCCCACATAAAGTCCACGCCCGGCGAAACAATCAAGCGGTCGTAAGCCAACTGTCCGCCACCGGCCAGTGCCACCGTACGCTTTTGCGCATCAATGCTGGTGACCATGTCTTTGACCAACTTAACACCGTGCCGTTTGGACAGGTTTTCGTAGGAGTTGGTGACGTACTCAATCGACTTACTGCCCCCAATCACGAGGTTGGAGATGGGGCAAGAGACAAAGTTGGCATTGGGATCCACCAATGTCACCTCAATGGATTGGTTGGACCACATCCGAATGTACTTGGCCGCAGTTGCACCGCCATAGCCCGCACCAATCACAACCACTTTGGCTTTGGCGGCAGAGCTACCCGTACTGGCACAGCCACCCAACACACCCAAGCCAGAAACCGCAACACCCGCACCCAAGGCCTGTGCCAATTGACGACGATTAATCATGATGGTGCTCCTACTTCTTTTGATTAGCAAAATACTTAGCCAGCGCCTCTAACTGCTCGTCAGAGTAGCCCTTGGCCAACTGGTGCATCACCGTGGCAGGCTTGCGGCCATTTTTAAAGTCCAACATTTTTTTAAGCAAGTCGTCTTTTGACGCGCCTGCCAAACTTTCCATGCCAGGTTGTGCCACACCGTTGGTGCCGTGGCAATTGGCACAACCGGCCGCCCAACTGCGTACCTGCAATTCACTCGCAGATTGGGCCTGCGCAACACCGCAAGCCATCAGCAGGCCTAGGGCCACCACTCCAAGACTTCTGTTCATAAAGACAATCCCTTCTATTTTCAGAAAATAAAACTCTCAAACACCCAGAATTTTAGAGGTCACTCAACTGCGGGTTCCGCTGGGATCAAATCAACCCTACTAAATCAATACTTGCTTAACTTCTAATATCAATGATTGGGCTTTAATGAAACTTACAAATGGCCTCAAGATCCACTGGTACTTGCCCTAGCCCGTTGCAGCCAAATCATGCATGCGCTATACCCTGGTCACTGGCCACCTGCACACAAACCGCTCTGCAAAGATTAACCACTTTTTCGTCCACAATGCGGTAAAAAATTTGCACCCCGTCACGCCTTTTGCCAACAATGTTACTTTGGTACAGGGTTTGCAAATGCTGCGACATGTTAGGCTGAGTGGTTTGAATTGCCTCCAGCAGCTGGCCTACATTTTTTTCTCCGTCACACAGGCAATTGATGATTTTCAATCGCATAGGTGCGGACATCACCCTAAAAATCTCTGCTGCCGCCTCAAACATCTGATCTGCTGGCCGCTCGGCCGCCGCACCCAAGGCTTGGCTGGAATTTGCTTTTCCCATAATTGTTCCGATAACAAAATAAGTCTAGGCTGAACTATAAGCGTTTTCGCCAAGTGTGTGTTCTAAAAATCCCCACTTCCATCCATTTAGAATTTTCCATGCCCACGAGAGGCCCGCTATCATTGCTCAACCATGCCTTCTAGCGACAACGCCGACGATTTGATCTGGCTTCAGACCGATACACCCTTTCCGTCCCTTGACAACGCCTGGGGGCATGACACCGGGGCGCCTGGCCTTTTGGCCGCAGGCGCTGACCTGTCCGTAGCACGCCTTGTTGCGGCTTACCAAAGCGGGATTTTTCCGTGGTTTGGGCATGGAGATCCGCCCCTGTGGTGGAGCCCCGACCCACGCATGGTTCTCAACCCCCACCGGTTTCGCCTCCACCGCTCGCTGGTTCAAACCATCAAGCGCTACCGCAAAGAGCAGCGCCTTGTCATCCGCATAGATACAGCGTTTGAAACCGTTGTCTCCAACTGTGCCAATTCTCCCAGGGGCGGCCGCATGGTAGGCACCTGGATTCAACCCTCAATGGTAGAGGCCTATACCGAACTGCACCGTCAAGGGGTGGCCCATTCGGTTGAATGCTGGATAGATGGGCAGTTGGCGGGTGGTCTGTACTTGGTTTCACTAGGCCGCGCCGTTTTTGGCGAGTCTATGTTCTCAAAGGTCAGTAACGGATCCAAAATTGCATTGTCCGCGCTGGTGGCCTTCTGCCGGGTGCAGGGCATAGATTTGATTGACTGCCAGCAAAACACCTCACATTTAAGTTTTATGGGCGCAGCCGAAATCCCCCGAGACGAGTTTGTCATGCACTTGCAGCGTACCTCGCACTTGCCTGCCCTACAGTGGCGGTTCGACGAGGTCTACTGGACCACACTGCTGGACGCTTGACATGCAACACCAAACCCCGCCACCACCGGCCGCAGTTCGCTTCTATGCCAGCGCCAGTTACCCCTGTAGCTACTTGGAGGGCCAAACATCCCGCTCCCTGGTGGCAACACCTCACCACCTCATCGATTCTTCGGTCTACGGCTTCCTGCTGGGCCGTGGATTTCGGCGCAGTGGTAACTACACCTACCGGCCTTGGTGCGAGCACTGCAACCAGTGTGTTCCCGTTCGCTTAAGCGTCGCGTCGTTTCAGCCCAATCGCAGCCAGCGGCGGGCCCTCGCCTATCTGCAAGGGATGGATGTGCGTTTGTCACCGCCCTCTTTCGACGCCCAGCAGTTCGAGCTCTACCAACGCTACCAGTCCAGTCGGCATACCGGTAGCTCTATGGATTCGGACAAGGTCGAACAATATGAACAGTTATTGTTGGAGGGTCTGGTCGATACAAGACTGGTGACATTCTCGACCACCGATCCAGCAAGCGGCAACACCAACACCCGTATGGTTTCGCTGATAGATGTGGTGAGCGATGGACTCTCAGCCGTCTATACCTTTTTTGACCCTTCAGACCGCAATGGCCTGGGAAGCGCGTCCATCGTTTGGCTGGTGAACTATGCCAAGCAACTGGGGCTGCCTTATGTCTACCTCGGCTATTGGATCAAAGACAGCCCAAAAATGGCCTACAAAGCCAACTTTAAGCCTCAGCAACGATTGATTGAGGGGGTCTGGCGAGACGTTTAGCCTGCACTGCATTTCACATGGTAAAATCATATTTCCGTCATTCGACCTAAGCCGAGGCCTTGCACCTTGCATCTACGCCTGGTCAACAGTAACGGTCACCTCCCACCCAAACCCCATGACGTCTAGGCACACATCACACGCAACACCAACCATACAGGTGTTTGAGCGAATGTTCTTGCTGGTGGATATTCTGGCCTCTAGCCAAAATGGGCTGTCACTCAAAGAAATCAGCCAAAAGGCCGGTCTGCACGTGTCTACCACCCACCGCATACTGAACGACCTAGCGACCGGCCGTTACGTTGAGCACCCAGAATCGGGCACTTACCGGCTGGGTATTCGCCTGCTAGAACTAGGCAACCTGGTCAAGAGCCGTCTGAATGTGCGAGACGCAGCCTTAGTCCCTATGCAATCCCTACACCAGGTCATACAACAACCCGTTAACCTGTCTTTGCGCCAGGGTGACGAGATCACCTATGTCGAACGCGCCTACAGCGAGCGCTCTGGCATGCAAGTCGTCAGAGCCATTGGTGGCCGCGCCCCATTGCACCTTACATCCGTGGGCAAACTATTTTTGGCGGCTGATGATGCGGTCGAGATTCGCAACTACGCCGCCCGCACTGGATTAACGGGCCAAACCAAAAACAGCATTACCCAACTACCGGTTTTGGAAAAAGAATTGGCCAGGGTGCGTCTACAAGGCTATGCCAGAGACAACGAAGAATTAGAACTTGGCGTTCGGTGCATTGCGGCTGGCATTTATAACGACCAATCGCAACTGGTGGCAGGCCTTTCGATTAGCGCCCCAGCCGATAGGTTGCGCGACGACTGGTTAACCAAACTACGGTCAACGGCAGAGCAAATATCTACAGAGCTAGGCCACCACCAGCCCAGCCCGTCGCTCTAGCCCCGCCCGGCCAAGCCCGCAACAGGGGCAGTGGTTTGAAGCGGATGCAACAAGGCTTTTGCCTCAACCCAACGCTTCACACGCTGTGCGTCGGCAACGCGGCTCAAGCGCCCGGTGGAATCCAAGAACACCATAATAATTTTTCGGCCTGCCACCTTGGCCTGCATGACCAAACACCTGCCCGCTTCGCTGATGTAACCGGTTTTTTGCACCCCGATGTCCCAGTCGGGGTCTTTGACCAAAGCATTCGTATTATTAAACTGAAGGTGCCTATTTCCTACGATAGGCATATAGCCTTTGGCGGTAGACAACTCACTAATCAACGGGTCACGCGACGCTTTAGACACCAGTAAGGCCAGATCCTGAGCGCTGGACTGGTTGCGACTAGACAGGCCGGTAGGCTCTATATAGCGGGTGTTGGTCATCCCCAAGGCCTGGGCTCTACTGTTCATTAAGGCCACAAAGGTATCAAGCCCACCGGGGTAGGTGCGCCCCAACGCGTGCGCTGCTCTGTTTTCACTTGACATCAACGCCAATTGCAACAGCTCGCCACGGGTCAAGGTGGTGCCCACCCTCAGGCGTGAGCCACTGCCCTTTTCAGTATCAACATCCTCAGCCGTAATCGTGACCGATTCATCCAGCGGTAGTTTGGCCTCTGAAATAAGCAACCCAGTCATCAACTTGGTCAAAGAGGCAATCGGCAACACCGCCAAATCATTCTTACGCAGCAATACTTCCCTGGTTTCTTCGTCCATCACCAGCGCCACACTCGAGCGAAGATCAAGTGGATCGTCGGTACTGTGCAGCCCAGCCAATGCACCGTACGAAAGGCGGCTTGGCGCAGCGCGCGCAACCGCCTTCAACGGGACACGGCCTGCCTTGTTCTTCGCGAATTTAACCGAGCGTTTAGCGTTTGGCTTGGTCGCAATTTGCTTTGCACGCGCGCCAAGCTTTTTGGAGGCGCCTTGCTTTGCCACCGGTCCTGCCTTTTTGGCAGTGCTTGGCTTTGCCTGCGCTCCCGCCTTTTTGGCAGCGACAGCGCTTGCAGAACTAGATTTAGCGGACGGCGAAGCCCAAGAAGAACCCGCCATTACAGCAAAGCCCAACATAACCCCGCCCGCCAAAACCCGCACCCCTACCAGCGCTGGCAGTGCGGCGTATAAGCCCTTCAAATATTCGTTAAACTTCATTGGCGCAAGTCTACACTAGTATTTGAATGAAGATCAAGCACTTACACGTGAAGCTGAAGGTTATTTCGTAACGGCCTCAACCCTGGGCTGCCACCCGCTCCGCTTTGCTGTGCAGCTTGTTCAAGGCGCTTAAATACGCTTTTACAGACGCCACAATAATGTCTGGGTCCGCGCCCACGCCGTTGACCACACGCCCGCTGTTTTGTAGCCTAACGGTCACTTCACCCTGGCTTTCGGTAGAGCCGCTAATCGCGTTAACCGCATACAGCACCATCTCTGCACCACTCTTTACTTCGGCTTCAATTGCCTTTAGCGAAGCATCCACCGGCCCGTTGCCCACCGCTTCACTGGTGATTTCTTTGTCCATCACCGTAAACACCACCCGGGCAGAGGGGCGCTCGCCCGTCTCGCTGCGCTGCGACAACGACACAAAACCAAATTGCTCTTTGTCCGGGGTCACGCTTTCGTCGCTCACCAAGGCCAAAATGTCCTCGTCAAAAATCTCGCTCTTGCGGTCGGCCAGCTCCTTGAAGCGTGCAAACGCAATGTTCACCTCCCCTTCGCTTTCCAACTGAACACCTAACTCTTGCAAGCGTTGCTTAAAGGCGTTACGACCGCTCAATTTGCCCAACACAATTTTGTTGGCGCTCCAACCCACGTCTTCGGCCCGCATGATTTCATAGGTGTCACGCGCCTTGAGTACGCCGTCTTGGTGTATGCCCGAGGCATGGGCAAAGGCATTGGCACCCACCACCGCCTTGTTGGGTTGCACCACAAAACCCGTGGTTTGGCTGACCATTCGGCTGGCCGCCAAGATGTGCTGCGGGTCCACATTCATCTGCAAGCCAAAGTAATCTTTGCGCGTGCGCACCGCCATCACGATCTCTTCTAAAGAGCAATTGCCCGCCCGCTCGCCCAGGCCGTTAATGGTGCACTCCACCTGGCGCGCACCGCCAATTTTGACGCCCGCCAACGAATTGGCCACCGCCAAGCCCAAATCGTTGTGGCAATGCACCGACCAGATGGCCTTGTCCGAGTTGGGAATGCGCTCGCGCAAGGACCGAATAAACTCCCCGTACAACTCCGGAATCGCGTAGCCCACCGTGTCGGGCACGTTAATCGTAGAGGCCCCTTCGGCAATCACCGCCTCAATCACCCGGCACAAAAAGTCGGGGTCACTGCGGTAACCATCCTCAGGGCTGAACTCAACATCGGCCACCAAGTTTCTGGCAAACCGAACCGATTGCTTGGCCTGCTCAAACACCTGGTCTGGCGTCATGCGCAACTTCTTTTCCATGTGCAAAGCACTGGTGGCAATAAAGGTGTGGATACGCGCCCGGTTGGCCCCTGCCAAAGCCTCGGCCGCCCTAGAGATGTCTCTGTCATTGGCCCGCGACAGCGAACAAATGGTGGAATCTTTGATCACATCGGCAATCGCCCTGACCGCCTCAAAATCGCCGTTAGAGCTGGCAGCAAAGCCCGCCTCAATCACATCCACACGCAGACGCTCCAGTTGGCGAGCGATACGCACCTTCTCATCCTTGGTCATAGAAGCCCCTGGCGACTGCTCACCGTCACGCAAAGTCGTATCAAAAATCACCAATTTGTCCGTCATAGCATCACCCTTTGTTGAAATCAAACCCACAAAAAAAAAGCCCGATGCAATCGCATTCGGGCCGTCATGACAGTTAACGCGTGCGCTACTGCATACGCCCCTTGGGACGTAGTGATAGTAGTTGTGCAAGTGCTAAGTACATAGTGATCAAACTATAGCATAAAAAATAAGGCGCACACGTTCATGTCGGTCAGCCCTGATTGGGCTTAGGTGCTTTAGCCGGCAAATGGCAAAGAAGAATGGTGCACCACAATGCGCAGCTTGCCTGCGGAGTCTTTCACGTAGGTCCAAGTCTTGTCCACGGTGGTGACCTTGCCCGCTTTGTCGGTGATCATCACATTGCCCATGCTGCTGGCCGAGTTACCGGCAATAAACACCGCCACATTTTTGGCTTGGCATGCGGTCCAGCCCTGCAAGGCAAATCCTTTGTCTTTCGGGAAGTTGGTATCACCCCCCACAAAGTAAGCCAAAGCGCCTGCACGGGTGGTGCGGAAGGTTTGCGGCGCAACGGTTAAAGTGGGCTTGAACAACACAGCCCCCATTTGATAGCCATACGCGGCGTCAATCACTTTTTCAGCCAAAGCTTTGGCGGCAGCCTGCCCTTGGGTAGCGCCTGTTTGACTGATATCAACCAACGCTTTGCACCAAGCCGTTTGGGCTCCGAGAACCTCGGCCTCGGTGATGCCTTGGTTGACGACCACCGTGGCCGAAGCGACGCTGGAAAGACTTACAAGCGTCAAGGATGCTGCGATCAAGCGAAGAGATTTCATGGTTTTATTTCCGTTCATAGAGGTGTTTAAAGGTCACTACAGACACCCTGCTTACATTCAGATGTCTGAGGTAATTAAAAGTGACCCGAATGAAGAGGGTTTGAATTTCAAATGACGATAGCCTGCGATTTACATTAACAAAAGATGACAGCCCACCTCCTAGCAGCGCGGACGGCGACAATACAAAAATGTTCAGAAAACAACTTCGCTGGGTTCTACTTTTTTTGGCCGCCTGCATCGTGTTGCAAGGTATAGGGGCCGTTTTGGCCTTGCGTGAAGTCGAACGCAAAGTCATGCGCGGACGCATTGCCAGTAGCATTCATCAAGGCTTTGTGCAAATGTCAGCGACCAAACAGCACCTGCGCGCTTGGGTGACCCAACACAAAATCGGTGCCGGTGGCAATCCGGCTGCCCGTGATGCTTTGCTCAACGACATGCAACAAACCCTGGCCGAACTGGCATTGTTGGCGCAAACGGCAGCCCATTTGGGCATGCAAGGCAGCGACGGTGAGGAACAAAGGGCAAGGCTAGATGCCTTGCGGGTTTTGGGTCAAAACGTAAAAACGCTGGGTGAAAAATTAGGCCAAGTCAAAACACTGCCCGCCGACATGCCGGCCCGATTGGGTTGGGATACGCTGACCGAGGTCTTCGAAAAATCGGACGGGCGAGACCTGCGCCAGTTAATAGGCGAGAGCATTGTTCGTGAACGCGCCGCCATGCTCAGAGAACGCCAAGCCGCAGATGCCATCCTGGCGCGCATCCGCTGGTTGTGGATTGGCATGGCCCTCTCTCTGGCTATGCTGGCGTTGGGGGCCACAGTTTATTTTGCACGAGCCCTGCGCCACCCCATTGACGAATTGGCCCGAGGGGCACACAAACTGCGGCAAGGACACCTACAGCACCGCATCCCACTGAATGGACAAGATGAGTTCTCTGACGTTGCCCGCAGCATGAACGCCATGGCTGCCGCGCTGGAAATGCACAGCCAACAAGAAGCAGAGCAACGCCAGCGCCTGGAATCTGAAGTGCGTGAACGCACCAGCGCCTTGCATGAAGCCAACAAATCACTGCAACAAACCGACACGCGTCGCCGCCAGTTGTTGGCCGACATCAGCCACGAGTTGCGAACCCCCACCACAGCCATTCGGGGCGAAGCCGAAATCACCCTGCGCGGAGGCGAGAAACCCGCGCCAGAGTACCGCGACGCCTTGCAACGGATTGTGACCATCTCGCGCCAACTCGGCTCCGTTATTGACGACTTGTTGGCGATGGCCCGCAGCGACATGGAAAGCCTCAGCATCGTGCACGAGCCCGTAGACCTGTCTGAGCCTTTGGACTATGCGCTCTTTCAGGCCAAGGCATTGGCGGGCGAGCAAGATATCCGCATCGATTGCCCTCCAATGCCCATAGGCTCAGTCAAAGTGCTGGGTGACGCGCAACGGTTGAGCCAACTGCTGTTGATCTTGATCGACAACGCGGTGCGCTACTCGCACCCCAAGGGCACCGTCACGGTAGGATGGCAACAAAGCACTGAGTTTCCCCATATGCTGACACTGCAAGTTAGCGACCAAGGTATTGGCATCCCTGCACAGGAGCTTCACCAAGTCTTTGATCGCCACTTTCGGGGCAGACTGGCCCGCATACACCGTGCTGCGGGCAGCGGACTGGGCTTACCGATTGCCAAAGCCTTGGCCCTGGCCCACAACGGCAGTCTCACGCTTTACAGCCCGGCCGATGAAACGCAAGGCACGGGCACCTGCGTCGTTTTGCAGTTACCGCTGTTTAACAGCCCCCGTGTCGAACCCCTAACACCCGCTGATCCATGAACATTATCCTGATCGAAGATGACCCACGGATTGCCGATTTCTTGCAACGCGGTTTAAGGGCAGAAGGCATGCATGTACAACGCGCCGCTACGGGCCCAGAGGGCTTGGCCTTGGTGCTAGACACCGCACGGCAATCAAAAACTGAAACATCCACCACTGTGGTGGTGCTCGACTTGATGCTACCGGGCATAAACGGCATGGAGATATGCCAGACCTTGCGGGCACAAGGCATTTTGTTTCCGGTGCTGATGCTGACCGCCTTGAGCACTCTTGAAGACAGGGTGGCCGGATTGCGCATGGGCGCTGACGACTACCTGTGCAAGCCCTTTGAGTTTGAAGAATTACTGGCCCGTTTAGAGGCCTTGGCTCGCCGTGGGCAAGGTCTGCAAAGCTCGCGCCCTACCCACTTGCAGGTGGCAGATCTCCTGCTTGACCGAGAATGCATGCGTGCCAGCCGAGCCGGAGAGGCCTTGAACCTCACCGCGCGTGAACTGGCGCTGTTGGAGTTGCTAATGAGCGCACCCGGGCGTTTGTTTAGCCGAGAACGAATTTTGTCCAGCGTGTGGGGCTTGAACGAAGACCCACTGACCAATGTGGTAGATGTCTACATTCGCCGCCTGCGCAGCAAAATCGACGAAGGGCGGCCCACGCCTTTGATTCAAACCATGCGCGGACTGGGCTACAGGCTGGAGGCTCCGCCCCACTAACAGCGCTTGACAGAACGATCAGCGGGCCTCGGTCAACCGCACACGAAGCCAAGTGAAATAAATGGTTTCCCAAAGAATAGCTGCAAGCACGGTCCAGAGGGGATAAAAACCTGACCCAACGGCTGCTACAGTGCGCGCCAGTTCGTAGTGCTCTAATCGAAATAGAAATTCCATCGCAGGTGAATACGCCCATACAACCAGCCAGTAAACTGACCACACCAATAGCGTGGTCCAAAACCAAACGCCAAACGACAAAGCCAGCCAGTTTCGAAAAAACCGGTCATTAGAATCGCCACCAGCCGCTAAATAGCAACGGCTAAACCCAATGATGGTCACAATCACGACCAACGCTGCCTCATAAAAACTAAGAAGCGTCCAAGGCAGGGTAGATTAAGTCCCTAAACTGCTGCAAATTAAAGGGGTAGCCATCGCAGCTCTCCGAGTTTGACAGAATCGAGTTATCGAGACAGATTTTGTTAACCAAGGAAGGAGTGAGTGCGATGGCTGGAATAGATATTACCGTAGATG
>JBEIEP010000034.1:0-33585 GCA_040382935.1 Burkholderiaceae bacterium
AAGGGGGCAAAAACACCCCAAAAACAGGCCCAATTGCCCCAAAATCGTGCATCGGTTCCAACATCTGAACATTTACGATTCAGCCCTCGCTTTGGCGGGGGTTATTCAGACCATCCTTAACAAAATCAGCTTCGAAAACTCGATTCTGTCAAACTCGGAGAGCTGCGATGGCGGCCCCTTTAATTTGCAGCACTTTAGGGACTTAATCAATCAATACAAACAATGATGGGTCGCCATGACCGCACTATCCCTTGTTCCACATCTTTTGTTACCCCGCCTGCTAGAGGCCGCTATTCAAAGCGCCCAACCGGCACTTTGCATTCCACCCTATCTGCCCGCTTTGCATGACAGGGTTACGCAAGCCGGGGGCCGCTTGGTGGTGGTGGGCGCCGGCAAAGCCAGTGCGGCCATGGCAAAGGCGGTTGAGGATCATTGGCCGGGTGACTTGTCGCAGATGTCTGGAGTGGTGGTCACCCGCTATGGCCATGCGGTGCCCTGCCAACGCATCCAGGTACTTGAGGCTGCGCACCCCGTGCCGGATGCCGCCGGTTTGGCTGGGGCTGAGCAGGTCTTACAAACCGTACAAGGCTTAACCCCGGCCGATACCGTGCTGTGCTTGATCTCGGGCGGCGGCTCGGCCTTGTGGCCTTTGCCACTGCCGGGGATCAGCCTGCAAGACAAGCAAGACCTGGCCCGCCAGTTGTTGCAATCAGGGGCCGACATCGTCGAGATGAACTGCGTGCGACGCCATTTGTCGGCCATCAAAGGCGGGCGCTTGGCGGCAGCCTGTTACCCCGCCCAGGTGGTCACCTTGATGATTTCTGATGTGGCGGGCGACTCTTTGGTAGACATTGCCTCTGGCCCCACCGTGGCCGATGCCACCACTTGCGAACAAGCCTTGGCCATTGTGCGGCGCTACGGCATTGTGGTGCCCCCCGCTGTACAGGCGCATTTGCAATCGGGTAGCGGCGAAACGCTAAAGCCCGAGCACCCTGTGTTTGCCAATGTGAGCAACCACTTAATTGCCACACCTCAAATGGCGCTAGAGGCGGCCGCAAAGGTGGCACGCGAGGCGGGTTGGCAGGTGCATATTTTGGGTGACGCCATTGAGGGCGAAGCCAAGGACGTGGGCAAAGCCCTGGCCGGGTTGGCCTTGCAAGTGGCCGGGCGGCAGCAACCGTTTAGCGCCCCTTGCGTGTTGTTATCGGGGGGTGAAACAACGGTGACCATGGTCGCGCAGCCGCCAAGCCAGCGATCCACGCCCGCCTGGGGTGGTCGCAACGTGGAGTTTTTACTGGCCCTGGGTGCCGCCCTTAAAGGCCATCCTGCCATCAGCGCCTTGGCGGCCGATACCGATGGCATAGACGGCGCGATTGAGGTGGCGGGTGCGATGTGGCACCCCGATTCACTGGCCCGCGCACAGGCCCAGGGTTTGAACTTGCAAGACTACCTGTCTCGCCACGACGCGCATCGCTTTTTTCAGGCCCTGGGCGACAGTGTGGTGACTGGGCCTACCCATACCAATGTGAACGACTTCAGGGCGATTGTGGTAGGGAACACAGAACCCACCTAGTACCGGTGGCTTAAGAATTGCGCTTGCGATAGTCCGCCAAGGCCTTGGCCAAATCAGCATACTCTTCGCAGGTTTTGTTGCCGCAAATTTTTTCAAGCGCGTCCAAATGCTTTTGCGCTTGGTCGGGCTTTTTGTCCATCAGGTAAGCCTCTCCAATGTACTCATGTGCACCCAGGTGTTTGGGGTTCAGTTCAAGCGCTTTTTTGTAGTGCTCAAAAGCCTTGGCAAGATTGGGATTGTCTTGTTTGCGGTAGGTGTAGCCCAACAAGTTGTGTACATCGGCGTTGCGTGGCTCTTGCTGTAGCGCCACTTGTAACTCGGCCAAGGCTTTGCTCCAACTTTTTTTAGCGATTGCGGCGCGTGCCGAATTCAAGGTGGTCGCTAGGCTGGTTGGCGGATCAGGGACGAAGGCCGGCGTGGTGTCGGCCGCAAAGGCCAAGTGGGTGCTTAACGCGACCAGCACAATCAAAAAACGATTCATGAGGAAACTCCCAGTCAATGCGCGAATGGTAACGGGTTTGCCCTTGTTTTTGAGGCTCCTTTGCTGGACGAAACTTTCAGCCCCTGCAACAATACGCAACGAATAAGGAGATTTTCATGAGGCGGTTGATCAAGATCAGTTTGGCATCGGTAATGGTGGTGGCAATGGGCAGCGCTTGGGCGCAAATCAAAATCGGCCAGACCACAGGGTTAACGGGGCCGGTTGCTGCCTCCGTTTCGGAGACGGTGGCAGGGGCCAAACTCTACTTGGACGCGGTCAATGCCAAAGGTGGTGTGGGGGGGCAAAAAATTGAACTCATCACCCTGGATGACGGGTTCGACGTTAAAAAAACCCCAGAGAATGGCCGTATCCTGATTGAGGAGAAAAAAGTCATCGCGCTTTTTTAAACCGCGGAACCCCCCATACCGAATCGTTAATGCCCTTGTTGGCCAAGCACCGCATCCCCTTGATTGCGCCGTCGACCGGGGCGATTTTGCTGCACAAGCCGGTGAACCCTTACATCTTTAACGTGCGCAGCAGTTACCAGCGTGAAGTGGAAAAGGTGATAGATCACTTTCATACCACCCAGGTCGAGCGTATTGCCTTGGTGCATGTGGATGACAGTTTTGGCGCTGATGCCCTGGCCGGGGCAACCGCTGCCTTTGCTAAAAACAAGATGACACCGGTTGCCGTCATCAAGGCCGATCGCGCCAAGCCCAACTTTGCCAGCATCGTCCCGGCCCTCATTAAAGCCAACCCCCAAACCATTCTGTGGGCGGCATCGGGGAGTGCTGTTGCCGACGGCGTTAAGGCACTGCGTGCGGCAGGCTCGAATGCCACGGTGGCCACCCTGTCCAACAACGCGTCGTCTGGGTTTGTGAAGCTCTTAGGCGACAAAGCCGAGGGCGTCATTGTGACCCAGGTGTTCCCGTCAGAACGCGGGATCAACTACGGCATGGTGCGAGAGGCGCAAGATCTGGCCGCGGCCAGCAAACAAACGCTGTCGCCCGCCATGCTAGAGGGTTTTGCAGGGGCCAAGGTGCTGGTGGAGGGCTTGCGTAAAGCGGGCAGTAACCCCAACAGCGAGCGCCTTATCAAAGCCCTGAACAGCTTGAACAACTATGACTTGGGCGGCTTTTTTGTCACTTACAACGAAGCCGACCACTCCGGGCTTAACTTTGTGGACTTGTCCATTATTGGACGGGATGGCAAGTTCCGGCGCTAGCGTCGCCACGCAGCGACCGGCTAGACCGCCGCCCCCTTTAAGATGACATACAGCTGGTCTTTTAGCTGCAGTTTTTCTTTCTTCAAGGTTTCTATTTCCAGCGGTGTCGCAGGCTGAAGATGGGATTCCATGTTTTTAATGGTCTGATCCAAGGCGTTGTGCTTGTCAAATAGGCGGGTGAAGTGGGCGTCCCTGCCTTTAAGGTGGGTGATTTGATCGCGAAATTCTGGGAACATACTCACTCCTTTGGGTTAATCACGAAGCCCTTAGGCCACATCGTTCACAGTGTGACCCAAAACCACCTGGTCAAAGCCAATGTAAGCAAGGTTTTATTGGTCTAGATCAAATCTTGTGTGCGAGGGGGTTGGCCATAGCGCCGACTTTAGCCACCGATTCAATTGCGCGTCATCTTGCCAAGCCAAGGCCAACTGCTCTAGGTCGGCACACACCCGTTGGAGGCCCTCAACTTGTGCGCTCAAATAGGGGTGCAAAGCCGTGAGGTCAATGGTTTGGCCTTTGGGTAGGCCTAAATCGTAGCGTAGTGCCTGTTGCGCTTTAGCGCGCTGGCGCTCCAAGTTAGCCACTTGTTGCTTGAGCAACAGGGTTAGTGCTTTTAACTCTTTCTCAGGCGTAGGGCCCAAGGCCAGGCCTGCGGTGGTGTCGGTTCGCAGCTTAAGCTGCATCAGCGCCCACCAGTCATGACGCGCGTAGGCGGTGTTGGCTTGGCTCATCCAATCTGTTTTTTGCAGGCGTTTGTCAGGGTCGGTTTCACGGTCTGGATGCAGGGCACTGGCCAACTGGCGATAGAGTGTGCGTAGCAAAGCATCGCCCGTTTGTTGCAGTTGCAGCGCTTGTTGCCCTTCTGGGCTGCTGTGTCGTCGCTCCTGTCGCTTGGCTTGGCGGCGTTGTTGTGCGCTGTTGGGTGGCGCGGCCTGTTCTTGCTCGGGTGTCTCTGGCTCGTTCGGCTCTGGCGCTGGGTGTGAGGCAGGGATCAAGTCCTGCAGCCACTTTGCGGCCACCTCCCGTTGCTGCGGACTCAAACCCCCTTTTTGCAGGCGCTGTTGTAGCCCTTGGTACAGGCTTGCCTTCGCCGTATCAAGGCGCCGCCGCAAGGGGCTTAGCGTTTGGTCAAACAGGGGCAAAAAAGTGATGCGCAAGGCCTCTAGTTCGGCCAATTGGCTGTGGAGTTTTTCAATACGACGCCATTGATAGGCCAAGGCTTTCGCCTCAGGACTGGCGTGTGGATCGCTGCCAATCGTAAGGCGCAGAGCGGTTCCCACCAGAGCGTTTTCATTTGGGTGTAAGTGGGCGGGAGTACTGGGTTTGGCGGGGGGCATGGGGCATTCTAAAGGGGTGTACCGCAGGCTGGTGCACAATGACAGACTTCCCAAACAGCAAAGGTTTATCAGATGGCTTTGAAAATGGCCAAAGGCTCATTGTTTGCAATCTTGTTGCGCTCGCCCTGGTGGATTAGCCTGGTGGTGGTTGGCTTGATTGTGTTGGTGTCCAATGCCTTGCTGAGTCCTGAACTACGGGTGTTTGGCTGGACGGCGGCGTTTCCGTTTGTGGTGATTGCAGCGCTGGCTCTGCGACGCCAATGGGGCCAACCCAGCGCCAAGCAACAGGCTTTGGACTGGCAAAGGCTGCAAGCCCTGGGGCAAGAAGCGTTTGCACTAGCGCTGGTAAAGGGCTTTGAACGAAAGGGCTATACGGTAGAGGTGATCAATGATGCGCGCGACCCTTGGGTGGATTTGGTGCTAACCCGAAATGACAGCCAAACCGTGGTGAGTTACAAGCGCCGAAAAATGGCCCACCCAGGTGCGGACACCCTGCGTGCCCTTGACCAGGCCCGCGCCAAGCGCAAGGCGGACCAAGCCCTTTTCTTGCATTTTTTTGACCTTACCGATGTCGCTTTGCAGTGGCAAAAAAGTGCGACAACCTCTACCCTGCGTTGCGTGACGGGCCAGGAACTGGTAGAAATGGTCCCGCCGCTTTAACCTCTGCTTTGCCACGATTTTTGAACGACTTATGCAAGACATTCAATGGTTTCTCTTTATCGCCGCCTCACTGGCGGTGATTGCAACCCCAGGGCAGGACATGATTTTGGTGTTGTCGCGGTCGTTGGCAGAGGGGATTGCGGCAGGTGTCGCCACAGCGGCGGGTGTGAGTGTGGGTTTGCTGGGGCACACCGTGGTGGTCACCATGGGTTTGGGGGCCGTGCTGCAAGCGTCTGAGACACTTTTTTGGTGGCTCAAAATGGTGGGTGCGGCGTATTTGGTGTACCTGGGCGTGCAGTTGTTGCGCAGCAGCGCCACCGATTTGGCGCTTCAACAAGGGCCCGGGCAATCGCTGCAACGCCTGTTTTGGAATGGCGCATTGTCGAATATATCCAATCCCAAAATCATTGTGTTTTACCTCGCCTTTTTGCCCCAATTTGTGCCCGCTAGCCACCCCCAACCGGCGGCGGCATTGTTCGCCTTGGGGGTCACCTTTGCCGGGCTAACGTTTCTGGTCAAAGCCCCTGTGGGTTATTTTGCCGGGCGCTTGTCGGCCTGGTTTCAGGCCAGGCCCAGTGCCTTGTCGTGGTTGTATCGCACCAGTGGCATGGTCTTGCTGGGGCTGGGTCTTAAATTGGCATTTGCCACCAAAAGTTGAGCCAATGGGTTTTGCATCCCACGACGACTACATGGCACAGGTTTCACCGCAGGGCCAACAGGCCCTACTTTGCATACAGCAAACCGTGGAGCGCCTGTTGCCACAGGCTCAGCGCTGCGTTGGCTACCAAATGCCTGCCTACCGGTTGCAACGCATCTTTTTTTACTTTGCTGCGTTTAAAAAGCACATAGGCGTGTACCCGCCTTTGCATCTGCCAGCGCTTGCACCGGGGGCTGTTTCTGATCCCTACCTAGCGGACTTGATGGATCAGCTCAAGCCGTATCGCGGGCCCAAAGGTAACTTAAGTTTTTTGTACCAAGATGGCGTGCCCACAGAATTAATTGGGCGTGTCGCGCTGGCATTGGCGGCGCAATACCATCCCGATTTGGCACACACGCTTGACAACCCCAGGCCCACCCCATGAACGACGCCATAGATGCCCTGACCCTGGCAAGAATTGCCCAACTGCCCTGTTGGCAGAATGCCATTGAATTGGCCCCCTTGGCTGGTGGCATGACCAACCGAAATTACCGGGTGCGTGATGGCGCGTTTGAGTATGCGGTGCGTTTGGTTGAGGACATTGCCGCCCATGGTGTGATGCGCTTTAACGAGTTGGCAGCGGCCCGCGCCGCCCATGCCGCAGGCCTGTCGCCAGAGGTGGTGTACGGTGAAAGCGGCGTGTTGGTGAGCCGCTTTGTGGTGGGCAAAACCTGCACCGTTGCGGATATGCAAGATAGCGCCTATCTACCCCGCGTGGTGGACCTGGTTCGACGTTTGCATACGGAAGCCATGGCCCACTTGCGTGGGCCGGTGCTGATGTTTTGGGTGCCCCACGTGATACGCGATTACTTGGCACGCTTGCAGGCCGCACCCAACAACCCCTTGGCCCCTCAAATGCCCATGTTGCTCGGCTTGGCCGCTGCGCTGGAAAAGCGGACGGCCCCGGTCGATATTGTGCTGGGCCACAACGACTTGTTGGCCGCCAACATTTTGGATGACGGCCAACGCCTGTGGCTGATTGACTTTGATTACGCCGGGTTGAACACCCCTTTGTTTGATCTGGCCAATCTGAGCACCAACAATAGCTTTTCGTCGGAGCAAGATGCCCAACTTTTGCGGCACTACTTTGGTGAATCCAAAGCCCCCGCTCAAAACGCTGCGTTTCAAGCCATGAAGCAAGCGTCGTTGTTGCGTGAGGTGTTGTGGTGCGGCGTGTCACAAGTCACCTCACCCCTGGGGATTGACCATACCGCGTACACCCAAGGGTGTTTGGAGCGGTTAAGGGCGCATTCACTTTAGACCGTGCGCGGAGGCGATCGCGTTTTGTTCAGCGGCCCTTGGCTCGATATGCGTTCGCGGTTTGTAGGGCATTGTTAGAGCAAATGATCTATTAACAAGCCATTAAGTCTTTTGTGACTCATAAATAGATCGTTTCTAGTTGACATTGTGTCCAACGACAGGAACAATGAGGCCTTAACAAATACGTTTAATGGCCAAGCCGCTTTCTCGACCCTACACCCAGCACAGCTTGAATGCGCTTCTGCTACTCGGTCAACTCGTGCGTGCTGCCCGTATTGGCAAAGCACTGACCACGACGGACTTGGCTGAACGCGCCGGTATCTCGCGTGCCTTGCTCCAGCGTATTGAACGCGGGGACCCCGGTTGCGCGATTGGTACTGTGTTCGAAGTCGCCACCCTCTGTGGGGTGCCTCTGTTTGAGCTGGAGGAGCGACAGTTGAGTTCTCGTCTGGCGTTGCACGGGGAAAAAATGGCCTTGCTGCCCAAGGCCGTCCGCCTCCAAGCCAAGGTGGTGAAAGATGACTTCTAAGTTCAACGCGACGTATTCTGAGGCCTATGTTTGGGTCTGGCTACCAGAGGCAACACAACCCGTCGTTGCGGGTCTGCTTAGTCGACAAGGCCAGCAACTGGTCTTTAACTATGGTCGTAGTTACCTAGCGCGCTCAGATGCGGTCTCCCTGTATTCCCCCGAACTGCCGCTAATGTCCGGCATCCTTCCGCTCGTTCCTGGCTTAACCATGCCCAGTTGCCTTCGCGATGCCTCCCCCGATGCTTGGGGGCGTCGCGTACTGATCCATCGCGCGTTCGGAACGAAAGATCAGAACCTCGCCCAGAGTGAACTGGACGAGTTGACCTATATGCTGGAATCCGGATCGGACAGGATAGGGGCGCTTGATTTTCAAGTGTCACCTACACACTACCAGCCCAGACAAACCGAGCAGGCCAGTTTAGATGATCTGCTGATGGCCGCAGAGAAAGTTGAAAGCGGTGCTCCGCTATCGCCCGAAATGGCTCAGGTCTTGCTGCACGGCACCTCTTTGGGCGGCGCTCGCCCCAAGATGTTGCTTGATGATGCGAAGCGCAAATGGATTGCTAAATTCTCTGTCAGCACCGATCTTTACAGTGTGGTCAAAGCCGAATTCATTGCCATGCGCCTAGCCTATAAAGTGGGGCTGAATGTAGCGCCCGTGCAATTGCGCCGTGCCATGGGTAAGGACGTGTTGTTGATTGAACGATTTGACAGGGAGCCCCGGGAGGATCTTTGGTGCAGGCATTCCATGGTGTCTGCGCTGACCCTGTTTGGCTTAGATGAAATGATGGCGGCCTACGCCAGTTATGAAAAATTCGCCGAGATCATCCGTCACCGGTTTGCCAACCCCAGGGCCACACTGCGAGAATTGTTTTCGCGCATGGTCTTTAACATTTTGTGTGGCAACACGGACGATCATGCGCGCAACCATGCCGCGTTCTGGAATGGTCATCAATTGGCGCTAACGCCTGCTTATGACATTTGCCCCCAATCACGAACCGGCCAGCAAGCCTCGCAAGCCATGCTTATTCATGGGCGTGATCGCAGCAGTCAGTTGAACACCTGCGTGGCCGCTGCGCCGAACTTTCTGTTGGGGACAGAAGAGGCCATTGCCATTATTAGCCGCCAGGTCAAGCTTATTCAAAGCGAATGGCAGTCTGTTTGCGATGAAGCGCAATTAAGCGAGGTGGACCGGGGCTTGTTTTGGCGACGGCAGTTCTTGAATCCCTACGCCTTTATCAATGCACCCCAGGGTGTGCTGCTTCCCTCTGCGGATTAAGTACACCTCAATCGTTGGCCTTAAGCCACACGGCGCAAACGTGCCCGCCCCGCGCCGCCTCGGGTATGGCGGAACAGGTCTTTGGGGTCGTCTGATTCGGGCACCAAGTTGACATCTGTGCCTATCCCCAATTGCATCGCTTGGTCGTAGATAAAACGCAGGGTGGCGTAGTCCTCTAAGGCAAAGCCCACCGAGTCAAACACGGTGATCTGCAGTGCCTCCCACATCATCGGCTTGTGCTGACAAAACCACGATATTCATCCTTTGGCACCCTTTTCGAATGTGAATCCTTTGCTGGGCTGGGTCTCGCACGACGGGGTTTATCAATTGTGCGCGGTGTTGGGTTTGTTCGGTGTTTTGGCTTGGGTGTATGCTAAATGGCGCCAACGCCCTAGTAACATCCACGAATGAGCTAGCAGCACCACCGGCTAAAGAATTCTGGCGATCTTTTCGCAGGCGGTGTTGACGTGATTGCGCAGCGCGTCTAGGCACGGCTTAAAGTCGCTACTAAACCGTATTTCGTGCATCAGTCGCTGTACATAGGCTTGGGCTAAGGCCTGCGCCTGTCGCCACGCTGTACCGCTTACACAGGGGTGTAAATAGGCGGCCGGACAGGTGTTTCTGACTCCGCCTCCTGCGCCTGGGCTAAACGCCATGGGCAACATATCGTAGGCCGGGCTGATGCTGTAGGGCGGCCCCTCGTCACCCATCACCGACAAGTTGCCGGTGTGCATATCGGTGTTGCCAATCAGGGTTCCAAACGCATAGAGCAGGAGTGTTGTTGCGTGTGCGTCTTGCGTGATCAAACGCTGTTGGCTGAGATGGGCGGTGATAACGGGCCAAGGGGCCATCGCCTTGCCAACAAACGCACCATCCAACGCGGCCAAAGACAGCAAGGCCCGGCGGCCGTGGCGACCCACCCGGTCAAAGCGTTGCAGCACCAAGAAGCGTTGCGCGTTGGTATCTACTATGTGTGATGCCGCGGCGGGTACACCACCCTCGCGCAGGGTCTCTAGCGCGAGATGTTCAGCGAGTAACAAGTCACGCCAGCGCTGGGTGGTGGGGTTGTCGCCCGCCACCGAAAACTTAACCAACACGGGGCCCTCGGCGGTGGTGGTGCAAAATTTGGGTTGCTCACCCCCCGCAGACGACCAAGTATCCCCTGTTGCTAGGACCTGCTGTGCAATGCGTGAGAAGTCTATGGACTTGACGGGGTGAGGCTCGGGGGCATTGACAAACCGGTCTCGCGCGAAGTCACCCAGTAGCAGATTGCCGGGGGCGTCACTGCCATGGGCCAATAGCGAACGCAAGGCGTCGGTGTCGCTCCAATGCCGCACGTCTGGGGGCAGTCCAAGCGTAGCGGCATGTTGCCGGGCGTACGCTCTACCTAAAAAGCCTTGCGGCCGCATGTCCGACATCCACCAAGGAAGGCCCTCATGGTGAATGGTGACCCCGTCACTTTGATGCATTACAAACCCTTGTGGTCTGATGGGGACCAGTAGCCCCAAACCGTTGAGTTGGCCATTTGGACTGACGCGGTAGACGGGGAAATCCGCTATGCCGCGTCGCTCGTCACGCAGCGCGTAATGGGTGGCCCGTGCCGCACCCCATGTAACGATTTCACCGGCCATGGCAGACAAGGTTCTGGCAAGCGTTGGGCGACTGACGCCCAGACGCTGCAGCAGGTCTTTGGAAGACAAAGGGCCGCTTGCTAAGGCACTTCGAACCGACGTGATTCTGTCCATGGTGTAACGATTTATGAAACGATTATTCTAACAATGAAATCGCTTCTTACTGTTGGCAGAGTGACGACGCTTGGTGCCTTCGCATACGTATGGGGTGTTGCCGAATCCGCCTCGTGATCATTGTTAAAGTGGCACTAAAGCCCCTTCCACCACGATCTAAAAGTTTGTCGCATACCGATACCCACCGGTTCGCCAATCACTGGGGTAAGGAGGTGGGCGTCCTGGAAGGTGTGTGCTTTTTTCAGCCGAATAATGGGTTCGTCCCATTCGTGGGTGGACAACTGGAACTTGCCCCAATGCACGGGCAACAGGGTTTTGGCTTTCAGGTCACGGCTGGCTTGTAAGGTTTCCTCAGGCGTGCAATGGGCGGTGGGCCAGGCCTCGTTGTATTGGCCGTTCTCAAGAATCGCCAAATCAAAGGGTCCATGGCGTCTGCCAATGTCTTTGAAGTGCGGGCCATAACCAGAATCTCCCCCCAAAAAGACTGAGGTGTTGGGGGTTTTTAGTACAAAGCTCAGCCAAAGCGTTTGGTTGCGTGTCAATCCCCGGCCTGAAAAATGGCGTGCGGGTGTGGCGTACAGGGTGCTTCCCTCTGCCAATGCGATGGATTCGTGCCAGTCCAGTTCGGTAATCAGGCTTTCGTCGTAGCCCCAGCGGGCAAAATGCTCACCCGTGCCCAGCCCTGTGATGATTCGGCCCACCTTGCCTTTCAGCGCCTGTGCGACCGGGTAGTCGATGTGGTCCCAATGGTCATGGGTAATCAGCAGGTAATCAATGGGGGGTAAATCATCCACCGTGTAGATGTCAGTGCCCGCAAAGGCTTTCACGGTGAATGGGACGGGTGAGGCACTGCCGCTAAAAACCGGATCCACCAGATAGGATTGGTCGTCTATCCACAAAAAATACGAGGCGTGGCCCAACCAAACGACCTGGTTAACACCGCGCTCCAAGAGCCGCAGGTCGGATTTCACGGAGGGCACGGGCAACTTCGGGGCGGTTCTTTTACCAAGACCAAAGAACAACTTCAAAAGGATGGACAGGCTGGGCGTTTTATTGTTACTTTTTGAGGATGGAGCAAGGTTTTGAAATGCGCCATTGCGAAAGTTGGGCGACGCCTGCACCCGTGCCAAACGAGCCCCCGCGGGTAGTCGGCCCATAGAGGCCTGTCTAAGCACAAAGGCAATGAACAAACCCAAGGCGATGACCAGCAGCACAAGGAATAGCAAGGTGATTTTCATGGCGGTAAACAAAGGGCGGGAAAGGCAATAAATGTACCAAATACGGGTTTCCGAACGGGCCCCGTGTGAAAACAAGTCATCCGCCCTTTTTCGCCCTATTCATTTGTATAGTGTGCGGGCACGCATCCAATTGAAGATCCTATCGCTATGAGCAAATGGTGATGCAGACGGTGCCCCGCCCGGTGGCAGGAGAGGTGGCCTAGGTGTTTGGGTTGGACCAGATGGCGTTGGCGCAGCAAACTTTTTTGTCCAAGCAGCATGTGGGCAAATTGGTGGTGGTGCCACCGAGCAACTGACGATATGCCTGTTGCATGAGTGTTACACTGCACAACTCATGTAACACATTGGAGGGGGCAATGACCGAAGCGACCTTTACCTTTCGCGTTGAAGAACAGTTGAAAGAAAGTTTCACAACGGCCGCCAAAGCGCAGGACAGGACGGGGGCGCAACTTTTACGCGACTTCATGCGCGAGGTCGTCAAAAACCAGCACGAAACCATGGCGCATGATGTTTGGTTTCGTCGTCAAGTGCAGGCGGGGTTGGATTCTGCCAACGCAGGCAAGCTCGTCTCGGCGGAAGTGGTAGAGGCCGAGTTCGCCAAACGCCGGGAGCAAACCCGGCAAAAGCGGAAATCTAAAGAGTGAGGCTTTTCTGGACACCTGAGGCCCTTGATGACCGCAGTGCAATTTATGACTACATCGAAGCCGACAACCCACTGGCCGCACTGAAATTGGACGAGTTGTTTTCTGATAAGGTGCGCAATCTCTTGGGGCACCCCCACCTTGGGCGTGTAGGTCGTGTTTTGGGGACGCGCGAACTGGTGGTTCACAAGAATTACCTACTGGTCTACGACACGGTGGCCGATCAGATACGTGTTTTGCGGGTGCTCCACGCTGCGCAGCAATGGCCTACTTTTTGAGCGGTGACCCGTGCAATTTTATGGCTTTGGGTCTAAAGCCGAGAAATAACGCGGTGCCTCGACTGCATGTATTTAACCTCTAATCCTTCAATTTTTTAACCATGTTCAAAGCCCTCACCCTCACCAAAGAACCCACGTTTAACGCCAGTGTGCAACAGCAAGACGAATCTGCCTTGCCCGCAGGCGATGTCACGGTGGCGCTGTCTTACTCCACGCTCAATTACAAAGACGGCTTGGCCATTACCAACAAAAGCCCAGTGGTGCGCCAGTGGCCCATGGTGGCGGGTATTGATGGTGCGGGTGTTGTCACAGCGTCCAGCCACCCCGCCTGGCAGGTGGGCGATGCGGTGATACACAGCGGTTGGGGTGTGGGTGAAACGCATTGGGGCTGTTTGGCGCAAACGGCGCGGCTCAAAGGCGATTGGCTGGTGC
Source organism: Burkholderiaceae bacterium (assembly GCA_040382935.1). Lineage (GTDB taxonomy): Bacteria > Pseudomonadota > Gammaproteobacteria > Burkholderiales > Burkholderiaceae_C > JALQUL01. The sequence goes on from JBEIEP010000034.1 coordinate 13,376, forward strand.
GTCTGCCCGGTGCGCTTAACGCGCGGCAAGCCATGGCCATTGGCACCGCAGGCTACACCGCGATGCTATGTGTGTTGGCCCTAGAAGACCAAGGCCTGACGCCCGCCAGCGGCGAGGTGTTGGTAACCGGGGCGACAGGTGGCGTGGGCAGTGTGGCGGTGGCCTTGCTGGCCCAACTGGGCTACACCGTGGTGGCCGCCACGGGCAAGATGAACGAAGGCGATTACCTCAAAGCCTTGGGTGCCAGCCAACTAATAGACCGGGCCGAGCTGGCCGCGCCCGGCAAACCCTTTCAAAAAGAACGCTGGGCCGGGGTGGTGGACGCGGTGGGCTCACACACACTGGCCAACGCGTTGGCACAAACGCGCTACGGCGGGGCTGTGGCCGCCTGTGGCTTGGCGCAGGGCATGGACTTGCCCACCACGGTCATGCCATTTATTTTGCGGGGCGTGCGTTTGATAGGGGTGGACTCGGTGATGGCCCCCTTGGCCTTGCGCCAACGGGCCTGGGACCGTTTGGCCCGTGATTTAGACCCCGCCAAGCTAGAAAGCATGATTGATGAGATCGCGCTGGACCAAGCCATTGCCAAAGCCCACGACTTGATGGCCGGTAAGGTGCGCGGACGGGTGGTGGTGCGCGTGGGTGACCAATAACAATACACCTGTGTACGGTAGTATTCTCCCGTTCGCAAGAAACCTTTTGCACAGCGGGTTTTGAAGCGCAAAGGCGAACGAAAAAGGACGCGACATGACACAACTGACGATTCGGCGTTTATTGATCGACCTTGAGACACCCGTTCCTGCCCGATGGCTTGGGGGTGACGCGTTTAAGTCGGCCTGGTTCAATGCGATGTCTATGAGCTTTCCAACAGGGGAGCAATACTTTATTGATTCGGTGCGCAATGGCCTCAAAAAATTGCCCCCCGAATTGCAAGAAAAATTTGCCACCGAGGTGCAGGGATTTATTGGGCAAGAGGCCACCCACCGCCGCATTCATGACTTGTTCAACGCCCATTTAGAGCGCCAGGGTTACACCAACTGGATAGACGCCCGGGCCAAAAAGCGCATTGCGCAAAACGCCCATTACGACCATCGCTTGCACTTGGCCGCTACCGCCGCCACCGAGCATTTCACCGCCGTATTTGCCGACTGGACGCATCGCCACCCCGAGGTCTTGGCCGGGGCCGAGCCGCGGCTGCAAACTCTGTGGATGTGGCATGCCGCAGAAGAATCTGAGCACCGCAGCACGGCGTTTGATTTGTACGTGGCCGCTGGAGGTAACCACAAGTGGCGACTGCGTACCTATCGCTACATCACGGTCATGTTCCTGTCGGATGTGGCATGGCAAACCGTTCGCAACCTTCACCATGACGGCGCGCTTTTTAAACGGGGCACCTGGGTAAGTGCGGCGCGGTTTTTGTTCGGTAAAACTGGCATTGTCCGGAGCAACGTGGCGGCCTGGCGTGCGTATTTTTCGCCCAACTTTCACCCCTCGCAGCAAGACGCTGCCCTGTCGGCGCAGTGGCTGCACGACCACGCCGACCAATATGCGCTGGTAGGGCAAAAAGGATAGCAACTGCGCCGCCCCCGGTGTTGATCGCTGGGTGCGCTGGTTTCTTCTAACGCGCTTTGCGCCCACTAGGCGATAAGACCGTCTCATCTGCCAAGGTCATAATCCCCCCATGACCTCTATCGCTCCTTCGTTTAGCACCCTCCCCCTGGCCCCGGCCGATTTGGCCAACTTAACGCAGTTGGGCTATCTGGGTATGACGCCCATTCAAGCGGCCACCCTGCCTGTGGCCTTGTTGGGCAAAGACGTGATTGCCCAGGCCAAAACCGGCAGTGGCAAGACGGCGGCGTTTGGCTTGGCCTTGTTGGCCAATCTGAACCTACGGCGCTTTGCCGTGCAGGCCCTGGTGCTGTGCCCCACGCGCGAGTTGGCCGACCAGGTCAGCACCGAGATTCGGCGTTTGGCGCGGGGCCAAGACAACGTCAAAGTGGTGACCCTGTGTGGCGGCGTGGCCCTGCGCGGCCAAGTGGCCAGCTTAGAGCACGGGGCGCATATCGTAGTGGGCACACCAGGGCGCATCATGGACCATTTGGCACGTGGCCATTTGGCCTTGGACGCCTTAAACACCCTGGTACTAGACGAGGCCGACCGCATGTTGGACATGGGCTTTTTTGACGACATCGTGACCGTGGCCAAGCAGTGCCCCAAAGAGCGTCAAACCCTGCTGTTCTCAGCCACCTACCCCGAGGGCATTGCCAAATTGGCCCAGCAGTTTATGCGCCAGCCGCAAACGCTGACCGTGGATGCCGTACACACCGGTAGCCAAATCACCCAGCGCTTTATAGAGGTGACCCGCGCCAGCCGCCTGGCCACCGTGGTGACGGTGTTGCAACACTACCGCCCCATCAGCACTTTGGCGTTTTGCAACACCAAAGTGCAGTGCAAAGAGGTGATGGCGACGCTGCAAGCCAAGGGCATGAGCGCCTTGGCCCTGTACGGCGAGTTGGAGCAACGCGAACGCGACCAAGTGCTGGTGCAGTTTGCCAACCGCAGTTGCTCGGTGCTGGTGGCCACCGACGTGGCGGCCCGTGGCCTAGACATTGCCCAGTTGGAGTTGGTACTAAACGTAGACACCCCACCCGACCCCGAGGTCTACACCCACCGCATAGGCCGCACCGGCCGCGCCGACCAGGATGGCTTGGCCATTACCCTGGCCAGCATGGATGAAATGGGCTATGTGGGGCGGGTGGAGCAAGTGCAAAAAAACACCTCGGTGTGGCTAAAAACGACGGATCTGCCAGCGACCAGCACAGAACCCCTGCTGGCCCCCATGGCCACCTTGCAAATTGCCGGGGGCCGCAAAGAAAAAATCCGAGCAGGCGATGTGCTGGGGGCACTGACCGCAGAGGCAGGCTTGACCCGAGAACAAGTGGGCAAGATCAGCGTCAACGAGTTCTCCACCTATGTGGCGGTAGAACGTCACCTCGCTAAGCAAGCCCTTAAAGCCTTAGAGGCGGGGCGCGTCAAAGGCAAAACCGTCAAGGTGCGTTTGCTTTAACCCAGAATTTCCGTGAGGGCGTGAGATGGCAGCGAGGGCAGTTCGGAGACAGTTTTGACCCGAAATGCACCGCTGATGCTCACACAGCACCTTTAGTGCGCCTAATGGAAAATATGGGTTTAACGCTGGACAAAATCGACCAAAACAAGTCAAAATTGGCTAAATCTGTTTAAAGTGCGGTACGTAGGCTCCAAATTTCTGGGAACAGCACCACATCCAACATTTTTTTAAGGTAAGAGGTGCCGCCGGTTCCGCCGGTGCCACGTTTAAAGCCAATCACCCGTTCTACCGTGGTCAGGTGCCTAAAGCGCCATAGCCTAAAGGCGTCTTCTAAGTCGGTGAGTTCTTCGCCCAGTTGGTACAAGTCCCAGTGGGTTTCGGGGTTGCGGTACACCTGTAGCCATGCGGCTTCTACACCGTCATTGGCGGTATAGGGCAGGCTCCAGTCGCGTTGCAAAGCGCTACCGGGCACCGCAATGCCGCGCCGGGCCAAAAGTTGCAGGCTTAGGTCGTACAACGAGGGTGCCTCATAGGCCGCTTGCACCTGTGCCAACAGGTCGGGCCTATGGGCGTGGGGTTTGAGCATGGCCGGGTTTTTATTGCCCAAAGAGAACTCAATGCAGCGGTACTGCGCGCTTTGAAACCCGCTGGTCTGGGCCAGGTGGGGGCGAATTGCGCTGTACTCGGGTGGCGTCATGGTGGCCAGTACGTCCCAGGCGTGCACCAGTTGCTCCATAATGCGGCTCACCCGTGAGAGCATCTTAAAGCTGGCCCCCAGCCGGTCCTGGGCCAATGCCTGCATGGCCGCACCCAACTCGTGCAGCATCAACTTCATCCACAACTCGCTGGTTTGGTGCTGCACGATAAACAGCATTTCGTTGTGGTCGGGCGAAAGCGGGTGCTGGGCACTCAGAATCTCATCCAGGTGCAGGTAGTCACCATAGGTCATGGATTTTGAAAAATCCAATTGGGCTTTTTCGGCCAAGACAATGGACTCGGGGTTTTGGGGGGTGGGGGATGGGGTCATGGTGCTGTGCGTTTAGCGATTAAGTGACGGCGTGGGTTTGGTTGAACCGGGCTTCTTGCCACTCCCTCGTTTCAAGCACTTGCCTTAGGTGCTCCACCGCATTCCAAACGTCCTCAAAACCCAAGTACAGAGGCGTAAAACCAAAGCGCAGAATGTCGATATCGCCATTGGCTCCGCCCGCCCTAAAGTCGCCTATCACGCCTCTGGCAATCAAAGCCTGCACGATGGCATAAGCGCCTTGTGCACGGCCCAGGCACACCTGTGAGCCGCGTTGGGCATGCTCTAGGGGTGTCTCAACGGTCAACCCATGGCCCGCGCAACGCTGGCCCACCAAATCAATAAACAGATCGGTGAGTGCCAAGGATTTGCGGCGCAAGGCCTGCATACCGCCCAGCGCCTCTGCCGCCGTAAACACGTCCAAGCCGCACCCCAGGGCCGCCATGCTCAGCATGGGTTGGGTGCCACACAGGTAGCGGCTGACTCCCGCGGCCGGGCGGTAGTCCGCACTAAAGGCAAAGGGGGCGGCATGGCCCCACCAGCCCGACAGGGGCTGCCAAAAACGCTCGGCGTGGTCGGGGTGCACCCACACAAAGGCAGGTGCGCCGGGGCCACCGTTCAAGTACTTGTAGCCGCAGCCCACAGCAAAGTCGGCCCCTGCACCGTGCAAGTCCACCGGCACTGCGCCTGCGCTATGGGCCAAGTCCCAAATGGCCAACGCTCCCACGGCGTGGGCGGCTGCCGTTAAGCCTTGCATATCAAACATCGCTCCGGTGCGGTAGTTCACATGCGTCAGCATCAAGATGGCGACATCTGGCGTGAGTTGTTCGGCCATTTGGGCCCCGTCGGCCAGTTGCAGGCTCAAGCCAAACTGCTGGCACAGCGACTGGGCAATGTACAAATCAGTAGGAAAATTGGCGCGGTCGCTCAACACCGTTTTGCGCATGGGCTGGCCTGTGCGCTCGGCCTTGTCCTGGGCGATTTGGATAGCGGCAAACAACACCTTGTACAGGTTGATGCTGGTGCTGTCGGTGACCACCACTTCGCCGCGTTGTGCGCCAATGAGTGGGGCCAGTTGGTTACCCAATTTTTGCGGCGCGGCAAACCAGCCCGCCGTGTTCCAGCTTTTAATCAAGTCGGTGCCCCACTCGTGGGTCACCACTTGGGCCACCCGTGCGGCGGCGGTTTTGGGCATGGCCCCCAGCGAGTTGCCGTCCAGATAAATCACCCCTGGGGGCAGATCAAAATGGTCTTTGAGTGAACCCAGTGGGTCGGCGGCGTCTAGGGCCTGGCAGTCGTGTAGGGTGGTCATGGCAGAGGTATCAAATGGAGGGAGACAAGGACCGCAGCACCGCCCGCACGGGCGAGGCGTCGGCGTGACGCAGTTTGAGTGGCAGGGCGATTAACTCGTAGTCGCCCTCGGGCACATCATCTAGCACCAGGTTTTCTAACACCCGCAGGTCGTGCGCCAGTAGGCCGTGGTGGGTGGGCAGCGCAAAGCTATCGGCCGGGTCTACGCTGGGGGTGTCTATGCCCACCAGTAGCAGGCCTACGGCGCAATGCGCGCGCAGCAGGGCCAGGGCCTCTGGCGAAATGGCGGTAAAGGGTGCCCAGTCTTGGCGGGCCACCAGGCTGGTACGCAGCAACACCCGTGGGGGCAAGTTGACCAGGGCGTGGGCAACGTGCTGGGGCAACACCAAAGGCCCCAAGGCATCGGGTTGGCCCGCTGGGCCACGGCAGTGAATCACCCGGCAGGGGCCTAGGTAGGGGCTTAGATCGACAGCGCCAATCGCAGGCCCTTGGTTGGCGTAATGCAGGGGCGCGTCGGCGTGGGCCCCGGTGTGGGGCGACAGGGTCATGCGTGCCACGTTGACCGGGCAGTCCGCATTCAGTTTGAAATGCGCGGTTTGTGAATAGACGGTATCGCCCGGAAAAACCGGCGATTGTTCGTCAATAAATGGAGAGATGTCCCAAAGCGTTTGCATAAGGCCGGTAAGTTACCACCGGCTGTTGAGTTGTGGTGTCGCTTTTTTCCAACATTGGCGCATCCGCCAAGCTTACCTGGCCCAGCAGGCGGTAGCGGCGCTATCGTAAAACACGGTTGCTACACCCCCACCCGTGGTTCCTCTTCTACCCTTGCGCCCTAAATGGTCAATGGTCAGTTGATAGCAGGCCCCGTGTTCGGCAATCCCCGCGGCGACGGTACCGGCCGCTATGGCCTGTAAGGTGTAGGCGTTTTGCCCAACGGTACCGAAGAACGTGATGCTAAAGGGTTGTGGGTTTGAGTCACGGACCCGGTTGAGCCCAAGGCTGGTGAGTAGTGCGTTGTTCACATTGGGCGTGGCACTATCCGGTGTGCGGTTATAAGCCAAACTGGCGGCCCGATTGGTTTCCATCCAAAGCGCTGCCCTTTGCAAGGCAACCCTGGCTTCGGCGCGTTCGCCCTGCGAAACCCAACGGGTGTAGGAGGGGTAGGCGACTGCGCCCAAGATGCCTACGATGGCCATCGCAATCAATAGCTCGATTAAAGAAAATCCGCGTTGAATAATTATTTGCCGTTTTTTCATCAGGGGCCTCCAAATACTTCGCGCCAAGACAAGCGCCCCAGTAGATTGGGTGACGCTGCTTTATCCAAAAGCCTTAAATTGCCAGCGCTGGTGTCCGGCACTGCAAGCTTTTCTGTCGTTCCGCCACTGCCACCGCCTGCAATGGCAACCACAGGAGGCGTGCCGTAGATGGGGCCGCCGTTTAGCGCGATTGACGCGCCAAATACAGCGGAATGTGTAAAGACCTTAACGCCGGCACCGGTTACCAAACCAATCTGTGTGAGCCAACTGTTGGAAAGCGCTGTGGCACTTTGATTGAAGCGCCGCGTGGTAGCGAACATCACACTGCCATCGGAGGCCATTTGCGGATTACCCACCAGCTGTTCACCTATCCGTAGCCCTAGCTTCCATCCCTTTTTGCTTGAGTAATCAATTGCAGTGGCCGTGATGTTACGAAGGGCGGAGCTGCCCGCAACGTTGGCAAGGGTTTGCGTAACCAAATCACCGTCCGAAACGCTGGTCGACAGCCCATCGGTGAAAGTGCCTGGCGCAACGCTGTCGCCCGATGAAAGGTTGTCCACTATGCCGTACAAAAACTGGTTGCCCGGGCTTAAAGGCCCTTCATGCACGGGGCTGATGGGGTAGCCCGTACCAAATCCCAGCATCCAACAGGAGTTACTGGCAATGCAAGCGGCGGTGCCTAAAAACTGACGCACAACCGGGGCTGAAACAATGGGCTGTCCATCGGGATTTTTAAATATGCGGGCAATTGTTACGTTTCCCACCTCATTTGCTTTCGCCGACTTAGCGCGTAGTTTGCGAACGTCGAACCGCCACAAGTTGCCTTTATAGTCACCTGCATAAATAAAATCCACCTTGCCATCGTTGTCAATATCCAGTGGTCTGGGACTCATTAGCCCGTTTCCAAACGCTAGGTTGGGATCAGTTTCAGATACCGGGATGCGCAACCATCGGTCTCCTTGATTTTCGTCGCCAAAGTAAAACAGGTACAAAACGGCTCGGCCTGTGCCGTTGGATGCAGGGTTGGGGCCTATTTCACTTCTTATTCCGTTACCTACAAGTGCCGCCCACCTGCCGTTGGCCATACGAACAATTTGCTCGGCCCCAAACAATGGGTGAATGGGCGGCGCATACACCATTTGTCCTAAGTCCTTTAGGTCATCGATGCGGGTGGACGATGAGAACGTACCGGCCACCGGCTTGCTCTCGTTGCTGTACTCCCACAATACGTTCCGCACGGCTTTGCTGTTAGCCTCTGCGGTTGTGAAACGAGTAATGTCAAGTGCGAAAATGCCGCGTTGGCCCCACCCTAAAGAGGCCACCACCGCTGTGCGCCACGCGGGTGTATTGGTGGAGGTGGACAAAGCCACGTCCCTTACCATGGGTGTGCTGTCAACACCAAAAGGATTCAAGCCCAATTTGGTCTTTTCTACATTGCTGTAGGTGTAGGCATACTTAAACAGAAAAGAAGGAATGTAGGCGAATTTTTGTTCAACACCTGATCCATCTACAGAATACCCGTGTAAAAAGCCACCGTATCCTCCAAACAAAATCCAAGGGTCGTCGGTGGCCTTGGTGGCGTTGACGTAGCCGTTAAAGCCCGGATACAGCCTTTCGGAGTACCCAAATATTGGACGGCTACGCGACAGGGCAGGCGATGAGTTCGGTACGGGGCCGATCCATGATTCGACCAAAGATCCTAGTTCGCGCACCCTGAACTTCACGGCGCTTTCATTTGCTGGGTCACCTCTAAGGTAATTTAGCCGATCCTTACATGGGTTCGGAGTAAGGCCTGAAATATCGAACCTTCCATTGAGCGTTTGGCACAGGTCGGTTCTCAATTGAAGGTTTGTAACATTTTCCCAAATAAAAGGGGTCGACGCAAAGCCATCGGCGGTTGATGTGCCTTCCCCATTGCGGGTGTAGATGGAGCGATCTGAGAAGGCTATGGTCCTTTGCTTTTCAGATGCAGCGTGGTAGTAAGTATTGTTGATTGCACCATTGAGAAAAGGTTTGAAAACTTGCATATCGCCAACATACGCAAGTGTGTCGTAGTAATTGCGAGCATAGATCGTTCGTTCGACTTGAGAAGTAACTTGAATAGGAATGACAAGCGGGGTACCTCCAAAGCCGGCCGCCGAACCTCGAGAATTCAAGGTATGACCTGCTTTAAGGCTAACAGCTGTGCCAGTACTCTCGACTTTGGTCACCGGATTGACCGTCACGACCGTTCGGCTGATATCCAGCTCCGTTGAGTAGCCATAATTATCCAAGTTGGCTGAGTTGGCTTGAGCCTTAAAGCAGGTTTGGGCTTGGTCGCCTACCCAAGTCACGTCAATCATCTGTCCCACCATGTCGGGGGTGACGCCACTGGCCCTAAAGGACACCTTGAAATTAAGTACCCGATTCCCTGGGGGGATATTGCTAATGTCAACCCAATACTGAACGGTGGTAAGTACCGCTGGCTGCATCGCGGGCGGGAAAGGAACTCCATTTGCGTCAGACACTTCAACGGTAACGCTCGTCAAACCACCATCACCACCCCAAGAGCCGTTCCGGCTGAATCGCAGTTTGTCCCATCTGGCGATGTTGGCCCGGGCCGAATCGCAGCGAAAATAGTCGTTAATATTGACGGTAGGAACGGTGACAACTGTCGTATTGACAGCAGGTGCGGGGGGTTTTGCGGTATCTTCGGCTTTTATCACGTGGTGTGGGTTTTGTGTCCACGCCACTTTGCCCTCTGGCTGAACGGCATCTAGTGTGGTGCTAGGCGGCCCCAAAAAACTGCCCGCAACCCTCATGAAGTGTTTGGGCAGCGTCACGGTGCCGGTAACGCGCTCCGGGTGCCTGACCGCGTCTGCGTTGCTTTGCGTGGGGTTGTAAATGACCGATTGCGGCGCGCCGTGGTAGACCACCCACAAGACTTCGTCGTTCGGGCCAAAATTTACCCGACTGCCTAGATTAGGACTGGGGCTTGCGCCACCGATGGGGCCGACCACCACGGTGGCCAATTCTGCAACCGGGTTGTGGATGTTGTTTCGTAGCAATTCGTTTTGGGCACTAACCCCCCAAGTAAATGCTACTGCGGCCGTTGCGACCACCCCCCATGACACCGGGCTTTTTGCCAAGGCTTTGAAACGAGCAGATAAGGCGTTCATCGAGAAACTGTGGGTTGGTAAGGGTAGAACTTAGATAGGACGAAACAACACTTCAAGCGTCACTTTGGTCTGGCTGTTACGCCCAAAGCCCACCGCGGTGATGCGGTAGTGGGGGACAATTTGCCCCAATTGGCCGTTGGATACGGGTATGACTTCAACGCTATACCTTGGCTCGGTTCCTACGGGAATGCCGGTACTTACCTCAAACTTTCGTGCCTGGGTAAACGCGCCTATATTAACGGTGCAAGCATTGAGTGCAGCGGCGCGTTGTGTGCTTGTCTGGGTCGCCAAAACGGGCGCTACCAGAAAGCCCTTGTTACAGGTGCCGCCAGGATTAACAACTTGGTCAACGGGATCGGTTCCTCCGACTTGTTCACCAGTGGTCGCATCAAGCAAGCAATGCGGCCGCAGTGGCGGGTTAATTACGGGTGGCGCCGTAGGCTTTGCGTATTGCCCCACCGTTCCGACAACAATCCATCGTCTGCAAAGAATATCTTGCTCAGCATCTCTCAGGGCTGCCTCTGCGGCTTGGCGTGCCACCGCTGCGTCTTGCTCCCACATCGAGTTACGGGTGTCAGACACCAAGCGGTTGATCAATTGGGTTCCGGCCAAAGTAATCACCAACATCACCACCATCACAACGAACACGGTAACGCCTGTTTGGTGCCTGCCGCCCAAGCCCGTCAAGGGGGCCTTGTTTTGAGGTGTGACTGGCCGCATCATGGCGTTGTCCTGAGCTGGTTTCTTACCGACACAGTGGTTCTAAACGTCGTGCGCGGTCTATTGTCCGTAATAGCAGTGGAGGTGCCCAAGCAGTCGGTGTAGTTGGCCGCTGTGGTGCCTGGGGCAAGCGTACCGGCCGTTCCTATGACCACCAAGCAAATTTGCACCGAAGTAACTACCGGCCACTTGGGTGGTGCACCTGCGTTAAGGTATCTTCCGACCATCATATCCGAGGTAAAGTTGATGCTGGCCACCGGGGCGGGCAGGACGGGGGCAGTGGTTTGTGCCTCACCAAACAAAAAGACCAGTTGTTCAATGTTTTTTGCAACGGGTACGGCAGCGTCTCCACCGTTTCCGTCACAAAATAAAGTTTGGTTGGACAGGTAAAACCGATTAATCGCGAAGGCTCCCGCATTTTGGTTGTTGCAGTCGCCACTTTGGCCCGTGGCCGCATCAAACGCGGCGGGCAGTGCGCCCACACTGCTAGAGGCTGCTGCAGCGGTGCTTAGTACCTGGTAGGACACCGTGATGGACTGCGCGGTAGATACCGGGGTAGCCCCTGTGGTGGCGCACCTAAAATCTGTCAGTGCTGCTACGTTGGTATAGGCCCCGTTGCAGCCGTGCAGCGAGCGCAGGGTAGTCCACTCCGGTCCAAACAGGTTGCTTTTGGCCATGGCCGTCAAGGTGTCGTCTGGGGTGCTTGTACTCAGGTAGTAGCTGTCTGGGTCAATTTGGGGAATCAGGTTGCCTGCTTGGGTGGCATTGCCTATCCAATCGATATAAGCTGCGTTACGAATGTGGCGACTCAGCGTGGCCAAGGCGACTGTGCCAGTTTCTGTGACCGTGGACTCGTTGCTCTGTCCTCTCGAAGAGCGCGAGACCACTGAATAAACGCTGAGGGTGGCGTAAGAGATGGTGAGCCCCAGAATCAGGGCCACCATCAACTCTATCAGACTAAAGCCTTTTTGGGCTTGAGCGCGGGCGTGGTGCTTCATGGCTGGTAACTCAAGCCTAGGCACCGCACGTTGCCCGAAGCATTTGTAGTAAACGAATTGGGGCAACCGTTGGTGGCTTGGTTAAGCAGGGTTGGTGTGGTGGCACCATCGACGACTTGGGTATCCGTAACGGGCTCTAGCCAGGCAACATAAATGGTCGAAGCATTGGGTATTTTTATTTGGTTAGCGCCCGCAGTATAGGTTTGCGCGCGCACCGTCAACGCAGCGCCAGGCAAGGACTGTTGAAGGTTGTACCGCACAATGCCCAAATCGGTATCGACCAGGGTCGCCGCGTCTGTGCAGCCCGTGCTGCCACAAGGAGCTGTGGTGATGGTGACATCTGTCACCAAATCGGAGGCTTCCGAGTAGGAGAGGGTGTCGTTGTACAGCCCAGCGCGCACCCCCAATTGATTGGCACGCATGCGCTCGGCCAATTCCGTGGCCGCTTGCGTGGCCGCAATCTTGTACTTCAAGACGCTTCGCTCTTTAACGGATACGGTCACCAGTTGCATGGCGCTAACAACCCCCAAGGACAGCAGCACCACGCTTACGAGTACCTCGATCAGTGTGCTGCCAGCCTGTCGGCCTAGTGCACCCTTGGTAATGGCATACGGGTTGCGCGGGCATTTCATGGCAGCGTGGCCTCTATCAAGCCGCTGGCTGAAACAGTTACGGTGGACACTATTGTGCGCACTTGTGTCGATGTGACGGTCAGAGTTCCGGGTGCGCTAACCAAGTTGCCGCTGGGGCTAAAGATAACAACATGCGAGTCAAAGCCTGTAGAGAGGATGTCTACCTTGGGATCGGCTTGTGCGCGAAAGGAAAGAAGATTAGGCTCTATGGGGCGGGTAGATCCGTCGGCTACATTTTGGGTGCGTACTGCTTGCCAGCCAAAGTCCCAAATGCCATCGGCCGTACGGCAGACCTGAAAAGTATAAGTATCACTTCGTGTAACTTGAGCGTTCGTTGGACAAACACTAACTTGAACCCTGCTGCGTATCGCTTCGGCCCGCGCATTGCGCAAGGCACTCGCTACCGCATCCGCTTCAGCACGAACAACAGTCTTTGCGCTAAATTGTTGCATATTGGGAACTGCCATCGCTGCTATACCAACTGCTAAAGTAACCGTAACCAACAATTCGACCAGCGTAAACCCGCGCGCAGCCAAGCCCTTGGCGGACGGATGACACGCTGCGTGGTTGCGATGAAGCATTGAATGTAGGGGCAAAAGAACCACGTAAATTGCCTGTTGTTTTGAATTTTCGGCGTACACCGAGACCTATCATGATGAAACTGGCCTTTCAGTTTAGCCGAATCACCAGCGACCAACAACGAATACCTAAAGGCCTTGTGCCAACCTGCGACAAGTGGATTGTCTTGAGGGACAAACGGGTAGGGCTTGCTAGGGTATGTCAGCGAACGTATCACCTGATTTCCGAGAGGCAATCGGCACACTGAGCGGTCACCCAAGAAGTTCATGCCGCATAATTTGTGATCACCAACTGAATGCTGTCCCATGCCCCGTCCACCCTTACCCGCCGCCCTGGCCGACTTTTTGCAACAAAACCGCATCGCCGAGGTTGAATGTGTCATACCCGACATCACCGGCATTGCCCGGGGCAAAATTTTGCCGCGTGACTTGTTTTTGTCAGCCGGTGAAATGCGCCTGCCCACGAGCCCCTGCAACCCCCCTTGGGGCGCACCGGCAAGCCCGAGGCAGGGCGGCAAAGTTACTCGATTGATGCAGTGAACGACTTTGACCCGTTTTTTATGGAGTTGTCCAACTTTTGCAAAGTGCACGATTTGGGGCTTGCAAACCTACATCCCCCAGGTCATGCCCTTATTGGCCCCATATGTGAACTCTTACCGGCGCTTGGCACCCTACATGTCGGCCCCCGTTAACGTGCGCTGGGGCATGGACAACCGCACCTGTGGCATTCGGGTGCCCAACGCATCGGCGCAAGACCGCCGTGTTGAGAACCGGGTGCCGGGGGTGGACGTGAATCCCTACCTGGCCATGGCCGCCAACCTAGCCTGCGGCTAACTGGGGTTGCTGCTGGTGTAGCCCTTTTGGAGCGGAACTTTATGCCCACGCCTGATTCTGAGAGCACCCTGCCGCCCCATTTGCAAGATCGCTTGCGTCGGGCAGGCGTCGCGCCCGAGCGCTGGCTTGTATGCCAAGCCCAAGAACAAGCCCACTACATCGCGCACAACCCGCGTTCGGCAAAGGCAGCCAAGGCGGCGGCGCAGCATCTCATGTTTGGCGTGCCACTGCATTGGATGAACGACTGGTCTACACCCTTTCCGTTGGTGGTCAGCCATGCCCAAGGGGCGCACCTGACCGACCTAGATGGCCACGAGCGCATTGATTTTTGCCTAGGCGACACGGGGGCCATGTTTGGCCATAGCCCAGCGCCGGTGGTGGCCGCTTTGGCACAGCAGGCGCAAAAAGGCCTGACCACCATGCTAATGAACGAGGACGCGATTGCCGTTGGTGCACTGTTGGCTGAGCGCTTTGGCCTGCCCCAGTGGCAGTTTGCCATGACCGCCAGCGACGCCAACCGCTTTGTGCTGCGTTGGGTACGGGCCGCCACCCAGCGCCCGGTCGTGGTGGTGTTTAACGGCTGCTACCACGGTACGGTGGACGATGCGTTGGTCGATAGCGTCCGGGGCGTTACGGTGACGCGGGCCAGCTTGCTGGGGCAGGTACAAGACTTGAGTTTGACCACCCGTGTGGTGGAGTTCAACGATTTAGCGGGCTTAGAAGCAGCGCTGGCAGTGGGCGATGTGGCCTGTGTTTTGGCCGAACCGGTAATGACCAATATCGGCATGGTGTTGCCCCAAACGCACTACTGGGAACAGGCCATCCCACTGATTCACCAGTACGGCAGCCTGTTGGTGTTGGATGAGACGCACACCATTAGCACTGGCCCAGGGGGTTATGCGCGGGCCCACGGCCTACAACCCGATGCCTTGGTGGTGGGAAAGCCCTTGGGCGGTGGCATGCCCTGCGCGGCCTACGGCATGAGTGCGGCCTTGGCCGAGCAGGCGCAAAAAGCCAAGCGCGAGGCCCCACCGGGTCATTCGGGTATTGGCACCACCTTGACGGCCAATGCGTTGGCCATGGCGGCCATGCGCGCCACTTTGCAGGACTGCATGACCCCCGCCACCCATGCTCCCATGCTCAAAGGGGCCACCGCGTTGGCAGAGGGTTTACGCGATTTGGTCAGCCGGTTTGCCCTGCCCTGGTGCGTGACGCAGGTGGGCGCAAGAGTGGAGTTGCAATTTTGTCCAACACCACCACGCAATGGCCAAGAGGCCGAGCAAATCCTGCAGCCAGAGCTAGAGCAGGTCATGCATTTGTACCTGCTTAACCGGGGCGTACTAATCACCCCGTTTCACAACATGATGCTGGTCAGCCCCGCCACCACAATGGCCGATGTGCAACAACTTTTAGAGCTTGTGCAAGACTTTGTGCGCCAGGTTCTGTCACCTCACCAAATGCCGCCAGCGCAGTAGTGCGTCTGCCTCCAGGGAGCAGTTCTTGCGGCCGTTTGGCAGAGCTTTATAGCGGTCGATTTAACCGTGGTGACCAAAGCGTCCACGGCGTGCCATGGCGTTGGCATCAAACACCTTGCGCTGCTCGGGTGTTAACGCAGCATAAAAGGTTTTGACCGCGCTACCCATTTTGTCCATGTGACCCTGGCGCTCGGCTTGCATCGCCTTCATGCGGTCAATGCGCTCGGGGGTGGTGAGCTTTTGCATCTCGTCGTGCATTTTCTTGGCCTCGTCCCGGCTCTTTGGGCCTTTGCCAGTGGGTGGCTGCATAGACCCGGTAAAAGCTGTCCAAGCGCCTTCTTGGTCGGCTGTGAGTTTGAGCTTGGCTTTAAGTTCGGCCAAGTGCTTGCCCATGCGTTGTTGCATTTTGGCGCTGTCACCGCTGCCGTGTTCGCCCATCATGCCGTGGCCCTGGCCCTGGCCGCCCGTCTCGGGGCCATAGGCCATGGCAGTTCCAACAAAGCCCAAGCCGCCAACAATACAAGCTGCCACCAAAGTTGATTTAGATAAAAGTTTCATGAGAAGTCCTATTGAATAATGCGTCGGGTTTGACGCGATTCGGTAAACAAGGGCTTACCGATACAGACAAGTGTGGGACGCTCATGCAAACGGCAACCAGCTCCTGTGCAATGTTATGTAAAGTTGCTTTGCCGAGTGTTTAAGGCTTCTTCATGTTGCAGGTGTTCCAGCCCAAGATGGCGTAGGGCGGGCACCAGCCTATGGCACCCGTGGCCAAGGGGACCAGTCCCAACCAACCCCACCAGCCCACGGTACCGGTGGCCGCCAAGCCTACCAACAGCAGGCCCACCACAATACGCAAGATGCGGTCAATGCCGCCGACGTTGATGTTCATGTCAAACTCCTTAAAAAAATGAAAAACTTTGGTATGCCTCTGTAAAACGCCATAGCCCACCGGGTTTCGGGCTGTATGGGGCTTTTACGCCTGGACCACTTGATAGCCTTCTTCACGGACCGCCTGCATCACCTGTGTGCTTGGCACGTGGGTTTCAACTTCTACGCTGCCACTGCTGCGGTCAATCTGTACGATGGCGCTTGGGTCCAGTGTTGTGATCGCGTCCCGTACCGCTTTTTCGCAGTGGCCGCAGGTCATGCCTTGTACGCTAAAGAGTTGTTTCATGAGGGAGTCTTCAAAAGGACGGTTGAAAGCGGGTTGATATATATTTGCAACTACTTATACATAATTATCAACGGTGTTGCCGTCCGTTGCAAGGACGCCGGTCGCGCCCGCATGGTCTTGGCTTGACCCAGATCATTAAATCGTCACAGTTCAATTCACTTTTTCATAGGGGTACAACCGTGGACTTTGTAAACGGTTTTAATCGGAACTCTTCATGAGTACCACCGCGACCCACCCAGCCCTAGGCCCCACCTTTGACGTAAGCATCAAAGGCATGACCTGCGCCGCCTGTGTCAGCCGGGTGGAGCGGGCCATTACCAAAGTGCCCGGCGTACACCAGGCCAGTGTCAATATGGCATTGGAGCAGGCCCGCATCCAGTTAGAGCCGGTGGGCGCAGACGCTTTGATGCCTTTGCAGGCGCAAGACGAGGCCCACAAAGCCCAAGTTTTACGCGCCATTCGCAAAGCCGGGTACGAACCCGCACTGGCAACACCTGCCGATTTAACCGACACCTTGCGCCCCTGGCAGGGCTTTATGCCTGTTGCAGTGGGTTTGGTCTTGTCGGCACCCCTGGTGTTGCCCATGGTGGGGGAGCTGGCAGGCCGGATGTGGATGCTGCCCGCCTGGGTGCAGTTTTGCTTGGCCACGCCAGTGCAGTTTGTTTTGGGGGCACGGTTTTACAAAGGGGCCTGGCACGCGCTGCGCTCGGGCAGCGCCAATATGGACGTGTTGGTGGCCATGGGCACCACGGCGGCCTGGGCTTTGTCGGTTTGGTTGTGGTGGCAGGCCGAGCCTGGGGTCATGCCCCATTTGTATTTTGAAGGCGGCGCAGTGGTCATCACCTTGGTGCTGCTGGGCAAGTGGCTAGAAACCCGGGCCAAGCGCGAGACCTCTGCTGCGATACGGGCCTTGGCGCGTTTGCAACCCCAGGTGGCGCATTGGTTGAACAAGCCTGCCAACGCAGGTTTGGCAGACGCTGGCAACGAGGTGGATGTGCCCGTGGCCGAGTTGTTGGTGGGTGACTGGTTGCGGGTTAAACCCGGCGAGCGCATCCCTGCCGATGGTCTCTTGCTGCAAGGACAAACCCAGGTGGACGAATCCATGCTGACTGGCGAGCCCTTGCCCGTCGTCAAAGAGGTGTCGGCGCAAACACCCCAGCCCATATTGACCGGCGGTTCGGTCAATGGCGACGGCAGCATCGTGATGCAGGTAAGCCGAGTAGGGGCCGATCCGGTGCTGTCGCGCATCATCACCTTGATGATGGACGCGCAAGCCGACAAAGCCCCCTTGCAGCGCTTGGTGGACAAGGTGTCGGCGGTGTTTGTGCCCTTTGTGCTGGGCGTGGCGGTGCTCACCTTTTTGTGGGGCTGGCAATGGGGCGGGGCAGGGGGGATTGGCTTTGAGCAGGCCCTGGTACACGCCGTGGCGGTGATGGTGATTGCCTGCCCCTGTGCGCTGGGTTTGGCCACCCCGGTGGCATTGATGGCCGGCACCGGCGTGGCCGCGCAAATGGGGGTGTTGATTAAAGATGCCCAGGCCTTAGAGCTGGCGCACAAAGTCACGGTGGTGGCCTTTGACAAAACCGGCACCCTGACAGAGGGTCACCCAGAAGTGAAATTCTTGAAGGCCCAAGCGGGGACCGAAGACGCGGCCTTGTCCATTGCGGCCAGTTTGCAAGCGGCCAGTAGCCACCCCTTGGCCATGGCCGTGGTGCGCGCAGCAGACGCCAAGGGCTTGCTGCGGCAGACGGCGGTGCAAGTGCAGGCGGTGCCGGGCCGGGGCAGTACGGGCCAACTACCGGGCGATGCGTCCATGTACTACATCGGTAGCCGCGCTTGGCTGCAAACCCTGGGTTGTGACATAAGGCAGTGGGCGGGTGATTTGTCTGAGTGGGAAGCAGCAGGCGCCACGGTGTCGCTGCTGGCCGCCGCAAAGCCCGACGAATCCATACCCCAGGTGTTGGCCGCCATGGGCTTTGCCGACAAGCCCAAGGCAGGGGCCAAGGAGGCCATAGCTGCGCTCAAGGCCAGGGGCATTAAGACGGTGATGATCTCAGGGGACAACCTGGGTGCGGCCACTGCCATGGGAGAGGCCTTGGGCTTTGATGTGGCGGCAGGTGAAGTTTTGGCCAACGTGTTGCCACAAGACAAGATTGCCGCGGTCATCGCGCTCAAAGAAGGTGGCCGCCAGGTGGTGGCCATGGTGGGCGACGGTATCAACGACGCCCCTGCCCTAGCGGCGGCGGACGTGAGCATGGCCATGGGCAACGGTACCGACGTGGCCATGCAGGCGGCGGGCATCACCCTGATGCGGGGTGATCCCATGCTGGTGGTGGCGGCTTTGCAGATTTCATCCAGAACCGTGGCCAAGATTCGGCAAAACCTGTTTTGGGCTTTTGCCTACAACGTGGCAGGCATCCCGCTGGCCGCCATGGGCCTGCTAAGCCCTGTGGTGGCGGGTGCCGCTATGGCATTTAGCTCGGTGACCGTGATGGCCAACGCCTTGTTGCTCAAATGGGTTAAATAGGGCTGATTAGCCCATCAAACCTTCTGCCTTCATGGCCGCTTGTACGGCGGGGCGGTCAGCAACACGGCCTCTAAACGCCATCAAATTGGCTAGGCCCGAAATATCAATGGCCAGCATCTTGCACCAGTTGCTCACCACAAACAGGTAAGCATCGGCCACCGTAAAAGTGTCGCCCATCAGGTATGGCTTGCCCTCTAGCAGCTGGTCTGCATGGGCCAGGCGCGACAGCAGGCGGGGCTTAAAGGCCTCTTTGGTTTCTGCTGAAAGGGTGGGGTTGAACAAAGGTGAAAAACCTTTGTGCACTTCGGTGCTAATAAAGTTGAGCAAGGATTGCAACTGGTAGCGGGCGATGGTGCCATTGGCGGGGGCCAGGTTTTTGCCGGGTGCTTGGTCGGCAATGTATTGCACGATGGCCGGGCCTTCAATCAATTGGGTGCCATCTTCAAGGGCGAGCAGTGGCACATAGCCCAGTGGGTTGATGGTGTAGTAATCGGTGCCGTCTGGCAGCTTTTTGGTTTTGGTGGGGGCCGCAATGGCTTCAAACGCCAAGCCGGACTCGTGCAGGGCGATGTGGGGAGAGAGGGAGCAAGCGCCGGGGGAGTAATAAAGTTTTAGCATGGTGATCCTATACGGTTGAACAAATGAAACGCGGTAGACCAAAGCTCCAACCAAGAGCAGCGAAAAACCGCACGCAGCCACAATATAACCGGCTCCCACGTCACCCGAAAGCTCCGAAAACGAATAGCGGGAATTTTATCAATACCACGACGCGTTAATCTGGCTAACAAGATAGGGACTTGTGCTGACCGCCATGCTGTTTGTAGGGATAAGCCCCCCATTAAATTGAGCCATCGCGCTTACCAACTGGTTAACGCTGGCATTGACCAAGGTCCGGTTGGCATTGGGTGCCTGAAAATATTCAATGGCGTACTCACCCGCACCAGAGAACCAGTTATCAATGGTAACTGAGTCGGTCGTACCAAGCACAGAGACTTTTAAGTCGGCGGTGTTCGCGGTTCTCGAAAACCACAGATCCCTGTGGGTGATAGCGCCCGAAAAAGCCAATGTGTCGACGCCCCCCCCTGCGCCCGCTGCTTCAACGACGGTATCCGCACCGCCGCCTATCGCAAAGTTGTAAATGTCATCACCGCCGCCGCCTACCAATGTATCCGCCCCGGCCAGGCCATTAAGAGTATCGTTACCAAGACCACCGGTCAAAATGTTAGCCTGATCGTTGCCTGTCAAAGAGTCGTTATAAGCGGTTCCAACCAAACTCTCGATCCCATTGAGGGTATCGTTGGCACCGGTAGTCGTGAATTGCCCAAAATTTTTAGTCAAGTCCCAATTTTGCTGCAAATTCAGTTCAACAGATCAAGCCGTATTCCTTTGAGTTTGGTTTGAATTTAACCCACGGCGCTCAGGCTAGAAGTTCGCCCTGCAGGGCGAACTTCTA
>JBEIEP010000035.1:0-33340 GCA_040382935.1 Burkholderiaceae bacterium
CATCTACGGTAATATCTATTCCAGCCATCGCACTCACTCCTTCCTTGGTTAACAAAATCGTTCTCGAAAACTCGATTCTGTCAAACTCGGAGAGCTGCGATGGCTACCCCTTTAATTTGCAGCAGTTTAGGGACTTAATCACTCCTCTGCATATGCACGACGCTCCAGATCTGCCAGTTTTTTTCGTGCTTCTTCAAGTTGTTGCTTGAGTTCTGCACTGGTTTTCGGCGTGCTTGGTTTACGTGTTGCCATGTTGTTTTCCAATGTTGCTGTTGTTGATTTGACAAATTTATCAGCTTGCACACTGTGCAGCAGCAGTGTTTTCCCTTGTGTGCCGTTGTTTCGCTGACTGCAGCGCTAGCGTGCAGACAATAAAAAACCCACCGTGATGCCACGGTGGGTTTGGGGTTTTCTTGATCTCAAGCTGGGTTAACCCAGCCAGGGATTAGAAAGTGTGAAAGATACCAACGCGAGTTTGGTTACCATTGTTAGTACCACCGGTCATCTTGCCCATGTTCAAACGGACAGAAGTGCGCTTGCTCAGGTCATAGTTGATACCAGCATCGTAGAAATCACTTTTACCACGCTTGGCACCGTTGACACCGATGGTGATCGCACCCATGGGGATGCTGATACCGTAGGATGTCATGTTTTTTGACAGGTGTGAAGTGGCATCAGATGTTGTCGAGCCATCAAAGCCCAAACCCACTGTGGCAAAACCCAAGTTGTAGATGGCAGCCAATTCAGTGTTGGAATCCTTAGAACCAGCGGCAATTTGTGCAGCAGTCAGACCAGAGGTAGACTTTTGTGCAGCCAAAATACGCAGAGGACCGTTGACGTAAGAAGCGCTCAAGGTTGTGACCTTGACAGCAGATGTTGTAACACCTTCAGTCGCTTCGAACTGGCTGATACCAACGTTCAAGCCAGGAATGATGGCGGGCGATGTGTAGCTGAACAAATCACCAGCTGAGCGGCTGGAAACTGTTGCGTAGAAAGCTGTGATAGGAGTCCACGATGCAAACACGTTGGCGGCGATTGCAGTATCGCTGGAACGGGTGCTAGTGAAAGCGATGGTACCGAAGCCACCAGCCAAAGCCACAGAGCTGTCTTCTTTTGTGAGGTTGCCACCACGGCTGGCGTTCATTGCGAACTGACCAGCAGCAGTCACTTTCAAGCCACCGCCCAGGTCTTCGACCACGGTTGCCTTGATGGAAGCGTCAGTGACGGGTGCCAAGCCTTTGTTTGTGGTGACAACACCAGCAGCTGTTGAGTCATAAGACTGGTAAGCGGAACCAAAAGTGCCGCTCAAAGTCACGGTGGATTGTGCGAAAGCGGTGCCCGAAACGGCGATAACAGCCAG
The DNA here is from genome assembly GCA_040382935.1 of Burkholderiaceae bacterium. Classification (GTDB taxonomy): domain Bacteria; phylum Pseudomonadota; class Gammaproteobacteria; order Burkholderiales; family Burkholderiaceae_C; genus JALQUL01. The sequence continues at coordinate 1,361 of JBEIEP010000035.1, forward strand.
AGCGACTAAAGTTTTTTTCATTAAAAATTCTCCAAAGTTAAAAATAGCAGAGTTTTTGAAAAACCCGCAGACCGGCTTCAAAAGCCTTGCCGCAAACTAAGTTCTTCAAATCAACCCCCCAGAGGAGGAGTCGTTGCAATTGAAACAGAAAAGTCGCGCATAAGCAAAAATTAGTCCTTAAGTTCATTGAGAATTCGCGGGTTCGTTGCAAAAATGCAACATCCTCGACACTCAGAACTCAGCAAGATGAGTTACGGTGCTACCAAGTTGCCCCTAGCCTGTATTGTGTTGCTGCGGCTATTGATAATGCTCAGTTCCATGTCGGCGTCTGCATTGTTGCTTTTCTGCGTGGCCAGAGCTTGCGCTGCTTTAAGTCTGTCCAAGGCGCCTTGCGGGTCGTACTGCGCGAGTTGCGCTTCGGCAAGTGCCCGAACCTGGCGCAACAGCTGGCCTTGACGTTCATAGGCTTGTGCCAACAGTTGCCAAGCGCTCGCATCGTGTCCGTGCTGGGCAACCCACAGTTGCAACAATTCAACAGCCTGCGTCAACTGCCCTAAGCCAATTTGTGCGCGTGCCTTCAGCAGGGTATCGGCCCGGGTTTTAGGGGTTGCAACAACGAAGGCCGCGGCAGCCTCCCAGTTGCCTTGCACCAATGCTAAATTGGCCTGCACACGTTGAGCAATCGCGCTGGCCAAGGGGTCTGCCTGTACCAAGTTTTGCAGTTGGACCAATAGCCGCGTTGCCTTGCCACTTTGCCCTGTTTTCTCAAAATAATGACTCCCTACCACCAAGGCGTGAACGCGCTTTTCTATGGGTGTCTGTGAAGGCTGGGGCAGCTCGGCCTCGCTGGCCCATTGTTGTAGGGCTTCTAATGGCAGCGCGGAGTGGGCACGGGCCTGTGCCGAGATTAAGGTATAGGCCAGCGGGCTGATACTGGGTGACGCTGGGTTGGCTTTGGTTTCTTGTTGCAGTCGATTGTGCATCGCTGCTACCCGCTCGGTATTTAGAGGGTGAGTGCGCAAATACGGGAAGTTGCCGTCGTCCGCCCAACGGTTGGTGCTTTGAAGTTTTTCAAACATCGATACAAAGCCTTGCGGTGAATACCCTGCCCCTTTGAGGATGGCGTAGCCCAGCCTATCGGCCTCGCGCTCCATGTCGCGCGAGTAGTTCAACTGCAGCTGGGTGCCCAGCGCCGACCCGCCGATTACCGCTGCTTGTGCGACCGCGTCGCTTTTTTTCGCCACCGCTGCACCCAACAACATCGCAGCCAATAACAAGGGTGAAGTTCGGTTGCTTTGGGCTTGGCCTCTTGAAATATGCCTCTGAATGACGTGGCTTAATTCATGGGCTAAGACAGATGCTAGTTCGTCGGGGGTACTGCTGGTGGCAATCAAGCCCAAATGCAAACCTAGGAAGCCTCCGGGCAAGGCAAAGGCGTTAAAGGATTTGTCTCGTCCCAAAAATATGTGCCAGGCAAAGGCTTGTTCCATGTCTGGACTGAGAAGCTGTTGCTGGCGCGCTGAGCGCAGCAGGTCGCCCCAAATGACTTGAACAACATCATCAATGATAGGCTCGTCTATATAGTCAGGGTCCTGGTAAAGGTACTTGGCAATCGAGTCGCCAATGAGGCGCTCCCTAGCTAGGCTTAGCTCATCGGCCTGGCCTACGTCCAACTGGGAGACGGAACGTGCCACACCCGGGGTGGCACTCGGGCTAGGCTGGGCTTGAACAAACGGGGCCGAGAAGGAACACCCAAACGCAATGGCTATACCTATGCCCAATTGTGAAAACGCTGGTCCGGGGCTAGGGCAGGTAGCGTCAGGCGGGCGGACGTTGGTCGTGGGGTTCATCGCGGTATGATGCCTTCAAAGCCTAGAACAAGCTAGGGGTTTACGTTCAGAAACAAAGCCCAATGTATGAATCTATTAACGCATTTTGATGACCAAGGCCAGGCCCATATGGTCGATGTTGGCCACAAGACCGCTACGCACCGCAAAGCCACTGCCAGTGGCCGCATTGTGATGCAGGCCACCACACTTGCCATGATTACCGCAGGTTCCGCCAAGAAGGGCGATGTGCTGGGTACCGCACGCTTGGCGGCGATTATGGCGACAAAAAGAACCAGCGACCTAATTCCTTTGTGTCACCCTGTGGCGCTGACCCGCGTTGCGGTTTCGTTTGAGATTGACGCCGCCAGCCATGCGGTGGTGTGCCATGCAAGCGCTGAAACGGTGGGCGTGACGGGCGTTGAAATGGAAGCCTTAACGGCGGTACAGGTTGGGCTGCTGACGATTTACGATATGTGCAAGGCGGTTGATAAGGCCATGGTAATGACGGATGTGCGCTTGTTGGAAAAGCAGGGCGGCAAGTCCGGGCACTTTGTTGCGCGCTTGGATAAGCCTTGAAACCGCCGAAAAATGGCTTACTTCACCAATTGATTCAACTGAATAATGGGCAACAGTACAGCCAGCACGATGAGCATGACGAACAGTCCCATGACCACGATGAGCAAGGGCTCTAATAAGGTGGCCAAGGCTAATGCACGGCGTTGAACTTCGTTGCTGAGCTGTTGGGCGCACCGGCTAAGCATAGCGGGCAGTTGCCCGGTTTGTTCGCCCAACCGGGCAAACATGGGCAATAGACCTGGAAAGCGCTTTTTTTGCGCCAGCGCCGCTGCCAGTGACGCGCCTTCGCGCACCATAACCACGGCATCGTCCAGATCGGCACGCATCGCTTTGTTTTGCAGGGTAGCGGATGCCGCCTGCATTCCCTTCAAGATGGGCACGCCCGCGGTTGATAGCAGAGCCAATGTACCTGCAAAACGAGCGGCGTTATAGTGGCGAGTTAGGTGGCCTATAAGGGGCAGCTTTAAGAACAAGGCATCAAAGGTTTGGCGAAATGGCGGGCTGCGCAATGCATAACTAAAGGCAATGCCCGCTGCGGAAAGGGCTAAAAGCGCCCACAAGCCGTAGTTGCGAACCAAGTCGCTAATGCCCAGCATGACAATGGTTAGCCAAGGTAGCGCGCGCTTGCTGCCTGCAAAAACCCCTGCCACCTGGGGCACCACGTAGCTGAGCAAAAACAACACGATCGCTAACGCCACCAACGACACGATGCCCGGGTAAAGTGCAGCACCTATCAGCTTGGCGTGCAGGGTTTGTTGATCTTCTAGATCATCGGCTAGGCGACCCAACACCATGGCCAAGTTACCCGCTTGCTCGCCCGATGCAATCACCGCGGTAAACACGTCTGAGAATTCACGTGGATGCTGTGCTAAGGCTTTTGCAAATGTGTTGCCCGCGTTGACCTCAGCGCGCAGCGCCGACAAAAGTGCCTGTTGTTTTTCATTGGGGGCTTCGTCGGCCAGAGCCGACAAGGCACGCTCTAGCGGCAACCCTGCCCCCACCAGGCCTGCCAATTGGCGGGTAAGAACGGTCAAATCGGCGTTGCCAAGGGTCTTGCTATTGAAAAGGTCTTTTTGCAGCCAAGACTTTTGGGTATTGGCATCAGCGCTGCTTGTTTGCACCGAAAGAGGAATCAGGCCTTGCTGGCGCAAAAGAGAGCGTGCGCTTTTGGCCGAGTCGGCGTCAAGCACCCCTTTGCGCGTGGCTCCGTCTTCGGTGAGGGCTTCAAATTGAAAAGCTGGCATAGCCCGATTGTCGCATTGGCGGGCAGCCCTCTAAGTCGTACCAAAGCGCTGACGGGAAAATTTCTCGTACCAGGGCAGGTACTCTGGGCAGGACACGGCCGATGTTTGCAAAAGACCTTGTCGCCTATTCCAAGCAGTAGTCTGCGGTAAACCCCTATGGTTTCTACCGATGGGCGTTTTGCAGTCGGCCCCTACAATTGCTCAACGAACAAGAGGACGGATGGAGACAACCATGCAACGATCCCACCCTAAAGCCCGGCGCACTGTGGTGGTGGCCGGGCTTTTTTTTGGGAGGCAACTCCCGTGCCGGGTTTGTACAAATGATGGATGCCGAACACAAAAAGTGGGCACAGCTGGTGAAGGTGTCGGGCGCTAGGTTGGACTAAGCGCACAGTCCTTACCGCTTAGTCCCGTGTAACGCGTAAGAGCTCTTCACGGGTCGTGACGCCATTTGCAACCAAGCGCTCGCCGTCGTCACGCATGAGGCGCATGCCTTGGGCGATGGCGGTGTTGCGGATCTCGGCCTCACTGGCCTTGGCGTGAATCATGGCGCGCAGGGCGTCTGAGTTGGACAGCAATTCAAAAATACCGGTGCGGCCTTGGTAGCCGGTTTCGCCGCACTCTTTGCAGCCCGCCCCCCCGCAGTGCGTGCAAACTTTTCGGACCAAGCGCTGACCCAATACGCCCAGCAAGCTGGAACTAAGCAAAAAGGGTTCAATGCCCATGTCCATGAGCCGGGTCACGGCGCTGGCGGCGTCGTTGGTGTGCAAGGTGGCCAACACCAAATGGCCGGTGAGAGAGGCTTGTACGGCGATTTGCGCGGTTTCAAAATCGCGAATCTCACCGATCATGATGACGTCGGGGTCTTGACGCAGCAATGCGCGCAAGGCTTTGGCAAAGGTCAGGTCGATTTTGGGGTTGACCTGGGTTTGCCCGACGCCCGCCAATTCATACTCGATGGGGTCTTCAACGGTGAGTATGTTTTGTTTGGAACTGTCCAGGTAATTAAGGGCCGCATACAGCGTGGTGGTTTTACCCGAGCCGGTGGGGCCTGTGACCAGCACAATGCCGTGCGGTTGATCGATCAGGTGATGCAGGCCCGAAAGGGTTTGGCCCTCCATACCTATGGCGGGAAGGGTGAGTTTGCTTTCGCTTTTGTCCAATAAGCGCAAAACAGCGCGTTCACCGTGCGCGTTGGGCAGGGTAGAGACGCGAACGTCAACGGCGCGGGTGCCAATGCGAAGGCTGATACGCCCATCCTGGGGTAGGCGCTTTTCTGAAATATCCAGCTCGGCCATGATTTTGAGCCGTGAGATCAGCGCGGCGTGTAGGGCGCGGTTGGGTTGCACCACTTCGCGCAGGGTGCCGTCTACCCTGAACCTGACGCTGGAGTGGCGCTCGTAAGGCTCAATGTGTATGTCACTGGCCCCGTCGCGGGCCGCCTGTGTGAGCAGGGCGTTGAGCATGCGGATGATGGGGGCGTCGTCAGCGGCTTCAAGCAGGTCTTCAACGGCCGGTAACTCTTGCATCATGCGGGTCAAGTCGGTATCGGACTCCACTTCGTTGACCACTGTCGCCGCGTTGGATTCGCCCTGGGCGTAGGCCTCTGAAATGCGTTGCGAGAGCTGGGCAGCCGGTAGGTTGGTAATGGAATGCACCAAGGGGTATTGGCGTACCACCTCATTCACAATGCCGCTGGCTGTTGCAGGGCCAAGCAGCAAAGCCAACTGGTCGCCGTCGGCTTGAAGCAACACCTGGTGCTGCCGGGCAAAGGAGTAGGGCAGGGGGTAACGCATGGGGTGGGTACTGCCGATTTAGGGGGCTACTTTAACGGGCGCCTTGGTACCGGGTTGGGTTTCGGCAGGCAATTGGGGCGCTTGGTTAACCGTGAGGACCGAACTGACTTTGGGTTGCAATTGTTGCTGTGCGCCGCGCATTAGGTCGTACCGGTCTAGCGAGAGTTGCTGCGTACTGGTGGCATCGCGCACCACCACTGGGCGCAAAAACACCATGAGGTTGGACTTTGTGCGGTTGCGCGATTCGCTCTTGAACAGGTTGCCGACGATGGGCAGGTCACCCATGACAGGCACTTTATCAGCGCTGCTGCCGTATTCGTCTTGCATGAGGCCACCAAGCACGACAATGGCCCCATCTTCGACCAACACGTTCGACTCTATGGAACGCTTGTTGGTGGTGGGGCCGTTGGCGGAGCCCTGTGTTGACGCTTGAACGTTAGATACCTCTTGAAAGATTTGCAGCCGCACGGTGCCGTTTTCACTGATCTGTGGTTTGACTTTGAGCGTTAAACCGACATCTTTACGTTCAATGGTTTGAAACGGGTTGGTGGTACCGCTGGATGAGTTGGTGTACTGGCCCGTCACAAAGGGCACATTTTGTCCAATCACTATTTTGGCCTCCTCGTTGTCTAGCGTGAGCAGGTTAGGGGCAGACAGTACGTTGCCGTCGCCAGTGGTTTCAAGGGCGCGGGCCAATAGGCTGAGTACGTTGGTGCCGTTGATGCGGGGGTACAAGCCCAGGTTGAATCCAGTGCCAGGGGCCACCGTGGCGGTGGTGCTGCCGGCTGCAGGCACGCCCTGGGCGGCCAATGTGATGATGTTGTTGCCGCCTTTGCCAAAGTTGCTGCCTAGCGTGCCTAACAGCGCGTCACCGGCCTTGCCAAAAGCCCCCTGCAATTGAAGCCCAAATTCAGCCGCTTTATCGGTGCTAACTTCAACGATCAGTGATTCAACAAACACCTGTGCGCGCCTGCCGTCGAGTTGGTCGATCACGGCGCGAAGCTGTCGGTACAGCGGTTCGGGGGCCGTGATGATGAGCGAGTTGGTCGAGGTGTCGGCTTGTATTTGGCCGCCCGTGGTGGCTGCCCCGGCGTTGGCCGTAGCCGATGCGCTGCCAGGTGCGGGCGTTGCCGCTGGGCTGGTAGCCGTAGCGCTGATGGCGGCTCGTAAGGTGGCAGCCAATTTGGTGGCATCGGCGTTTTTCAACGAAACCACATGGATATTGCCCGACGCACCCAGTGCGTTGGGTTGGTCCAGGCGCGCTATCAAGGACTTGAGCAGTTCAGTGCGGGCCGAATTGGCGCTACGCAGCAAAATGGAGTTGGTGCGCGAGTCCACCAGAATCGCCGTTTTGTAGCTGCCTTCACTGCCAGGGGTCGCGCCAGAGGTATTGGTGCTGTCTATCAATCGCTGCGCCAAAGTCGCTATATCGCTGGCCAGACCGTGCTTTAAGGGAATGATTTCAAGGTCATCGGCATTGGGGATGTCGTTGGCGGCAATGATTTGTTCTATGCGCCTGAGGTTGTCGGCGTAATCGGTAATGACCAGTGCGTTGTTGCTGGGGTTGGCGGCAATGGTGTTGTTGGTGTTGATGAGCGGCCGCAATATAGGAACCATGGTGCTGGCTGGCACATGTTGCAAGTTGATCACTTTGGTGACCACCTTGTTGCCGGGTGATTGGGCCGCATCGATGACCAAAGGGCCACCCTGGATCTTGGCCTCGGCCTCGGGAATAATTTTGACCAGTCCGTCAGCCTCGACAGCCACGGCGCCCACGATACGCAGCGCCGCCAAAAATTGGTTGTAGGCTGCCGCGTTAGAGACTGGCTTTTCTGTGATCAGTGTGATCTGCCCCTTAACCCGAGGATCTACTACCAGGTTTTTTCCGGTAATGGTGCTCATGGTACGGGCGACGGCCTCAACCTCTGCGGCAACAAAATTTAAGGTGACACCCGCTTTGTTGGAAGCCTGTGCAAACGCTGATGAGACGGTGCCCAACGCCAATAGAGTGGCCAGTGTAATTTGCGCGATTCGAAGCTGCATGGATTTATCCTAGCGAAATGAGAGAGACCGCGCCTTTGCGCCGTCCTATGATGTTAAGCAGGTTGTTCAGGGAGCCTTCGGCCTCTGGGCTGGCGCTGGCCTGTCCGCTGAACCGAAACCTTGCGCCTGTCCACTGCCCCTTGCCGCTGAGCTGAAGCGCACCATCAAGCGTTGCCAGATCCATCACCGGTGCAGCACCACCTTGGATGGTAACCAGGTAATTGCCCAAGGGGCGAACCGTGGTTAGGCGAGAAGACGCCTGCTGGACTGCGATGGAGGCGCTCCCTTCAAAACGCAAACGACCCTTTGCCCAATGGATTTGAAGATCCTTGGACCGCAGTGAAATCGACCCGTCAAGACCAATCGTGTTCCAAGGGGTACCCAGTGCAGACAACACAGTGGCAGGCAAACGTGATTCGTGATCGGAAACTTGCACCCCCAACTGCTCGATGCCGGGTGTAAGGGTCAAGGTGATGCCTTTGGGGTTGCAGCAGTCGGCAATAAAGTTCACTTGCAAAGACGAAATCTGCGGTCGAATCGTCCAACGAACGGCATCCGGCAAATAGGCCTGGTCGTTGCTGCCAGGACCACCGGTTAAGAACAGGCGCGCGCTGCCCTGCCAAACGGTGCCACGGGCCTCGTGCAGTTGCAGTCGACCCCCGGTGGCGCTGTTCAAACCCTGGGCAAGCCAAGTGGCTGGTGCAAAAGTTACCAGTGCGATGAATGAGCCAAATACCGCCCAACCCAAGGCCCACCACACGCCGGGTTGCGAGGATGAATGGCGCGGGCGTTGTTGTGTTGTCATGGCTTGGCGGCCTTTGCCGGGAGCGCCAATACGACGGTTCCCCCCCAGAGGTTGCCCGTTTGGGTCAGGTGCGCCTCAATGGGTTTGGCGTGGGCATTTTGTCTGGCCGTGCCCAGCCACTGTGCAAGGCCCGCAGCCTGGGTGGCTACCACTGTCACCGTGGCTTTTTCACCCGTGACTTGGGTTTGACTGCCTGCACCTAAATGGGCTTTGGTGGCCTCTTGCAGGGTTTTGCTGACGTTGGCTTCAATCAGTGCCGTATCGGTTTTAAGCAAGGCCGCTTCATGGGCCTGCATTTGCATGGTTTGTAGCGTTTGATCTAGGGCTGCACGCTCTGCTGGCGCAATGGCGATCTGACGCCAGGCGGGGGCAATGAGTAGCCACCACGTGAAAAAGGCGATAAGGATCAAGGCCGCAATTTGGACGGCCAGGCGTTCCCGCGCGGATAGCTTGTCTTGCAGCGGGCGCAGCCAGGTGTTGAGGGCGTTCATGGGCGACCTTTGCTGGGAATCGTCAGGCTGTTGGCGCCCAACTGACTGGGTTGACCGCTAGCGTCCAGGCGATTTTTAAGGGTGCTCAGTGCATCGCTTTGGAGTAAAAACCCAGAGACGGTGAGCCGCCTGTCCCGGTAATCCAGTTGTGTAAACGCCAGTGGTTTTTCAGTGCCCTGCGCCTGCCCGACGGTGGCGAGCAGGGACTCCAAATCGGTGGGCACCGCCTGGGAGCCGGTTTGCCGCAAGCGTTCTAACTCGTAGCCCATTTGCGAGGGGGCATCACGAATCGTTGTGACTGCTGGAAAAGTCTGTTTGAACAATTGCAATTGCTGTTCTTTTTTTTGTGCGATACCCGCACGCTCTTGCATGGCCAGACCGTTAAGCCCTATCAGGTTTACGAGAAAAAGGCCAACCAATCCCCAGCGGGTCCAGCGCCAGGCGGGCTCACGGGAAAAGGCCTGTGCGTTGCGGGCAAGGCGCCTACGCCAAGGGGCGCTGCGACCGGTGCTCAAACCAAACTGCCCCAAATCCCAGCGGGTACTAGCGCTTGCAAGCAAGGCCTGTGCAGGCGTTTGGATTTCAATAGGCTGCGAAACAGCCGATTCGATGCTACCGCTGAGTTCAGGCGTGCATAACACGGTTTGTTCGTGGGCAATGTCGACCATTAACCATTTGGACGACGCCAGTGGCACACCCACCACGCCTGCACCATCGGCTTTGTACAGCCAGACGTTGCCCGGTTCCCCGGTAGCCGTTAGGGTTAAAGTGTCTTGTGGTGCGAGCTGGGGCAACAAGCGGTTGACCTTGTGACCCGCTTGCTCAAACCATTCAATCCAGGCGGTAACGCCTACTCTCTCAAAACTGGCGACCCAGCAGGAACTGCCCGGCTGAGCGTCAGGTTGCAAAGCCAGTGCCATATCGGTGGGGGACAGCAGCAGGCGTTCTTCCAGCAGTCCCACCAACGCTGCCCATAGCTTGCCCTTAGGCGCCTTGGGGCAGGTGATGGCGTGAAAAGCCAGTTGAGCAATAGGCACCACCAACTGCACTGCATCGGATTTGGGCAACAGGGCCAGCGGTGCTCGACCTTGCGCCAGCGCGGTCAACCCATCTGTACTCAGCACGAACCACAACTCGGCTGTGGCATCGGGGCCAGTGTGAGGGAGAGCGACCGTTAAAGTTTTCATGGGGTCATCATTGTAGTGGGGACGCTGTGGCCGGTGGCAGTACCACGCGTTCGCGCCAAAGCGTTTTTGTTTGAGTCCCATCGCGCTCGACCAAGGAGATCTCTTGCAAGCTTATTTCTTCAATGCGCATGCGCCCATACACAAAAAAAGCCCGGCTGGCCACCGCGTGCTGGTTGGCCACCAGTGTTGAGGGTACGACGCCCAGCACCGAGGCGGCTTTTGCCAGGTCGGTGAAGGGGGCTGCGGCGCGGGCTTGAACCGCTTGGCGTGCGCGGGCCATGTCCAGCCCCGAAACCACGGCATACAGGACCTCTGCGGGTGCGGTGTTGAGGTTGACCGGGGTGGCTGTGGGCAGCAAAGTGGCATACGGCTCTAACCGCTTGAGTGTGACCGGGTTGATTCCTAGCCAGGTCAGTTGCCGAAAGCGTTGTGGTTTGAGCGGGAGCAACCCGGGGTTTTGCAATGTTTGGGTGGTGCCTTGGCTTTGCAACAAGCCTGTGCAAAGCAGTTCCAACTCGGATGGCTGGATACCTAAGGTTTCAAACAAGCGACCAAACCGGGCCTTTTGCTGTTGATCGATGGCCCCGTTCACTAGCAGATTGCTCACGTTCATTTTGGCATAGGCATCTTGCACGGTGCCCGACAAAAAAGCGTCCAATGCATCTCCCAAGTCAACCGCCGCCGTGTTGTTTTGATCCGCCGCAAGGAAGGTAGAAAGGCGCGCTTCTTTTAATACCATGGCCCAGGGTTCGTTGAGGTGGTCGGTGCTACCACTGGTACGCCCGTCCTCACGCATGATCAGACGCGACCAGTCCAACGCGCCGGCCAGCATCCAGTTCACTTGCAGGCGCTGGCGTTCAGCGCGTTCGACTTCAATGCTGCCCCATTGTTGCCACAGCGAAGTAGCCGCGAAGGTGGCTACCAGGGCGACGGTGAGCATGGCCGCCAACAGGGCAGCTCCCGTTTGCCGCATGGCCGCCTTGCGACTCACCGTGTGCCTCCCGCGCGAGGCGCAATCCAGTCACGCGTGACAAGCCCAGCCAGGGCTTGGCCTTGCGCCAATTCCAGTTCAAGGCGTATGGCGTCATAGGGGAGAGTGGACGCGCCAACCTGGGCCGCGGGGGCCTGCTCTTGCCATTGACCATCGACAAAAAATCGCAGCCGCCACGACTCTATTTTTGCCAGTTCCAGCGGGGGCTTGACCGCAGGCGTGGGGGCTGACGCATCACTGGTGGTACTTAGCCAGGTTCCTGACTCCGCCCACGCCAAAGTCAAGCCCAGGTGATGCGAAAAAGGCGTTGACTGCCAACGAACCCAGCGGTCTTTGCCGGGTGGTACGCCTTGCGGCCGCGCATCTTTGGCATAGGCTACCACCACGTAGCCGGTGTCAGAACTGCCGTTGATTGGGGCTTGGCGCACAAATCGTAAGGTGCCGGGTTTGATCTCCAATGCCGTTTGCGCATTGGGTAGTTGCATGGCGTCCAGATCGGTGCTCCATTGCGCAAAACTGGCTTGTAAAGCGAGAACTTGTTCGCGGTAGGCCTCGTTGTGACGTTTGCTTTGGGCCATGGCATCGAGCCCACGCCAGCTCAAGCCCGCCATCACGGCCATGATGGCGATGGCCAGCAGCATTTCGATGAGTGTGAACCCCATGGTGGCATTTTTGACCAGCGGACGCATCAGATTTTCCCGATCACTGTTGACAAGGTTAAAACAGGACCTTGCTCATCCACAATTTGCACGTCCAAACGCCTGAAGGCGGGGTTAGGAGTGGGTCTAACGGTTATTTTTTGGGTGAAAACCACTCCTGCCTGTTGGCATTCGGATGTGGTGTCACCGACAGAAGGCAATTGTTTGGACAGGCGCGCGGCGATCATTTCGTTTTCAGCGCATAGCTGCGCCAATGTGACCCGCCCGAAACGTTGGGTGTTGTCGATCAGGCTGTTGCTGGCTTTGCCTGCGGCCAACAGGGCCACCGCAATGATGCCTAGCGCCACGAGTACCTCTATCAGGGTGAATCCCAGGGGATTCCCGGGTGCGGGCCTGCCTTGGCCTTGTTTCATGGCGTCGCACCTGAGGCAGGAGGCGCAGCGCCTGTCTTTAGGGTAAATGGTTGCAGGCCGTCTGTTGCAATGCTGACTTGCAAAGACCCCAACACCAAATCAACTTGCTGCGCGGCGATGATGGGCTCTGGGCCCAGCAGGGCCTCAGGTGTGGTGCTGACAATGGTGGGGTTCAGCCAGTGGCTTTGGGCCGCCAAGGTTTTGGCAGCCGATTCCGGTAGCCCGTCAAACTGAAACCCGGTCTCGGTGGTGCGCCACACCACGGGGAGGCCGGTGGCGCGGCTGTAGGCACGTGCCGTATCTAACAGCGCCGCCAAGCGGGTGGCTTCTTTTTCAAGATCGGAGCGGTCAGGGTCGGGCAAGACCAACATCACCCCCAAGGTGGCAAATGCCATGATGGCGATGACCACCATGAGCTCTAGCAGAGTGAATCCCCTGCCCCGGCGTGGGCTTATTGCCAAGAGCCAACGTCCGCGTTGTAACCCTCGCCCCCGGCTTGACCGTCGGCGCCCAATGAGAAAACATCCACGTCCCCCTTCACCCCTGGATTGGCGTACTGGTAGGGACGGCCCCAGGGGTCACTGGGCAACTTGCTCACATACGGGCGCCAATTGGGCGGTGGCGTGCCTACCGTAGGCTTGGTGGCCAACGCGGCCAGTCCTTGTTCCTGGCTGGGATAGGATTGATTGTCCAGCTTGTACAGTTTGAGCGACTGCATCAAGGTGCTGACGTCGGTACGGGCTCCTGTGACTTTGGCATCGTCGGCTCTGTCCAACACATTGGGCACAATCACAACGGCCAGCACACCGATAATGACCAAAACGACCATCAGTTCGATCAGCGTAAATCCGCGGTGGATCAGGTTTTTAGGGGAGTGGTACATGGCAGTATGGAAAATAGAACAATTGGCATTGGATTAGATAACGAGTGCCTGTGTACAGAGACAGCACCGATGGTGGGACTTTAACAAATTGTGTCCTTTAAAGCCGTTATTATTGCGCCCATGTCCACCTTACGTTTGCGCGCAGCGCTGCCTCACGGCGTTTCCTTGCTGGTTTGGCTCATTTTGGGCTTTTCTGCTTGCGCGTGGGTATTGCGCGCGCAGGGCTCCACAAGCGTTGCGCTTGGCAGGGATTTACCCTCTACACAGCGTCTTGAGCCTGACAGCGCGATGGTTGTTAGAGCCTTGGGTACCCCGCCTGCTGGAAAGGCCGCAGCCACCAACCCAGTATTAGACAGCGGTCGCTTTGTTCTGGCCGGCGTGATCGATCAAGGTGCCGGAAAAGGCGCAGCGCTGATTGCTGTAGACGGTAAACCAGCCAAGGCCTTCGCGACTGGCGCGGTGGTGGCTGATGGGTGGGTCCTGGCGCGGGTTGCGCGTCAGTCGGCGTGGATTGCCGCGCAGGGTTCCTCTGGCGATGGGGTGCAAGTGCATCTGGTACCTGCCGATAGCAAAAAGCCCCTGACGGTTTCAGCAGGTTCGTCACTTGCTTTGCCCACCGTAGAGATAACAAAGCCTGCGCCATCGAACACGGGTCCAAGCCTTTCGCCCAGCCTGTCACCGGGCTTGCCAAGGTCCGCACTTGGCGTTGGGATGTCGGAAGGCGCAAGAGGTGCAGCCACTGAGGCCAGCGTGCCCGCTGCAAACAAAGGCAACTAGGCAGGCGGGGCTGAGAATGCCCAGGTGCCCGTGCTTTGGCGGCGACGCACCAGTTTTCCGGCGTGCCAAAGATAGTGCAGGTGGGCGATGGCCTCGCCCATGGCAAAGGTGGACTGATGGAAATCCAACTCCCGCTTAAAGATCACCTTGAGGGCTTGTACGCCCGTCATGGGGTCGTTCTGGCAGGCCGCCATCAGTTCGGCTAGGCGTTCTTGGTGGTGTTGGTGCAACTGTTCAATACGTTTGGCCAGCCCCACAAACGGTTTGCCGTGGGATGGCAGCACCAGGGTGTTGGCGGGACAGTGGCTGAATTTGCCCAAAGAATCTAAAAACAACTGCAGCGGGTTGGACTCGGGTTCCATTTCATAGACACTGATATTGGTCGAGATGCGTGGCAGCACCATGTCGCCACTGATCAGCACATTGAGCGCCGGGCAATGCAGAGCGATGTGCTCAGGTGCGTGGCCATAGCCAGCAATGCAATGCCAGGTGATACGCCGCTCTGTAGAGCCGGTGGTGAGGGTTTGCCCGTCCATTAAGCGAATAAACCGTTTGGGCACAGAGGGGACCAGGCTGGCGTAGTAGTTGATGCGACCACGCACCTGGGCCAGCAGGGCAGGGTCGGTCATGCCATGCAAGGCAAAAAAGGCGGCTGCGCCTTCGCCACCAAACGAGGAATGGTTTTCGCTACCCAGTTTGGCTTGGAGGTAGTCGGTGCTGCTAATCCACAGGTCCACCTGCCAGCGTTCGCACAGCCAATACGCCAGTCCCAAATGGTCGGGGTGCATATGGGTGGCCACCACGCGCACAATGGGCAGGCCCTCTAAATGGTTGGCAAAAACCGACTCCCAAAGCCCCATCAAGGTCGGATTGCTAACCCCGCAATCGACCACGGTCCAGCCCTCCACCACGCCTTGCCCGGTGTCTAGCGCGTCGCGCAGCAACCACAAATTGATGTGGTCCAGTGCAAAGGGCAGAGGCATGCGCAGCCACTTAATGCCGGGCGCCACTTCAAGACAGGCACCGCCAGCGGGGAGGGCGTCCCCCAAGGGGTAGTGAAGTTGGACTTCTAGTTCGTTCATGAAAGATCCGGGTAGTATTGACGTTTACGTAAACGTCAGTTAAGGTGGCATTGTAAGAACGTGTGGGCGAAAGCCTTGTCACCTTTGTCGTATCCAGGACTCGTGTAGCCTTTTTTTAGCTGATCCTGAGCTCTTCACTCCTTGCATATCCACCATGGCGACCACCTATTCCATCAGCGATTTGGCCAAAGAGTTTGACTTAACCACGCGTGCCATTCGCTTTTATGAGGACATGGGCCTGCTCACACCCCAGCGCACGGGCGCAGCAGGCCGCAGCCGTGTGTACACGGCACGTGACCGCACCCGCCTTAAACTGACTTTGCGTGCCAAGCGCTTGGGTTTGTCACTCAATGAGGCCAAGGCCATCATTGACATGTACGACAGCCCCAAAGACACGCGGCCGCAAATGCAACGGTTTTTGGTGGTCTTGGCTGCGCACCGGCGTGACTTAGAGGCGCAATTGCTGGAGCTACAGGCCAACCTGGATGAAGTCAAAGCCCAAGAAAAAGAAGCCAAGGCGGCGCTGGCCAAGCTAGAGCGAGGCGTTTAGCCGTGGGTTCCTCGGCTATTGAGGAGCACGATTGGCATTCATGTAAGAGCGCAGGACGGCGTTAATGCGGGTCTGGTAACGAGTCCCGCTGCTCTTGAAAAAATCAATCACATCCTCGTCTATCCGCAGTGAGATCAGTTTTTTGTTAAGCGCGAAATCCACCGCTTTTATCCATACTGCGTCGGGTCGAAACGGGGCGTCGCTGGTATCAATTTGATCGTCCGGTACAGCGGCCAGTGCACTCAAACGTGCTTTCTGTGCCTCGGTCAGTGTCGGGGGGAGTTGGAGATCAAGGGTTCGCTTGACGGTAGTGCTTTTTCTCATAGGGGATTGCCTTTCGTGCGGAAATAATTCGAATGGTTTCTTCATTTCTAACGGTGTAGACCACATACAAGACCGAACCAGCTACAAGCCCAATCGTTGTCCAACGGTCTTCGCCGTAGTCGTCCCGTCTGTCATAAGCCTCAATACGGCCGTGGTCGTAAAACACGAGCGCGGCGTCCTCGAAAGCCACGCCGTGTTTTTTTAGATTCAGTGTCGCTTTCTTGGAATCCCATTCAAGTTTCATGAAATTATTGTAGCTACATTTGTTGCTACTTTAAAGATGCTGAAATATTCTTTGTGGTCATCTAGGAGTTGGTTTCAAAAAGATGGGTAACACTTTCCGATTGACGTTTACGTAAACGTCAATCAAAATCCCACCCTTGTAAAGCCTTCATCCATTTGGTTTTTTGCCCATGTCCAATACCCCGTCTACTGATTCCTTGACGCCACACCAGCGGGTTGCCACAAGTTTGCTGCGCCAGGGCATGATGCAGCATTTGGGGGTGCAACTGGTGGCGGTTGCGCCGGGGGAGTGTGTGCTGGTGCTGCCCTACAGCGACAAGGTCACGCAGCAGCAAGGCGGCTTTCATGGCGGTGCCATGGGGGCCTTGGCCGATATTGCGGGTGGTTACGCCGCCTTAACCGTGGCACCCGAGGGCATGGAGGTGACCACGGTGGAGTACAAAATCAATTTTTTGGCGGCCTTTCAGGGTGGCCAATTGCGTGCCACCGGCAAAGTGTTGAAGGCGGGCAAACGCATCATCGTGACCCAGGCGGTGGTGGTGCATGTGTCTGACGACGGGCGCGAAACCGATTGCGCGGTGATGCAGCAAACGCTGGTGCCGGTGCTTAAGGAACCTCTGCAAAACCCCATGCGCGATCTGACGCCACGATAATGGCGCCCCACCGCGTTGGCTTTTTTAGCTTTACCGTCCGGTATGAGCCGCAAAATCCGCCTTGTGGTGCATCCATTCTCGTGGCTCATATCCGCACAGCGAGTTTTGCAGAGGTCCCTAAAACTTATTGAAATTTTTTGGAGAAACACATGAGCCTTCCCGGTCTAAATTTTCAGTTGGGCGACGACATTGATGCCCTGCGCGATGCGGTACGGCAGTTTGCAGAGGCCGAGATTGCACCTCGCGCTGCCCAGATCGACAAGAACGATCAATTCCCTATGGACTTGTGGCGCAAGATGGGGGATTTAGGTGTGCTCGGCATTACCGCCAGAGAAGAGTACGGCGGTGCCAATATGGGCTACCTAGCCCACATGGTGGCCATGGAGGAAATCAGCCGTGCCAGTGCGTCGGTGGGTTTAAGTTATGGTGCCCACAGCAACCTGTGTGTGAACCAGATTCATCGCAACGGCAATGCCGCTCAACGCCAAAAATACCTGCCCAAATTGATCAGTGGCGAGCATGTGGGAGCCTTGGCCATGAGCGAGCCGGGCGCGGGCAGCGATGTGCTGAGCATGAAGCTGCATGCCAAAGACATGGGTGGCTATTACCTGCTCAATGGCGGCAAGATGTGGATTACCAACGGCCCTGATGCCGATACCTTGGTGGTGTACGCCAAATCAGAGCCTGAATTGGGTGCACGTGGCGTAACAGCGTTTTTGATCGAAAAAGGCATGCCAGGGTTTTCGGTGGCGCAAAAGTTGGACAAACTGGGTATGCGCGGCAGCCACACGGGCGAACTGGTGTTCCAAAACGTGGAGGTGCCCGCTGAGAATGTGCTGGGGGGGGTGAACAATGGGGCCAAGGTGCTGATGAGCGGCTTGGACTACGAACGTGCCGTACTGACCGGCGGGCCGCTGGGCATTATGCAGGCGGTGATGGACAACGTGGTGCCCTACATCCACGACCGCAAGCAATTTGGCCAAAGCATTGGTGAGTTCCAACTGGTGCAAGGCAAGGTGGCCGATATGTACACGGCGTTGCAGGCGGGCCGCTCGTTTGCCTACACCGTGGCCAAAAATTTGGACCTGCTGGGCGTAGAACATGTGCGCCGGGTGCGCAAAGACTGTGCCTCTGTGATTTTGTGGTGCGCCGAAAAAGCCACCTGGATGGCTGGCGAAGGGGTGCAACTGTTTGGGGGCAATGGGTATATCAACGACTACCCGCTGGGGCGTTTGTGGCGTGACGCCAAACTGTACGAAATTGGTGCGGGCACCAGTGAGATTCGGCGTATGTTGATTGGCCGAGAACTGTTCTCAGAGACCATGTAATTAGACTGGGTTATAACCCTCGGTTACCTCTTCTCTTCTTCAAAAACTGACATGACGACCCCCAACCCACCGACGCCACTCTCGGGCGACGACCAAAGCAGCATAGACGCCTTGCTGGCCCACAACAAAGAATGGGCGGCACGTATAAGCCGTGAGCGCCCCGGATTTTTTACGCGGCTGGCCGAGCAACAGGCACCCAAGTACATGTGGATTGGCTGTGCCGACAGCCGTGTGCCCGCCAACGAAATCACTGGCTTAGACCCCGGTGAGGTGTTTGTGCATCGCAACGTGGCCAACTTGGTGGTGCACTCGGATTTAAATGCCCTGTCTACCATTCAATTTGGCGTTGAACACCTCAAAGTCAAACACATTATGGTGGTGGGGCATTACGGCTGTGCGGGGGTTAGGGCAGCACTTAAGGGCACGCGGGTGGGCTTGGCCGACAACTGGTTGCGCCACATCCAAGACGTCAAAATGCGCCACCGCAAGCGCATAGACCATCTGCCCGTGGCCGACCAAGAAGACGTGCTGTGTGAAATCAATGTGATTGAGCAAGTGGGCAACGTGGCCCTGTCCACCGTGCTGCAAGACGCCTGGGCACGCCAGCAAACGGTGGCGGTGCATGGTTGGGTGTATGGTCTTAAAGACGGTTTGCTGAAAGACTTAGGTATTAACATCCACCGTCCAGATCAAATCATGGACGAATTTAGGGTGGCGATTCGGCGCTATCCGCGCGCACCCGAATCAACCACCTTGTGACATTTGGCGCAACTGATTGGAGCCTCTACGGCCTGCCTATGACGACACCTGCTAATTTCAACCAAGGCTTGCTGATTGCACAAGCTCTGCGTGACGGATTCAATCGCCACTACGAGCTGTTTCGTATCGAATCGGCGCGTGCGTTTGAACGCTTTGAGGCGCAAGACTGGCATGGCCAACAACGTGCTCAGCGCGAGCGCATTGAGTTTTATGACTTGCGGGTGATTGAGGCCGTGCAGCGCCTAGAGTCAGAGTTTGCTGCCAGCACCCTGCCCACCGAGGTGTGGGAGCAGGTCAAGCTGCATTTCATTGGCTTGCTCATCAATCACAAGCAGCCCGAGTTGGCAGAGACCTTTTTTAATTCGGTCACCACCAAAATTTTGCACCGCACCTACTTTCAGAACGACTTTATCTTTGTGCGCCCCGCCGTTAGCACCGAGTACCTAGAGGTAAGCGACCCCAAAAAGCCCACCTACCGGTCGTACTACCCTGCGGCAGACTCCATCTTGCAGGCCTTGCGGCAAATGGTGCGCGATTTTGGATTAACCGTGCCCTTTGAAGACTTTGACCGTGATACGGCTTATGTGTACCAGGCCTTGCTCAAGCACTTTGACCATGCCAAGCTACGTGCTAATTTCCAGGTGCAGGTGCTGAGCAGTTTGTTCTTTCGTAACAAAGGCGCATATGTGGTGGGCAAGGTGATTAACGGCTTCCAAGAAGTTCCGTTTGCATTGCCCATTTTGTACACGCCCAATGGGCAGTTGGTGATAGACGCCTTGCTGGTAGGCGAGGACGACTTGCTGATGTTGTTCAGCTTTGCCCGCGCCTACTTTATGGTGGAGATGGAGGTGCCCAGCGCTTACGTGCAGTTTTTGCGCAGCATGATGCCGCGCAAGCCGCGCGCCGAGTTTTACAACGCCTTGGGTTTGGCCAAGCAGGGCAAGACCCTGTTCTACCGCGACTACCTGTTTCATATCAACCATAGCACCGACAAGTACCGCATTGCCCCTGGTATCAAGGGCATGGTGATGCTGGTGTTTGACCTGCCCAGCTTTCCATTTGTGTTCAAGGTGATCAAAGACTTTTACCCGCCACAAAAAGACACCACCCGCGAGCAGATCCGGGGTAAGTATTTGCTGGTCAAACAGCACGACCGCGTGGGCCGCATGGCCGACACGCTGGAATTTAGTGAAGTGGCTTTTCCGTTTGAGCGCTTTGAGACCGAGCTGATCGACGAAATCAAAAAATTTGCGCCCAGCCAGATCGAGATCAGCGACCGCGATGGCGATGGCAAGATCGAAGTGATTTTGAAGCATGTGTACATCGAGCGGCGCATGATTCCGCTCAACATCTATTTGCAAGAAGCCTTTGACGCCATCCAAAAAGACCCCGCCGATCAAAAGGCGCAAAAGCAGATCGAAGGCGCTGTGGTCGAGTACGGCAACGCCATTAAAGACTTGGTAGCGGCCAATATTTTCCCCGGTGACATGCTCTGGAAAAACTTTGGCATTACCCGCCACGGCAAGGTGGTGTTTTACGACTACGACGAGATCGAATACATCACCGATAGCAACTTTAGACGCGTGCCTGCCGCGCGCAATGAAGAGGATGAAATGTCCGGCGAAATTTGGTACAAGGTGGGGCCGAAAGATGTCTTCCCCGAAACCTTTGGACCGTTTTTGCTGGGTAACACGGCTGTGCGCAAGGTGTTTATGGCGCACCACGGCGACCTGCTGGATGTGGACTTTTGGCAGGCTCACAAACAGCGTATTGCCGCAGGCCATGTGTTTGATGTGTTCCCCTACGAGCAGGACAAACGCTTTCATGTACAGGCGCAAAGAGCCTGAACCCGGGGCTCAATTCATTTTTAGGAGTTCACCATGTCTCATTCCCAAGCCCCCATCGTGATCGTAAGCGCCGCCCGCACCCCCATGGGCGGCTTTCAGGGCGACTTTGCTTCGCTGGCGGCCCATGACCTGGGCGGTGTGGCCATCAAAGCGGCCATGGACCGTGCAGGCATTGCCTCAGATCTGGTGACCGAGGTGTTGTTTGGCAACTGTTTGATGGCAGGGCAGGGCCAGGCACCGGCGCGGCAGGCGGCCTTTAAAGGGGGCTTGCCACAATCGGCAGGGGCAGTAACCCTGTCCAAGATGTGTGGCTCGGGCATGCGTGCGGCCATGTTTGCGCACGATATGCTGGTGGCGGGCAGCCATGAGGTGTTGGTGGCCGGTGGTATGGAGAGCATGACCAATGCACCGCATCTGCTGTTAAAAGGGCGTAGCGGCATTCGCATTGGCCACGACCGCGTGATGGACCACATGATGCTGGACGGCCTAGAAGACGCCTATGAGCCAGGCCGCTCCATGGGTACCTTTGGCGAAGACTGCGCGGCCAAATATCAATTCACCCGCGAGCGACAAGACCAATTTGCCATGACCAGCGTGCAACGCGCCCAGGCCGCCACCTTGTCGGGTGCGTTTGCCACAGAGATCGCACCGGTCACCGTCAAAACCCGAGCCGGTGAGGTGGTGATTGCCATCGACGAAGGCCCCGGCAAAATCAAGCTCGACAAAATCCCCACGCTCAAACCTGCGTTCAAAAAAGACGGCACGATTACCGCAGCCTCTAGCTCGTCCATTAATGACGGTGCCGCCGCCATGGTGATGATGCGGCAAAGCACCGCGCAGCAGCTAGGGTGTGCGCCGCTGGCCCGCTTGGTGGCCCATGCCAACCACGCACAGGCTCCCAATTGGTTTGCCACCGCGCCCGTGGGGGCCGTGCAAAAACTGCTGGCCAAAACAGGATGGACCAAGGACCAAGTGGATTTGTGGGAGGTGAACGAGGCCTTTGCCGTGGTGCCCATGGCACTGATGGCCGATTTGGGCTTGGACCATAGCGTGGTGAACGTCAACGGCGGAGCCTGTGCTTTGGGCCACCCCATTGGGGCCAGTGGTGCCCGCATTATGGTGACCCTGATGCATGCGCTCAAGGCACGCGGCTTGAAACGCGGCGTCGCCACCCTGTGCATTGGGGGCGGAGAGGCTACCGCCGTGGCGCTTGAGATGCTGTAGAAAGGTCATCTCCATGCTACTCAACCAAGACCAGCAAATGGTGCGCGAGGCGGTACGCGCGTTTGCCCAACAAGAGCTGTGGCCCCACGCCGCCCGTTGGGACAAAGAGCATTTTTTCCCTAAGGCGGCGCACCAAGGCTTGGCCGCCTTGGGGGCCTATGGCATTTGTGTGCCCGAGGAGTGGGGCGGTGCCAACTTGGACTACCTCACCTTGTCGGTGGTGCTAGAAGAAATCGCGGCGGGCGATGGTGGCACTAGCACGGCCATTAGTGTGACCAATTGCCCGGTCAACGCCATTTTGATGAAGCACGGGAGCGACGCTCAGAAAAAGAACTGGCTCACCCGCCTGGCACAGGGCGAGTTATTGGGTGCGTTTTGCCTGACCGAACCACAGGTGGGCAGTGATGCCTCTGGCCTTGCCACCACCGCCAGTAAAACTGCAAATGGCTATGTCATCAACGGCGTGAAGCAGTTTGTTACCAGTGGCAAAAACGGGGATGTGGCGATTGTGATTGCGGTCACAGACAAAGCCCTGGGCAAGCGTGGCATGAGCGCCTTTTTGGTGCCCACCCAAACCCCCGGTTACACCGTGGCGCGGCTAGAGGACAAACTGGGCCAACACTCCAGCGACACCGCCCAAATCCATTTTGACAATTGCCTGGTACCCCATGACCACCTGATAGGCCAAGAGGGAGAGGGCTACAAAATTGCCCTGGGAGGCCTAGAGGGCGGGCGCATAGGCATAGCCTCGCAAAGCGTGGGCATGGCGCGTAGCGCCTTAGAGGTGGCCATTGCCTACGCCAAGGAGCGCACCAGCTTTGGACAAACCATTATCAATCACCAAGCGGTGGGGTTTAGGTTGGCCGAGTGCGCCACCCAGCTAGAGGCGGCACGGCAGTTGATCTGGCACGCCGCCAGTCTTCGCGATGCGGGCCTGCCCTGCCTGACCGAGGCCGCCATGGCCAAGCTGTTTGCCAGCGAAATGACCGAAAAAGTATGCAGCGTGGCCATCCAAACCCTGGGTGGTAACGGCGTCATGGCCGACTACCCCGTAGAGCGCATTTACCGCGATGTGCGGGTGTGCCAGATCTACGAAGGCACATCGGATGTGCAGAAGATATTGATTCAGCGTGGGTTGTAGATGTAGAACGCGCTTGAGGGTGTGAAACGGACGACCAGCATGGGTCAGTAAGCAGCAGATTCAGACAACCGCGCATGGGGTTGAACGCGCGCGAGTTGAACGCGCAGTTCTTGACGCGCAATGTGCGTGTCGTAATGGGCTTGCAAGGACAGCCACCACCCGTCGCTAAGGCCAAAATACCGGCAAAGTAGCAAGTCTGTTTGTGCCGAAATACCCCGTTTTCCGGCAACGATGTCATAAATTCGAGTCACCGGAACCCCAATATCCTTGGCTACGCGGTAGGGTGTAATTCCCAATGGCTTCAAAAATTCCTCCTCCAACATTTCACCTGGGGATACGGGACTGAGTTGATTCTTTGGCATGGTGTTCCTTTTAGTGGTAGTCGACAATCTCTACCTCGTGGGCACCATCACTGGCCCACACAAAGCAGATCCTCCATTGGTCATTGATGCGAATACTGTACTGGCCTAATCGATCACCTCGCAATGCCTCTAATCGATTCCCTGGGGGTGCACGCAAGTCTTCCAAACGCTTCGCAATTGCCAACTGGGTCAGCTTGCGCAAAGCGGCCCGCTCAATGTTGACCCAACGGGAAACCCTTTGGCCTTCATAGACCATTTTGGTAGGTGAACAGCGAAAGGACTGGATCGACATAGAGAATATTACTGTTTTTCGTTAATAACGTCAATCGGTACTATTCCCGCGCCCCACCCACCCAAAACCCCGGCGCGCGGCCCACATCCCAGTGCACGTGGCGGCTGTACAGGCCCACTCCACCAGCACCAAAGGCTTGCAGCATGGCGGCGTAGGTGGCCAGATCCAGGCCTAAGAGCTGGCCGTCCAGGGCCTTTCCGGTAAGGTGCAAACTGTTGGTGGCACCGCCCACTTGTGCGTTGGTGCGGGGCGTGCGGTAGGCCGAGGTAATTTGGTGAACCCCCACTTTGCCGGTGGCTTGCTGGTACCACTGCTGGGTGGCAAACATCAAGTCAAACACGCGGGCGTCCATGTGCACGGCCTGGCCGCTGTGGGTGTCTTGGCACAGGCGGCTGAGCGCCAGATAGGCATCCGTTTGCAGACGCCCATCGCGCCAGTACTCAAACTCCCAAGGCTTGTGGGTGGTGGTCAGGCTTTGCAGCCTAAGCGCCCTGGGTTGGGCCCAAAAGCTGGGCGTGGTGGTGGGCTGTGCGGCCGAGGAATGACTGCCCAAAGAAGCCGCCCACACCGCCCCCAATTGCAGGAGGCCGCGCCGTGTCGGATAGGTGCAACGGGCAGGTGGAACAGGTAAATCGGGTAAGTGCAAGACCGGTACCAAGGAGTGGATACCAGAAAGATTTTACCCGTTTATTAACTAATGGGATGCCCTTGGGTTGCCACTAAAGTGGCTTTAGAAGGGCACCGCAAAGATGCCCTCATAGCAAGAAGGCCTATACGGTGGCCCCGGCGTTAGGGTCGTCCTTGTCATTGCCGCCGTCTTTCTTAGTGGCTTTGATGAGGTCTTCGCGTTTGATGCCCAACCACATGGCAATGGCGGCGGCCACAAACACCGACGAATAAATACCAAACAAAATGCCAATGGTTAAGGCCAGCGCAAAGTAGTGCAAAGTGGCACCGCCAAACAACAGCATGGACAGCACCATGATTTGTGTGGAGCCGTGGGTAATGATGGTGCGGCTGATGGTGGAGGTAATGGCGTTGTCGATGATTTGTTCCGTGTTCATCTTGCGATAGAGCTTAAAGTTTTCGCGAACTCGATCAAAGATCACCACCGATTCGTTGACGGAGTAGCCCAGCACGGCCAGCACTGCAGCCAGTACTGAGAGCGAGAACTCCCACTGAAAAAAGGCAAAAAAGCCCAAAATAATTACCACGTCGTGCAGGTTGGCAATGATGGCAGCTACGGCGTACTTCCATTCAAAGCGAATGGCCAAGTACACCATAATGCCCACCACTACCATAGCAAGGGCTTTTAGGCCGTTGATGGTCAGTTCTTCACCCACTTGGGGGCCAACAAACTCGGTGCGCTTGAGTGTGGCACTGGCATCGACGGCTTTGAGCGAGGCCACCACCTTGTCGGTCAGTTGGGTCGAGTTCAAGCCTTTCTGCGCGGGCAAACGTATGAGTACCGTGTTGGAACTGCCAAAGTTTTGCACCTGTACGTCAGTAAACCCCTGGGCCGCAATCTGGCTGCGAACGGATTCAAGGGGTACCGCTTGGGTGTACCTCACTTCCATCAAGGTACCTCCGGTGAACTCCACAGACAGGTGTAAACCCTTGGAGAACAGGAAAAACACGGACAGTACAAAAGTGATAAGCGAAATGGCGTTAAACACCACGGCATGCCGCATAAACGGAATGTCTTTTTTTATCTTGAAAAATTCCATGATGCAGGCCTTTTATTTCTGATCGAGCAGTGTGGTGTCAGTGCTTGGGCCAGCACCAGTTCCAGGACGCCACACGGTACCAATGGATACATTTTTGAGTTTTTTCTGCCGTCCGTACCACAGATTGACCAGCCCGCGTGAGAAAAACACCGCAGAGAACATGCTGGTCAAAATGCCTATGGTGTGGACGACGGCAAAACCCCGCACCGCCCCACTGCCAAACACCAACAGTGCCAAGCCCGCGATCAAGGTCGTGATGTTGGAGTCCAAAATAGTCGCCCAAGCGCGGTCAAAACCTGTGGCAATGGCCGCTTGGGGCGCTGCACCTTTGCGCAGCTCTTCCCTGACGCGCTCGTTAATCAGTACGTTGGAGTCAATGGCCATGCCCAGAGCCAGTGCCATAGCGGCAACACCCGGCAGCGTAAGGGTGGCTTGTAGCAAGGAAAGCACTGCCACAAGCATCAAAAGGTTTAGACCCAATGCCAAGCTGGAGAATACGCCAAACAGGGTGTAGTAAAGGCACATGAAGCCAACGATGACCAAAAACCCCCAGATCACGCTGTCAAAGCCTTTGGCGATGTTTTCTTTGCCCAGGCTGGGGCCAATGGTGCTCTCTTCAATGATCTCCATCGGCGCGGCCAGCGAACCGGCGCGCAGCAACAAGGCTAAGTCCGCCGCTTGAGCGGAGGACATCGCACCAGAAATCTGGAATCGGTTGCCCAGTTCGCCGCGAATGTTGGGGGCCGTTAACACCTCGCCTTTGCCTTTTTCAAACATCACAATGGCCATGCGCTTGCCCACGTTTTCTCGGCTGACGTCGCGCATGATGCGCCCGCCCTTGGCATCAACGGTCAAATTGACTAGAGGTTCTTGGGTCTGTTGATCAAACCCGGCTTGTGCGTC
Source organism: Burkholderiaceae bacterium (assembly GCA_040382935.1). GTDB lineage: Bacteria > Pseudomonadota > Gammaproteobacteria > Burkholderiales > Burkholderiaceae_C > JALQUL01. The sequence goes on from JBEIEP010000035.1 coordinate 27,490, forward strand.
GCTCAGGCTGTCACCACTAAGAATGACAGCTTTTTTTGCGATATGGGCGCGGCCGTCAGCACCAAAAAGCCGCTCTGACCCAAAGGGAACCGTACCGTTGGAGAGCTCGGCGGCGCGGCCTTCTGCTGACTCGTCAATCAGTCTGAACTCAAGGGTAGCGGTACGGCCCAAAATGCCCTTGGCGCGCGCCGTATCCTGGATACCTGGCAGTTGCACCACGATGCGGTCGAGGCCTTGTTGCTGAATCACCGGCTCCGATACGGCCAACTCGTTGATACGGTTGTTCAGCGTCACAATGTTTTGCTTGAGTGCCTGTTCCTGAATCTTGAGGACTGACTCAGGCTTCAAGCTGGCCACTACCGTGGTTTCGCCGATGCCGGCGCTTGCAGTGGAGACCAGATCGGTAAACTGGTCTTTTAGCAGGTTTTCAACGGCCTTTAATGTGGCTTCGTCTTTGACCTTAACAGTCACCGATTGCCCTTCGCGCGCCACGCCACCGTGGCGAATGCTTTTCTCGCGCAGAGACAAGCGCACGTCACCCGCCATAGAGTCTAATTTTTTGGTAACTGCCGCCTGCATATCCACCTGCAGCATAAAGTGCACCCCGCCGCGCAGATCCAACCCCAGGTACATGGGCTGGGCGTGTAGCACCGCCATCCACGCGGGTGCCTTTGGGACCAAATTCAAGGCCACCACAAAACCCGCGGAATCGGGGTTAGGGTTCAGTGTTTTTGCCAACAGGTCACGTGCTTTGAGTTGAGTGCCTACATCCTTGAGTCGTGCCTTGATCGAACCTGCCTCAAGGGTCATGACCTCAGGAGTGATACCCGCCGATTGCAATGTAGTTTCAATCAAGGCCAAGGTTTTTTGGTCCACCTTAACGGTTGAGCGAGCGCTTGAGACTTGTACGGCGGGCGCTTCACCAAAGAAGTTAGGCGTTGCGTAAAGGGCGGCCAAGGCCACTACCACGGCAATCAGAAGGTATTTCCAGAGGGGGTAACGATTCATGATGGGTGAAACCCTAAAGTACAGGACCGCTTGGCCTTACGGCCAAAGCATGGAGAGACTATAGTTACTTCAGGCTGCCCTTGGGTAACACTTGAACGATGGCACTGCGCTGCAATTGCACTTCAACACCGTCGGCAATCTCTAGGCTGATTTGGCCTTCACCCAGTTTGGTTACCTTGCCCAACAGGCCGCCTGCCGTGGCCACTTCGTCACCTTTGGCCAGGGCCTCGATCATGGCTCTGTGCTCTTTGGCTTTTTTCATTTGCGGGCGAATCATCACGAAGTACAACACCGCAAACATCAAGAGAAGCGGCAGCATACTCATTAGCGTGCTTTGTACGCCGCCTTCAGCAGCGGCACCAGCGGTTTGGGCATAGGCTTGGGAAATAAACATAACAGTCTCCAAAGGGGTGAATCAGGTCAAAAACACCCGCCATTGTATTCGGGCCAAGTTGCCGCGTTGTTACATGTCCCTATGGCCTCTGAGCGCTGTGGTCTTACACGGCGCATAGACAGCGCTAGGGCACGCTTTGAAGAATCAGGCGCGTAGCGCGCCCTGCAATGTTTCCCACTGTGCCAAGGCCTTGGCCATGGCTTTTTCTTTGACGTGGCCAAAGCCTTTAATTTGCTCTGGAATGCGCGCCAACTCTAGCGTGTTTTTGTAGTTAGCGGGTGCCAGGGTGGGTAGGGCTTGTTCTATGCCGTCCATGTAGCGGCTAATCCATTCACGTTCGCGGCGGCGTTCGGCGGTTTTGCCAAACATATCGAGCGGGCCACCGCGCAGTACCTTGAGTGGGGCAAGCACTTTAAACAGCGTCATCACCCAGGGGCCAAAGCTTTGTTTTTGTAACTCGCCTTTTTCGTTGGTACGGGCCAGCAATGGCGGCGCCAGATGAAACTTGAGTTGGAAGGGCCCTTCAAAACGCTGGTTGAGCGAGTCTAAAAATCCGGGGTCAGAGTGCAAACGGGCCACCTCGTATTCGTCTTTGTAACTCATTAGTTTGGCCAGGTTGTGCGCCACCGCCAAGGTCAGCCCGCTGTGGCCTGCCACGGTATCGGCCTGCTCAAGCCGCCGTACAAAATCAAGGTAGCGGTCGGCCCAGGCTTGGTTTTGATAGGCGCTAAGGCGCTGGGCGTGGTCCTGCACGATGTCCGCCAGAGGCCGTTGGGCCTTAAACACCAGGGGTTGGGTGGGTTTTAAAAGGGACTGCACTTTGGCTGGTAGGTGCGCCGCAAGCCGCCCCCATTGAAAGGCTTCTTTGTTGGCTTTGACCTGCACGGCATTGAGTTCAATGGCGCGCAGCAGGGCGGCCTGGCCCAGGGGTATCCAGCCTTTTTGCCAGGCGTAGCCCAGCATAATGGGGTTGGTGTAGAGGGTGTCGCCCAGCAAAGATTTCGCCATGGCGTCGGCGTCAAAGCGGCCCACGGCGGCCTCGCCTACCGCCTCACAGACAGTGGCCACGCAGGTATCGCCCGGGTTTTGCCAGGCGCCATTTTTGATAAAGGCGGCGGTGGGTGTGCTGGTGGTGTTAAGCGCCACAAAGGTGCGCCCGGCGCGCATGCGTGAGGCGGTTTCGCGGCCCGCGGTGACGATGGGGTCGCAGCCCATGACCAAGTCAGCCCCTGCCATACCTACACGGGTGGTGGCAATGGCCTCTTGGGTGTGGGCCAGCAACACATGGCTCCAGGTGGCGCCGCCTTTTTGTGCCAGGCCTCCGGCATCTTGGGTCACTATGCCTTTGCCCTCTAGGTGCGCGGCCACGCCCAGCAACTGGCCTATGGTGATCACACCTGTACCGCCTACGCCTGCCACCAAAATGCCCCAGGGGCCTTCTGGCCGGTCTAAATCGGGGAGTGAGGGCAAAGGAATATCGCCCATTTCAAAAGCCGATAACGGAGTGGCTTGCGCCTGTGACTTGCGGCGCAATTGGCCACCGCTAACGGTAACAAAACTGGGGCAAAAACCTTTGGTACATGAGAAGTCTTTGTTGCAGGTGCTTTGGTTAATTTGGCGTTTGCGGCCCAAGGGTGTTTCTAGGGGTTCAACGCTTAGACAGTTGCTCTGTACCGAGCAATCACCGCAGCCCTCGCACACCTCGGGGTTGATCACCACGCGCTCGGCCGGGTCTACCAGGGTGCCGCGCTTGCGACGGCGGCGTTTTTCGGTGGCGCAGGTTTGGTCATAAATAATGACGGTGGTGCCTTTGAGTTCTCTGAATTGGCGTTGAATGGCGTCCAGTTCGTCACGGTGGTGCACGGCTACGCCCTCTACCAAATTTTGGCCTTGGTATTTTTCGGGTTCGTCGGTGACCACCACAATTTTTTGTGCCCCTTCGGCCCGCATAGACTGCGCAATTTGCACCACCGAATGGCCCTCGGGGCGCTCGCCCACCTGTTGGCCGCCTGTCATGGCCACCGCGTCGTTGTACAAAATTTTGTAGGTGATATTGACCCCGGCGGCAATGCTTTGGCGCACCGCCAAAATGCCACTATGAAAATAGGTGCCGTCGCCCAGGTTGGCAAAGATATGTGGGTCTTGGCTAAAGGGCTGTTGGCCCACCCAGGGCACGCCCTCGCCGCCCATTTGGGTAAAGCCCGTGGTGCTGCGGTCCATCCAAATACTCATGAAATGGCAGCCAATGCCCGCCATGCCGCGTGAGCCTTCGGGCACTTTGGTCGAGGTGTTGTGCGGGCAACCCGAGCAAAACCAGGGTTGGCGGTCGGCCTGCACCTGGTGGATGTGCATGGCCTGTTCTTTGGCGTCCAAAATCGCCAGTTGTTGGTTGATGCGTGTTTCAACATCGCCTGGTATGCCCAGTTTTTTAAGGCGCTTGGCAATGGCTTTGGCAATCAGCGCGGGCGATAAATCACCGTTGGCGCGTAGCAGGGTGTGGGCGCTGGGGTTGGCCATAGACCACTCGCCGCCTTGGCCTTCTATCTCGTTGAACTTGCCCAGCACCGTGGGGCGCACGTCACTGCGCCAGTTGTACAACTCTTCTTTGAGCTGGTACTCAATGACTTGGCGTTTTTCTTCTATCACCAAAATCTCTTGCAAGCCGGTGGCAAATTCACGGGTAAGCTGGGCCTCTAGGGGCCACACGACGGCCACTTTGTGCAGGCGTATGCCCACGCGGTTGCAGGTGGCGTCGTCCAATCCCAAATCGAGCAGGGCCTGGCGGGTGTCGTTGTAGGCTTTGCCGCTGGCCATCAAGCCCAATCGGTCGTCGGGGCCTTCAATGACATTGTGGTTAAGGCGGTTGGCGCGTACATAGGCCAGGGCAGCGTACCACTTGTAGTCAAACAGGCGGGCCTCTTGGTCCAACGCGCCGTCGGGCCAGCGGATGTGCAGGCCCCCAGCGGGCATGGCGAAGTCGGTGGGTTGAACGATGCGCACACGCTGGGGGTCTATCTCTACGGTGGCGCTGGATTCCACAATTTCTTGAATGGTTTTCATGCCCGCCCATACGCCCGAGAAGCGGCTCATGGCAAAGGCGTGCAGACCCAAATCCAAGATGTCTTGCACCGATGACGGAAAAAACACCGGTGTGCCGCAGGCCTTGAAGATATGGTCGCTTTGGTGCGCGGCGGTAGAGCTTTTTGCTACATGGTCGTCGCCTGCCACGGCAATCACGCCGCCCCAAGGCGTGGTGCCCGCCATATTGGCGTGCTTGAATACGTCGGAGCAACGGTCCACCCCTGGCCCTTTACCGTACCAAATGCCAAATACACCATCAAACTTGTTGGTGCCCGGTGGGGCAAAACCCAGTTGTTGCGTGCCCCATAAAGCGGTGGCGGCCAACTCCTCGTTCACACCGGGTTGGAACACAATGTTTTGCGCCTGCAAATAGGGCTTGGCCTTCTCAAGGGCTTGGTCGTAGCCACCCAGCGGGGAGCCGCGATAACCGCTAATAAAACCTGCGGTGTTTTTACCCACCAATGCGTCGCGCTGGCGTTGCAGCATGGGTAGTTTGACCAGCGCCTGCACGCCGCTCATAAAGGCACGGCCCTCGTCTAAGGCGTATTTGTCGTCCAGGGTCACGGTTTCAAGCGCACGGCGAATGGCTTCGGGCAATGGGGCGTTCATGGGGTTGTCTCCGGTAGGCGCTACGGTCACCTTGCGGCGGTGCAGCAGCAGTGGCTTTTTATGCCAGCAAGTGTAGGGTTGACGCTTAGATAAAGGTTTGCGTTTTTTACCAATTTAATGAAGAATTAAGCAAGAAAATTTCTAAATTTAAGAAAAAATGGAAAAATTAGACAAATTTGATCTGGGCATTCTGCAGTTGCTGCAAAACGATGCGCGCCTGACCAATGCCCAGTTGGCCAGCCAGATTGGTCTTTCGGCCGCTCCTTGTTGGCGGCGGGTCAAGGCGCTTGAAGAGGCGGGCTACATCACCGGCTACCGCGCCACTTTGGACCGCAAAAAAATCGGCTTGGGCGTATTTGCCTTTGTGCGCGTAGACGCCGAGCGCAACACGGGCGACGCCACCCGCGCCCTAGAAGAAGCCATTCGTCAACTGCCCGAGGTGATCGCCTGCCACTACATCAGCGGCAATGGCACTTTTGAGTTGCAGGTGGTGAGCAAAGACCTGGATAGCTTCTCGCGCTTTGCCCAAAACAGCCTGCTTAACCTGCCCAACGTCAAGGATGTGCACACCAGCTTTTCGTTGGGCGAGGTGAAGGCGACGACGGCGTTGCCGTTGAATGAAGTTACCCCTTTTTCGCGGACACTTTCTCCCTGAAAGGAAGAGTCCCAAATGTCAAATAAGACCCCTCGCTATGCGCAAGCGTTTCGTGACCAGATGGTCGAATTGGTTCGCAGCGGGCGCAAGCCCAGTGAACTGTC
>JBEIEP010000036.1:0-32576 GCA_040382935.1 Burkholderiaceae bacterium
CAAAGGGGCGGTCAATCGCCACCTGCAGGGTGCCGCCTGGCAGCGCTGCCAAGTGCATTTGATGAGGAACGTGCTGGGGCACACGCCCCACAAACTGAAAGCCGAGGTGGGCGAGGCACTCAAGTTGGTGCTGTACAGCCCAAACAGCCAAGAGGCACGCACGCAGTTACAAGCATTCATCAGCCAATTTGAGGGCAAAGCGGCCAAAGCGGTCAAATGCTTGGAGGACGGATTTGAGGATGCTACGGCGGTATTTGCGCTGCCCGAGAAATACAGAAAGCGGCTGCGCAGCACGAATATGCAGGAGCGGCTGAATGAGGAGGTACGCCGACGAGAGCGGGTGATTCGGATATTCCCCAATGAGCACAGCGCCAAACGGCTGGTAGGTGCCTTGTTGGCTGAGACCAATGAGAGTTGGGCTGAGCGGCTATACCTAGATATGCAAGATTATTGGGAGTGGCGTGAGGCCAGCGTGGGGCAACGTGCGGCGCTAGAAGTTCGCCCTGCAGGGCGAACATCTAGCCTGAGCGCCGTGGGTTAAATTCAAACCAAATTCAAAGGAATAAGGCTTGATATGTTGAACTGAATTTGCAGCAAAATTGGGACTTGACTTTTCCTTCATGCGCTTATCCTTTACTCTTTTGACTTCGCTTCACTCTACCAAGCCGTTGCAGAGAGCAGCATCTCACAACCCCAATTGCCCAACATCGCAAGATCAGAGCACTGGATTGTCAGTTCAAAAAAACCGGATTCACGCTACGCCACTGCTAGGACTTACACCACCGTTTGGGGGATGGGTCGTAGGGTCTTCAACACCGTCTCCGGCCCAACCATCCACGCTCTTAAGCTGCACAGATCAGGTGCCAGGCCTAGGACCAAGTTTTCTCTGGATGCCGAACGGGGCTCACACAGTGTCCACTAAACGGTGTAGATGAAGTTCAAATTCAGGCTAAAATGCTACATGTAACGATTGCCAAAAAGGTATTTTATGTCAACCCCGGTTGCTGTGAGAGTTCAAAAGCGGCGTACGGCCCTGCGCATGGCGGGGCTTCGCCCGGTTCAAATTTGGGTGCCAGACACACGACGCCCGGACTTCGCCGCAGAGTGCAAGCGGCAATCTAATTTGGCTTCTTTGGCAGATATGGCCGACCTTGAAATGTTGGACTTCATGGAAGCGGCTTTGTCCGATTTGGTTGGCCCTGCTGCATGAAGCGTGGCGATTTTGTGACCATTGCCGTTCAGGGCGATTTTGGTAAAACACGGCCCGCCTTGGTAGTCCAGTCAGACCAATTCAACGAGCACGCGACGGTGACCACTTTACTGGTATCAAGTACCTTGGTCGAAGCACCCTTGTTGCGTGTAACCGTTCAACCCACTGACGGCAATGGGCTGCAAAAGCCATCGCAGATCATGATAGACAAGGCGATGACGGTGAAACGGGACAAGCTCGGCGAACCCTTCGGCACGGCCAGCGATGCGGTGATGCTTGAGGTTGGGCGTTGTCTGGCCGTATTTCTTGGAATCGCGCATTAAGACCTGCACTTGCTTTTGCCGTTCGACCAAGCGGGTGTGGCCAGTGGGCCCACGGTAAACTCACCCCATGAATCCACCCCAACGCCACCTGCCCCCTGACACCATTCCGCCTGTGCAATTTGAGGCCGCATTTACCGATGGCTTGCGCCAGCTTTGGGAAGAGAAAATTGTTTTCAACCAAGTGCTGGGGCTAAAAGTGACCGAGATTGCTGCCTCCCGCGTTAGTGCCCAAATCACCATGCGCCCCGATTTAATCGGCCACTACGACCACAACCGCGTGCATGGCGGCGTGATTTCGGCCAGCTTGGACGCCATGGGTGGCTTGGCCGTGATGGCCGCCATTGGCGCGCGCCATATGGACGAATCCCCCGAGCTACGCCTACAACGCTTTTACAAACTGGGCACGATTGACCTGCGCATCGATTACCTGCGCCCCGGCATTGGTGAGCATTTTGTGCTGCACGCCGAGGTGCTGCGCTTAGGCTCACGCGTGGCCTCTACCCGCATGGCGTTTCATGGCCCTGATGGCAAGCTGCTCTCCACTGGCGCAGGGGCTTATATCGTCTCGTAGCCCACTCCACCCACTAGCCCCACCCCACACCCATGTACAAACTCCTGCACCTGCTGCGCTTTGCGGCGTTGGCTTTGGCCTTGCCTTTTTGCCTACCCTTGGCAATGGCCCAAACACCATGGCGTCTGGATTGCCCCAGCGGTACACCCGCCCTCGCGTGTACCCAGCTGGCCGCCGATGCTTTTGCGGCCGTCCATCCGGGCTTGGCCCTACGCACGCCCGAGCACTTGGTAATTAGCCTAGACAACGGCTACAAACGCCTGCTGGCCGATCTCGAGGAGCGCTTGCAAGTAATTGCCCTGCACCCCACCGCGCGGTTTGTGACGGTGCAGGAGCGGCTCTCTAGCGGCTTTCGCTGGCATCTGGTCAGCCTGACCAGTGGCACGCTCACGCGGGTAGACGGTTACCCCGTTTTTGCGCCAGACGGACGCCATTTTTTTGCAGTACAAAGCTGGACAGGCCAAGCAGCCATGCCCGTTATAGCCCGGCTGTTTGAAGCCACCCACCCCGTACCTACCCCCAAATGGCGCGCTGCCTGTGAAGACGACTCTCTGTGGGGGTTAATGGCGCCCCAGTGGCGCAGCACCACCGAGTTGGCCTTTACCCAAACCGGCCTGCCAGACACCGCCGCACCCTTGGGCCAACCTGCCGGTGAAGTCTTGGTCAAGGTGGTTAACGGCGCATGGGTTCCCTTTGGCATGGTGTGTAGTCCAGCTAAAAAACTTTAGCCTGGCCTTGAGGTAATCTGGCACTGCCAACCAGTACCAAGAGTGCCAAGCCTAGTGACCCGCTCGGTACAGTATCACTTCAACGGCAAAGCCGTTTGGTAGCGTACCTGTTTAAGGGCGAAGCTGGACCGGATTTTTTCAATGTCTGAGATCGGGGTGAGCTGGTCTAGGATGAAGCGTTCTAGTGCGGCGATATCGGGCACTACCACCCGAATCAAATAATCGGAGTCGCCGGTCATGAGGTAGCACTCCATCACCTGCTCGTGTTGGGCAATGCTGGCCTCAAACGCGGCCAAGGCCTGTTTGGATTGCTCTTTCAGACTGATGTTGATAAACACGTTGAGGTCTAGCCCCAGGTTTTTAGGATCGACCAAGGCCACATAGCGCTTGATAACGCCAGACGACTCAAGCGCTTTAACGCGCGCCAAACACGGTGACGGTGAGAGATGCACACGCCTTGCCAGCTCCACATTCGAAATGGAACTATCGTGCTGCAACTCTTTTAGAATTTTTATATCTGTGCTGTCTAATTTCATTTTTTAGCATATTGTGCTAATTCTTAGCGTATTCTAGGTCTAAATAACCGTCGAATGTTGCGTGGGTTTGAGTAGACTCACATCCCATGAATCCTATTGACACACCCGACACCAACCCCATTGAAACCACCGAGTGGCGCGAAGCCTTTGAAGCTTTGGTAAAAGCAGAAGGCCCTGACCGCGCCTGTTACGTGCTTGACCAACTGGCACGACAAGCCAAAGACCTGCACGTACAGTGGGCTCCCAGACTGGGAACACCTTACGTTAATACGATTTCAGTAGATAACCAACCGGCCTTTCCGGGGGACTTGGCGATCGAGGAGCGCCTGGGCTCGCTCATGCGATGGAACGCTTTGGCGATGGTGGTGAAGGCCAATGCAGCTTACGGTGAACTGGGCGGACACATCGCCAGCTACGCCAGTGCCGCCGATTTGTTTGAAGTGGGATTCAACCACTTTTTTCATGCACGGGACGCCAAGCACGGCGGTGACCTCGTGTTCTTCCAACCCCATAGTGCACCCGGCGTGTACGCACGGGCCTATATGGAAGGACGGTTGTCTGAAAAGGATTTGTCGTTTTACCGCCGCGAGATTACCGCAACCCAGGAAGGTGCGCGCGGCCTCTCGAGTTACCCCCACCCTTGGTTGATGCCCGATTTTTGGCAGTTTCCAACCGGCTCGATGGGCATCGGCCCCATCAGCTCGATTTATCACGCGCGCTTTATGCATTACCTTACCCACCGAAAAGTCCTCAATTGCGAGGGGCGCAAGGTATGGGGCGTGTTTGGTGACGGCGAAATGGACGAGCCCGAATCCATGAGTGCACTGACCATGGCTGCCCGTGAAAAACTCGACAATTTGGTGTGGGTGGTGAACTGCAACCTACAGCGCCTGGACGGGCCAGTACGCGGAAATGGCCGGATTATTGACGAGCTGGAACAGCTGTTTGCGGGCGCTGGCTGGAAGGTGATTAAACTGGTATGGGGCAGTGACTGGGACGGTTTATTTGCGCGCGACCTGACGGGTGCGCTGCAACGCGCACTAGCGCAGACGGTCGACGGCCAGATGCAAACCTTTGCCGCCAAAGACGGTCGCTTTAACCGCGAAAACTTTTTTGGCCAGAACGAAGAACTTGTTCGACTGGCGCAAGGCATGACCGACGACCAAATTGACCGTCTGAAACGCGGCGGGCATGACTTGGTAAAAATTTATGCCGCTTATGCCGTTGCCGCGGCCCACACAGGACAGCCTACGGTGATTTTGGCGCATACCAAAAAAGGCTACGGAATGGGCACTGCCGGGCAGGGCAAGATGACCACACACAGCCAGAAGAAACTAGACGAAACCGATTTGATGGAATACCGCAACCGGTTTAATCTGCCGCTAAGCGATGAGCAGGTCAAGCAGGTCGAGTTTTACCGTCCTGCGGCCGATAGCCCCGAAATGGTGTACCTGGGTGAGCACCGTGCCCGCTTGGGCGGTTCTATGCCGCGTCGCGAAACACACTGCGCCCCGGTGCCCATACCTGCGATTGATAGCTACGCGCAGTTTGCCTTAAAAGCAGGCAACAAAGAGATGAGTACCACCATGGCTTTTGTGCGGGCATTGGGCAATCTGCTGAAAGACGCCGCACTAGGCCCGCGTGTTGTACCTATCGTGGCCGACGAAGCACGCACTTTTGGTATGGCCAATCTGTTCAAGCAGGTAGGCATATATAGCTGCGTGGGGCAAAAGTACGCACCTGAAGATATCGGATCGGTGCTGAGCTACCGCGAGGCGTTGGATGGCCAGATTTTGGAAGAAGGTATCAGTGAGGCGGGTGCGATTGCCAGTTGGACGGCTGCGGCCACGAGCTACAGTGTGCATGGCGTTGCCATGCTGCCGTTCTACATTTACTACTCAATGTTTGGCTTTCAGCGCGTGGGCGACGCGATCTGGGCGGCGGCCGACCAACGCGCACGGGGCTTTTTATTGGGTGCGACCTCTGGGCGCACCACATTGGGCGGCGAGGGCTTGCAACACCAGGACGGTTCGAGCCATCTGGTGTCCGCGACGATCCCCAATTGCAAAAGCTATGACCCCGCTTTTGCGGGTGAATTGGCCATTATTCTGGACGCTGGAATGCGTGAAATGATGGTGGACCAGAAAGACGTGTTCTATTACATCACCTTGATGAACGAAAACTATGCCCATCCCGATTTGCCAGCCGATGCGGTGGCTGGTGTGATTCGCGGAGCCTACACATTCGAAACGTTTGGCCCGTCGTGTGAAAACCGAGTCACTCTGCTGGGATCAGGGGCCATATTAACGGAAGTGCTGAAAGCGGCCCACCAGTTGACGGATTTAGGCATAGGTGCCGATGTCATCAGCGTGACCAGTTGGAGTGAGTTGGCCAGAGACGGTATGGCGAACCGTCACGGTTATGTACACGAGCTGCTGTCGCAAACGCAAGGGCCCATCATCGCGGCCAGTGATTACGTCAGGGCCGTACCTGAAAGCATTCGCGCTTACCTGCCCGCAGGCCGACCCTACAGCACCTTGGGTACTGACGGCTTTGGGCGTAGCGACACACGGGCTGCGTTACGTAAGTTTTTCAGTGTGGATGCCGATAGCGTGGTGCGCAGCGCCCTAGCTGCTCAATGAACAAGGTGCCCCACCGCCATTGAATGGCATACCCCCGGTCTGACCACGCAGCGCAAACTAGGCGCTAAAAGGTGGCCTGCACCGCTGCACGCAGTTCTGAGGTGACTTCTGGCATGACACCAAACCACGCATAAAACGCAGGTCGCGCTTGGTTGAGCAGCATTCCCAAACCGTTCACGGTGCGGTTGCCACGCTGCCTGGCAGCCGCCAGTAAGGGCGTCTCAAGGGGGATGTAAATCGCGTCAGACACCATCGCCTCTAGGGGGAGCGCCGCCAGGTTCAGCTCCAGCGCCTCCTGCCCGTGCATTCCTTGGGTGGTTGTGTTGACCAGCAAACTGATGCCGTCCATCGCATCGTTGCGCTGAGCCCAAGGCACCACCTGCACCCGGTCACCCAATTGCTCTGCCAGCACTTGCGCCCGCTCCGGACTGCGGTTGCAAAGCCTGATTTCTGGAGCGCCCTCGTCCAACAAGGCCACCACAATAGCCCGTGCCGCACCACCAGCGCCCAGTACCAGCACAGGACCCGCGTCGCCCCTCCACGTCGCGTCTGCATCTCTCAAGCTTTGGACATAGCCCACACCATCGTTGTTCATGCCATGCAAAGAACCATCGGGCATGACCACAATCGTGTTGATCGCAGCGATACGACGGGCCGCAGGGTGCAGCGTATCAACCAAGCCCATCGCATCAACCTTGTGCGGTACGGTCACGTTGCATCCGGCAAATCCCAAGGCCGCAAGGCCGCGAATGGCGGTCTCCAAGTGGGCAGGCGGTACTGCCAGCGGCACATAAGCGCCCTTTAGACCATGCTTGGCGACCCAATGGTTATGGATTGCCGGAGAGCGGGTATGGCCCACAGGCCAACCCATCACCCCCGTCAAAATAAATCGATTGTTGGACATGGGTTTACTTCTCTTCTTGGTAACGAGACGATCACTGCATAAGGCAGATTGTGCAAGACGTGTCGGGCATTAAAGCTTAAAAGCCGGCGCGAACACTCGCGCCGGCTTTTAAGGGGAGAGGACTAGAACTACTTTTTAGGGTACCCCGATACCACCCTCCATTTGCCATCAATAATTTGAGACATACGCGATAAGTCATTGCCCAGATGTTTGGTTGGCGAGAAAGTACCGGGTGGGCTACCAAAAATATCCCCTGGAATCACCATCGAGTCCATCGCTTTCACAAACGAATCGGTAGTCAGGTTCTTACCCGCTTTACCAGCGGCAATGGCAAAGGTATCAATGATGGTGTAGCCATAAGCAGAGAACACCGTGGGGTCTTCATTGAACTTGGTTTGGTACTTGGTGGCCCAGAAACGGATGGGTTGTGAAGCATCATCCAGATACGGGTTGGCCGTGGTATGGGTCGCATACAAGCCGTTCATAGCGGGCCCACCCAATTTGTGAATCAGGTCGGTATAGGCTGCGCTAGAGCCCATAAACACGGGGTTGTAACCCAGCTTGCGCGCGGTGCCGATGGAGCCAATGGTTTCGCGAATAATCGTTCCCAGCACCACAAAATCACAGTTAGCGGCCTTGAGCTTGGCCATTTGCGATGAAAAGTCGGTGGCACCGCGCTTGAACGATGCCTTTTCAGCCAGGGTCATGCCGATGGACTTCAAACCTTCTTCAGCGCCTTTGAGCACTTCTTCACCAAACTCGTCGTCTTGGTAGTTGATACACACCTTGCTGGCTTTTTTCTCCTTGACCAAGCCGGGCAACGAAGTACGCATCTGGTCGTAGTAGGTCGCAGCAAATGCGTACTTCAAACGATGGAATGGTTCGTACATCTCACGAGCCGCAGTGACCGGGAAAAAGTTGATCACATTCTTTTCGAACTGGATGGGCATGGCAGCCATGTTTTGGGCGGTGCCCAAATGACCCACCATTGCGAAAATCTTGTCTTGGTTGACCAGCTTTTGCGCGGCCAACACGGCTTTCTTGGGGTCGTAGCCCGAGTCTTCCATTTTCAGAACAATCTTGCGACCGTTCACACCACCTTGTTCGTTGATCTCGGCAACGCGCAGCAGCATACCGTTGCGAATTTGCTTGCCAAAGCCTGCTAACGGGCCAGAAAAGTCTTGGATGGTTCCAAGGGTGATCTCGGTCTTGCTTACCCCTTGGTTGGAGTTCTGTGCTTGCGCCATTGTGGCAGCCAAGCCCATCACCGCAAAGGCCAATAGATGTTTACGTTTCATAAAGTATCTCCTATAAAAAACTATCAAAAAAATCTACCGTCTGTTCAGCGCAGGTCTTAATTTAAGAAGCGTACATGGCCTTAATTTGGGCACTGTACTTTTTCTCAACCAACTTGCGTTTCAACTTCATGGTCGGGGTTAACTCTTCATCCTCTGCCGTTAACTGGGTATCGAGTAAAAAGAACTTTTTGATCTGCTCCACCCGGGCAAACTTTTTGTTCACTCGGTCAATTTCAGACTGAATCAATTCTTGCACGGCCGGCGTGCGTGTCAAGCTAGCGTAATTACTAAAGGGCACGTCGTTGTCTTGGGCGTATTTTTCGACGTTTTCCTGGTCGATCATGATGAGAACTGTTAGATACGGCAGCTTGTCACCGATTACTACCGCATCGGTGATGTAGGGCGAGAATTTCAAATCATTTTCTAGTTCACTGGGGGTGATATTTTTGCCGCCCGCCGTGATGATGATGTCTTTCATCCGGTCCGTTATTTTGTAATAGCCGTCGGCATCCACCAACCCCACATCACCTGTGTGCAACCAGCCATCGGGGGTCAAGGCCTCGGCGGTTTTTTCGGGCAGGTTGAGATAGCCCGCAAACACATTGGGCCCGCGCACCATGATCTCTCCGGTGGCCGGATCGATTTTCATTTCATTGTAGGACGCGGCCGGACCAATCGACCCCAGTTTGATGCCGCCGGGCAGATTGCCAGACGACGCGCCACAGGTCTCGGTCATGCCCCACACCTCAAACATAGGCACACCCAGCGCCAAATACCAACGCACCAAATCGGGCGAGATTGGAGCGGCTCCGGTCACCAAAAACCGCGCCCGGTGTATTCCCATCATTTTGCGCACATTGTTCAGTGTTAAAAACCGCGCAATGTAAAACTGCAACTTGAGGGCGGAACCAACGGGCTTGCCCGCCAATACCAAGTCAGCAATCGCCAGCCCCACACCAATCGACCAGCCGTAGGCCAGTTGCTGGATCTTGCCCGCCTCTTTGAGCGCAATAACCACACCCGAGTAAAACTTTTCCCACACCCTAGGCACGGCGGTAAACACCGTGGGGGCAATTTCACGCACGTTTTCGGGGATGGTCTCGGGGTTCTCAACAAAGTTGATTTTTGAGCCGGTGTACATGGCAAAGTATTCACCGCCCATGCGCTCTGCAATATGGCACAGAGGCAAAAACGCCATGCGCTCGTCCTCTTCGTTTTGCGACACCAACACGTTGTAGCCACGTACCGTGTACACCAGCCCCTTGTGCAGGTGCATCGCGCCCTTGGGTTTACCAGTGGTGCCAGAGGTGTACACCAGAATCGCCAAATCCTCAGGCTGCACCGCCTCCACGCGCTCAACAACGGCGTTGGGGTGCTCTGCCAAGTAGGTGCGTCCGAGTTCACACAACTGGTCTAGGCCCATCACGTTGGGGTCGTTCAGGGTGCGCAGCCCTTCTAGATCAAACACCACAATTTTGCGCAGTAAAGGCAAGCGGTCGCGCACCTCAAGGGCTTTGTCCAACTGCTCGTCGTCTTCTACGAACAACACGGCGGTGCGCGAATCCTCACACAGGTAATGCACCTGTCCGGCCGCATCGGTGGGGTAAATACCGCTGCAAACCCCGCCGCACGACAAAACCGCCAAGTCCACCATCACCCAATCGACCACGGTATTGGCCAAAATGGACGCCACCTCGCCTTTTTGAAAGCCCAGACTGATCAGACCGGCAGCGATTTCAGAGACGCGTTGCCCCGTCTGGTTCCAGGTCCAACTGCGCCAAATGCCCAAATTCTTTTGGCGCATCCATACATTGGGGCCACGGGCTTTTACGCCGTTCCAAAACATACTGGCCACGGTGTTACCGGGCAACACCACCTCAGCCTGTGGCTGAATGTGGTCAAAATTCCAAAGCGTACTCATTGTGCGGACCTCACCTGTTTAGCGCCAGTTCTTTTTCTTTTTCCAACGCCGCTCGCTACGCGCGCCTTCCTCTTTCATGCCGAGGTAAAACTCTTTGATGTCGTCCTTCTCACGTAAACGCTCACAGGTGTCCTCCATCACGATGCGCCCGTTTTCAAGCACATAGCCGTAGTCAGAGGCGTTCAAAGCCATATTGGCGTTTTGCTCCACCAGCAAAATGGTGGTGCCACGTTCGCGGTTAATACGCACCACGATCTCAAAAATTTCTTTAGTGAGCTTGGGCGACAAACCCAAACTGGGTTCATCCAACAAGATCAAGGACGGGTTGGCCATAAGCGCCCTTGAGATGGACAACATTTGTTGTTGCCCGCCAGAAAGCAGACCGGCATCTTGTGTGGCGCGCTCTTTTAGGATGGGGAAATAGGCAAAAACCTGTTCGATGTCTTTGGCTACACCGTCTTTGTCTTTGCGCGTAAAGGCGCCCATTAAGAGGTTGTCACGTACGCTGAGCAGCGGAAACACCTCGCGGCCTTCGGGAACATGGCTCAAGCCTTTTTGCACAATCAGCGCGGGGTCTTTTGCGGTAATGTCTTCGCCCGCAAAAGTGATAGACCCCTTGCGCGGATCAATGATGCCTGAAATAGTCTTCAAAATAGTGGATTTACCAGCCCCGTTGGAGCCCAACACGGTGGCAATTTCACCCCGTCGCACCTTGAGGCTAACCCCGCGAATGGCTTTGATCGGGCCATAAGCGCTCTCTACGTTTAACAGCTCCAGCAGCGGCTTTTGTTCGGGTGCCACTTCCTGTGATGGCATGGATGTATTTGTTTCGCTCATAGTAAAGCCTTTGGCCTGCGCAAGGAGGACACACCGTCAATTGAGCCTAGGTAGGCCTCTATCACACCGGGATCGTTTTGTACCTCGCGCGGGGTACCCATGGCCAACACCGCGCCTTGGTTCATTGCCACCACGCGGTCCGATACCTTGGAGACCAGGCTCATGTCGTGCTCCACCATCAGTACGGTAATGCCCAGTTCGTTTTTAATGTCCGCAATCCAAAACGCCATATCGTCGGTTTCTTCAACGTTCAATCCTGAAGACGGCTCGTCAAGCAGCAGCATTTTCGGCTCGGTGCAAAGCGCTCGCGCCATCTCAACCACTTTACGCACCCCATACGGCAAACCCGCAACCATAGAGTCGCGGTAGTGCTGCAAGTCCAAAAATTCGATCACACGTTCGGCTTTTTCGCGTGCCTCCAACTCAGCCGCACGGGTTTTGGCGGTAAAAAACAACTCACTAAAAAACCCCGTTTTGCGCTGGGTATGGTTGCCTATGAGCAAGTTATGCAGCACCGACGCATGCTCAAACAGTTCGATGTTTTGAAAGGTGCGGGCAATGCCCAGCGAGGCGATGTTGTGCGGAGCCTGGTCGGTCAACTTTTTGCCTAGGTACACAATCTCACCCTCGGTGGGCTCGTAAATGCGGCTGATCAAGTTAAACACGGTGGTTTTACCCGCACCGTTGGGGCCAATCAAAGTGAACACTTCTCCCTGCTTGACATCAAAGCTAACCCGGTTTACGGCCAAGACGCCGCCAAACCGCACACTCAGGTCTTTAGCAGATAACAACAAATCATTCATACGCTTGCTTCCTTTGTGTCTTTCAGATCTCGGTCTGCCATCACTTCAACCGGTCGGATTTTTGGAAAGACTTCTGCCGCTTGAACATGCCCTTGCGATAGAACGGGAATATCTGTAAATAGGTTCTCACCTTAAGCCAGCGCCCATACATGCCCATGGGTTCAAACATCACCACCGCAATCAGCACGACGCCGTATACAAACTGCTTAAGCCCGGGGGCTTGGCCAACAACATCGGGTAGATAGTCTTTAACGCCGTTGATAAACTGCGGCATGGTGATCAGAAAGATCGCACCCAAGAACGCACCATGCATGGAACCCAAACCACCGATTACCACAATCAGCACCAGGTCAATTGACTGCAAGATGTTAAATTGGTCGGGTGTTACGAACTTCAGATTGTGCGCATACAGAGCGCCCGCGACGCCCGCCAAAACTGCCGAAATCGAAAAAGAAAGTGTTTTGTAATAGGCCAAATTGATGCCCATGCTTTGCGCAGAGATTTCAGAATCACGAATTGCGACAAAGGCTCTGCCAGTGCTGGAACGCAAAAGATTGAGTAAGCCTAGCGTCACCAACACGGTTAGGAACAAACACAAAAAGTAAAAAGATTCGCCAGTGTCCACCTTAAAACCAAAGATATCGGGTGCCTTAACACTCAATCCCCGGTTCCCCCCCGTAAAGCCTTCCCAACGCGCAAACACCTCTTCCACGATATAGCCGAAAGCGATCGTAGCAATGCCCAAGTAAATCCCTTTGACCCGCAAGGCCGGCAAGCCAATCAGCACCCCCATCACACAGGATACAGCCGCAACGGCCAACAGTGCGACAGGAAAGGGCACACCCATATTGGTTAGATAGCCTTGAACGTAAGCGCCAATACCCAAAAACGCCGCATGGCCCAACGAAAACTGCCCTGTAAAGCCGGCCAAAAGCATCAAGCCCAGGCCAGCAATCGAGTAGATCAAAACAAAGGTGAGCTGCGCCAAAGCGTATTCGGACATAAGCCAAGGTGCCGCTAGCAGCGTCAGCACAAGCAGGCTGTACCAGAACAAATGACCGCCGTGTTTGGCCAGTCGAATGTCTTGGTTGTAATCCGTTTTAAAAATGAAACGCATTAGACTTTCTTCCTCAACTTTTCACCAAACAAGCCGTTGGGCTTAATCATTAGCATGATCAACACCAACACGTAGGCCGCGACGTCTTTGACACCCTCGGGCGCATAAAACCCAGCCAAAGATTCGACCACGCCAATAATCAATCCCCCCACAATGGCGCCTGGAAGACTGCCAAACCCACCCAATACAGCCGCTGGAAAGGCCTTTAGGCCGATCAAGCCCATGTTGGCATGGACAAAGGTAATGGGGGCCAACAATATGCCCGCAATGGCCGCTATGACCGCTGCCAACGCCCAGATCAACCCATTGATACGTTTGACGGGTATGCCCATGTAATAGGCAGCGATTTGGTTTTGCGAAGCGGCCTGCATGGCAATACCCACCTTGCTGTATTTGAACAGCAGGTACAGCAGACCGCATAAGACCACCGTTACCCCGATGATGACGAGCTGCTCAACGCCAATCACCAAACCGCCCAAATCAAATATCTGGTCACGATAAGGTACGGGCAGCGTGTGTGTTTCTGTACCCAAAACAGGAATCATGGTAATTAGACCACGTATGACGTAACCAATACCAATGGTCAACATCACAATCGAAAAAGCCGGTTGCCCAAGGATGGGGCGAATCACCACCCGCTCAACCAGTCCACCCATAAGGGCCATGCCAAGAATTGTGGCGATCACCGCGATCCAAAAAGGGAACCCCAGTACCGTCATGAGAACCAAGCCGCCAAATGCCCCCACGGTCATAAGATCGCCCTGGGCAAAACTCACGGTCTCGGTCCCTTTGTAAATCAACACAAAGCCTAGGGCAATCAAACCGTAAATGCAGCCCTGAGCGATGCCACTGATGACCTGCTGCAAAAAGTCCACTGTATCTCCTTGAAATGTTTAGTGCCATTTATACCGGGTTTGCGTAATTTGGCTGTCAGGGTTTATCCGGTGCCAGCAAGCTTGCAGTCATTCGCGGGACAAAAGGCACAGGCGAAAATCCATACCCTCCATACCCGAGACTTTAGGGTTTTCCGCCTTTCTGGCGCACTGAAACTGCGCCATAGTCCTAGGTACACTTGTTTGGGGAGCATCATTCGCCCACTCGCCTTGCGCATTGCAGACCCCGTGACAAGCGGTTACCCTTTGAAACCATTGATTTTTTGCAGCGTCCATCATGACCATCTCAAAAACCGGCCTTAGCGATATCGCCCACCATCTCCATCCCTATACGCAACTGCGTCAGCTTGAAAAAGACGGGCCACTGGTGATCACGGGGGGCGATGGCGTCCATGTGGTGGACGAAAACGGCAAGCGCTACATTGAAGGCATGGCAGGTTTGTGGTGTACCTCTTTGGGTTTTTCCAACCAACGACTGATAGAGGCCGCCTACAAGCAAATGAAGGTGTTGCCCTATTACCATTCGTTCACCGGCAAGGTGCCCGGCCCTGTGCCACAGTTGGTCGAGCGCATGATTGCCATGTCGCCCGTGCCCATGAGCCACGTCCTTTTTGCCAACTCGGGGTCAGAATCCAACGACACGGCCTTTAAATTGGTGCGCTATTACAACAACGCCAAAGGCCGCCCCAACAAGAAAAAAATCATTGCGCGCAACAAGGGCTACCACGGCGTGACATTGGCCAGTGCATCCCTCACAGGTCTGCCCGCCAATCACGCCATGTTTGATTTGCCCATTGCAGGGGTGTTGCGGGTGGGGGCTCCCCACCACTACCAATTTGCCACAGCCGGTGAATCCGAAGAACAGTTTGTCAACCGTTTGGTCAAAGAACTGGAAGACATGATTGCCGCAGAGGGTGCCGACACCATTGGTGCCTTTATTGCAGAGCCCGTGCAAGGCGCTGGCGGCGTGATTCTTCCGCCGCCCGGGTATTTTGAACGCATTCAAGCCCTGCTCAAAAAGCACGATATTTTGTTCATTGTGGACGAGGTGATTACCGGCTTTGGTCGCTTGGGCAAGGCCTTTGGCACCCAGGTGTACGACCTCAAACCCGACATGATTACCGTGGCCAAAATGCTGACGTCGGCCTACGTGCCTATGTCGGCCCTGTACCTGTCCGACGACCTGTACCAAACCATTGCCGACGCCAGCGCCACCGTTGGCACCTTTGGCCATGGTTACACCTACAGCGGCCACCCCTTGGCCTGTGCTGTCGCCCTTGAAACCCTCAAAATCTACGAAGAAGAACAGGTGTTCGAGCATGTCGCGGCCGTGGCCCCCCGCTTGGCCCAGGGCTTGCAGCGGTTTGCCGGGCACCCCATGGTGGGACAGGTGCGTAGCATGGGCCTGATCGGCGCGGTTGAGTTGGCCCAAGACCCCTTAGCCCGCAAACCCTTTGACCCCAAGAAGGGCGTTGGTGCCTATTTGGTACGCCGTGCCCAAGAACACGGTTTGATCTTGCGGGTATTGGGTGGCGATGTGGTGGCCGTCTCACCACCGCTCATCATCTCGGAATCTGAAATTGACGCTCTGCTGGAGCGATTGGCACTTGCATTGGACGACACCCATCGCTGGGTCAATACTTGGCTGTGAGCAGTTGCGCCCCAAAGTACGAATGAATGCACCGTCCCCTACCTCTTTCATTTCCCCCACCGTGCTCATCAACCCGAACGCCCGCCAAGGGCGCGCGGCCAAAGTGTTGCCAGCGGTTCAGCGCCACCTAGCAGGCGGCCATCCCCACGTACCTGTGCATTGCTTTGACACTGTACCGGAGGCATTAGCGCATGTCCGAGCCTTGCCGGTGGGCAGCCGACTGGTAGTCATTGGCGGGGATGGCACCTTAAACCAAATGCTGCCTGCAATGTTGGAGCGGTCGCTCGAAGTCGGCTTGGTGGCCTACGGAAGTGGTGACGACACGGCGCGCGCCATTGGCGTCAACGGAATGCACTGGCGCAAAGCCTTGGATTTCGCCTTAACACAACCTACCACCCCCTTTGACATCGCTTGGGTAAACGCGGTTGTAGCACGTACTGAAATAGTCCGTCCCCTGCCTTTTTTTAGCAGCTTTTCTGTAGGTTTTGACGCCCACGTCGGACGCCGCGCGGTCAATATTTCAAAACTATTCGGTGGCAGAATGCGCTATTTTTTCGCAGGTATAGCTGAGTGGGTGGGCATGCGGTATTGGAAGTTGCGGATCGATTGCGATGGTGCGATGACCTACGAGGGCAAAGCCCTAATGGTGACCTCTTTAAATACACCAACCTATGGTGGCGGAATGCCAATAATGCCCAATGCTTCAGTCAACGACGGCCTATTGAACTTGATACTCATCAAAAACATGTCTAGGAAAGCGACCATCAGTGGCTTGGTTGCATTGGCTTTGGGCCACCGCCTCAAACGGCCTGAAATGACCGTTAAAACCTATCGGCGCATGACGATTCACTCGACATTGCCGTTTCCGGTTGCCGCTGACGGTGAGTTTTTGTGTATGGCCACTCACCTCAACATCGAATTACGCAATCAGGTGCTTCAGGTAGTCCAAAACCATGCGCCTCAGCCGAAAAGCTAGCTGGCACCGACCTACGCGTGCCTATTGCCTATTGCCTATTGGTAGCTGCGCGCGTCCTCAATCACTTTACCGTCGTTGGGTAGGCTGCCCAAACCCACCAGCTCCACGGTGCCGCGCAACTTGGTGACGTCGCGTATGGCCTCGCTAATGCGATCGGCCAAGCCTTCTGCGGCCATGCTGGCCTCAACTTTAAGGGTCATCTGGTCGTTGGCCATCTCGCCGCTCACCACCAGCCTTGCACGCCCGATTTCTGGGAAGCGTTTGGCAATGGTGTTGACCTGGCCAGGGTGGACAAACATACCGCGTATTTTGGTGGTCTGATCGGCACGCCCCATCCAGCCTTTGATGCGGGTGTTGGTGCGCCCTGTGGGGCAACTGCCTGCCAATACCGCGGTTAAATCGCCCGTGCCAAAGCGTATCAAGGGGTAGTCGGGGTTGAGTGAGGTCACCACCAGTTCACCCACCTCGCCAACGGCCACGGGGTCACCGGTGCCGGGTCTAACGATTTCGACAATCACCTGCTCGTCCAGCACCAATCCCTCACGGGCGTGGGTCTCGTAGGCAATGAGACCTAAGTCGGCAGTGGCAAAGCACTGGTAGCCGTCAACGCCTTTGGACAAATACCAATCGCGCAGGCTGGGTGGAAAGGCCTCGCCACCAAACATGGCTTTTTTAACGCTGGGCAAGGCCACGCCCAACTCGGCGGCTTTTTCAAGAATGATCTTTAAGAAACTAGGGGTGCCAATATAGCCTGCGGGTTGCAGGTCCACCATGGCCTGCACTTGTTGCTCGGTTTGCCCTGTGCCGCCTGCAAACACGCTGCATCCCAGGGCGTGTGCACCGGTTTCCATCATGGAGCCAGCGGGCACAAAATGGTAGCTAAAGCAGTTATGAATCAACTCACCGGGTCTGAACCCTGCGGCATAAATGGCTCTGGCCATACGCCAATAATCCACACCACGGCCCTCGGGCTCGTAGATCGGGCCAGGGCTGGCAAAAATACGGGGCATGCGCTGCCCATAGGCCAAGGTGCTAAATCCGCCAAAGGGATCACCCCCGGCCTGACGTGCCGCTTTTTGGCGTTCATGCAATTCGCTTTTGCGCGTCACCGGCAGGTGCGCCAGCGCCGCGCGACTGTTCACCTGTGCGGCATCCACGCCCGCCAAAATGGTGGCAAATGCCGAGGCGTGGGCTTGGGCCTTGGCAACTTGCCCCGGCAATGCGGCCATCAAATCAGCCTCACGCTGGTCGGGGCTTCGCGTTTCCAATGCGTCAAAAAATGGGCGCGTCATGGGCTTGAATCCTTACGAAAAGGCTTTAAAAATGAGGGGGTAACAGCAAGGAAAAATCCGCTGGGCCTAGGCCAACCAACGCTTGCGCCGCTTGTAGCTTTTCACATCCTTAAAGGATTTGCGCTCACCACCACCCATGCCTAAATAAAACTCTTTGACATCTTCGTTTTGCGCCAAGTCTTTAGCGGCACCGTCCATCACCACACGGCCGCTTTCCATGATGTAGCCGTAGTCGGCGTAACGCAGGGCCATGTTGGTGTTTTGCTCGGCAATTAAAAACGTGACTTTTTCTTTTTGGTTGAGGTCTTTCACAATCTCAAACACCTCTTCCACGATTTGTGGGGCCAAGCCCATAGAGGGCTCGTCCAACAACACCATGGTAGGGCTGGCCATCAGGGCACGGCCAATCGCACACATCTGCTGCTCACCCCCGGAGGTATAGGCCGCTTGGCTAGACTTTCGGGTTTTGAGACGCGGGAAATAGTTGTAAACTTTTTCGAGGTTGCGCGCAATTTCGGCTTTGTCTTTGCGGGTGTAAGCACCGGTCAACAGGTTTTCTTCAATGCTGAGGTGGGCAAAGCAGTGACGCCCCTCCATCACCTGCACCACCCCGCGCTGCACCAGGTCGGCGGGCGTGAGGTTTTCAATACGTTCGCCACGCAGTTCGATGCTGCCTTTGGTGACTTCGCCACGTTCGCCTTTGAGCAGGTTAGAAACCGCGCGCAATGTGGTGGTTTTGCCCGCACCGTTGCCGCCCAATATCGACACAATTTTGCCGTCTGGCACTTGTAGCGAAACGCCCTTGAGCACCAAAATCACATGGTTGTAAATGACTTCAATGCCATTGACGTTAAGCACGACATTTGGTACGGCCTTAGGCGTGGCATTGGACGCGCCAGTAGATGTCGAAGAAGAAGAATGGTCAGCAGTGGTAGCAGTCGTCATGGCGATCCACAATCAAAAAAGTGGCCCAGAGAAAACCGCCAACCGCAAAGCGGCTCTGGTGGTTAACTCTGGGTAAGGTGGTTTAGGACTGGCAGTCTTGACCGCTGCGGCGTGTCCATTTCTTTTCAGCAGCGTACTTGTCAGCAGCGGCCCTTACCATAGGCTTGATGATGGCGTCGTCTTGCTGGTACCAATCAGAGGTAAATTTCCAAGCCTTGCCGTCCCAAGTGTGTACACGGGCCCACGAGGCACCCATGTGGTCTTGGCAGGAGGTGGAAATGGGGCGCATGACGCCTTTAAAGCCCAGTGCATCCAACTTGGCTTGGGTCAGGTTCAGGTTCTCATAGCCCCAGCGTGCCTGCTCGGCGGTGACGACTTTGCCCTTGCCAAAACGCTCTTGCGCAGAACGTACGCCTTCAATGGCCAACATGGCGGCCGTTAAACCGCGCATGTACAGCACCTGGCCCACTTCTTCTTTAGGTCCTGCGCCTTGGTTAGCGGCGTGCACTTTGGCCAGAATTTCTTTGACCACGGCTGAGTTAGGCTCTGCACCGTGTTGCAGTGCCAAGGCGTTGTAACCGGCAGCGCCAGCACCCACGTCTTTCACGTCAGGCTCGGCACCCGCCCACCACACACCGTACATTTTGTCGCGTGGGTAGCCCGTAGCTTGCGCCTCTTTAAGGGCGGTGGAGTTCATCACACCCCAACCCCAGTTGAGCACGTAGTCAGGCTTGTTTTGACGAATTTGCAGCCAAGTGGCTTTTTGTTCCACGCCAGGATGCGTTACGGGCAACAAGGACAACTGGAAGCCGTGCATTGCCGCACGCTCTTGCAACAGAGGAATCGGCTCTTTGCCAAATGGGCTGTCGTGGTACACCAAGGCAATTTTCTTGCCCTTGAGCTTGTCAAAGCCGCCTTCTTTTTTGGCAATGTGTTGGATCAAAATGTCAGCCGCACCCCAGTAAGTGCCGGTGAGTGGGAAGTTCCACTTGAACACGCCACCGTCAGCCGATTCGCTACGGCCATAACCGCCGGTGATCAAAGGGATTTTGTCGATGGGTGCTTTTTCGGTCAAAGCAAAGGTGATGCCGGTGGACAAAGGTTGGAACACCGTGGCACCACCGTTTTTGCCTTTCAAGCGCTCATAGCACTCCACACCACGGTCAGTGGCATAGCCCGTTTCGCATTCTTCGTAAGACACTTTCACGCCGTTGATCCCACCGCGTGCGTTGGTCAACTTCATGTAGTCGGCATAGCCGTTGGCGAATGGCACGCCATTGGGCGCGTAGGCACCCGTGCGGTACACCAAGGCCGGGAAAAACTGCTCTTTGGCTTGTGCAAAAGCCGAGGCACCCACGGCCACAAGGGCCACTGCGAACGCAATATTGCGAATTTTCATATCAGTCTCCTAAAGATGGGCACCTAGGCACCCGAACAAACAAACACAAACAAACCACCAACTCCAAACAACCTGAACGGGCCCAACCCGCCCCACCTTAATGGGGGAAGGGCCACAAGCGCAGTTTTTGTTTGGCCACGCTCCACAGCTTGGCCAAACCATGAGGCTCCACAATCAAAAACCAAACAATCAAAGCACCAAAAATCATGAACTCGGTATGCGCCACCGCTGCCGTCGAAATCTGCACCCCCAGCACCGAACCGATCAGGGGCAGCATCTGGTTAAGCACAATCGGCAAAATCACAATAAAGGCCGCCCCAAAAAAACTTCCCATGATGGAGCCCATGCCACCAATGATGACGATGAACAACAACTGGAAGGAACGGTCTACCGAGAAGGCGGCAGGCTCCCAAGAACCCAGGTGAACAAAAGCCCACAAGGCACCGGCCACGCCCACAATAAACGAGCTGACAGCAAAGGCACTGAGCTTGGCGTACATGGGCCGAATACCAATCACGGCCGCCGCCACGTCCATGTCGCGAATGGCCATCCACTCGCGGCCAATGGCGCTGCGTACCAAGTTCTTTGCCAACAGGGCAAACACCACCAGAACGCTCAAGCAAAACAGGTATTTTTCAACCGGAGAGTTAATCGACCAGCCAAAGACTTGCAAGTTAGAGACCGAGGCCGAACCCGAGGCGTTGTCTAAGGTAAACCACTTGATACGCAAAAAAGCCCAGTCACAAAAGAACTGTGCGGCCAGCGTGGCCACGGCCAAGTAAAGGCCTTTGACGCGCAAACTGGGGATGCCAAAAAACATGCCCACCAAGGTGGCAAAAAATCCACCCGACAGCAGGGCCACCAACAAAGGCATGCCCTCAATCCGCATGTACATGTTGTAGGCCGCATAGGCCCCCACCGCCATGAATGCGCCGGAGCCCAGTGAGATTTGCCCGCAATAGCCCACCAAGATATTGACCCCAATGGCGGCCAAGGCCAGGATTAAAAAGGGCGTCAAGATGGCCTTGAAGTGGTACTCGGTGGCCAGCATGGGCACCAACAAAAATGCCGCCGCGATGAGGCCCAGAATAACCCAGCGGTCTTGCGCGATAGGGAAGATTTGCTGGTCGGACCTGTAGTCGGTTTTGAACTGACCGTTTTCTCTGTAAAACATGTGTGAACCTGATCCTATGTTGCTGTTCGCTCTTGTAGTGAAACCCTACACGCGGTCAATAATTTTTTCGCCAAACAAACCCTGGGGCCGGAACATCAAGAACACCAGCGCCAACACGTAGGCAAACCAGATCTCGATACCACCACCCACGTAAGGCCCCAAAAACACTTCAGAAAGCTTTTCGCCCACGCCAATAATTAGGCCGCCAATAATGGCACCGGGCACTGAGGTCAGGCCGCCCAAAATAATCACTGGCAAGGCCCGCAGGGCAACTGTGGTCAGCGAAAACTGCACCCCCAGTTTGGAACCCCAAATCATGCCCGCCACCAGGGCCACCACCCCGGCCACACACCACACGATAAACCAGATACGGTTGAGCGGAATGCCAATCGATTGCGCCGCTTGGTGGTCGTCGGCCACGGCGCGCAAAGCCCGCCCTGTAGTGGTTTTTTGGAAGAACAAAGACAAGACCAGCACCAGCACCGCCGCAATCGCAGCTGACACCAAGTCCTCCTGGTTAATCAGAATGCCGCCTTCATAGACGGACTCCAAAATGAATACGGGCTCTTTGGGCATACCGATATCAATCTTGTAGATGTCGCTGCCAAAAATCGTTTGCCCCATGCCGTCCAAAAAGTAGCTAATACCCAAAGTGGCCATCAACAAGGTGGTGCCTTCTTGGTTAACCAAATGGCGCAGCACCAAGCGCTCGATCAGCCAGGCCACCACAAACATGCACGCGCCGGCCATGGCAAAGGCCAACAGGTTATAGGCCCAGGGGTTGGTAATGCCTGTCCACTCTGGAATCCATTCGGCAAAGCGGGCCATTGCCAAGGCGGCAAACAGCACCATAGCGCCTTGCGAAAAGTTAAACACCCCAGAGGCTTTATAGATCAACACAAAGCCCAGCGCCACCAGGGAATACAACATGCCGGCCATCAGACCGCCAAGCAAAGTTTCTAGAAAAAATGCCATGGTTTTGTTCTTTCCTGCTTAGTGGCTGGTGCCCAGATAGGCGCTAATCACATCGGGGTTGTTGCGAACCTCGTGGGGGGTGCCGTCGCCAATTTTTTTGCCGTAGTCCAGCACCACGACACGGTCCGAAATATCCATCACCACGCCCATGTCGTGCTCAATCAGCACCACGGTGGTGCCAAACTCGTCGTTAATGTCCAACACAAAGCGGCTCATGTCCTGCTTTTCTTCGACGTTCATGCCGGCCATGGGTTCGTCCAGCAGCAGCACCTTGGGCTCCATGGCCAGCGCACGCCCCAAGTCCACGCGTTTTTGCAGGCCGTAGGGCAATTGGCCTACCGGTGTTTTACGAAACGCTTGGATTTCTAAAAAGTCGATGATGTGCTCGACAAACTCGCGGTGTTGTTCTTCTTCGCGCTGGGCGGGGCCAATGCGCAAAGCCTGTAAGAACAAATTGCTTTTGATGCGCAGATTGCGCCCGGTCATGAGGTTGTCAATCACGCTCATGCCTTTGAACAAAGCCAGGTTTTGGAAGGTGCGCGCAATCCCCATGGTGGCCACTTGGTGGCTGTCCATGTGGTCAAACTTTTGGCCCCTAAACGTAATGCTGCCTTGCTGGGGCGTGTACACGCCATTGATGCAATTGAGCATGGAGCTTTTACCGGCGCCGTTGGGGCCAATAATGGCGCGAATCTCACCCTCACGCACGTCAAACGAAATATCGGTCAAGGCCTTCACCCCACCGAAGGCCAGGCTGATGTTTTGCACGTCAAGAATGACGTCGCCTATGGTTTTGGCTGTCGTAGTGTCTGTCATGATGTTTAAGCCACCGACTGAACGGGTGTAAAGGTTTTGGTGTCGCCAATCTTGAGCGTGGCGCTTACTTTGCCAGTGCGGCCGTCCTCAAACTTGACCACCGTTTCAATGTATTGCTCGGCTTTGCCGCCGTACAGCGCATCCACCAGCGGTTGGTATTTTTCGGCAATAAATCCCCGGCGCACTTTGTTGGTACGGGTGAGTTCACCATCGTCGGCGTCTAGCTCTTTGTGCAACACCAAATAACGGCTCACCTGGCTGCCTGCCAGCAAGGTGTCCACGCTCAGGTCGGCGTTGACTTGCTCGATGCACTCTTTAATGAGTTGGTAGACCTCTGGCTTTTGCGCCAGATCGGTATAGCCCGCGTAGGGCAGGTTGCGGCGCTCGGCCCAGTTGCCCACGGCTTCCATGTCGATGTTAATCATCACACACACCTGGTCGCGCCCGTCGCCATAGGCCACCACTTCTTTGATGTGGGGGAAAAATTTGAGTTTGTTCTCGACGTATTTGGGCGCAAACATGGCCCCGTCGTTTTTGCCACCCAGCAAACGCCCCACGTCTTTAACGCGATCAATGATTTTGAGGTGGCCCCTAGCATCGATAAACCCGGCATCACTGGTGTGGTACCAGCCATCGGCGGACAACACCTCGGCGGTGGCGGCGGGGTTTTTGTAATACTCTTTGAGCAAACCGGCCGACTTCACCAAAATTTCACCGTTGTCGGCCACTTTGATCTCTACCCCCTCACAAGGCACGCCTACCGTATCGGCATGGGCTTGGTTGTCCGGTTGCAGGCAGACAAACACCGCCGTTTCGGTAGAACCATACAACTGTTTAAGGTTTACCCCAATCGATCGGTAAAAACTAAACAAGTCCGGGCCAATCGCCTCACCGGCGGTATAGGCCACACGCACCCGGCTCATGCCCAAGCTGTTGCGCAGCGGGCCATAAATCACGGCGTTGCCCAAGCCATAGGCCAGGCGGTCCAGCATGCCCACCGACTTGCCATCCATTAAAGCGGGGCCTACCCGTTTGGCCAAGTTCATAAACTGGTTAAACAGGGTGCGCTTAATACGGCCCGCGTCTTCCATACGGATCATCACGGTGGTTAGCAGTCCCTCAAACACCCTAGGCGGGGCAAAGTAATAGGTCGGGCCTACCTCTCGCAGGTCAATGCTCACGGTTGCTACCGATTCTGGGCAGTTCACCACGTAACCACAGGCCAGCCACTGGGCGTAGCTGAATATGTTTTGCCCAATCCAAGCCGGTGGCAGGTAGGCCAAGACCTCTTCGGCGTGGGTTAAGCGGTCAAACTTGGCACCGGCTTCGGCGCGGTTGAGCAACGAGAAATGTGTGTGCACCACACCCTTGGCGTTGCCTGTGGTGCCCGAGGTAAAAAACATGGCTGCCACATCGTCATGGTGGCCTTTGGCGATCTCTGTTGCGATCAGGTCGGGGTGTTGCTTGGCAAACACCTCGCCTGCCGCTAGCAATTCGTCGATAGAAAAAAGGCCGGGCTCGTCGTATTTGCGCAACCCCCTAGGGTCGTCGTAATAAATGTGTGACAACTGTGGGCATTGTTCACGAACCTCTAGCAGTTTGTCGACCTGCTCTTGGTCCTCGGCAAAGGCAAAGCGCACCTCGGCGTTGTTGATGGGGAACACGCACTCGGCAGCCACTGCGTCCTGGTACAGCGGAATTGGAATGGCACCCAAAGACTGCGCGGCCAGCATGGTGGCATACAGTCGCGGGCGATTGGCTCCCACGACAATCATGTGTTCACCACGGGTCAGCCCTGCTTGGTGCAGTCCCCCGGCCAAGGCCTTGACCATCTGGGCCATGGCCTGCCAGCTGGTGGTTTGCCAGATGCCATACTCTTTCTCGCGCATCGCGGGCGCAGCGGGGCGCTCGGCGGCATGTTTCAATAACAATTGGGGGAATGTCGTTTGCACGCTACATCCTTATCTAGTCAATCCAAAGGCAAAAGGCGGTTTTTCGAGGCATGGCCTCTACATGCCAAAAATATAGGGTTTAATTTGACGCTATCTTGTCCTTTCGACGACAATCTAAGGCGCTGGAGCCTAGGAGTTTCCCTAGGTTTTTGGGGTGTTTTGCCTAGCCTGACGACGCTCTGACTTCTGACTGACACCAAGTTGACAAACCACCCGCTACTCACGTGATCTACACCGCCACAACCCCAAGCCCATGAGCACCGATTTATCGCTGCACCATAGACGCCGCGCACCCACTCAAAAAGAACTGGATGCCATCCCCTGGCTGCGCGTACTTGAGCCTGCCGCGCGTTCGCACGCCGAACTGGCGATCCGCGTGGGTGATGCCAAAGCCGGTGATTTGGTATGCCGCATGGGCAAGCCCGTGACCTACTGGTTTGGCGTGGTGGACGGCTTGCTTAAGATGAGCAACGACACAGCAGACGGCCATACCATGACCTTTGTCGGCCTGCCCCCAGGGGCTTGGTTTGGTGAGGGCACAGCCTTAAAGCGAGAGCCCTACCGCTACAACATCCAAGCCCTGCGCAAAAGCACCGTCGCGGGCCTGCCGATTGATACCTTTCATGACCTGTTGGACCACTCCATTCGCTTTAACCGCTTTGTAATGAACCAGATCAACGCACGCCTGGGCCAGTTCATTGCCGCACGCGAGACCGATCGCTTAAGCAACCCCGACCTGAGGGTGGCACGCAGTTTGGCGGCCTTTTTTAATGCGGAGTTGTACCCCGGTGTGGGCGATTTGTTGCGGATTACCCAGCAAGAGTTGGCGTATTTGGTGGGCTTGTCGCGCCAGCGGGTTAACGTAGCGCTTACCCATTTGCAAGCCCATGGCTTAATCCGTGTAGAGTACGGCGGCCTTAGGGTGCTGGATTTAACCCGCCTTCAATCGGGCGACGGACTGTTACGGACAACGATATGACCACTATTAAACGCGCCCCTAAACCTGCGGCCGCTCCACCACCACTCAAAACCGGCGTGGTGCTTTTTCGGGCGCAGACACCCAGCGCACCCCCAGGTGGCGAGCGTCGGCCCACGGCCTATGCCGCGCCCAACCGATTTCCGGCAGGCCCATCGACCGCCAAAGCAGGTCCATCGCCAGCACGATTGCCCGCCCAAGCGCCCGCTCCGGTGGGCCAACGCCTGAACAAACGCATGGCCGAACTGGGCATGTGCTCACGCCGCGAGGGCGACGATTGGATCGCCAAGGGTTGGGTGCGCGTCAATGGCAAGCTCGCCGAGTTGGGGCAACTGGTCACGCCAAGCGACGTCATCACCACCGAACGCGATGCCCTCTTGGCGCAGAACGAAAAAGTTACCATCTTGCTGCACAAACCCGTGGGCTATGTGAGCGGCCAGGCCGAAGACGGCCACGAGCCCGCCATTGTGCTGATTGAACCCCAAACCCGTTGGCGGGCCGACACCAGCACGCGCCGCTTTTATGGTGCCCAGCGCCAGGGCTTGGCCCCGGCAGGGCGGCTAGACATTGACTCCACCGGCTTGTTGGTACTGACCCAAGACGGGCGCGTGGCCCGCCAGATCATTGGTGAGACCTCTGAGCTTGAAAAAGAATACCTGGTGCGGGTCAGCCTGCGCGCCGGTCAAATGGACCAGCCCAGCATTAACGAAAACGTGCAGGCGCACTTCCCGGCCGAACAATTGGCACTGCTGCGCCACGGCTTAGTGCTAGACGGCCAAGCCCTTAAACCGGCCAAAGTGGATTGGCAAAACCCCGAGCAATTGCGCTTTGTGCTCACAGAGGGCAAAAACCGCCAAATTAGGCGCATGTGCGAACAGGTGGGCCTGCACGTGGTGGGCCTTAAACGCATACGCGTGGGCAACGTGGTTTTGGGCCAGTTGCCGGTGGGTCAATGGCGATTTTTGGGGGCGCATGAGGGGTTTTAACGTTTCACGAGGGTAAAAAATGCACTCATTGGGTGAAGGGTAATCCTCCCAAAGTGGCATTTGGCCAATGCTGCGTAACTTTTCTACTTTTAGTTTCGATGGTTTTGGGGGGATTACCCTGCATTCGGCACATACCCCCGGCTTTCCTTAACATTGGAGAACGGGTCTTTTGTCTGCACCCACTTGCCCCCTGCCTTGACGCCGTAGCGCCCAACGTTTCCTAAAACAATTCCAGTGACGTACTCCTCCCCTTTTTCGATGGCCACTTGCTCTACAGTCTTTGTTCCATCCCGAATCGCCGCTATGTCTTGGCTGACTTCGTACGCTATCCAAGCCTTATCCGCTAACCAAGCAATTCCAATAATTGCCGGAATGAACGCATTGTTAGTCACTGCAATATCAGCGGTATTCATTGCCGTCGATGCATTACCACCCGCATAAGCGCTGGCCGTACCAGCCACCAACTTACTCAGGGCCAGTACGTTTTTCTTTTCCCCATCGCTGTACGCAATCCCATTCTCAGGTGGCATCAATTGCGCCACCATCTCACCCACAGCCCCACCAATCGCCCCGTCTTTGCACTCGCCACCTGCCGCTGCACCAGCCACACACCCGGCCAATGCATGGGCCAACTTATGCGCTATGTACTGGCCCTCTAGGCCTTTGATTGAACTGGCCACCTCACCATGGGCCGTATCGACCAACCCGCCTATCAGCGCCGTTTTAAGCGAATCTTCTAAACTGCCACCGTTCAGGGCTGTTTCGGTAACGGCACGCCCTGTGGCGTTGATGCGTAGTTATCCAGTTTGGTTGCATGGCCAACAACCGTCCCTACAGCGCTTAGTTCGATCGCCCTGCAGGATCAATCGACTTGATTATCGGGAGGAGGTAAACCCAAGACACCAGCCCAAAATGGATAGTACTCATCGCCCCCAGCAATTAGGGCGCAATGCTTTGCGACCAGCGTTGTTTTTTCAAACAAAACAGGGTCTTCATCGGGGAACCCCGAAATGAAATGATGTGCATTCATCGCACCACAAAACAACGCCTCAAGATAGAGCTCCAAGTTCTTTGCCAGTACGCCTAGGCAATCGGTCGCACCGGGCATTCCTCGAATCGGATGCGCGGCATACGCCTCGATCTGATCTGACGCAGAAACCACAATGTTCACCTCGGACATATCAGCAAAGCCCCACCCTTGGTCTAATTTCTTGGGCTCGGGCCAGAAGGTAGTCCACAGCATGATGACATGGCGTAAATCGTACTCTGCGTACAGCCGTTGCAAACTCGCCGGACATTGACTAAGGTCAATGTCCCGATTGTTCATATGCAATCCGTATTCCTTGTTATCGCGGGAGATAGCACTATCTACGTTTTCTTCGATCCAATTCGATCCCCTTAACTTTGAGGAGTAGAAAAAATGTGGCTTTTTAAGCCAAGGCAAGTATTCAGTGAATAGCTTTGGATCCATGCTTTTCTCCTTCAACGATAGGGATGCAATGGACTGTACCACTGCTGATGCACCGTAGTAGGTATCGCAACGGCAATGTTGCTTTGCATCCAGTGATGATGAACCAGCACCTCGTCTCGGAACGATTGGTGCGTCGGGTTGTATCGAATCCATTGGGCGTCCACCTTTGGGGGTTTACGGTTATTTATGGCATTAACATTGTCCGGGCTAAACATTTGCGGATTGGTTCTCATCAATTCTTTAAAGTACGCGTTGCCCCCACTTGGGAATCCGAACGCATTCGTCCTGTAGGCACCCGCAACGTTACTCATGTTCACGGCGGTGCTCATGTCAACGTAAGAAGCTGGCAGGGGCGAGACGGTGCTGCTCGGGCGACTATAGATTAATGGGTGTTGCGGGCTTATAGCTGCCAACTGGGTTTCAAATCGGAGTATGTCGCTCTGTGTGTAATTGACTCTTTGACCGGTCGGCGTGATTGTTCCAGGTGGGGTACCACCCGCCTCCCGAATCGCTACCCGTAGGCTATCGGCTCGTAAGTTCATGTAAAACTGCGGGGAACTCAGCCCCTGCTGCATTGCCTGCACTCGAAACGCGGCGCGCTGATTGTTATCAATCGCCGTTTCAGCAGTTTTCATGGCCGTTTGCGGATCACCACCCGCATAGGCACTCACCGCACCTGCCACCAACTTACCGTAGCCTTTAATCTTGTCGTCAAAGTCTTGCCATTCCGACTCCGGTGCGTCCCACAAGGGAACCTGGTCTTTGAAGGTTTGGGCCACAATTTCACCCACAGCTCCCCCGATTGCACCGTCTTTGCACGCGCCACCGGACGCGGCCCCCGCAACGCACCCTGCTAGCGCATGAAGCACCTTATGGGAGATGTAATCTAATTTGGCTTCACCAATTTTGCTGGCAACATCACCATGCGCCGTCTCAACCATGGCCCCAAGTAGACCCGCCTTAAGCGAATCTTCTAAACTGCCCCCATTCAGGGCTGTTTCGGTAACGGCCCGCCCTGTGGCGTTGATCAGGTTGTAGGTGAGTTTGTCAGAAAACTTGTTAGAAATGGCACCTGCCGCTTTCAAGTCTTTCATCATCTGCGTGTTGCCCAGCTTGTCCATTACCCCCGCAGTGATGATGGAGGTGAGTATTGACTTGGCGACACTGCTTTTGCCTAGGTCTTTGAGCGTCTTTCCTATGTTGCCCTTGTTGTTGACCAACAGAATACTGGCCTGTTGGGCTAGGGCGCTAAGGCCTGCGTTGGCCATGGCCGTCAGCGTACTTGTGCCAGCTGTGCCGATAGACGAAACCGCGCCCACCCCACCAGTGGCCAATGCAACGGCGGCGCTCAGCAAGGCCGCCCCCGCTGGCGTTAGCCCCTCTTGCTTGTACTCCCACTTGTCAAACGCCAGTTTGACCGGCTCCCACTTCACATCCGTTCGGGCAGTCAGTGCGTTCAGGTAATCCATGCCCGGTTGGGCACTCAAGGTCTCAATCTGATTTTTGAAGTCTCCTGCGGGTATTTGAACCGATAGGCCACCGGGTGTGCAAAGCCAACCATTACCTAACCGCTTTGGAGTAATCGGTTCAGCGCCCTTCTTTGGTTTCGACAGGGGCTTCAGGCCTCTTTAACCCTATAACAAGCAACACTGTGCCAATAGCGGTCAGCAATTTGAGCAGCCCTACCAATATCGCTCCGAGACCCATGTCGAGCAACCATCGGTTGGGGAACACCACCCACACAAAAATGAATGCGACGATAGCGAGTAGGTAGCGAACCAGCTTTTTCATTTTTAACGCTCTCCGGTAATGAATTTGCGTTTGAGCCAAGCCAACACCGTGTACCTGTCACGGTGCGTGCTAGGGCCATCGGGGCGCAAGAAGTCGCCAGGGTAATGTTCGTGACCCGCGCACAGGCGGTCGTCTAATCCGAAGGCCTTGACGACTGCCACTGCCTCTACGCACCAACGCCCGAAGTAGCTGCCTTTTTCCATGGGATTGGACTCGGGGTCACCATAGTCGTGCCACCAAATACGTTGGCCTATGGGCCGTTTGAGTTCAACATACCATTGGTCTACAAAGTCCCTGAGCATAGCGGCTTGCTGATCCGGTATCGCATCTATCGCCTTGAGCAAACGCGCATAAGGCTTCTTGTGCAGTAACTTGCTACCCACTTTGCGATTGGGCTGGCGGCTGGCGATGAGGCGATCGAGCAGCACGTCTTCGCCTTCGCCACCCACCAGGGCCACCAACCGCACCCACTGATCCTCGGGAATGTCAAAAATCAAGGCTAGCCCAATCACCCAAAAGCACCAGTTGTAATGCTCCAAGTAGTTCAACCTAAACTCCCACGCACGAATGTGTTTGGGCTTGTACTCTCGCTCAATGAATTCAGCCTCGCGATTTGACAGCTCCCAAGCGTCGAGCACTTTGGGGAAGGGGTTATACAAAGCACCAATTGCATCGCCACGGGAGTATTGGGTTAATGTTAGGCGGGGATGTTGTTGAGTTAGGCTCCAGACAAACTCCGCCATATAACTCGGTGCACCGGCGGGCTTTTTCAGTTGATCCTCTGCCATGACAATAGAGTTTTGCCTGATAGCGACACATCTTAGCCAATACCGTCGATCACCCATAGGTGCCCGTATCACGGCTTAATTCCCTTATTGAGGTTGTTGGTGATTCGTTGTACCAGATCTAGCTTGGACTGCGTGATGGGGATGGACTTGCCGTTGACATCAAGCAATTTGACGTTAGTACGCCCATCCGGGAGGGTTTGGATCAGCAGGGTTTCGGTACGACCTGAAGTGACTGAGTTTTGAACAGATTGAGCAAGCTGGGGGCCGACAGCATTTTCTATACGATTTCCCCCCGTCACCCATCCCGTTGACCCCTGCAACCCATCATTGGTCATGCTCTGCCTCGATGTGTTGTACTTGTATTCCACAAACAGATAGTCCACGTCTTTGGAGTTGACTTTATAAACCGCATCTAACCCCTTGTCACCTAGTTTGGCCCCACCGATGTATTGCGCATCTTTAAAAACAGTCTGCATGGTAGCACTGCCAAAAAGATCGCCAGTAGCCTCTTTCAAACTGGTCAAGCCTCCGGGTTGTTTGGCCAGCTCCTGTAAGTTCAACACCGGTTTGCCGGTGGCTGGGTCAATCGCACCCGAGTCGCGAATCATATTATGCAGTGCGATGGTCTTGGCCTGTTCGGTCACAGCCTTAGGTGCACTCACCACGATGTTTTTGACCTGCCCCACACCTATTGGGGAAAGCACCACCCCAACGACCTTGCCCGTACCAATGAGCATGGAGCGGGTATCCGGACTCAGGCTGTTCCATTGCCCGCTTACTACGTTGCCAGTTTTGTCGTCTACGTAGGACAAAGTAGCGTCTACTTGCTGTCCTGCCGCGGCCAACAGGTTCAAAGTCGCCCGCGTTTCCGCTGGGAATTTATCCATTGAAAGAGAAACCGCCACTTGAGTACCATTGGCCCACGCCTTGCTCAAGGGATCCTTGCCGTCACCAATCGTTTTAACTCCCTCGGCAGGGTTGCCTCCGCCAACACCGGTGGTATAAGCAGCTGCCGCTCCAGCTAGCCAATACACCAGCGGTAGCACAAAGAACGCATTGTTGGTCACAGCAATATCAGCGGTGCTCATTGCCGTCGATGCGTTACCACCCGCATACGCGCTGGCCGTACCAGCCACCAATTTGCTCAGGGCCAGTACGTTTTTCTTTTCTTCCTCAGTGTAGAGTGTGCCGTCCTTTGGTGGCATCAATTGCGCCACCATCTCACCCACAGCCCCACCAATCGCCCCGTCTTTGCACGCGCCACCTGCCGCTGCCCCAGCCACACACCCGGCCAATGCATGGGCCAACTTATGCGCTATGTATTGGCCCTCTAGGCCTTTGATTGAACTGGCCACCTCACCATGGGCCGTATCGACCAACCCGCCTATCAGCGCCGTTTTAAGCGAATCTTCTAAACTGCCTCCATTCAGGGCTGTTTCGGTAACGGCCCGCCCTGTGGCGTTGATCAGGTTGTAGGTGAGCTTGTCAGAAAACTTGTTAGAAATGGCACCCGCCGCTTTCAAGTCTTTCATCATCTGCGTGTTGCCCAGCTTGTCCATCACCCCCGCGGTAATGATGGAGGTGAGCATGGACTTAACAAC
>JBEIEP010000037.1:0-29613 GCA_040382935.1 Burkholderiaceae bacterium
ACGCCCTGCTTGTGGCTCCAATATGCCGATCATGAAATGGATCCTATACGCCGATCACGAATTGGCTCCATTACGCCGGTCACAAATTGGATCCTATATGCCGATCATGAAGTGGATCCTATATGCCGGTCAGTGACAGCTCTGACCATCGCCGGGACATTCGACGCACTGGTTAGCTTGGTGCATTCTGAAAAACTGCCCGTAAAACATCCTTTGCACCATATTGGTCGATGTCTTGCACCATAAACGCCCACGAAAGGCGCGTTATCTGGTCCGCTTCTTGTGCCGACCTCTCTACCTTGCAAGGAATCCATTTTTTCCGGGTGCAAAAATTGGCACGCTTCCTGCATGAAAGTCGGTATTACCAACTACAGGGGCTCCACCATGAAGCTTGTCACCGCGATTATTAAACCTTTCAAGTTAGAGGAAGTGCGCGAAGCGCTGTCGCAAATCGGCGTGCAGGGTATTACCGTGACCGAGGTCAAAGGCTTTGGCCGGCAAAAAGGCCATACCGAGCTCTATCGTGGCGCTGAATACGTGGTCGATTTTTTGCCCAAGGTCAAAATTGAAGCGGCTATTAAGTCCGAGCTGCTCGACGGCGTAATCGAAGCAATTGAAACCGCCGCCCGCACCGGAAAAATTGGTGACGGCAAGATTTTTGTGTCCGACCTGGAGCAGGTCATTCGGATTCGCACGGGCGAATCTGGTAACGAAGCGCTTTAAAAGCCCTTGCACAACCCCCACAAACGCAAACCGCAAAAGGATTTCCAATGGTAAACAAACTCAACAAATGGATGGCTGCATCAGCGCTAGGCCTATGCCTTTGGGCCGCGGCCCCGCTTAGCATGGCGCAAACCGCTGCGCCCACCCCCGCTCCCGCCGCGGCGGCTTCGGTGGCCACCCCATCGGGCGAATCGACCGCTGCACCAGCGGCGATGGCTGCCCCTGCTGCCCCCGCACCGGCTGCGGCACCGGCCGCTGAGGCAGCACCTGCACCCGCCCCTGTCCCCAACAAAGGCGACACCACCTGGATGCTGGTCTCTACGCTGTTGGTGTTAATGATGGCCGTCCCCGGCCTGGCGCTGTTTTACGGCGGTCTGGTCCGCTCTAAAAACATGCTGTCGGTGCTGATGCAAGTCATGGTCACCTTTGCCTTGATCACCACCCTGTGGTTTATCTATGGCTACAGCTTTGCGTTTACCGAGGGCAACGCCTTTATTGGGGGCACGGACCGGCTGTTTATGAAGGGCATTTGGGACAACGCGGCAGGTACTTTTGCCAACGCGACCACCTTTAGCAAAGGCGTGGTGATCCCAGAGATCGTGTTTGCCGCCTTCCAGGCCACTTTTGCGGGCATTACTGGCGCACTCATCGTGGGCTCGTTTGCCGAACGTATCAAGTTCTCGGCGGTGCTGGCGTTTATGGTGCTGTGGTTTACTTTTAGCTACCTGCCTATCGCCCACATGGTGTGGTTCTGGATGGGGCCTGATGCCTACACCGGCAAAGAA
Organism: Burkholderiaceae bacterium; assembly: GCA_040382935.1. Taxonomy (GTDB): domain Bacteria; phylum Pseudomonadota; class Gammaproteobacteria; order Burkholderiales; family Burkholderiaceae_C; genus JALQUL01. The sequence continues at coordinate 1,509 of JBEIEP010000037.1, forward strand.
GTGGTGGATGCCGTGACGGCCAAAGCGGGTTACCTGTGGCAAACCGGCGCCCTGGACTTTGCGGGCGGCACGGTGGTGCATATCAATGCGGCCGTGGCCGGTTTGGTGGGTGCCTACTTTTTGGGCAAACGCGTGGGCTATGGCAAAGAATCCATGCCACCGCACAACCTGGCCCTGACCATGGTGGGCGCTGCCTTGCTGTGGGTGGGTTGGTTTGGCTTTAACGCCGGTTCTGCCCTCGAGGCAAACGGCTTTGCCGCCCTGGCCTTTATCAACACCTTTGCCGCCACATCTGTCGCCATCTTGGCCTGGTGTCTGGGCGAAGCCTTGATGCGTGGCAAAGCCTCTATGCTGGGTGCTGCATCAGGGGCAGTGGCCGGTTTGGTGGCCATTACGCCTGCCGCCGGTAACGTAGGTATTGGTGGTGCCTTGGTGATTGGCGCGATTGCGGGTTTCGCCTGTTTGTGGGGTGTTAGCGGTCTTAAAAAGCTGCTCAAGGCCGACGACTCGCTGGACGTGTTTGGCGTGCATGGCGTAGGCGGTATTGTGGGGGCCTTGCTGACGGGCGTGTTCAACTCGCCAAGCCTGGGTGGCCCTGGCTACGTGGCCGATTGGTCCACCGTGACCATGGTAACCGCCGCTGACTACTCTATTTTGGGCCAAGTCTGGATTCAAGCCAAAGCGGTACTGGTCACCGTGGTGTGGTCGGGCGTGGTGTCTTTGATTGCCTACAAAGTGGTCGACATGACGATTGGCCTGCGGGTATCCGAAGAGCAAGAACGTGAAGGCTTGGATATTTCCTCGCACGGCGAGACCGCTTACGGGCGTTAATCGGAACGACTGGCGGTCATCGATAAAAAAGGGGCCTAAGCCCCTTTTTTATTCACGCCAACGATAAACACCAGCGTTGGGTTCAGGTGCGATAACTCCCATCCACCCTGTCCAACTTGCGTAGCAAAGCCGGCCACGCAATGGCGGCCCCCATGCCGGCGGTGGCTACTTTGAGCACCTCGGGCATATTGCGAATGATCTCGGGGTTGACCATCACCAAATCACCCCCGGCCTGGGCGGTAATTTGAATTTGGCAGGTGCTCTCAAAGGTGTACATGTTCAAAAAGGCAGCGGCCACGCTGCCGCCGGTCACCAGCAGGCCGTGGTTTCTGAGCATTAAAAAGGTTTTGTCGCCCAGGTCGGCCTGCAAGCGCGGAATCTCGTCACCGCGCAGGGCCACACCTTCGTAGTCGTGGTAGGCCAAAGAGGCCAGCACAAAGGTGGACTGTTGGCTAATGGGCAAAACGCCCGACTTGAGTGCGCTTACGGCCACCCCGGCGCGCGTGTGGGTGTGCAACACGCACTGGGCGTCGTGCCGCACCTGGTGAATGGCGCTGTGGATGGTAAAACCGGCGGGGTTGACCGGGTAGGGCGAGTCCAGCAGCTTGTTGCAGTATATCCACCTTGACCAGGCTAGAGGCCGTGATCTCGTCAAACATCATGCCGTAGGGGTTGATTAAGAACTGCGGTTCATCCCCCGAGACTGAATCGGGCAGGCGGACGCTGATGTGGGTGAACACCAAATCAGACCAGCCGTACAGGGCCACCAAACGGTAGCAAGCGGCCAGATCACAACGCAAAGCCCACTCGGCCTGGCTGACTTGGTCTTTAACAGAAGGGGTAGCGGTCATGGGGGTGGTCCTATTCAATGGGGTTGAGGTGACAGGCACTTGTAGGGAATGAACGAGCCAACGCTGGCGGTGACTTATTTAAACGGCAGGCCCGACACCACCGCACCTTGCACGCCGTTGGGCGCGTGGACTTCAAGGCGCTGGCCCGCCTCTACCACTAGGCGCTCGACCTGGCCTACGCCAATGGTGCGCCCCAAACGCGGCGAGTACACCACGGCCGACAAAGTACCCACTTGGCGGCCACCCTGGGTGATGGGCGCGCGCTCGGTAAGGGGCCAGTCTGAGGGGCTGGTGCCGTCTAGCAGCAGGCCCACAAACAGGCGGTGTGGCCCCTCTGCGGCGATCTTTTGCAAGGCCTTTTTGCCGATGTAATCGGGCACACCATTCACATCCACAAACTTGGCCATATTGGCCTCAAAGGGGTTGCTGTCGGGGGTGGTGTCACCGCCCCAAGACAACAGGCCGCTCTCGATGCGCTCAATGTGGTTGGGTGCGCCAGGGCCAATGCCAAATTCTTGACCCGCCGCCTTCACCAACTCCCATAGGGCATCGCCTTGGCTGCCGTCACGCAGGAACAACTCAAACCCGCCTTGCTTGCTCCAGCCCGAGCGGCACAGCACCAGGGGGATGCCGTTTAAGTCGGTTTCTATGCAGCCAAAATACTTGATAGACCGAATCGATGGTCCAAACAACTTGGCCACCAGGTCCTCGGCCTTGGGGCCTTGAATGGCCAAGGGTGATACATCGGGTTCGCAAACGGTGGCCTTGTAACCCCGCTCGGCTCCTATGCCACGCACCCAGGCCAACATATCGCTATCGGCCAGCGACAGCCAATAACGGTCCGATAACTTGAGCAGCACCGGGTCGTTGAGCAGGTTGCCCGCGTGGTCGCACATGGCCACGTATTTGCCCTGGCCCACCTGCATGTTGGACAGATCGCGGGCGCAAACGGCCTGGGCCAGCGCATGGGCGTCGGGGCCGGAAATTTCAACCTGGCGTTCCACGGCCACATCCCACATCGCCACGCCGTTCATCAGGCGGTCGTACTCGGCAGGCAAATCGCCAAACGACAGGGGCATCAGCATTTTGTTGTACACGGTAAAGTGGGTGACTCCATCGCGCACCGTTGCGTCAAAAAAGGCGGAGCGGCGAATGCGTGGGCTAATGGCCAGTACGGCGTGCTGGTTGGGGTTGACTTGGATGGAGCGTGTGGTCATGGCAGGGCAAAGGAAGGAAATAAAAATGGAACTTTAGACAAGCCCCACGCGGTGGGGTGGGGTCGGGTGCGTTGGGTTGTTGTAGCACATGGGGGCGACCGCGTTCAGTAGCAGCAGATCACTGGCACGGATCAACGAAAAAAGCCGTTGGTTGGGGTTAATCATGAACTGTTTGCCCACCACATCCACCGCCTGCATTGTGACAGCCATCGGCGTTTTTGTAGGCGGTGTTTCTACTGAGGTTTTGCGGGTAATACAAGCGTCAAGTAACGGGTATCGAAGCTTGGCACCACGGATCGAAATAGGGGCTACGATTTAGGCTTCGCTGCACCGCATCTCCGCCCCCTCACACCATGACTCACGCACAGAACGCACCTTCTCAACCCACAACGGCCGAGGCTGGTAGGGCCGAACAACAAAAGCCGTCATCGCTGCCCTACGCCGGTCTGCGCGTGGTGGAATTTACCCATATGGTGATGGGCCCCACCTGTGGCATGGTGTTGGCGGACTTGGGCGCCGAAGTGATCAAAGTAGAGACGGTGGGCAAGGGGCGCAAAGGCGACTCCACCCGCGAATTGTTGGGTTCGGGTGCCGGATTTTTTGCTCTGTTTAACCGCAACAAAAAAAGTGTGGCTTTGGACTTGACCAGCCCTGCGGGCAAGGAAGCGGTATTGCGTTTGATCGCCACGGCTGACATGGTGAGTGAAAATTTCAAAGCGGGCACCATGACCAAATTGGGCCTGGACTATGACAGCCTTAAAGAGCGCTTTCCGCGCCTGATATACGTCAGCCACAAGGGCTTTTTACCTGGCCCCTATGAACACCGCACGGCCCTGGACGAGGTGGTGCAAATGATGGGGGGCTTGGCCTACATGACGGGCCGCCCCGGCGATCCGCTGCGCGCAGGCTCCAGCGTGAACGACATTATGGGTGGGATGTTTGGTGCGATAGGGGTGATGGCGGCCCTAGCCCAACGCGAAAAAACGGAACAGGGGCAGGAGGTGTTAAGCGCCCTGTTCGAAAACAACGTGTTTTTGGTGGCCCAGCACATGATGCAGTATGCCGTGACGGGCAAGGCCGCTGCGCCCATGCCCGAGCGCATTTCGCCCTGGGGCATATACGACGTGTTCAAAGTCAAAGACGAGGCGCAGATATTTTTGGCAGTCACGGGTGATTCAGCCTGGGAAACGTTCTGCAAGGCGTTTGGCTTCGACGATCTGTGGGCGGATGGCCGCCTGGGCACCAACAATGACCGCGTGCTAGCGCGCGCCTGGCTATTGCCGCAATTGCGTCAGCGCCTGTCGGCATTGAGCGCCACGCACATCGCTGGTGTGTTTGAGGCCAACGGCTTGCCCTATGCGCCGATTACCAAGCCAGAGGATCTGTTCGAAGACCCCCACCTGAAGGCCTCAGGGGGACTGGTACCCATGCAATTGCCCGATGGACGCGCAACCCATACCGCTTTGCTGCCTTTGACGATGCAGGGCGAACGCCTGGGTCTTAGGCACAACCCACCGCAACTGGGGGAACACAACCATGAGTTGCTGGCGGCGCTGGGGTATTCAGCGGCAGAAATCGATCAACTTAGCGATGGTCTTTGAGATCCGGGCCGGTAGACCCAAGGCTTCATCTCTATTTGGGCGGAACCATTAGATTCGTCGCGTTGGTCATGCCCATATAAGGCGCCAACTTGTCAATACACTGGTGCAAAAAACCGATGGGGCTGGCATCGGGATGCATTTTGTTCACAACCTCAAGCAAAATCGAATGCCCCATTTCACCAAACACTTCTGAGAACACCTTTTGCGCACGGCGATACAAAATCTGTCCGTCGCGTTGGAGTCCTGCCGCTAGTGGAGTCTGAGGCACCGCTGTCCGGGTGGGCAGTGCAGTGGCGTTGTGTACCAGTTCGGCCAAAATCGCGGTTGACAGTGAATTGTCGGTGACGGTAATCGCCTTCACGCGCATAGGCGTCCAGCGTGCCTTAGCGACCAACGAGATAGATGGGATATGTGCTAGCGCGTGGCAGTCGAGGTGGGGTCCCAAGCGCGCGGATACCAAATGGCCTTTTCGGAATAGAAACGAAAACGAGTGCAAACGGTCTTGTTCAGACAGGCCTTCGATAGGTTCGCTAAAAGCAGTCCGGGTCGCAAGAATGCCTGTTCTGTCCTCGGTAACGACCAGATTTAACAGGGTGTGTAATTGCGGAGCCGCGGTCATGACAGGCTTTATACGGTACGTGCCAGCGGATAAATTTAACCCATGGCTGGGTCACTTTCGCATCTTATTTTCGCCTTTAAGCTTTCCGATGGATTGTCCAAGGGATCGCATTCCAATGGCCAAACACGCGAAACCAAACAAAATAATGAGGCGGTGAATCAACTCGTTCTGTTCGAAGCTTAAGGTGGTGAAATTGGCCACCAAAGTTTCTATCAAGTGTGCCAAACCCAGCACAATCGCACCTGCCACCACTAGGTTAACGGTCTTACCGACGGCGCCGCCCATGGCCATGGTACGGGCAGTCAGGGCCATCCAAACCGATAGGGCAATCAGAACAAAATCTAATGAAAGGTTAAAAAAATCAAATCCGTGGGCATGCACCATGTCAATCTCCCTTTGTGTGAATTTTGCAATCGATGCGGTAATTATGCACGATCAGCGTACAAAAGGGGTCACACGTCTAAGGGTCCTAATTGCTGGGTGGGTCGTTGTTAGACGATTGCAGGTACTGCTGAAAAAAGCTTTCCGCCATCAACTCTATGGCTGTGGGCAGCTTGTTCTGATGGGGCAAGCTTTGGACATAATGGTCTGACCGTACCACCTGGCGATGGTAATCGTCCCAAAGCGCGTCAGGCAAGGCAGGGACAGTTGCTGGCCCGCGTTGGTGCGGGTGTGCTGATCCGGCCTTGGGCCGCACCGATTGCAAACGTTGGATAAACAGCGGGTCCTTGTAGTACACGACTTTGTCGACCTGTGCCACTGGCATGCCGCGGCGTATTAGCAAGGCCTTGTCGCTTGGCATGGCCAGCAATTCTTGGGGCAGCATCACGGCGCGTTTTTGCTCTGATTCAGTCACAGTTTGCCCATACTTGCCGCTGTCTAGCAGACCCACATTGGCATGTTGCACCGAACGCACCATGACGGTGTGATCGCCCATCATTTTGGACAATTGTTCGGCTTCTTCTAACTGTTTTGGGGCAAAGCAAATCACCAGCCCCATGTTGGAAAGTAGGTTTTGCGCATCCTCTTTGCCATAGGTGGCCACCAGTTGCGCCTTGTCTTGAATAATGAGCACAAGCCGTAGGTTGTAGCCGGCGATAAACCCGACGGCTTTGGCCAAAATCGCCACTTTGCCTATGGCCGTAAACTCGTCCAGAAGCAGCAGGCAGGGCAGTCGCAGGGAAGCATCTTGCTCGGGCAGGGTTTTGACGTTTTCGTTGATGAGTTGGCTAAAAAACAAATTCAGCAACAGGCTTGCTTGCATCACCTCTCCCGCCGGAATATGCAGGTAGACCGACAATTTTTGCCGACGCAAGGCGTGTAGGTCAAAGTCGTCACCTGAAGTCGCCTTGTCCACCAGCGGGCTGCTCCAGATCGCCAAGGGCGCCACAAAAGACGACTGAATGTTTTGCAGCGTCTCGTCGGTGGCTTGCAAGAGGCGGTTCAGGGCGTCGCGACAGGCGCCAGACAATGGCAAACCCGCGTCAAGCCTTTGTGCGATGACCTCTGTCAAATAGATTCGCAACGGCTGCCCTTTGCCCGAGACCTGTCTAAGAATCTCACCCAGGGTGGCAGGAAGTTCCGGGGTTTCTAGTACCAACAAGGCCAAACCAACAAACAGGTTGCGTGACGAATGGCTAAAGAAGGGGTTTTTGGGGTCGTCCGGGAACAAGATGACGGCCAACGCCATCAAATCCCTGCCGCGCAGATGGGGGTCTTTGGACACATAGGACAGAGGATTCCAGCGGTGGCTGTTCTCGGAAAACGGGTTGAAGTAAAACACCGAATGCCCCAGCGCCTGGGCGCGATAAGCCGCTGTGAGTTGATAGTTCTCACCCTTGATATCCAGCACCACCACCGACCCTTCAAAGCTCAACAAGGTGGGAATCACGGTGCTGACCCCCTTGCCCGAGCGTGTGGGCGCAGACAGCATAACGAACTCAGAGCCAGGAAAGCGCAGCAGGTGGCGCCCCATGCGCCCGACCACGACGCCCTCGCCCTTGAGAAATCCCTGTCCGGTTACTTCGGCCAGATTGGCCAAGCGCGCTTTTCCATGAACGTTGGGGTTGCTTGGGCGGCGGTTGACCAGCACGAGAAAGGGCACGATAGCGGCCGCAAACCATCCAATAGCTCCCGCCAGGGCCACCTTGTCCGACGCCTTGCTGCCCGCTATGGTGTGGCTCCAGGCGTACCAGTAGGTCGCCAGCTCGACTTGGCGTGGATCCTGGCCAAAAATGATCAGGCACAGGGCCCCGGCCAGGTAATTGGCAACCAGCAAGACCACGGGGAGTATGGTCAGCCCATACACGAGCAAACGTTGACGACTGGACTTTGTGTGGGGCGTGCTCATGGGCTTTAGCGCGTGAGATTGGCCACCGATGCCAATTGCACCAGCGGGTCGTAGTAAATTTCGCTGATGTAGCGGGTGCCGTCGTCGTCTTTTTGAAACTGCACAAAAATGTCTATGGACTGGCGTAGGCGGCGCAGTGCTTGTTCGGGGGTTTCGCTATGCCCGCCGGGTCGCCCTCTGAGCATGCCCACCATGCGCTCAAACCCCAACGCCGGTGAAATTGAATGGATGCTGGTGATTGACCCGGGGTGGCCCGAGGCGGCCACCTGAACAAACTCTTCACATTCGTCGCCGGTCAATTCGGCCAGCAGGATGCGATCAGGGCGCATGCGCAGGCACGACACCAGTAACTCTTTGGGGGTGACCTCTGCCACGCCCTGCCCACCCTGGCTGTACAGCAGGTGCACCCGGTTTTCTTGGGTCAAGAACAGTTCGCGAACGTTTTCAATCGTAATCAGCCGTTCGTGCGCCGGGATCTCAGACACCAGTGTTTTCATAAAAGTGGTTTTGCCGCTGCCGGTTTTTCCTCCGACGACGATGTTTTGGTGGCTTTTTACGGCCAGTCTAAAGAAGGCTTTGTAGTCACCCGCCTCTTTGAGGGCCAGTAGGCGTTGTTGCACGGGGCCAAGTCCAGTCAGAGGCGGGCGGATTTGCTTGAACAATCCCTCACGCTCGTAGTCGTCCAAAGTGCGGGTGAGGCGCGATGGTTTGCGCATGGTAAATGAGTGCCCCATAGATACCGCAGGGGGCACCAGAAATTGCATACGCGATCCATCGGGCAGTGAAGCGCTTAACAGTGGCCTGCGCGCAGATATCTCTTGCTGCGAGGCGGTGGCCACCGCCGTGGCCAGGCTTTTCAGGGCCGCAAAAGTCAGCGCTCCCACCTCGTGACGCTGCCACTGCGAGTTGCGCTCGATAAACACTACGCCAGGGTTGTTCACGCAAATTTCAGTCACCTCTGGGTCTTGCATCCATCGGTCTATGGGTGCCAAAAAATGGCGCACTGAGGCGTCGTAGGCGATGGGTTCGGCGGTTGCCAGCTCGCCCATAGATGTTGATCCTGCCAGTGCGACGGACTGCAGCACGTGGGGTGCACCAAGCGCTACCGCCACCCCGTTCATGGCTTTAGCCCATACACCCGGTCAAACCAGATGTCGTTGGCCACATAGATGTACACCACCTCGCCCCTGTTTTTGTACAGCGTGGGCGCTGCGTTGATGGAAGATGCCAGCACTTGCTCTGCGATGCTGTTGCCCTGTTTGGTGGTGTTGTTGGCCCCGAACACAGGCACGGCGGGTGGCGTACTTGAAGAACCGCGTGAGCCACTGCCCGGTACCGGGGCTTCACTTGTGTTGGTAACTGTGGTGACTGGGTTGCCCGTTACCGGGTCCGTATGTGTGGTGGTGGTTTGGGTTGTTTTTGTGGTGGCCAACTGCACCGGTGGTTGCGTCACAGCGATTTCGCGCTGCTCTTTCACGTAGCTGTTGTACGCCAGCGCGGCGGTGGCGTATTGCACAGAATCTTGCAACAAGGACAACATCACGGCCCCGCCAATGCGCTTGGCCCAATGCATATCCACGAAGCCGGGCAAACCCATAGCGCCAACGCCATCGGATCCGGGTGAGTTCACGTCCACGGTGATTCCGTTGGGGGTTTTGATGCGGTCCCAGATCACGGCCAGTCGGCTGTCGCCGTTGCGCAGGTTGGAGCCATAGTTGCCCGACACTTTGGAGCCACGCTCAATCAACAAAAGTTGTCCGTTGTCCGAGTACACGTTTTGCGTCACTACGCAGGAGGTCATGCCAAAAACGTTGGAGACCAATTGCGTTTCCAGCACGCAAGGAATGAAAGCCCCTTTGGCCAAAACATAGCTGCGTCGCCCCAGTTTGGTGGCTGAGATCTGCGCCGTGGCCGTCACCTCGGTGCCCTGTCGCTCGCGCGCACGAAGGGCTTGGGCTTCAACCGTTTCGGGCTGCGCCGACGGGGCAGAAGAAGTGTTAGCCAGTGGCGGCGTGACCGCGATGGCCTGGCCCGGTAAAGGCGCGGCGGGCGGTAGGCCGTTGCGGCCCGTTGCGGCCATTGCGGCAGAGGCCGCGCGCGCCGCGCCGCCCCATCCCATCGCCGCATCTGCAGTTCGGTGCGTCATCTCGCCCACCATCATGGGCCTAGGCGGTGGGGGGTACTGTGGCAGATTCCAAAAGACTTTTGGGCAGCGCCAGGTTGCTGGGGTCAAATGCGTTAGAGGCCAGGGTGGGCGCCGAGGGCAGCAGGATGGGCGGCTTGATCTGCGGGGATGGGTTTTCTGCCTCAAAATTGCGCGACTTTCTGTCAGAGATGGACTCCTCTCTGCCGACAAACGGTGAACTTGTGTCCGATGCTGGTTGCGCGGCCCAGCGGTTTTTGAGCGCCATGCCGCCTAGGGCCAGTACGGCCAGTACCGCCACTGAAAAGCCGATCTTGGCGGCGGCATTGGGCTCGATACGACGCCACATCGCCTCCCCCACAAAACGAGGTGAGTCTGGCGTAAATGCGTTGGGCTGGTTGGCAGCCGCTGGTTGGGCGTGGTCAATCCGATGGGGGGTGTCCTGGTTCATTTGAGCACCCTCGTCTCAGTGGTAGACGTACCCGATTGGGTTCCTATCCCCTGTGGGTCGAACTTTTCGTTAAACAAGCCTATGACCGACCCCCCCAACCGCAGCACCCATCGCGTATGCACCCCATGTACCACCAAGTAATCGTTCGCTATGTGTGAATTAACCAAGGTTTCGTCAGCCGCCTCCGCGTTGCCCCGGTAAACGGCCGGGATCTGCAAGGCATCGGGAAACTTGAAATAGGTAAACCGCCCGTCGTCAAACACCTCGCGAGGCCGAATGTCTTCGACCAAAGACGCCATTTCCATGGTGTAGTCGTAGTTGCGAGGGCGTTTGTTGTATCGGTCTTCCCGCACAGATTGGATGTGTTGCTCCAAGGCTTGGACCTGTTGTTGCGCCGATTGCAGAGCCTCGGCTTTGGCCTGTTCCTGCGGATCAGGGGCAGGGGGTGCTATGGGCACAGCTTCTGGAGGCGAGGGGCGCATCAAAATAAGGCGCGATAGACGACTGGCCTGGTTGTCGGCGGTATGGGGCAGCGGCTGCAGGTCAATCACGTAGGTGCGCTCAGTGGTTCCCACCAGCATGGTCGTCAGTTGGGCATTGGCTAGGGGTTTGATATAAAACGAGGACTCCCGTCTGGCGATCTCCCAGGCGCTGGCCCAATCGCTGAGTCCCCCCACGGCGATGTCCAGGATTTTTTCACCAGCGGGCAACTCAACCACGCTGGGAAAGCCTTTCACCAGCGGTAGCAACAGCGGGGTCTCCCCATCGGTGCTCACGCGCTGAATTCGACTCAGTCCGGTCGTTGCGGCGGCGGCTGGGGTTGTGGACAATGAGGTGTTTGCTCTGGTGCTGGTCGTCGGGCCGGTCCCTGCATTGGCTTTGGCCACTGCCGGTTGTATTGATGTGACGAGGGGCACCTTATTGGTTGTTGCGCTTGCCGTGTTGACCAAGCCACTGATAACGCTGGACGTGATCGGAAGCCCGTCCGCTTTGATGTGTGGCGTTGCGACCGAGGTGGCCGACCAAACACCAAAAGTCAGCAACGCCGCTTGTACCAGACGCATCGGCGCCAAAGCGCGGCGCCCGCAGGGATGCTTAGAGGCGTTCATGGCCGCACCTTGGGTGTGGTGGTGGAAAGAGGATCGGTCATATTGGCCACTTCCAGCACCGACTGGTAAGCATCCACGGTGAATCCCAGCGGGTTGTCGATCAAATCACGCTCGCTCGCTTTGGAATGCGGTGCGTAGTGGTAGCGTATGGTGGCCACCCGGCGTTCTACCTTGGGCGGTGCGTCCATGCTGCGCAGGTCGCGTTCTTTAAGTTCGTAACGTATGGTGGCAATCCCGTACTGCGAGATCGTGCTGCTCAACACAACGGGAATGATTTCAATGTCCGGGCCGTATTTTTTTTCAAGTGAATCCGAGCCCTCAAACAACTGCGAATAGCTGCGCCACGGCGTTTGCGCCGCCAGCAGTCGTACCGTGTCGTAGTCGGCTTGCAGGATTTTGTAGCTGTAGCGCTCCCTGGCCATCAAAAAGCGCTTACTCCAGTACTTGTCGTTGAGTTCGTTGGGGGTAAGCGCGTACTGGGACAGGCTGACAGCCGTGGCAGTTTCGCCGGTGAGCTTGTCTACGGTTACCACCCGCACGTGTGTTTTCTCCAATGGCAGTACCAACACGACGGCCGATACCGACAGCAAAGCAATGGCCAGACTGACGCCCGCCACCCGCCAGGCCAGACGGGTGCTGTGCCGCTGTGTGTCTAAAAGATTGGCCTCCCAGCTCAGGTTCGAAGTGGGAACAGCCGCGTCGGCGGCGGAGGTGGGCGGTCGTTTGAATGAAAACATGGGGCAAATTCGAATAAAGATGCGTGTGTCCTTTAAACCACTTGGCTTAAGGGCCTCGTAATGCGTTAGTCGGCGCCCGTGGCGGCGCATGGGTAGAGGCGGCGGTGCCAGTACCCGCCGCTTGCGGGTTACGCGCCGTTGCCTGCCTATCGGCCACGCTTTGCTGCGGTGCACGGCGATTTGATGCCGATGAAGAGCCCCCGGACTTCACCCCGTAAGCGGCCATCCAATCGTTTTTGGCAGTCATCACGGACTGTGCGGCACGGTCAATACCCTGGTTAAGGGCAACAAATGGGGACGCCGCCTGCTCGCGAGACATAAATTGCCCCTTGCTGTTGCGGGCAAGGCTACCGCCCGCCCCTCGCATGGCGTTCATTGACATGGCGGCGTTTTGCTTGACGCCGCCAAGCAACTGCCCGCCCTCGCCCAAACTGGCACCCGAGACGAATCCACCCACCAAACGGCTGATCAGTGGGGGTAAGCGCACCGCCATATAGCCCATCATGCCCATCGTCAAAGTGGCCAATAGCGGTGTGGTGATGAAGTCCACGCCCGCCGCCTGCCCGGTTTGCGAGGCCGTCATAGCGGCGGCGAACTGGGCACCAATGCGTTCCAACTGCGTTATGGCAATGCCCACCGGAATCGCCGCAATGCCCGCTGAAAACACATAGGAGATGGTGGTGGCCAGCCAGGATTGAAACAACCGACTGGTGGCTTGAAAGGCCAGAAAAATGATAAAGAGTGGCATCAACCCCAGACAGACCAACAGCGCGATTCGAAAGTACATCACCATCAAGGCAATCGAGGCAGCAAACATCAAGGTTGCAAACGAAGTGACCGTGGCCCCGGAGATCACGAGCAGGCCCAGCACATCGTGGGTGTTGGCAGCCTGTTGCTTGGGGTCTGTGGTTTTCTTGACCAGCTCCGGCAGCTTGGTCAAAAAGGGGTCAATGGCGCTATCAATGGCACTGAAAACGTCGAGCTCGTGTTTCCAAGTGTAGATCTTGCTGTGATCGGATTCAGAGGTAAAAAGCTCGGCCAGGTAAAACTGAGTCTCGGCAATCACACCGTCGAACTTGATCAATGATGCGCCCGCGAATAGCGCGAAGCTAAAACACAGCACCACGCGCCCCGCGCGCGCAAAAACCTCTACAACCACGGTTCCCGGGGTGTTGCTCAGTAGCAACTGCATGGATTTGCCCATGATCAATACCGTCAAGGCCAACACCACAATGGGTTGTACATCGCCTGCGATCTCATGGGCGCGCAACACAAACTTGTCAAACGGTGCCATCACAACCGTTGCTGCGTCAACAAACGTGGTGTAGGCCATGGCGCTGCGCTTACGGTAACTTCAGCTTAAACGGATTGGCCTGCCCAGCGGTAAGTTGGGCGTGGCGTTCTTCACGCTGCCGCTGCTCGTCCAAAATGTTTTTGGAGACTGCGGCCTTTTGAAGCTCCATTTGATAGAGCAACTCATTGAGCAGGGCCGCCGTTTGCCCCGCCGCGCGTGCCGTTAAGTCGGCCGCTGCTTTGGCGTCGGTGGTGGCGCTGGCCGCGCTGATCAGTCGGTCAACATCGGCCTTGCGCGCTTCAATGGCCTGTGCAGTTTGTACCGTTTGCGCGTGAATTTTTCGGTTGTTAATCGTGGTGATGTCGCTTACACCGGTTGATTCAAGTGCTTTGAGGGTGGCCAACGCCACCGGGTCAATTAACGACGGGAGGTCTTTCAGAGCCAGTAAGGCTTTGAGGTCACGCGTCCTGGTCATGGCGTCGAGCTGTTCCCCCATGCGCTTGTACTGCTCAAACAGTTGCAGCCATTGCTTGGCCATTTCTGCTATTTGCGCAACTTGGTTGCTTGACCGCTGGGCCACCGCTGCCGCGTCGTACACCGCCCATTGCGCCGTTGCAATCGTGCAACACGTGCCCAATAGCAATCCGCTCAGTGCGCGCTTCATGCGCCCCCCGCTAAAAATGTGGGGAGCCAAGCCTCAGGCGCATCGCCCAAGCGGGCGCGCAGACGGTCTAGCCGCACCACGTTATCGGTGGTGCCCGATAGCACCTGTAACTCCTTCTCAAACCCTTTCAAATCGAGCATGGCCACCGTGGTGGTGGCCCCTTGTTTGATCAAAAACATACGGGAACCTTCGGGCAGACCTTTGACGATTTGGTACTCCGCCTCGCTCAGCTTGAATCCCTCCACATAGTCGATTCGGTCGGCCGTAGGGTTGGGTAAGAAAATGAAGGTGGCGGTTTGTTCAATCAGCGCTCGCGCAATCGGACTTTGCAAGGTATCGGATGGGCTTTGTGTCATGTACACGCCCAGTCCGTTTTGTTTGCGAATGGTTTTTTGCTTGTCTTTGACAAACTTCTCGAACACGGGGTCGGACAAGGCCTTCCAGTACTCGTCCATGAAAAAGATAAACGGGTGCCCGTCAATGGCGCATTCCACCCGGTACATCAAATACATCATGACGGCCGGACACACCTTGGCATCGTCTAGTAAATCGGTGTAATCAAAGCCGGTAGGGGTATCGGTATTGATGGTTAGCCGATCGAGCTGACCATCCAGCGCCCAGCCCAAGGCCCCTGTGCACCGGCACCATTTGGCCAAACGTGCCGCCGGGCCGTTAGGGTCGGTTTGGGGCAGGTTTTGGCGCACCGCTTCAAAACTGCGCACCGCCTGTGGCAGCGCAGCCAAGGCCAAAATAGCGTTGTGAATATCGGCTTCTTCGGTGGGGCTGAGCGGCCATTGGGGCGACGCCGCGCAAAACTTGACCAGGTCTTCCCAAAATAGCTGGTTTTCAAGGGTGGGTTCTAGCTTGAAGGGGGCAAAGCCCGAAGGCACACCGCGTTCAATGCACAGGTAGCTGCCGCCCCTTGCACGTATCGCGATTTCTGCGCCGCGGTCTTTGTCAAAGTACACCACGCGCGCGCCATACTTGCTCGCGTTGGCCTCAAGAAACAGCGCCAGCACGGTTTTTCCGCCGCCCGATTGTCCGATGATCTGGGTATTGGCCAAAGGTTTGGTGCCCTTTGCGTCCTCGTCCATGGGTGTTACATGAAAATTGAAATAAAACGGTTGGCTGGCCGGAGTTTTAAGAATCGTCAATGCCTCGCCCCATGGGTTGCCCGAGCGCTTGCCACTGGCAAAATTGTGCAGTGACGCCAGGCCCACAAAATTGCGTGAACTGAGTTTGGCGCTGCGGGGGCGGTGCTTCCATTGAGTTGGCAGGTGCGACCAAAAAGCATGGTCAATCACGCCGTCTATTGCTGCGGGCAAGAAGCCCGCATATTGCAAGGCTTCAATTGCGCTGGCGCGGGCGTCCTTGGCTTGTTGCGGCGTCGCCCCTTTGAGCTGCAGCACGTAGTGGTACTCGCCCAGCGCAAACGTGCCGCTGACCACCCCTTCCATCGCCTCGTCCATATCCACAATCTGACGTACCGAGTCGTCTTGCGCGGATATAAGCTGGTTTCGCTGCAACTTCAAGGCGCTTAAGGCGTCGGCTTTGGCAAGGGGTGAAAAGCTTTGTGTTTCCACGTACTCACAGCGCAGCCCCAACAAGCTGTTGAGAATGCCGGGTGAGGTAAATTGTGCGTAGTCCTTGAGATCCAGAAAGCACGAGAAGGTAGAGCCTAAAGCGTCTCGGGTCTCCATGATCTGGTCGCCAAACAGATGGCGCGACACCGGCAAGTAGCTGTACAGAGGAACGTTTTTGACCGCCACGCGCCACCAATGCCCATTGCACAAGTAGCCGTAAAACTCCAATTGGGTGCTGTGTCGCTTGTCGTTCCACTCGTAATCGCTCAAGCGCTGGGGGCCATAGGCCTGGAGCGACGAGGCAATTTGGCGGTCCATTTCGTGCAAAGTTTCGACAGCATGAGCGATCTCCCGTGACGCTGATTCAATCGATCGGTTGTAAAGAGGGAACAAGGAACGATTTTTTTGGGGATGGGGTCGAAAAACAACCGTCAAGTAAATCTCGGTAGCCATCAAGCCACCATTCTCTAGACCTTGGTAATACTTCTCCAGCAGATCATGGCTTAAGCCCGTGGCTGGACTGCTTAAACGGTCACGAATGCCACGGCGAATGCGATGTACCCAAAACGCAAATTGCCCGTTGGACAGGCCTCTGATCAATAGATTGAGCCCGTCCATGCGCGCCAAGGTTTGGCCCTCCGAAAGCCCTTCAAACGACAGGCCATCGATTGACCAGGTGCTCATGTAGTCGCCTGACCGAGTGTTGACTACACCGGGAGCCGTGTACACAGAAAACGGTAAATGCGCCTCAACGTGGTCTTCAAGCGCCGTGTTCAATTGTGGTGCAGCCATGCAACTCCCCTGTGCGATTTACCGGCGCCGGTACGCAATCGGGGAGCTGCTTTGCGCCCCCCAATAGCGACTGTTTCGACGTGCCGGCCAGCCTTGCAGGCGTAACACCATTTGGTTGAGTTTCTGATCGTCGGACTTGCTGACCCATCGCATCACCGCAAGCGCAAGCGCGGTGAGTAGCATTGCCAAACCTCCGGCAATCCAGCCGAAAATCTGTAGCAACCACATGGTGACCAACACCCCACAAAGCCCTACAACGACCATCGGCAAAAGAGGAATCCCCATCACCATAGCGGGTCGGGTGGCGCCCTTGAAAATGAGGTCTGACATCGTGGCGACTAGGCGATCAAAATGCCTGAAATCGCGGCCGCACCACCTACCAGCACGCCCCCCCAAAAAATAGGCGCAACGTCCTTCCATTGGGCAGCTTGAAACACCATACGAAAACCGCAAAACATCACCGCAATGGTGACTACGGCTGTACCTATGGTTTTGAGTTCACCGATCACCTGCTCCAAAATTCCTTGGGAGTTTCCAAGTATTTGCGCATCGGCCACCGCGGCAAGGGCAAGCCCCAAAACCAAAAAAAACCACTTGACCAGTGACTGGTTTGACCGACTTTGCATACCCTATCCCCCTTATTGAAACATCGCTGAATTTCACCAAGTTTATCATTTTGGGTGGTTTGATTCAGCAAAAAGTTAAAATTTGAGAAAACAGGCATAAAAAAACCGACCCCCTGAGGCGGTCGGCAATAAGGAAATGCGCAAGCCGGCTAGCGCCCTAACGGCGCTCTAAGCCCTTTATACTTCGCGCTCGAGCTTGATGGTGGCCGAGGTTAGACCACAGCGTTTGCAAATCAGCAAGGCTGGTGTAACGGTTTTGAAGACGCGCGCACGGTTGTGGTGTTTAATTCTCACCATCCAAGAGTCAGCCCCTTTTTTGAGCATGAGCGTGTGGGCACCTGTGTCGTCCCAAGGGATTAGCACAGCTTCCATTTTGCCAGGACCGATTTCTTTGCACAGTGTTTCAAGCTGGTGAACTTCTAACAATTTCATAATGACCCCAATAAAAAAAGTGACGAACCAAATACTATCAAAAATGATAGGTAATGTTAACACTTTTCTTTCAAATGCATAAATAAGGGGCGACTATTTCGCAACGGATTGTGGAAATTGGGGAGGCGAAGATAGATTTTTGGGCGCACCGAACCGCTGCCGCAGGCGGGCCAGACTCATTTCCCGATGCAAAAGTTGGAAAAAATATGCCCCCAATAGTTCGTCGGAGCTCATCTCACCGGTGATAGGGGCCAGCGCTAGGTGCGCCAGCCGTAATTCCTCTGCCGCCACATCCAGATGTCCCGAGGAGACCAGATGGCCAAGTGCTGCATCTAGGTGGGCTTTGCTCGCATCAAGCGCTTGCAAATGGCGCGCTCGCGCCGCAAAAACACCATCGGTTCCGCCTTGCCAACCGGCCAGTTCCAACAGGGTGCTTCTCAGGTCCTGCAGACCTTCTCCGGTTTTTGCGGATAGCGTCAGCACTTTGTACCCAGGCAGGCCCAAACGGTCAAACGCATGGCTGAACTCAAAGTCTGCGTCAAATTTGTCAATAGCGTCTCGCTTATTCCCTATATGCAGCACCGGAACCCGCGGCGCTAGGCGTTGTACCAGGGTGTTGGCAATCAACTGATCATGCATTTGGTAGGTCATTGACGCCTCGCCCTCAGCCTCGTACCAGCGACTGAGGTCATGTAAAAAAATGACCGCGTCTGCCTGCTCAATCTCAGCCCACGCCCGTTCAATACCAATTTTTTCTACGGGGTCTGGGCTGTCGCGCAAACCGGCGGTGTCAACCACGTGCAGTGGGATTCCTTCAATTTGAATGGTTTGGCTAATTTTGTCCCGTGTGGTGCCGGCCACAGGCGTAACGATGGCCAATTCGGCCCCTGCCAGCGCGTTGAGCAGCGACGATTTGCCTGCATTGGGTTGACCTGCGATCACCACCTTCAACCCTTCACGAAGTAGAGCGCCCTGGCGTGCTTGGGACATGACCGCTTGCAGGTGTCCAATGACCTCTTGTGCCCTCGTATGCAGTTTGGTTTGTGCCAAAAAATCTATCTCCTCCTCCGGAAAATCGATGCTGGCCTCCACCCAAATCCGAAGGTCAAGTAACTTGGCAAGCAGCGCATTAATCTCGTTGGAAAACGCACCCGCCAATGACCGGGTGGCTGAGCGGGCGGCTTGCTCGGTCGTGGCGTCTATCAGGTCAGCCACCGCCTCGGCCTGGGCCAGATCAAGTTTGCCGTTGATAAATGCGCGGTGGGTAAATTCGCCCGGTTCGGCCATGCGAAGCCGATAAAGTGCGGCGTGAGGTAAATCTGTATTGTCAGACGCGGCCAGGATTGTGGCCGCTTGCAAACAGCGCTGTACCAGCAGTTGCAACACCACCGGTCCGCCGTGGGCTTGCAGTTCCAGAATATCCTCGCCTGTGAAAGAGTGCGGGGCTGCAAAATAAAGCGCTAGCCCTTGGTCAATCGTTTGCCCGTTAACGTCTAGAAAAGGCAGGTAGCAGGCTTGGCGCGGTGGCAGCTCTCGCCCACACAAGGCCAGCACCAGCGGCATCAGAGCACGGCCCGACACCCTGACGATCCCCACCGCACCGCGCCCTGCAGGCGTGGCAACCGCAACGATGGGATCTTGGTGCTTGTGCAAGGGCCTTACTTGAACTTGGGTAGGTTAAATTGCGGCGGAACACCCATGCGCGTGTTGATCACCCACTGCTGGGCTATCGACAACACGTTGTTCGTAATCCAGTACAGCACCAAACCTGCGGGGAAGAAAAAGAACATCACCGAAAAAGCCAGCGGCATGTACCACATCAACTTGGCCTGCAAAGGATCAGGTGGCACAGGGTTTAGGGCTGTTTGCAGCAGTGTGGTCAGCGCCATCACAAAGGGCAAAACGAAGTAGGGATCGGGTGCCGCCAGGTCGTGAATCCACAGTACCCAAGGTGCGTTGCGAATCTCAACCGAGCTCAAAAGTACCCAGTACAAAGCGATAAACACCGGGATTTGCACCAACATTGGAAAGCATCCACCCAGCGGGTTGACTTTTTCCTCACGGTACATCTTCATCATTTCCTGTTGCATCTGCTGCGGGTTGTCCTTCAGGCGTTCTCGCATCGCCATGATTTTTGGATTAACAGCCTTCATCTTGGCCATGCTGGCGTAGGCCTTGGCATTGAGCCAGTAAAAGGCAATTTTGAGCAGCAAAACAAGGGCCATGATGGACCAACCCCAATTTTGGATATAGCCATGCACCCAGTGCAGAACCGCGTACAGCGGCTTTGCAAAAATCGCGAACCAGCCGTAATCCTTGACCAACTCAAGGCCTGGTGCAGTGGCAGCCAGGTTTTTTTCTTCTTGTGGGCCAGCGAACAGTTTGGCGCTGATGGATTTGCTACCGCCATTGGGGATTGCCTCCAAGGGCAGGCGCATAATTGCCCGGTAACAACAATCGGGAACGTTAACACCTTCCAATGCTTTTGCGTCGAGTTCGAAAGTACGTTTGACGCCATCAGGAACCACCCAGGCGCTGGCAAAGTAATGCTGCACCATGGCCACGTAGCCATTAGGGGATTCTTTCTCGTAGCTGGCTTTGCCTTTTTTGATATCAGAAAACTCAACCTTTTGGAAATGCTTGTTCTCGGTGTACACCGCAGGGCCGGTAAAGGTGGAATAAAACGCCGACTCGCCCGCCAACTTGTTGCCGTCGCGCACCAACTGTAGGTACAGCTCGGGGCTAATGGGGGCCCCACTGTTGTTCAGAATGTCGTGTTTAACGGCAATGTCGTAGGCACCGCGCCGTAAGGTATAGGTTTTGATCAACTTAACGCCGCCCACTTCAGGCGACTCAAAGCGCACATCGATGCTGTCAGTGCCCGTGGCCAGCGAGCGTGGTCCTGCAACGGCGTTCATGACCTGGGCGTGATTAGGGAAATTGCCACCAACCAAGCCCGTCTGCGCGACGTAGTTGCGCTCTTTGGACTGGTCAAACAACACCATGTTACGGGTGTTGTCATGGGTGTCGATATGTTTTAAAAATTCGGCACGCACCAGTGAACCGCCCATGGTGTCAAAGCGCAACTTGAGCACATCGCTGCTGACTTCAAAAGTCTCGCGCGGTGCGGTGCTGGCGGCAGCTGGGATGACCGCAGGCGTTGGCGTTGCAGCGGCTGCTGTGGTGGATGTGCCCGACGCGGGGTTAGGAGCCGTAGCCCCAGACGCATCAGAGGCTGCTGGCGGGCTCTTTGCCGCTGTGGTTTGCTCAACCGCAGGGAAAAACAGAGGGCTTTGGCCGTTGTGCACTTGCCAGCGGTCCCACAACAAGATCATGGAAAAACCAAAGATGACCCACAAAATAGAGCGTCGAATGTCGTTCATGACGGTTTTTTACCTTGCATTTCTACTGACAAAATCAAACAATCTGGGCCTGTCCACAGGCACAGGGTCACAACCCCCCTCACACCACGGATGGCAGCGCATCAGGCGCCGGGTTGTCAACCAAGCGCCCATCCCAGCGCCATGCCGCTCCAGCGCTTCTAGGGAATACGCCGAGCAGGTGGGCTCAAAACGGCACGACGAACCCAACCAGGGGCTAAGCAACAGGCGATAGGCCTTGACTAGGCCAATAAATAGGCTCTGCATCATAGCGATGGCGCAGCGGTAAGGCCATGTACTTTGGAAAACAAGGCCAATAACTCGGTTCGAACAGCTTGCTTCAAGGCTTGGGAACTGGCGCTGACGAATCCGTCAGCCTCAAAACCCCTGCGCAGGCGTACCACATGGGCGGCTCCCACCAGGTTTGGCTGAAAGGTGCCCGCCGCTTCATAGATCTGGCGCCGCAGCAAATTGCGACGTACCGCCTTTTTGGCGTGTCGTTTGGGTAGCAGCGCGCCAACCCAAACGGTGGCCCCTGCAAATAGGTGTGCCGAGTTGGCCTGTACGCTAGCAAAGGGCGCAAGTATTAACCGGTGCAGAACAAAGTGCTGGCTGCTCGCGACAACGCCTGCATTCATGACGGCCTGAAATTGGGGGGAGGTTTGTAAATGACGCAAGGCCGGTTGGCCATGGTCGTGACTGATCGCGACGCCCACAGCCCTTGCCTGCATCATGGGGTTAGCAAAATCCAAGCGAATGCAGCACCTGCGCCGCAGGGGCTTACAGCTTAAACCGCCAAACGCTTGCGGCCCTTGGCCCGACGTGCATTGATCACCGCACGGCCTCCGCGGGTTTTCATGCGGGCCAAAAATCCGTGGGTACGGGCGCGGCGAATTTTTGAAGGTTGGTACGTGCGTTTCATGATCTCTATTCCAAATGCGTGAGTGAGCGACCTTCGTCGCTGCCGGACTGTCAAAGCTTGCCTGGCAACCAATTACACCAAAGGCGAGAACCTTTAAATGCCTGTGAGTGCTGGGCCGTTGGATGTGGCAACTAAGCACCTACTCTTCTAACAGGGCGCGGGGCCAAGGCAGCCCTCACGGTAGAAACAGCAGATGAAACGGGCCGCCCACATGGAGCAGCCACCCAATCCCAAGCCGACATTGCAGCTGGGCTTAGCGCCTCTTGAACCCTAGATTATCGCAAAATTTTGACAGGTTTGCGAAATTAAAATTCCAAGGGTGCGGCGGCAGACGAATCCCACGCCTTAACCGTTCGATGAGGGTGGCTTTGCAGTCGGGCAATGATTGAAAAAAAATATTGCCGCAGTTGTGGATAAATTATTGATAAACTCCCCCTCCGGCCCGCCAAGGGCCATTTTTATCCACAGGTATTCATGCGCTCCCCGTCTAAGCCCGCAACGCCAATCTTGGCGTTGAACATTCCATCCGATCCCCCTTCCTGGTGGCAGCTTTGCCAGCAGGCATTGGAGCAAGAGCTGCCCGCGCAGCAGTACAACACCTGGATCAAACCACTTGAAGGCCAGATGAGTGCCGACCACACCAAGCTCACACTCATGGTGGCCAATCGGTTCAAAATGGATTGGGTACGGGCCCAGTATGTGGGAACAATCGCCGACCATATGGAGCGTGTGGTTGGGCAACAGATACAGGTGGAGTTGTCGCTCACTATGCGTGAAGAGCCTGTTAGGGTTAGTCCTATTGTTCCGGTTAAAGAATCCTCCAGCACTGAAGCGCCCCTGCCTTCCGACGACGAGGGCTTTGAAGCCCAACGAAAAAATCGACTCAACAGCCATCTGTCGTTCACCAATCTTATCGAGGGTACGGCCAATCGAATGGCGCGCGCTGCCGGGTTGCACGTTTCAAGCACCCTGGGCCAGTTGTACAACCCTTTGTTTATTTATGGCGGCGTGGGGCTAGGAAAAACCCATCTGATGCACGCCATTGGCAACCGGGTGCTTGAAGATAATCCACAGGCAAAAGTCTTGTATATCCATGCAGAGCAATTTGTCTCGGATGTGGTGCGCGCCTACCAACGTAAAACCTACGCCCAGTTCAAAGAACGCTACCACTCGCTTGATTTGCTCCTGATTGACGACGTACAGTTTTTTGCCAACAAAGACCGTACACAAGAAGAGTTTTTTAACGCCTTTGAAGCCTTGCTGGCCAAAAAATCTCATCTGGTGATGTCCAGTGACACCTATCCCAAAGGCTTGGTGGCGATACATGAACGCCTGGTTTCGCGTTTTGACGCCGGTCTCACCGTGTGCATCGAACCGCCTGAGCTTGAGCTGCGCGTTGCGATATTGGTGAACAAGGCCCAACTTGAGGGAGCCGTCATGCCCGAGGAAGTGGCGTTTTTTGTCGCAAAAAACGTGCGCTCCAACGTACGGGAACTGGAGGGGGCTTTACGAAAGATCCTTGCCTACTCACGGTTTAACCAGAAAGAGATAAGCATAGGCTTGGCCAAGGAAGCGCTGCGCGACCTGTTGTCCATCCAAAACCGCCAAATCTCCGTTGAGAACATACAAAAGACAGTGGCCGATTTTTACAAAATAAAAGTGGCCGATATGTACTCCAAGAAGCGACCCGCCTCAATTGCCAGACCTCGGCAGATTGCAATGTATCTGGCCAAAGAGCTCACTCAAAAAAGCTTGCCTGAGATAGGCGAGTTATTCGGCGGTCGAGACCACACCACGGTGCTGCACGCGGTCAGAAAAATGAGCGCTGAGCGGCAAAACGTGACCGAGCTCAACCAAGAGCTACACGTTTTGGAGCAAACACTCAAAGGATGAGCCAATAACTTTCGGGTTTTTCATACGAAAGTCCTGTTCTTTCAAGCAATAAACGACGAAAATGGCAGGGTTTGGCGACGGGCTTGTGGCTTTGCTGCGGGCGCGTTGGGGCTGGCCTCCCGCTAGGGCTGATTACAGATATAAAGTGAAGAGGTTGAAATGATTGTTTCCAAAGCGAGCCAGGCCGCCCTGTTATCGGCCTTGCAATCGGTGGCCGGTATTGTTGAGCGCCGCCAAACCATGCCAATTTTGGCCAATGTCATGATTCGCAAAAACGGCGGTCAATTGCAGTTGACTACCAGTGATTTGGAAATCCAGATCCGCACCCACGCCGAATTGGGCGGTGACGAAGGTGAATTTGCCGCCACTGTGGGCGCAAAGAAGCTAATCGACATTTTGAAAACATTGCCCGCCGATCAAACGGTCTCACTTGAAACCGGCCCTGGCAAGCTCGTGGTCAAAGGTGGCAAAAGCCGTTTTTCTTTGCTCACGCTGCCCGCCGAAGACTTCCCTGTGGTGCAGGAATCCCCCACCTTTGGGCCTGTGTTTTCTGTGCCAGAAAAAACACTCAAAGCCTTGCTGCACCAGGTGTCATTTGCAATGGCCGTGCACGACATTCGCTACTACCTCAACGGACTGTTGTTGGTGGCTGAAGGCCAGCGCTTGTCCATTGTTGCCACCGACGGGCACCGCCTAGCGTATGCCAGCGCCGATCTTGACGTTGAGGTACCCAAACAAGAGGTCATCCTTCCGCGCAAAACCGTTCTGGAACTCGAACGCCTGTTGGGTTCGGCAAGTGCCAAGGCAGACGAGAGCCCTGCCATGATTGATTTGCAATTTGCCAACAACCAGGCCAAGTTCAGATTCGGTGGCATGGAATTGGTCTCCAAATTGGTTGAAGGAAAATTCCCCGACTACAACCGTGTCATTCCTAAGAACCACAAGTACAAAATAACACTGGGTCGCGCACCCCTCTTGGCTACCTTGCAGCGCACTGCCATTTTGACCAGTGACAAGTTCAAGGGTGTGCGCCTCAACCTTGAACCCCAAGTCCTGCGTGTGGCATGTAGTAACGCCGAACAAGAAGAAGCTGTTGACGAGTTGGACATTGACTATGAAGGCGACAACATTGAAATTGGCTTTAACGTGAGCTACTTGATTGAGGTGCTGGTCAACATGGACCAAGAGCTGGTTCAGGTTGAACTGTCAGACGGCAATAGCTCGGTCTTGATGACCATGCCCCAGGACAAACACTTCAAGTACGTGGTCATGCCCATGCGAATTTAACGCCGCAGGGCCGAATAAAAGTGTGCAACAACCCGCGACTGCGCGGGTTTGCTACTTTTTCATGCGCTCTACATTGCACCCAAACGTTCACCGACTCCAAGAATTTCGATAGACCGACATGACCGACGACAACACCACTCCCAACGATTCCAAGCCAGCGCCAGAGGCGCAATATGACCCCAAAGCGGTCACAGGGGTTGAGGTGGGGGCCACCGACAGCACCAATACCCAGCCCGTGATCGACGCCAACCAAGAGGGGGCCAGCGCTGCCTATGGCGAAAACGCCATTCAAATCCTGGAAGGCCTAGAGGCGGTGCGCAAGCGCCCCGGTATGTACATTGGTGACACCTCCGATGGCACCGGATTGCACCACCTGGTGTTTGAGGTGGTTGACAACTCGATTGACGAATCCTTGGCTGGCCATTGCGACGACATTTTGGTCACCATCCACACCGACAACTCGGTGAGTGTGGTGGACAACGGCAGGGGCATCCCCACCGGCATCAAAATGGACGACAAGCACGAGCCTAAGCGCTCGGCCGCCGAGATCGCCCTAACCGAGCTGCACGCTGGGGGCAAGTTCAACCAAAACAGCTACAAGGTATCGGGCGGCCTGCACGGCGTGGGCGTGAGCTGCGTCAACGCGCTGTCCAAAATGCTGCGCCTAACCGTGCGCCGCGATGGCAAAAAGCACGAGTTGGAGTTCTCGCAAGGCTTTGTGCAAAACCGAATCATTGAATCGGTGGATGGCGTCGATGTCTCGCCCATGCGCGTGGTGGGTGACACCGACAAGCGCGGCACCGAGGTGCACTTTTTGCCCGACACCACCATCTTTCAGCAAAACAACGACTTCCATTACGAAATCCTGAGCAAGCGCCTGCGCGAACTCAGCTTTTTGAACAACGGCGTGCGCATTCGCCTCAAAGACGAGCGCAGCGGCAAAGAGGACGACTTCTCTGGCGCGGGGGGTGTAAAAGGCTTTGTAGAGTTCATCAACAAAGGCAAAACCACCTTAAATCCCAATATCTTTCATGCCACCGGCGAGCGCAAAAGCGATCAAAACACCCCCGTGGGCGTAGAGGTGGCCATGCAGTGGAACAGCGGCTACAACGAGCAGGTGCTGTGCTTTACCAACAACATCCCCCAGCGCGATGGCGGCACCCATTTAACCGGCCTGCGCGCCGCCATGACGCGGGTGATTAACAAGTACATCGAAGACCACGAACTGGCCAAAAAAGCCAAGGTTGAGGTGTCTGGCGACGACATGCGCGAGGGCCTGTGCTGTGTGCTGAGCGTCAAGGTGCCCGAGCCCAAGTTCAGCAGCCAAACCAAAGACAAACTGGTGAGCAGCGAGGTGCGTGGCCCGGTAGAAGACATTGTGAGCAAACTGCTGTGGGACTTTTTGCAAGAGCGCCCCAACGACGCCAAAATCATTTGCAGCAAAATCATTGAAGCCGCGCGTGCGCGTGAGGCGGCCCGCAAAGCCCGCGACATGACGCGCCGCAAAGGCGTGCTAGATGGCATGGGCCTGCCCGGCAAACTGGCCGACTGCCAAGAAAAAGACCCCGCCATGTGCGAGATTTACATCGTAGAGGGTGACTCGGCCGGGGGCTCTGCCAAGCAGGGCCGTGACCGCAAGTTCCAAGCCATTTTGCCCCTGCGCGGCAAAATTTTGAACGTTGAAAAAGCCCGCTACGAAAAGCTGCTCACCAGCAACGAAATTCTCACCTTGATTACCGCCTTGGGCACAGGCATTGGCAACGCCGGGGGCACCACGGGCAACGACGACTTTAATGTGGCCAAACTGCGCTACCACCGCATCATCATCATGACCGATGCCGACGTTGACGGCGCGCATATCCGCACCCTGTTGCTCACCTTCTTTTACCGCCAAATGCCCGAGTTGGTGGAGCGCGGCCACATCTACATCGCCCAGCCGCCGCTGTACAAAGTCAAGGCGGGCAAAGAAGAGTTGTACCTAAAAGACGGCCCCGCCCTTGACCAATTCTTAATCCGCATCGCCCTTAACCAAGCCAGCATCTTTACCGGTGGACAGTCTGCCGCCACCTTGAGCGGCGACACCTTGGTAGAACTGGCCCGCAAACACGCCCTGGCGCAGGCCATTGTGCGGCGCTTGGCCAACTACATGGACGCCGAGGCCCTACGTGCCATTGCCGATGGCGTGGTGCTCGATTTAGAAACCCTAGAGGCCGCACAAACCAGCGCCACCGCCCTGCAAAACTGGCTGCACGACGCCACGGTTGAGGCCCACCACGATGCGCGCAGCGACAAACCCGTTTTGCGCTTAGGCCGCCGCACCCACGGCAACGTCAAAGCCAGCCTAATCACCCAAGACTTTGTGCACGGTGTGGACTACGCCAACCTGGCCGAAGCCGCCAAAACCTTCCAGGGTCTGTTGGGCGAAGGTGCCAAAGTGATGCGCGGCGAGGGCGACAAGCAAAAAGAGCAAAAAGTAGGCGACTTCCGTGAAGCCATGGACTGGCTAATCGCTCAAGCCGAACACGCCACCAGCCGCCAACGCTACAAAGGCCTGGGCGAAATGAACCCCGCCCAACTATGGGAAACCACCATGGACCCCACCGTGCGCCGCCTGCTACGCGTACAAATCGACGACGCCATAGAAGCCGACCACGTCTTTACCATGCTGATGGGCGACGAGGTAGAGCCACGGCGTGAGTTTATTGAGTCGAATGCGCTTAGGGCTGGGAATATTGATGTTTGAGGGGGTCCCATTTGCTGCAAAGTGCCGGAACTCCAGCTATCTTTGAAGCAACTATTAGATCCAATGGAAGAGGGTTCTCGCTGGATGTGAGAGTGGATCGTGAGATCGGTATGCCATCCTGAAAACTTGCCTATTAATGTCTTGTAGATAGTGTTGCTCCGAATTGTCCTTAGGGACAAACAACCGCAGAGATGTCCAGATCTATCGTAAAGTGGACAGAGGACAGCTACACCGCGCGTACGATTTGGTAATAAATAGTTGCTGGATAAGAACTTTTTATTGCCACGCGAATCTTTTCTTCGAACCTAGCAGTGGCATGTACTTGGTGCCCAACTCCCATCATTTGCTGGCGCACAATCGTGACTGACGGATCCACCTCAGGTCGTCATTTCTGACCATGATTTTCTGGGGCATCGGTTGTGCCGGTGAGGAAATACATGATTAAGTCCCTAAACTGCTGCAAATTAAAGGGGTAGCCATCGCAGCTCTCCGAGTTTGACAGAATCGAGTTATCGAGACAGATTTTGTTAACCAAGGAAGGAGTGAGTGCGATGGCTGGAATAGATATTACCGTAGATGA